>CAZETS010000063.1:0-32496 GCA_964515335.1 uncultured Spirochaetaceae bacterium
ATGAGCCGGACGCCCGCGCCGGCTGTTCGCCAACCGACAGATCCCACCGGACAGATCCCACCGGACAGATCCCACCGGACAGAGCCAAGGAGTCGAACCATGCGTGTGCAGCTCGCCCTGAACGTCAAGGACCTCGACGAGGCCGTCGAGTTCTACTCGAAGCTCTTCGACGCGAAGGTCAACAAGCGGAAGCCCGGCTACGCGAACTTCGCGATCGAGCAGCCGCCGCTCAAGCTCGTGCTGTTCGAGAACCCGGATGCCGACGAGCGCCTCAACCACCTCGGCGTCGAGGTCTTCGAGGAGGCAGACGTGCGCTCGGCCACCGAGCGGCTCAAGTCGGCCGGCCTCGCCGACTCGGTCGAGGACGAGCAGACCTGCTGCTATGCGACGCAGAACAAGGTCTGGGCCCTCGATCCCCAGGGCATGCGCTGGGAGTACTACCGGATCGTCGAGGACTCGGAGACCTTCGGGCCGGGCGGCGACCTCGACGCGCAGGCCGAGCAGCCGGCGGAGTCCGAAGCCGGGCGCTGCTGCTGAGCCGATGCGCGACTGAAGAGGACCGGGCTGCGTGCCGATGAGTCGGGCATGGACCTCGTCTTCTTCGTCGCGCACCCCGACGACGCCCGGCAGGTGGCTTCGATCGACGATCTGCCGGGCGACGTCGCCGCCGAGCCGATCCCGGTGGAGGGGCCGGCGGCCCTCGCCGAGCTCGCTTCGATGGTGGGCTCGAGCGGCGGTCCGGCGACGCGGCAGCTTCGCGATGCCACCTGCCGCTCGTACCCGGTGTGGGTCGTCGCCGACGCTTGTCGTGAGGCGCTGGCCGCGCTCGATGACGAGCGGATCGACGCGGTCGCCGAATCGTGGAAGGGCTGCGGGGACGCCGATCTCCACGAGCGCGCCAGCTGCCTCGGCGAGCTGCGCGAGGCACTTCGCGATCGGCGCGAGGGAGAGGAGCTGTTCGTGCTGTTCGAGGAGCGGATCTGGTCGTAGGGGCGGGGCGCCTCGGCGCGCCGCTCAGCCCGCGGTCGCCTGCGCGCCCAGCACCGCCGCCAACGCCGCTCGCAGGGCCTCGCGTGCGTCGTCGCGCGCCGTGCGGGCCCGCCACGCGACGTGCTGATCGGGCCGTACGAGAAGAGCGCCGCCAGGCTCGATGCCGCAGACCTCCGACCAGTGCGTCCCGTCCTCGGATGCGTCCTCGCCGATGCGGACGTGCGCGACGGGCACGCCGTCGAGTGACGCGATCGCCTTCGCCCAGGCGGCGTGGTCGCGCCACGTCAGCAGCGTGAAGCCGTGGCTTCGCACGAGGTCGAGGGTCGACACGCGGCGACCTTCCACCACCAGCCAGGCATGAGGGAGCCGCGCACCGGGCCGACTCGAGGCGCGGTATTCGCGAACCGGGTTCGCCAAGGCCGGCTCTTCGCTGCCGTCGGGCACGATCGCGCCGTTCTCGTACACGTACCCGAGCTGCAGCCCGAGCATGTCGAAGTGCTCGGCCTGCTCGGCGATGGCTTCCTCGACGCCGCGCCGTCCGTCCGGCGAGTCGAGGGTGGCGCGCATGCGCGCCGTGGTCGGCTCCTCGGTCGTGCCGAGGGCGACCGGCACCTGCACGAGCCTGGCCGCGTTGCGCAGGCTCTGGTCGGCGTTGTGGCGGGCCACGGGCAGGCGCTCGGCCTCGTAGGTGTCCAGCAGCGAGGCCGGCGCCCAGCCGTCCTCGAGGGCGGCGAGCTTCCAGGCGAGGCCGTGCACGTCCTGCACGCCGGTGTTCAGCCCGAGCCCGCCGGTGGGCGGGAAGCGATGTGCGGCGTCGCCGGCCAGGAAGATCCGGCCGTCGCGCATGCACTGCGCGGTCTGCGCGCTCATCGTCCAGGTGGCGCGATCGAGGACCGTGAGCGGGTGCTCGTGACCGATCGCTCGCGTGACCAGCTCGCGGCAGCGCGCGTCGTCGTAGTCCTCGGCCTTTTCGTGATCGGGGTCGAAGTCGTGCATGTAGACCCACTCGCGATCGATGTCGTGGGCGATGAGCACGCCTCCCGCCTCCGGGTCCATGATCCAGTAGAGGACGCCCGGCCGGTCCCGCACCACGTCGCGCAGGTCGGCGCCGAAGTGGATCATCAGGAAGCTCTGCAGTCGCGGCGGACCGTCCATCTCGATGCCGAGCGACTTGCGGATGCGGCTGCCCGCTCCGTCGGCGGCGATCAGGTAGCGGCTGCGCACCTCGATCGCGTCGCCGCTGTCGAGATCGCGAATCGTCGACGTGACGCCGCTCTCGTCCTGGGTGCAGGCCTCCCACTCGTGGCGGTAGCGGACCCGTGCGGCCGGTGAGTCGGCGAGCGCGTCGGCCAGGATCGACTCGAAGCGGTGCTGCGAGAGGTTGCGGAGCGGCGTCGGGGTGTGGCGCAGGCAGTCGTCGTTCTGCTGCTCGAACGGCAGACGCGCGATCTCCTCGCCGTCGAGCCGCGTCGAGAAGATCGCGTGACCGGCGTCGGCCGGATCCTTGCTGGCCCGAGCGATGGCGTTCATGTCGACGCCCGCCTGACGGCAGATCTCGAAGGTGCGCGCGTTGACGACGTGGGCGGCCGGCGCGCGCTGGGTGCCGGCGTCGCGTTCGACGACGAGGGTTTCGCGCCCCTGCCCCCCGAGCAGGATCGCGCCGAGCATGCCGACCGGGCCGGCGCCCACCACCAGATAGGCGACTTCGAGACAGGGGGCTTCGAGAGACGGGGCTTCGATCCTTGCCATGTGTCGGCTTCCTAGATCAGGCCGGCGTAGCTGCCGCCGTCGAGCTGCAGGTTCTGACCCGAGATGAAGCCCGCCTGCGCGCTGCAAAGGAACGCGCAGGCGTCGCCGAACTCTTCGGGCCGACCGAGGCGGCCGGCGGCGATGGAGGCCTTCATCTCGTCGTAGGCCTGCTCGACCGTGACGCCGCCGAGCTTCGCGCGAAGCTCGGCCATGCCGCGCTGCCGCGCGGTGTCGATGCGCTCGGGCAGCAGGTTGTTGAGCGTGACGTTCGCCCGCGCGACGTCGCGGGAGATCGCCTTCACGACCGACGTGAGTCCGGTGCGGGCCCCCGTCGACAGGCCCATCGGCGAGAGCGGCGTCTTCACCATCGCCGAGGTGATGTTCACGATGCGGCCGAAGCCGCGCTCCACCATGCCGTCGAGCACCGCGCGGATCATCAACACCGGGGCGAGCATGTTGGCGTCGAGGGCCGCAATCCAGGCGTCGCGATCCCAGTCGCCGAAGCGGCCGGGCGGGGGGCCACCGTTGTTGTTGACCAGGATGTCCGGCTCGGGGCAAGCGGCCAGCAGGGCTCGTCGTGTCTCCTCGCTGGCGATGTCTCCGGCGACGCTCGTCACCTCGACGCCGTGGGCCGCGCCGAGCTCGCTCACGGCCTTCGCGAGCGACTCCGGATCGCGCCCGTTGAGGGTCACCTCCACGCCCTCGCGAGCCAGCGCCTCGGCGCAAGCCCGGCCGAGCCCGCGGCTCGAGGCACACACGATCGCCCGTCGGCCCGCTATCCCCAGATCCATGCTCAGCGTCCCCCGGTCTCGGCGATGCGGAGCCGATCGGGCGCGTCGGCGGTGCCCCAGCGGCCGTCGCCGCGGCGCAGTCCGATCTCCGAGCAGAAGGTTTCGCGGTCGGCGGGGACCGGGGAGCCGAGTTCGATGTCGATCAGACGGTGAAGCGCCATGGGGTGGTCCTCCGAAGCGGGTCGCCGGCCGCCCGGCCCGCCAGCGTAGTAGACGGAGATTGAATCCAGAGATGACCCTCACCGCCACCGCCACCGCCACCGCCACCGCCACCCGCGAGCCAACCGCCGATCCGCCGCGGCGCGCAACGATACGCGCTTGCGGATTTTCTTAGCGGGTACTAAGTTAAGCCGCCGCCGCGCCCCGGGAGCGACTCGCATGCTGCCGCCCGCGCGCCTCCCCCCCATGCGCACGAATCCCACTTCCGCCCGCTCGCCGCGTCGAGCCGCCGCCGAGCCCCCTCGCCGCGGCCGCCCCTCGCGTCGTGCCGAGATCTTCGCGGCCGCGCTTCGGCTGTTTCGCGAGCGGGGCTTCCACGCGACTTCGGTCAACGACATCGGCGCCGAGGCGGGCGTGGCGGGCACGGCGGTCTACGCGCACTTCGCCACCAAGCAGGACGTGCTCGCCGAGGCGATCCGCGAAGGCGCCCGCCGCATCGGCGAAGGCGTCGAAGAGGCAGTCGCCGACGCCAGCCAGACGCCCTGCGAGGCGCTGGCCGGCCTGGTGCGCGCCTACGTGCGCGTCGTCCTCGACAACGCGGACATGTACGCCTGCTACGTCCTCGAGGCGCGCGACCTCGGCGCCGACGTGCGCCGCTCGATGGTGCGTGGCGAGCGCAAGCTTCGCTCCATGTGGCGCCAGCGGCTTCAGGCCGTGCGCCCCGAGCTGACCGACGAGCAGGCGCAGACGATGGTGCAAATGGCGACCTTCGGGCTCGTGGCGCTGTGCGTCCACCGCAACCGGATCGACCGCGAGCAGCTCGAAGCGCTCGCGACCGCACAGGTGCTCGGGGCGCTCGAGAGCCCCGTCATGCCTTCCAACCCCTGACGGATTCGGTAGGAATCCCAAGCGAGGAAAGAGAGAACATGCAGGAAGCAGTGATCGTCGACGCCGTGCGAACGCCCGGCGGCAAGCGAAACGGACAGCTCAAGGACTGGCACCCGGCCGCGCTCGCTGCCCACGTGCTCCGGGCCATCGCCGAGCGCAACCAGCTCGACCCCGCCCAGGTGGACGACGTGGTGATGGGCTGCGTGATGCAGGTGGGTCCGCAGTCGCTCAACATCGCGCGCAACGCGGTGCTGACGGCGGGCTGGCCCGAGTCGGTGCCGGGCACCACGGTCGACCGCCAGTGCGGCAGCTCCCAGCAGGCCATACACTTCGCCGCCCAGGGCGTGATGGCGGGCTCCTACGACGTCGTGGTCGCGGCCGGCGCCGAGGTGATGACCAAGGTGCCGATGGGCGCCTCGGTGGTGAAGGGCATGGACTTCCCCTTCCCGCAGGCCATGCAGGACCGCTACGAGGACACCGGCCTGCCGCCCCAGGGCATCGGGGCCGACATGATCGCCGACCAGTGGGGCTTCACGCGCGAAGACCTCGACGCCTTCGGGGCCCGCTCCCAGCAGCTGGCCGAGAAGGCCACCGCCGACGGCCGCTTCAAGAACGAGATCGTTCCGGTGCCGGTGGTCGACGACGAGGGCAAAGAGTCGATCATGAGCGTCGACGAGGGCATCCGCCACGGCACCACGGCCGAGAAGCTGGCCGGCCTGCGGCCCGCCTTCAAGGACGACGGCAAGATCACCGCGGGCAACAGCTCGCAGATCAGCGACGGCGCCTCGGCGGTGCTGATCATGAGCGCCGAGAAGGCCAGCGAGCTCGGCTGCACGCCGCGGGCGCGTTTCCACTCGTTCGCGCTTGCCGGCGCCGACCCGGTCACCATGCTGACGGGCCCGATCCCCGCCACCGAGAAGATCCTGAAGCGAAGCGGTCTCTCGATCGGCGACATCGACCTCTTCGAGGTCAACGAGGCCTTTGCGTCGGTGGTGCTCGCCTGGCAGAAGGAGTCGGGCGCCGACATGGACAGGGTGAACGTGAACGGCGGCGCGATCGCGCTGGGGCATCCGCTCGGCGCATCGGGCACCAAGCTCATGGCCACGCTGCTGAACGAGCTCGAGCGCACCGGCGGCCGCTACGGCATGCAGGTGATGTGCGAGGGCGGCGGCATGGCGAACGCGACCATCATCGAGAGGATCTGAATCATGGAACTCGAAGGAGCATCGGTCCTCGTCACGGGCGGGGCCTCGGGAATCGGCGCGGCGAGCGCGCGCCGGCTGTCGGTGCTGGGCGCGAAGCCCGTCATCGCCGATCTGAACGAAGAAAAGGGCAAGGCGATTGCCGAGGAGCTCTCGGGCGTCTTCGTCAAGACCGACGTCGCCGACGATGGCCAGGCGCAGGCGGCCGTGGACGCGGCCCTCGGCCTCGGGCCGCTGCGGGCGCTGGTGAACGCCGCGGGCCTCGGTAACGCGAACCGAACGGTCAACCGGGAGGGCAAGCCGTTCCCGCTCGATCAGTTCGAGTTCGTGATCCGCGTGAACCTGGTCGGCACGTTCAACTGCCTGCGTCTCGCGGCGGCCGCGATGTCGAAGCAGGACCCGGTGGACGGCGACGGCCAGCGCGGCGCCGTCGTCAACATCGCCTCGGTGGCGGCCTTCGACGGCCAGATCGGGCAGGCCGCCTACTCGGCGTCGAAGGGCGGCGTGGTGGGACTCACGCTGCCGGTCGCCCGCGACCTCGCCGCGGTGGGGATCCGGGTGAACACGATTGCGCCGGGCCTGATCGACACCCCGATCTACGGTCAGGGCGAGGCGTCGGATCAGTTCAAGGCCAACCTCGGCCGCAACGTGCTGTTTCCGAAGCGGCTCGGCGACTCGAGCGAGCTGGCCTCGATGGTCGCGGAGCTGATTACCAACGACTACATGAACGGCGAGACGCTGCGCGTGGACGGCGGCATCCGCATGCCTCCCAAGTAGACGAAACGGACACGAGGAGACACGACATGGCCAACGAGATCCTCACCGAGACGCGGGGACGCGTCCGGCTGATCACGCTGAACCGTCCCGAGGCGAAGAACTCGGTGAACAGCGCGCTGGGCGAGGCGCTGGTGGCGGCAATGGAAGAGCTCGACGGCGACGACGGCCTGACGGCCGGCGTGCTGACCGGCGCCGACGGTGGCTTCAGCGCGGGCATGGACCTGAAGGCGTTCGCCAAGGAGGGGCCGCCGAAGGGCTTCAACACCTTCCTGCAGAACGGCAGCCGCAAGCCGCTGATCGCGGCCGTCGAGGGCTTCGCGCTCGCCGGCGGCCTAGAGATCGCGCTCAGCTGCGACCTGATCGTGGCCGCGAAGGGCGTGAAGCTCGGGATTCCGGAGGTCAACAAGGGGCTGTTCGCGGCCGGCGGCGGGCTCTTCCGCCTGCCGAACCGCATCCCCTACGGCGTCGCGATGGAGATGGCGCTGACCTCGGATCCGATCACCGCCGAGCAGGCCCACGAGCTGGGTCTGGTGACGCGGCTGGCCGAGCCCGGCCAGGCCTGCGAGGCAGCGCTCGCCCTCGCCGAGCGCATCGCCAAGAACGCACCGCTCGCGGTGGCCGCCAGCAAGCAGATCATTCGCGACACGCGCGGCCTGACCGAGGAAGACGCCTGGGCGCTACAGGGCCCTCTGCTCGGCAAGGTGTTCACCAGCGAGGACGCCAAGGAAGGACCCCGGGCGTTCGCGGAAAAGCGGGAGCCCCACTGGAGCGGCCGCTAGGCCGATCCACGAAGGAACAGACAGTGGAGCGGCCGCCAGGCCCGTCCACGAAGAGCTCGAAGGTGGACGGGCCGGCTTGCTGTCAGTCGAGCGCGCACACGTCAACGCACGTCAGCACCAACATCCTTGAAGAGGTATTTCTGGAATAGGAAGACCTCGGCGAAGTTGCAGACCCCGTCGCCGTTCATGTCCGTGAGTGTGGCTTCCGTGCTCGAGAACTCAGCCCTCAGGATGGCCAGGTCTCCGAAGTTGACGACCCCGTCGTTGTTGAAGTCAGCGTCACAGATGTCTCCGTGTCCGTCTTCATCGGAGTCGCGCTGATCATCGTCGCCCCCCCCAGTCGACGAGGTCGAGCTGTTGGCTACGAAGCGGCAGTTGTCGCATGCGTCCCCCAGCCCATCGCCGTCGCTGTCGATCTGGTCTTCGTTCGCGACCAGCGAGCAGTTGTCCTCATCTGAACAGATCCCATCGCCATCCGCATCGCTCAGGTCGAAGGGGCAGCCGTCGAACAATCCGGCATTTCCGGTGACCACTACCTGGGCATGGTCGCTACCACCATCCGCCGAGATGACGCTGACCTGCATGGGCGGCACGTGGGGGGCCTGGGGGTCGGCCTTGGTGTAGGCGCCCCAGCCCGAGCCGTTTCCATTGACCCAGCTCCCCTGCATGGCGCTGATGGCCGGCTGGAAGTCGATCGAGAGATCGCTGACGTCTACCGCGTTGGTGGTCGTGGCTGCGATCTGCATGGTGCCCGTATCGGTGTCGTACTCCGCTCGGGTGATCACCACCCGGTCGGCAACCGGGGCCGTCTGGGTGAATACCGGGTCATCGGTCGAATTGGCGACCTCGATCTGAGCCGGCTTCTGTTGACCGGCGGGCAGGGTGAAATCGACGCCTTCTTCGAGTCGGACGAAGTACTTGCCGCCTATATCCGTCGGCACGTAGGTCTGTCGAGGCCCACCGTCCACACTGACGGCCAGTGATTGCCCCTCGATCGTGTTGAGCCAGACATCTATGTAGGTCTTGGGGTCGGGTACCTCTGCGGTTCCCTGGTCGACCTTGCCATAGATGGCTTGATCGATCTGGGCCCCGAAGCGCCAGGCCACCTCGCCCATGATGGAGAACATGTCGGTCTCGACGCAGTCGTTGGTATCCACCGGATCGGGTCCCAGGGTGGCGTCGGCGCAACGGAAGCCAGGGTAGGCGAGGCCGATGTCGGTGCCCTCGATGCGGAAGAAGTTGTTTCCGGTCGGGCTGCCCTTGAGCCGGGTGCTCGCGGCGACCGGGTCCATCATGAATGCTCCCGGCGAGTTCTTCAGCTGCTCCCGGTCCATCGCTTCGGGAATCAAAAAGGTGGGAAACTCGGCGAGAGCCAGATCGAAGCTCAGGGGGATCCGGCCGACGTCCGCGGTGTCGGAGTGGCCCTCGCCGTGTACACCGGGTCCCGCATCACCTGGAGTCGAAGTGAAGGTGTGGGTGCCGTAGGGGTAGGTGATCTCGTAGGTGTTGCCGACCATCTCGGGGATGCCGTCGATGAAGAAACGGGTTCGTGAGAAGACCACCTGATTTCCGTGGGCGACGACTTCGGGGTCGAAGGCCCCCTCGCGAGCCATCACCAGGATTGCTCTGCGCCGCCCCCCGTCTCCGGATATGAAGGCCTCGGCGGCCCAGTAGAAAGCTTCGTCGGCGAAGTTGTCCGGAAAGGACAACGGCAGGGTCGGATCCGGTGTCTCGAAGAAGCAGCCCGCCGCCTCGTCGGTGCAGAGTGACAGCCGCAGGCCGGTGTCGTCCTCGTACCAGAGGGGAAAGCCGTGTGTCTGATCAACGGGGCCGACACGTATCTCGGCCTGCGCGACCGCCATGCTGCCGATCAGGGCAACGATCGAAAGCGCCATGACTCGTAGAGCCTCTTGCGTCAGCGGCGGCATCTTGGGGTCCTCGGGCAGTTTCGGTAGCGGTGGTGTGAGCCCCCGGTCCCGCACGGCGGCGCTCGGAGGCTTCGATTCGATGATGCGGGTCAAGGCGGGGCTAAAAACACACATGCCCTGATATCACATCCGGGGCGATATCTGTCCGCGAAACCGAAATGTGTGGCGCAATGCCGCGCTCTCTGCCTTGCCTGGACCGTCGTCTGTTTCAGGACTGTTTCCGTTTCCGGGCGGCTCGGCCTCGCGGCAGGGCTACGCCCGCGGCCCGTTCCGTCCTGCTCGAACCCGCTGCGGGTTTTCTGAGATGTTGCTGCAAGAAGCAGACGCCTCGGCGGAGACCGGCGCCAAGCACCTGCGCGGCTTCCTGGACGCACCGATCGATCTTCCAGCGGAGTCCATCTCGACAGACAGCGCGGCAGATGAAGAGGCGTCGCGACCTTCGAATTTCTCCGCAACTCGTACCGGGCTCGGGGGTTCGTGTGATTGACCGCCGAGCCATGGAGGCTCGCCGGGAACCGAACACGCCCAAGCGGAGGAAGTCCGATGAACCGTGCGACGACGTTCTTTATTTCTGTGCTCTTTTTCTTCTCGGCCGCTTCGACCGCCCACGCCCAGGATGGCGGGGTCCCGTTCTACGAGAGCGCCGGCGTCTTGCTGGACGGGGAAGCTGCCTGCAACGGCGGCACCTGCCAGAGGAAGAACGGAGACATGCTGAGCTGCCCCACCTCCGGCGGTCCCATCTGCGACGACGAGCAGGTCTGCATCTGCCAGTGCTTGAAGGTGGGCAACACCTACACGGCGGCCAATCGCTGCGTGGACAAGGACGATCTCGAAGCCATCGCGAGTAGCCCCATGGCGACACAGCGGTGTGGCCCCTAGCCGGGTCTTCGCACGCTCTTCGTGCGGGCCGTGCTACTCCCGCCGCCGCTCCCCGTAGTCGCCCCACGGTGCGTCGCGTTCGCGGATCACCTGGCGGAAGCCCTTTTCGCTGAACGACTCGGCCCAGCGATAGGCCTCTTCGGTGTGGCGGGTGACGCCGTCGAAGAAGGTGCCGAGCAGCTGCGTGGTGCGCAGGCCCATGTTCTCGAAGGCCTGGTTGACCAGCAGCTTGTTGAGCGCGAGCTGGTTGGCGGGGATGTGCTGGAAGCGCTGCGCGTACTCCTCGGTGGCCGCGGAGAGCTCGTCGGGCGGCAGCACGCGTGAGACCAGGCCGATGCGGTACGCCGTCGCGGCATCGATGGCCTCGCCGGTCAGCAGGAACTGCTTGGCGTGCTCGAGGCCCAGCCGGTAGATCCAGATCATCGTGGTGGGCGTGCCGTAGATGCGCGAGGGCGCGTAGCCGATGAAGGCATCCTCGGCCATGAAGAGCTGGTCGCAGCACAGCACGAGGTCGGTGGCGCCGCCCACCGCGAAGCCGCGGATCTCTCCGATCACCGGCTTCGGGCAGTGCCAGATCTTCATGAAACGCTCGACGTTGTGCCCCATGAAGGAGAGATCGCGCACCGGGTCCCACGCCCCCGGCCGCGACTTCGGCGACGGCGCGTCGTAGCGGCTCCCCCAGCCGCCGTCTTCGCCGGCCACGAGGTCGTAGCCTGCCGTGAAGACGCGCCCCTCGCCGCGCAGCACCAGCGCGCGCACCTCGCGCGAGGCGGCTGCGGCGTCGACGCCGTCCGCGATGCCCTGCACCACCTCCTCGGTGAGCGTGTTCAGCTTTTCGGGGCGGTTGATGGTGATGATCGCGATCGAGTCGCGCTCTTCGTAGCGGACCGCGTCGGCCATGGGGGGCTCTCCTGGAGGTCGCAACGCGCTGCTAGCCGAACACCTCGTCGTATACGTCCTCGTTGAAGCCGACGAGCACGGTCTTGCCAACCACCAGGCAGGGCGCTCTCAGGTTGCCCGTCGGACCCAGCATGGCGTCGACCATCGGCTTGGCGGCCTTTCCGGCGGGCGCGAACTCGCTCACCTTCTTGCCCTTGGCGACCACCACGCGGCTCGCCTTCTTGGCGATGCTGGCCGCGTCGCTGCGGCCGAGCTTGCGGCTGGCCGGGACCAGCTCCTTCGCCTCGATTCCCCTGGCATCCAGAAACTTGGACGCTCGCGTGCAGGACGTTCAACCCTTGCGGTGGTAGTGCCAGTCCAGTCGCTTCGCCATGCGGGACTCCTCCTCGATCGGCAGACGCACCGAGGCTAGCCGAGTGGGGGGCGGATAGGAAGCGGCCGGGCGTCGCGGTGTTCGACGCTACGAGGTCGCCACCCCGGCATCGCGAAGCAGCGACATCAGGGTTCGCCGCACCACGCCGCGCGCGCGCGTCATCGAGAGTCCCCGGCTGTGGCGCAGGTACTCCCAGCCCAGCGGCGCCAGCGCCGCCGACATGGCCTCGAGAATCTCGCGCCGATCCTCGCCGCTGAGGTGCGCGAGCTCGGCGCCGAACAGGCGCTCCACCTCGCGGTGCTGCTCGCGGAGGCCTGCCTGTGACACCCGCCAGGCCTGCTCGCCGCCCTCGCGCCCCATCAGCATCTGCGCGGTCAGCGACCGCGTGAACGGCGACGTGGCCTCGAGGAACTTCGACCGCCCGTCCGTCAGCCGCTCGACGCGCCGGCCCACCGGGAGGTCGAGCGGCACCTCTTTCAGTAGCGGCGCGCAACGCTGCATGCCGGTCTCGACGACGGCGTCGTACAGCTCGGCGAGGTCGCCGAAGTGGTTGAAGATCGAGCGGCGCGAGAGGCCGGCGCGCTCGGCGATCTGGTCGGCGCTGGGCTGCAGCACCCCGGCCTGCACGAGGTCGAGGCACGCTTCGCAGATCGCGAGTCGCGAGCGTACGGTGCGGCTGAGCCGCCCGTCGACGCCTTCGATCGTCCGCTGCGGCACCTCAGCCATCACCGCCCGCGCGCCGTGTCGCCGGGGGCGCGCTCATTTTTCGGAGAGCTCCAATCCGGCGAGCTCGCCCTTTTCACGCCAGGCCTCGAGGATCTTGATGAACTCGATCGAGCCGCCGCCGTAGAAGCCGTTCTGGGCGCTCACCTCGGAGACCCGGCCCTCGTTGTTGTAGTAGCCGGGCGTGCAGCTCTCGAAGAAGTCCCGGGTGTCGCGGGCCTTGTCGAGGCACTGCTGGACCCATCCTTCCTCGCCCGCCTCGCTGACCTCGATGCTGCGGAGGTCTCGATCGACGCCCGTGCGGATCATGTAGGCGACGTGCTTGGCCTGCTCGTTCAGCATGTGGGGATAGTTCGCCGTGAAGCCCGCCTGCGGGTTGCTCATGATGAAGCAGTTGGGAAAGCCGTGGACGTGCATGCCGTGCAGCGTGCGAACGCCGTCTGCCCACCTGTCCTCGAGGCTGTGGCCGCCCCGGCCGATCAGCTCGAAGCCGGCTCGGCGCGAGTAGTCGGTGCCCACCTCGAAGCCGCTCGCATAGATGAGGCAGTCGAGCTCGTACTCCTGTCCGTCGACCAGGACGCCCTTCTTGGTGATCCGCTCGACGCCCCTTCCCCGGGTGTCGACGAGCGTGACATTCTCACGATTGAAGGTCTCGAGGTATTCGTTGTGGAAGCAGGGGCGCTTGCAGAACTGCCGGTAGTAGGGTTTGAGAGTCTCGGCGGTCCCGGGGTCCTGCACCACATCGCCCACCCGGGTGCGGATCGATTCCATCTTCTCGAAGTCGGCCATCTCGGCCGCCCGCGCCAGGCCCTCGGGCGAGAGGTCGGTGGTGGCTCCCTTGCGGATGCCGACCAGCAGGTTGCCGATGATGTCCGTCCAGCCGTCGCTCACCAGGTCTTCTTCCTGGGGGACGCCCGAGACCAGGGCGTTGAAGTTGTCCATCCGGTGCTGGTGCCAGCCCGGCTCGAGCGACTTCGCCCACTCGGGGTCGGTCTTCGGGTTGACCTTCACGTCGATCGACGAGGGCGTGCGCTGGAAGACGTAGAGGTGCTCGGCCGATTCACCGACGTGGGGCACGCACTGCACGGCGGTCGCGCCCGTGCCGACGATGCCGACCCGCTTGCCGCGCAGGCCCGTGAGGCCGCCCTCGGAGTCGCCGCCCGTGTACTCGTAGTCCCAGCGGCTGGCGTGAAAGGAGTGGCCTTCGAAGTCCTCGATGCCCCGGATGCCCGGCAGCTTGGGGCGATTGAGCGGGCCCGTCGCGAGACACAGGTAGCGGGCCTTCATGCGGTCGCCGCGGTTGGTCGAGACGATCCAGCGGTCGGTCTCCTCGTCCCACTGCAGCTTTTCTGCCCGAGTCTGGAAGCAGACGTCACGGTAGAGGTCGAACTGGCGCGCGATCGCCTGGCTGTGGTCGAGGATCTCCTTGCCGTAGGAGTACTTCTCCTTCGGCATGTAGCCGGTCTCTTCGAGCAGCGGCAGGTACGTGTACGACTCGATGTCGCAGGCGATGCCCGGATAGCGGTTCCAGTACCAGGTGCCGCCGAAGTCGCTGGCGGGGTCGATGATGCGCAGGTCGTCCACGCCGGCCTGGCGCAACCGCGCCCCGGCCAGCAGTCCGCCGAAGCCACCGCCGACGATCAGCACCTCGATCTCGTCGGTGAGCGGCTCGCGGGCGAAGCCCGGCTCGGCATACGGATCGTCGAGGAAGTGCGCGAACTGGTCCCTGACCTCGATGTACTGCTCGTTGCCGTCGTCGCGCAGGCGCTTGTCGCGCTCGGCGCGGTACTTGTCGCGGAGGGCGTCGGGATCGAAGGGGCGGCCGTCGTTGCTGGCGGGCGCGTCCGGGTGGGAGGTCGACATGCGGTGGTTCCTCCTGGCTCCCCGTGACCCGGCCGGCGGGCGGCTCGTCGTGCCCGGGGCGGTTGCGATGCACCTGCACCAGTAGTGCAGTCCGAGGGGCCTCATGGCAGGTTCGAGGGCGCGATTCTGCCTGACGTGAACAGTATATTGCACCGATGGTGCAGATCGCAATGGAGCGCTGCGGCGGCTCCCCGGCCCCGGTGCGGCCGCCCCGCCCGCCCCTCCGCGGCCCCCGCGCAGTACGGCATGCGGGTCCGGGTTGCCGAGCGTGCACACGATGCTCGTGGTGCCGCCGTCGTCGATGCCGACGACGCTGTGCGCGTGTCGGGCCGAGGTCATCGCGTCTCGAGCCACCTGCAGCGCGCCGTCCGTTCCGTTCTCGAAACAGACCGGCATCGACAGCGCGCTCGACCCGTCGAGGCGCGGATCGTCGATCAGCCCCTTCCAGCCGATCGTTTTGCGCGGCTTCTCGAAGTAGGTGCGCCTGACGACGAGCAGGTGGCCCCGCGTAGACTCGGCGATGCGGTGTAGACGGTCCGCATAGCCGACCACGGCCTCGGCGAGCCCCTCGGGCGGCCGCAAATCGCCCTTGACGGCGCGCGGAGAAACGAGATCGACGAACTCGGCGAGGTTGCGGCTCTCGAGGCACTCCGTCTCTGGCGGCCCTCTATCCGCGGCAATACCATCGATGTCGCACCTTGCGGCTCAGCGGGAGACGACCATGGCGGACGTAGGCACGAACATTCGCAAAGAAAACGCGGGCTGGGATTTCGAGGAGATCTCGAGGGAGTTCGACGAGCACGTTCGGCGCTCAGTGCCCCTCTACGACGAGGGCCACGATCTCGTCTGCCAGGTCAGCGACTTCTTCCTCCCCCAGTCGAACGCGGTGGTCCTCGAGCTGGGCACCTCGACTGGCGTTCTCGCCGAGCGCTTCCTGCGGCACAACGCCGGCCGCAAGGACATGCGATACATCGGCCTCGACCGGGTCGGCAGCATGCTGAACGAGGCCCGTCAAAAGCTCGAGGGTGACGCTCGAGCGGAGTTCGTCGAGGAAGACCTGCTCGTCCACCCGCTCGAGAAGTGCAACATGATCATCTCGTACTACTCGATTCAGTTCGTGCATCCGCGCTACCGGCAGGACGTGTTCGACCGGATCTACGAGGCCCTCGAGTGGGGCGGGGCGTTCTGTCTGTTCGAGAAGGTGCGCGCGCCGGACGCGCGCTTCCAGGACATGGCGGCGCAGATCTACCACGAGCACAAGCTGCAGCAGGGATTCTCCGAGGAGGAGATCCTCAACAAGCAGCGCAGCCTGAAGGGCGTCCTCGAGCCTTTCTCGACTCAGGGCAATCTCGACATGCTCCAGCGCGCGGGCTTCGTCGACGTGATGACCGTGATGAAGTGGGTCTGCTTCGAGGGCTTCCTGGCCATCAAGTAGCGCGGCGTGCGCGCCGGGCCCGTCAGGCCGCTCGAATCGTGACGTGGTCGCGCAGGCGCGCGCGTACGTCTTCGAGCGGCTCGCCGTGCAGGCAGACGCGCGCCCAGATGTCGAGGTGGAGCAGGCGCATGCGCAGGTCCTGATCGGCCTGCTCGAGCGTGTCGCGCAGCTGGGCGATCGAAAGGCCGAGCAGATCGCGCATGCGCGCGTCGTCGTAGAACGCGGGCGACACCTGCATGCGTTCGGCCGTGGTGGTCCAGAAGCCGAGCTTCGTGCGCTGGCTGAGCTGCCGGGGCACCCACCGGTCGGCCACCTTGCGGATCACCCACTTGTCGCGGACGAAAGGGTGGGCGGGCACGAGGGTCGTGGGTGAAAGGCGCAGTTTGAAGCGGATCGGCAGGTTGACCGCGGTGCGCACTACCTCGTGGTCGAGGAAGGGGAAGCGCGACTCGATGCTCGCCTCCATGCCCTGGGTGTCGTTGCGAAGCAGCAGGGTGCGCAGGTGGTAATCCAGGTAGTCGATGCTCGTGAGGTGCCCACGGTCGACGGCGCGGGTGCCGAGCCGCTCGAAGGCCTCGCGTGCACGGCGCCGGTCGTCGGCCACCTCGCGTCGGTTGAGCAGGTCGCGCACCGACTCGTGGCTGGTCGGCGGCTCGGGCCAGAGGATCGGACCCAGCTCGGGGATGCGGTGCACGAGGCGGCGCAGCCTCGCGCCGGCGCGGTAGTAGGCGTTCACCAGGCGCTGTCGGCCGAGCCAGGGATAGCCGAGGAAGAGCTCGTCCGAGCCCTCGCCGCTGAGCATGCCCTTCACGCCCGAGTCGCGCGCCAGCCGCGACACCATCATGAAGGGCGCGCAGTTCGGATGGTAGGTGTGCGGGTATTCGTACTGCCGGATCACGTCGGGCATCTGGTCGACGAAGTCCTGCTCGGCGACGTCGACGACGTTCAGGTCGAGCCCGAGCGCCTTCGAGAGCGCGGTCGCGGCGTCGAGCTCGGACAGCGGTCCCATCACGTTCGCATGGAAGATCGCGAGGTTGCCGCGCTGCTTCGCGGCCATCGCCATCAACAGCGAGCTGTCCACGCCCCCGCTGCAGTACGCGCCCACCAGGCAGTCGGCGAACATGTGCCGCTCGACGCTCGCGTACATCAGCTCTTCCATGTAATCGACGATCCGCGAGGGCGAGAAGCCGGCGAGCCGGTCGATTTCGCCGGCGTCCAGGAAGTCGGGCATCGAGAAGAACGTCCCGTGGCGGAGCGCTCGACCGGCCTCGATCACCGCGTAGCCGCCCGGCGCCACCGACTCGATGCCTTCGTAGAAGGTGGCGCCCTTGGTGGGGCCACCGAAGCCGAGCAGGTAGCTCGAGATGGAGAACGGGTCGGGCCGCAGGTCGATCCACGGCTGCAGCGCCTTCACCTCCGACGCGAAGGTGACCTGGCCGCTACCCTGATGCAGGAAGAGCGGCTTCATGCCGAAGCGGTCGCGTGCGAGCAGCACGCGTCGCGATTCGGTGTCGACGAAGGCAAACGCGAACATGCCGCCGAGACGCGGCAGGATGTCCTCGGCCCGCCTGTGAATCAGGCCTTGCAGCAGCACTTCGGTGTCGCTCGTGGTTCGGAAGTCCACTCCTTCCTGTTCGAGCTCGCTGCGCAGCTCGCGGAAGTTGTAGATCTCGCCGTTGTACACGAGCGCGTAACGGCCGGTCGGGTCCCACATCGGCTGATTGCTGCGCGGATTCGGATCGACGAGCGAGAGCCGCGCGTGGGCGAAACCGACGCCCGGGGCCGACCAGACACCGCTGGCATCGGGGCCGCGGTGCTGCATCGCCATCACCGACCGGCGCAGCTCCGCGTCCGAGGGCGTGTGCGAGCTGTCCTCGTAGGCGACTCCGAATATTCCGCACATGGTGTCGGCTCTCCCCGTTCAGCGTCGGCCCGCCGAGATATTAACGGGCTATCGTGAGGTTCACGCCGGGCGCGCGGGAGGCTCTTTCACCCGCTCTCCGCCCGCTCCCGAAGCTCGAGCAGAGGACGCCGCATCGCATGCAGCTCGGACGTCGTCTCGCGATCGGTCTGGCCTGGATGTTCGCCGGAAACTGGTCCGAGCAGGTCGCGAACTTCGTCGTCTTCATCGTGCTGGTTCGCCTTCTCGGTCCCGAGTCCTTCGGGCTCGCCGCCATGGCGATGCTCTTCGTTCTGCTCGCCGAGTTCCTGGTGCGCGAGACGATGACCGAAACGCTCATCCAGCTGCGCGATGTCGAGGAAGGCCACCGTGACGCGGTGTTCTGGCTGCTCGGAGGATTCTCGATCCTCCTCGTCGGCCTCATCGTCCTGTTCGCCCGGCCGATCGCGGCGGTCTTCGACGAGCCGCGGGTGGCCGAGTACGTGGTGTGGGCGGCGCCGACGGTGCTGTTGATCGGCTTTTCGGGCGTTCCGGTCGCAAGCCTTCGCCGAGATCTCGAGTTCCGTATGCTTGCCGTGCGGGCGACGGCCGGAGTGGTTTGTGGCGGCGTGGTGGGCGTGGCGATGGCCCTCTCGGGATTCGGGGTCGCCAGCCTGATCGCCCAGCGGGTCGTGCAGGTCTTCGTCAACAATCTGCTGGCATGGGTCGCGTTTCCGTGGCGGCCGGGGCTACGGGCCGGCCGCCGGCACGTGCGCGAAGTGGTCGGGTTCAGCAGCCAGATGGTCGGCATGCGGGCCGCCGAACTGGTGTCGCTGAACGCGCCCACCGTCGTCATCGGATCGGCGCTCGGTCCCGTGCTGCTCGGTCAGTACACGGTGGCCTGGCGGCTGATCGAAATCCTCTCGCTCTTGCTCGTCGCGCCGATCCGCTACGTCGCACAGCCGGCGTTCGCCCACCTGAGACGCGGCCGGCAGGCCGCCGGGCAGCTGCTCTACGACGTGATGGGCGCTTCGAGTCTCGTCACCTTCGCGAGCTTCCTGGGTCTGGCGGCCGTCGGCGGTATCGCGACAGGCCTGTTCCTGGGCGAGCAATGGGAGCCGGCCGTGCCGGCCCTCCAGGTGCTCTGCCTCGTCGGTGTCTACCTCTCGCTCGAACGGCTCCAGCAGTCGTTCTGCATCGCCTCGGGCCGCGCGCAGGGGCTGCTCGTGCTGGCCGTCGCCGAGGCCGCGCTGGGGATCGCGGCGATGTCGGCGATGGCGGATCGGGGGCTGGTCGCGGTCGCCGCCGCTTTCGCGCTCGGCTACTACGCTGTGTGGCCCTTCCGGATCGCGATCGTTACCGGCGTGGCCGAGCTGAGGGTCGCACCCTACCTGCGGCAGTTCGCGCCGCCGCTCGCCGGCTCGGTGCTGCTCTACGCTGCCGTCACGGCGTGGCAGCGTTGGGCGGGCGCGGTGCTCTCGGACGCGGCCCTGCTGGCGAGCTGTCTAGCGGTTGGGATGGGTGTCTACGGGGCGTTCGTCGTGGTGACGATGCGGGGAAGGGTGCGCGACCTGCTCGCCTTCCTGCAGTCTATGTCCCTGCAGTCGACGGGGGCGCCCGAGGGCGAGTGATGTCGAACCGCTCCAGACGAGACGAGGACCCGCTGCGGTTCGCCATGCTGACCACGTTCTTCCCGCCGTTCAACTTCGGCGGGGACGGCATCGCGATCGAGCGGCTGTCGTCAGCGCTCGCGAGGCGCGGTCACGAGGTGACCGTCATCTACGACGTGGACGCCTACCGGGTGCTCTCGAAGAACGAGCCGGCGTCCGCTCCGCGCACCGACGGCGTGCGCACGATCGGTCTAGGCCACCGGCTCGGGGCCTTTTCCGAGCTGCTCACCCACCAGCTTGGGCGGCCGGTCCTGCACCGCGCCCGGCTCCGCGAGATTTTGCGTCCTGGCGCGTTCGACGTGCTGTGGTTCCACAACGTGTCGCTCATCGGCGGGCCGGGGCTGCTCGCTTACGGGGAAGGCCTCAAGGTCTACGAGGCCCACGAGCACTGGCTCGTCTGCCCCACCCACGTACTCTGGCGCCACGGCCGCGAGGTGTGCGATGGGCGCGAGTGCCTGCGCTGCGTTCTCCACTACCGCCGGCCGCCGCAGCTGTGGCGCCAACTCGGCACGCTCCGCCGTCAGCTCGACCACGTCGATGTCTTCATCGCGAAGAGCGAGTTCAGCCGGCGCAAGCACGGCGAGTTCGGCTTCCCCAGGCCTATGCAGGTGGTTCCGTACTTCCTGCCCGACAGGTCGAGGAGTGAAGTCGCTCCCGACGACTCGCCCCACGGTCGGCCCTTCTTCCTGTTCGTGGGACGGCTCGAGAAGATCAAGGGCCTCGACGAAGTCATTCCGGTGTTCGCCGATCATCCCGATGCAGATCTGCTGATCCTCGGCAGCGGCGAGTACGAGGACGAGCTGCGTCGGCAGGCCGCCGACCTGCCGAACGTTCACTTCGTCGGCCGCCTCGATCCGTCCGAGCTGTCGCGCTACTACGCGGCCGCGATCGCGCTGATCGTGCCCTCGGTGTGTTTCGAGACGTTCGGGATCATCCTCATCGAGTCGTTTCGCGAGGGCACACCCGTGATCGCCCGCGAGATGGGCCCTTTCGTGGAGATCGTCGAGAAGAGTGGCGGCGGGGTGCTCTTCTCGGACGAGGCCGGGCTTCGCCAAGCGATGCGCGCTCTCCAGGACGATCCCGATTCGCGCCGGGCGATGGCGGACGCCGGACGGGCGGCCTTCGAGGAGCACTGGAGCGAGGAGGCGGTGATGCGCCGCTACCTCGAGACCCTACGCGGCGCTGCGCTCGCGAAGGGCGACCGCCAGCTCGCCGAGCGGATCGACTCGTAGGGCGGCTCCGAACGCTCCCTGCGGGACCGGACCCACGTGCCTGCGATTCGTCCAAAGGGTTTCGGCTTCATCGAAACACTAATGTTTACAGTGCCTTGCGGCGGCTCCTCGAATTCGACGACCGCACTGGAATCTACTGCCGAGCGGTTGCTCGCACCACATGGGTCGACCAAGAAGGCCTGCTCGGGCCGCACGAACAGAATGCCTACAGGCTCTCGAGAGACAGATTCCGGTCCGGAGGATGTATGATGGGGGGCCCGTCTCGATCGTCGTCGTCGACGCTGTGGGTCGGGCAAGAGCCGGATGGAGGAGTTGGCTTGAACATACTGATCACGGGCGGCTGCGGTTTCATCGGCTCGTTCCTCGCCGAGCGGCTCCTCGGCGATGGCTACGGCGTGGTCGTGCTCGACAACCTGTCGACTGGCTCGCTCGACAACGTCGCGGCACTCGAAGATCGGGACGGATTCTCGTGCGTGATCGGCTCGGTGCGCGACCAGTCGCTGGTGCAAGAACTCGTCGACCGGTGCGACATGGTGGTCCACCTTGCGGCTGCGGTGGGCGTCAAGACGATCCTCGACCGGCCGAGTCACTCCATCCACACCAACGTGAACGGCACCGAGAACGTCCTGCACGCGGCCTCGTGGGGCAACAAGCTGGTCTTCATCGCCTCGACCTCGGAGGTGTACGGCAAGTCGAGCAGTTCCGCCTTCCGCGAGGACGACGACCTGGTGATGGGCTCGACCTCCAATCTCCGTTGGTCGTACGCGTGCGCGAAGGCGCTGGACGAGTGCCTGGCCCTCGCCTACACGCAGGAGAAGCGCGTGTCGGCCATCATCGGTCGGCTCTTCAATACGACCGGGCCGCGGCAGACCGGTCGTTATGGAATGGTGCTGCCGAACTTCGTCACCCAGGCCCTGATGGGCGAGCCGATCACCGTGTTCGGCTCGGGCGAGCAGACGCGCTGCTTCGGGCACGTCAACGATGCCGTCGAGTCGATGATCCGGCTGATCCGGAATCCCGCGGCGATCGGCCAGGTATTCAACATCGGCAGCGAGAACGAGATCTCGATCATGGGCCTCGCCGAGCGCGTCAAGGAGATGACCGACAGCAAGTCGGAGATCCGGCTGATCCCCTACGATCGAGCCTACGCGTACGGGTTCGAGGACATGCTGCGGCGCAAGCCGGACGTGAGCAAGCTCGAGCGGTTGACTGGATACCGTCCGACGACCAGTACGGATCAGATCATCGCCGACGTGATCGAGGAGAAGAAGGTCACGTTGGGGCTCGTCTAGGTCCGTCTACTTCTGGGCGCGCACCATCACGAGCAGCTCGTACTTGGGGTCGTTGTAGGCGAGCTCGTCGGGTTCGAGCTCGGAGGCCGCCAGTCCGTGCAGCGAGGCGACCGTACTGAGCACGTTTCCATACGGGACGATTGTCGTCTTCTCTGGAGCGAAGTGCTGTTCGAAGAGCTTCCTGGACGACTGGCCGGTGAAGTGCCAGTACTCCCCCCAGTCGTCGATGCCGAGGCGCCGCGCGATCGGTGTTATGCCGTGCGACGTGGCGAGCACCACGCCGCCGGGCTTGAGGATGCGGTGCAGGTTGCCGATCGCCGACTGGATCTCGTAGATCATCTGCAAGGTCTGCGTGATGATGATGCAGTCGAAGGTGTCGTCGGGGATGTTCGTGGCCGTGGTCAGGTCGCCGACGATGGTGGCCTGGGGGTTGCCCTCGACGTAGTGGAGAACGTCGCTCTGCGTCACCCGGTCGCCGCCGAACTTCAGCGTGTAGGCGGGATCACCCATTTCGAGTACGCGGCCCCGGATGTCGGCCGAGTTGCTCCGCAGGAAGTCTTCGATGTAGAAGCGCTCGACCGAGATGAGATCGCGGTCGATGCCGAAGATGGGGCTGATCGGCGACAGGCGGCGCAGATCTCCGAAGTCGACCGACCCGAGCGGCATCGAGTGCAGTCCGAGTCGCCGCTGGACCCCGCGCATCCTCTGCCGCAGGGAGTTCGGCAGGACCGCGGTGGCGACGTTGCGAATGATGGTGTTGAACGATGATCGGACCGACAAGGGCAGTTCCTGGATGAGCTGGAATGTAGGGCGGTCACCGGGCACGGGCGAGGCACCGCCGCCGACCCCCGGCGACTACCTGGTGCTCGGTCTGATCCTGCTGGTGGCGTCGGTTCTGCGGGCCCTCGATCTGGGTTCGCCGCTCTGGTATGACGAGATCCTCATGTTGACGAAGTCGGTCCGGCTGCCGCTCGGCGAGCTCGTGTCGGACCACTTCTCGTTCAACAATCACCCGTTATACAGCCTGCAGGCCAAGACCGCGATCGCTTTGTTCGGTGAGAGCAACCAGGCGCTGCGGTTGCCCGCGGCGCTGTTCGGTGTGGCGAGCGTCGCGGCGGTTTGGGAGCTGGCGCGGCGGATCGCCGACCCGCTGCGGGCCCACGTCACGGCACTGCTGGTGGCGCTCTCGTACCACCACATCTGGTATTCGCAGAACGCCCGTGCCTACACGGCGCTGATGTTCTGGTTCACGCTGGCCACGATCCTGCTGATCGAGGGCATCCGCCGACCCGCGACCAGGACGTGGATCGCGTACGGCGTCGTGATGGCGGCGGCGACCTACAGCCACCTCACCGCCGCGACGTTCTTCATCGCGCAGGGAGCGGTCGTCCTCGCGGTGCTCGTCGCGCCCGTGTGGCGCGACCGAGAGGCCGGCGCTTCCGCGACGGGCGGGCTTCGCTGGTCGATGCCCATCGTCGGGTTCGGTCTGGGCGGCGTGCTCGCGCTGCTCGCCTACGCGCCCTTCCTCGCTGACGCGATGAGCGGCATGGCGGGGATGGCGGGCACGTCGGCGGTCGACGTGATGGTCGAGTACCAGAGCCCGCTCTGGAGTGCCTTCGAGATCGTCCGTTCGTTCGCGCGCCCCTCGGCGGAGACACTCGGAATCGCCTTGCTCGCGCTCGCGCTCGTGGCTGTAGGGATCGCCACGACCTGGCGGCGCGACCGGATCGTGGCGGCGACGCTACTCATCCACGTGCCGCTCACGCTGCTCTTCCTGCTGGCCCTCTCGGCGCGAATCTGGCCGCGTTTCTTCTTTGCCGACATGGGCTTCGTGCTGCTGTTCCTCGTTCAGGGCGTGTGGCTGGTGTGCGGGTGGATCGCAGACCGCCTGCACGGGCGGCTTTCGGGGCGCGCGCTGTTCGCGTTGGCCGCTGTCGCCATGCTGCTGATCTCGGGCGCACTCGCGACGCGCAACTACCGCCATCCCAAGCAGGATCTGGCCGGTGCGCTGGCGTGGGTCGAGTCGGAGCGGGCGGCCGGCGATCGGGTGGTGACGATCGGATGGATCTCGGTGCCCTACGCCGACTACTTCGAGACCGGCTGGCCGGTCGTCTCCTCCCGCTCGGAGCTCGTCGCCCACGAGTCCGACTTCGGGCGCACCTGGCTCGTGATGGGCTTCCCGGGCCGCACGACTCGTCGCTACCCCGGCGTGAAGGCTCACCTCGACGAGCACTACACACTGTCGAAGCGCTTGCCCGGAACGCTCGGCGACGGCGACCTGCTCGTCTGGGTCGAGTCGTCGCCCGGCCGCGACTAGCCCAGCGCCTTCGCGATTTCCGCCATTCCCCGGTCGAGGTCGAAGGCCGGCTCGTAGCCGAGGCGCCTGCGTGCTCTGCCGATCGAGCAGGTGCCCCGGGCAGCGTAGAGTTCGATCTCGTCGCGCGATGGATGGTGGACGGCCGTGCCACGGCGTCGTTCGAGGGCCAGTGCCGCGCTCCGGATCCGTCCGAGCGCCGCATTGCCGACCGCGCGCCTTGCGAGCCCGAGCACCGCCCTCGCTGGCGCGGTCTGCGCGACGAGCATCGGGTCGCGGACGAGCCGCCCGATGCCGGCCGGCTCGGGCGCCGAACCGCCGCCGGGCGCGTCGAGATCGGCGAAGCGCAGCGCGTTCGATTCGAGGAGGGTGTCGTAGGCCTCGAAGAAGCGGCGCCAGGTGACCGGCTCGGCGCCGGACACGATGAAGGACTCGGCCGGCTCGAGCTTCGCCCCGCAGGCCAGTGCCGCGGCCCGGGCTACGTCATCGACGTAGACGGCGTGGCAGTGGCCATCACAGCGGTTGGGCAGGACGACGGTGCCGGTTCGCAGCTGCTCGAGGATGCGGTCGGTCCACATCCAGCCGTGCGGGCCGTAGACGATCGTCGGCTGCAGGAAGGTGACCGTCAGGTCGCCGGACTCCGCCCGTTGGCGTCCGAGAGCTTCCATCTCGACCTTTGCGCTCACGTAGGCCGAGCCGCCTGGTGGGCGCGGTGAGCCTTCGTGGAGGTCGCCGCGGGGCCAGTCGCCGTAGACGACGATCGAGCTGATGTGGACGAAGCGGGGCACACGCGCGCCCCTGCAGGCGTCGAGGAGGTTCGAGAACCCGCGGAGGTTGCGACGCTCGGAGGCGCGGAAGTCGTGCGCCGCGTTGACGACGACGTCGTGGCCGCGCACTGCTTCGCCGATCGCCGCGCGATTGCCGAGATCGGCGCGACGAACGGTGAGGCCACGACTGGCGAGCCGTGCGGCGGCGCTCCGGTCGCGTACCACGACCGTCACCGCGGCGCCGTGCCCACGCACGAGCCTGTCGACGATGCGCGCGCCGATGAATCCCGACGCACCGGTCACCGCGATCCTGAGACCGTTCGGAAGGGAAATGCCCGGTGCGTCGCTCATCGTCGAGAATCCGCTCCCCGGTGCGGTCGCCGGTTGGAGCCGACGCCTGGGCTATCGTGACACAACGCACTTCCGGGGGCACGAGGACGGGTCCCGTGCGAGGGAACCCGACGAGCCGGAAGGGCCAGCCTTCCAAAGTGACGGATTGATGCTCCGACGCCTCCGAGACCACTCTCTCACGGCCTCGCTGATCCTGGCACTGCCGCTGCTGCCGATCTTCGAGGCCTGGTACGGCGGTGCGTCGTACGGCTGGCTGATGTTCAAGACGGGCGAGTGGGCGACGCGCTTTCTCGTCGCTTCGCTCGCCATCACGCCGCTCGGCGTGCTGTTCGGCCGGCTTGGTTGGTGGCGCTGGCTGCGCCGCCGGCGGCGCCACATCGGAGTTGCGGCGTTCCTCTACACGTGTCTACACACGGTGCTCTACCTGCGCGAGCTCGGCGCGATCTCGACCATCGCCGCCGAGCTGGCGCTGGCCTCGATCTGGACCGCTTGGCTCTCACTGGCCCTCATGCTGCCGCTTGCCGTCACCAGCACCGATGCCGCCGTGCGCCGGATGGGAAGGAGCTGGCTCACCCTGCACCGCCTCGCGTATCCCGCGACGGTGTTGGCCGCGCTCCACTGGTACCTCGTCGAGGGGCACCTGCGTCCGGTGCTGATCAACTTCGGGCCGCTGGTCGTGCTGGAGCTGCTGCGGATCTGGCGGCCTCGCAAGGCGGCGTCCGGGTCGATGCGTCCCGAGGCCGTTCCGTAGAGCACTCGCATGGCTCGGGTGCGCGCGCGGGTGTCGGGCCTACATTCCCATCTCGAGTCGACAGCCGGTCGAGGGAGAGCAGCCTGGTGCGGGTCGTCCAGTTCTGTACGAACTTCCGGCCCGGCGGTGGGATACAGACCCACGTCGTCGACTTGACACGCTGTCTGCGCGCGCAGGGCCACCAGGTGGTCCTCGCCGGCGAACCGGGCGAGGGCTCGGCGGGAGAGCCGGCGGAGACGTTCATCGAGCTGCCCCTCGGCGAGGTTTCGGCGCCGAAGAGCCCGGTCCTGCGGCGCGTCGGCTTCGCGCTGCTCGCCGCCTGGCGTCTGCGGGCCGACGTGCAACGGCGCGGAATCGAGCTGATCCACGCCCACGAGACGGCGCCTGCCATCGTGGCCCGGTTGGCGACGCTGGGCCTGCGCGTGCCGGTGGTGTTCACCTTCCACGGCGCCGAGCCGTCGCGCGTCGACGGTGTCGCGCGTGTCGCGCGCACCTGCGCAGACCTGGTCTTCTCGCCCAGCCGGACGACGCTCGGCTTCCTGACTGCTCGCGGACTCGCTCCCGAGCGCGCACGTGTGATGGGCCTCGGCGTGCACCCGCTGCCGCCGGTCGATCCCGAGCGCGCCGCCGTGCTGCGTCGCGAGCTGCTCGGCGGCGAGCAGGGCGTGCTGTTCTTCAGCCTTTCGCGACTCGATCGCCAGAAGGGCCTGGACGTGATGGTCGAGGTAGCGCGGCGTGTGGTGGCGGTGCGCCCGGACGTCGTGTTCGTGGTCGCCGGCGGGATTGGACCGGACGCCAGCGACGTGCAGACCTGGATCGACGAGGCCGGCCTCGGCACGCACTTCCGCCTCGTCGGCGTCACCGCCGAGGCCGAGCTGTATCTCGCCGCCGCAGACGTCTACCTGCTCACGTCGCGCTGGGAGGCGTTGCCCATCTCGATCGTCGAGGCGTTCCGCGCCGGGCTGCCGGTGATCGCCACGGACTGCGGAGGCGTGAAGGAGCTGGTGTCGCCGGAGGTCGGACGTCTGCGCGCGGTGGAAGACATCGGCGGCCTCACGGAGGCCGTCCTCGAGCTGGCCGGCAAAGAGGCGCTGCGCGGCGAGCTCGGCGCCGCCGCCCTCGAGCGCAGCGGCGAAGCGCGGTTCTGTCCCGAGGCAGTCTACACCGGGTTCGAATCGGTGTACGCGGAGCTGCTCGGCCGGTAGCGCGGCCGACCTCCGGTCGATCTCTCAGTCCTCGAGCCAGGCCGACAGGTCGCGACCGATCAGCTCCTGCAGGATGCGGACGTCGGACTCGAGTTCGTCGCGCAGACGCTCGCGAGTGCGGTCGTCGAGCCGTGGGCGTTCGACGTTTCGATCCGATACCGCATCGCGAACCCGCCGCTTCAGCTCTTCGGGAACGAGCGGACCGACGACGCGGCTCAGGAGGTTCGGTCTCATCACGAGGTTCTGCAGGAAGCTGCTGCGCGGCACGCCGCCTACGTTCGGCCGGTAGCCGACGTCCGCTTCGAACGCGCGGTCGACCCCGATGAACTCGAAGACGTCGGCGAGCACGGCCTGCGGATCCTCCTCGAAGTCCTCGTAGAGATGGATCTGGATCTGCCCGGCCGGAA
This sequence comes from uncultured Spirochaetaceae bacterium, assembly GCA_964515335.1. Classification (GTDB taxonomy): domain Bacteria; phylum Myxococcota_A; class UBA9160; order UBA9160; family UBA4427; genus TMED88. The sequence continues at coordinate 27,305 of CAZETS010000063.1, forward strand.
AGAGCGCGTAGTAGCGCTGCAGCTGCTCGCCGTAGCGCGGAAAGCGGCTGTACTGGAAGAGCGGCTGCCAGTGGTCGGCGGCCCGCTCCGGCTGGGCGTCGAGCGCCGCGGAGAAGTCGTCGAGGGGCTCGAGGGTCTGGCGCTTGGCGTAGAGGAAGTGCGAGAAGGCCTGCTCGACCGGGTTGCGCAGGATCGCGATCAGCCTGGCTTCGGGCAGGTGGTGACGGATGCGCGCCGGCGCCTGCTCGGCGTAGAGGTACAGCGGCGAGGCTTCGCCCACTGCGCCTTGCGGAGGAGCATCCTCGAAGAGCGCTCGGTAGCTCGCGAGATCGGTGGTCGAGTTGTCGATGTAGTCGTGACCCGGGCCGCGGACATCGAGGCTCTGGCCCTCGAAGGAGAAGAAGTTCGGCTCCTTGATGGGGCTCATGAAGACCTGCGGGTGCTGCTGCAGATAGGCGTAGAGCGCCGTGGTGCCCGAGCGGGCCGCGCCGATCACCAGAAACGTTGGCAGCCTGCCCATCTCGTTCTCGTCTCCCACGGACCGTGCTGATAGCCGATTCGGCGCGTGGTTGCCCGCGGCCGATGACGCCGTGGTACGTTCAGGCCGTCCGGGTCTCGTGACGCCTCCCCCCGAGGCCGATGTCCGATCGAGTGTCGGCCGGGAGAGCGAGAGTGGGTGACATCGTGATCGGTTCGGGGCCTGCCGGCGTATCGGCCGCGATGGCGCTCGCCGGCCAGGGGCGCGCGGTCACGCTCATCGACGCCGGCGAGCGGATCGAGCCCGAGAACGCGGCCCTCCGCTCACGCCTGGCTGCAGTCGAGCCCGTCGAGTGGGACGAGGGCGACGTCGCGGCGCTGCTCCGGCCGCTTCGCGACGAGCAGACCGATCTGATGCGTCCATTCGGCTCGGAATTCCCGTTCCGCGATCCCTACGGCCTGTTCGGGGCCGCGGGACCACCGCGCGACGTCGAGCTGCGGCCCTCGTTCGCGACGGGGGGACTGAGCAACGGCTGGGGGGCTTCGGTGCTGCCCTACCGGTCCGAGGATCTCGTCGAATGGCCGATCGACGCCGCCGACCTCGCGCCCGACTACGCGGCCGTCCGCGACTTCATGCCGATCGCCGCTCGCTCCGACGAGCTGCAGCGGCTGTTTCCCGCGCTCGAGATCGAGGAGGACACGAGTCTGCCGCCGAGCAGCCAGGCCGCCGAGCTGCTCGCCCGTCTCGACGGCGCGCGCGAGCAGCTCGCGCGGCTCGGGCTCCACTTCGGCCAGTCACGGGTCGCCGTGGCGAGCCGGGCGTGTCGGCGCTGCCGGATGTGTCTGTTCGGGTGCCCGTATCAGGCCATCTTCCACGCCGGTAGCGTGCTCGAGCGCCTACGCGAGCGTCCGGGCTTCGAACACCGCGAGGGCCTGTACGCCACGCGATTCGAGGAGTCGGAAGCCGGCGTGCGGGTCCTGTGTCGGAGCACCTCGAACGGTGAAGAGCTGACGCTTCAGGGAGATCGGCTCTTCGTCGGCTGCGGAGTGTTGCCCACCGCGCAGCTCGTGCTGCGCTCGCTCGACCACTACGACGAGCGCGTGCCGTTGCTGGACAGCCAGCACTTTCATCTGCCCATGCTGCAGACGTGGCGCCGGCGTGGCGATCCTGCGAGCGAGTCGCTGCACGCGCTCACGCAGCTCTTCGTCGAGCTGATCGACCCCGAGATCGACCGGCGAACCGTTCACTTCCAGCTCTACACACACAACGATTTCTACGCCTCTGACATGCGCAAGCGGTTGGGGCGCGCCGCCTTCCTGGCCTCGCCGCTGATCGGTTGGATGAGCCGACGGCTGATCGTCGCCCAGGGGTTCTTGCACTCGGATGTGTCGCCGAGCGTCGAGATGGCGCTCTCGCGCGAAGGCGACGCCGCGACGCTGCGGCTCGCGCCGATCGCGAACCCGGAGGTCGAGCGCGTCGTGGCCCGGGCCCGTGGCCGGCTTGCGCGGGCGCTGGGTCCGCTCGGGCTGCGCGCCCTGACTCCGCTGAGCCGCCTGGGCGCCGTCGGCAGCAGCTTCCACTGCGGCGGCTCCTTCCCGATGCGCGAGTCGCCAGTCGGCCTCGAGTCGGACACGCTCGGCCGGCCGGCGGGCCTGGCGCGGGTGCACCTGATCGACGCCTCGGTGTTTCCGAGCATTCCGGCCACCACGATTACGCTCTCCGTCATGGCGAATGCACATCGGATCGCGCGCCGGGCCGTGTAGACAGTCGCCGGGCGCGGGCCTCGGAGACGACTTAGCCTGTCTCGCCCGGCCGTCTCCGGGTAGAGTCTCGTATGCGAGGAAGCGTCGGACGCGGATCGCGGCGCTGGTGCGCGGGGAGCGAGGTATCGAATGGACGGCGTGAGCATCGTCATTCCGGCCTTCAACGAAGAAGGCGCCGTCGCGGATGGTGTTCGCGAGGTGCTGGCCGTCATGGAGCGTGTGGGCGTCGACTTCGAGCTGGTCGTCGTCGACGACGGCTCTGAGGATCGCACCGCCGAGCAAGCCGAGCAGGCGGGCGCACGGGTGGTCTCCCTGCCTGAGAACCAGGGCTACGGGGCCGCCCTCAAGGCCGGCATCAACCGCACCCAGTACGACGTCATCGTCATCACCGACGCCGACGGCACCTATCCCGCCGATTCGATTCCAGTGCTGCTCGACGAGTTGGACGAGTACGACATGGTGGTGGGCGCCCGCGTCGGCGAGCACGTCGCGATTCCCCTGGCGCGAAGGCCCGCCAAGTGGTTCCTGCGCAGGCTCGCGAGCTATCTCGCTGGTCGCGAGATCCCCGACCTGAATTCGGGCCTGCGTGTGATGCGCCGCACGCTCGTGAAGCGCTTCGAGCACCTGCTGCCCTCGGGCTTCTCGTTCACCACGACCATCACCCTGGCCTCGCTCTGCAGCGGCTCGCTGGTGCGCTACAGCCCGATCGACTACCGCAAGCGCATCGGCGACTCGAAGATCCGTCCGACTCACGCGGTGGAATTCCTGCTGCTCATCTTGCGCACGATCGTATACTTCAACCCGCTGAAGGTCTTCATTCCGCTCGGCGCGGTGTTCTTCGCCGGGGGGTCGGCGAAGTTCGTGTACGACCTGTACATCGGGAACCTCTCCGAGTCGGCCATCATGGGCTTCATGGGGGCGGCTATCCTGTGGGCGGTGGGACTGCTGTCCGATCAGATCTCGCGCATCGGGCTGCGCCCCGGCGGCTTCTGAGAGAATCGGTCCCCGCCCACATCGAGGAGGGCACGTGACCCGCGTGATCGTTCTAGGGGGCGGCCCGGCTGGCCTGGCCGCCGCCCTCGACCTGGCAGAGCGCCGCTTCGAAGTGACGCTGCTCGAGCGCCAGGGCCGCCTGGGCGGCAACGCGGCGAGCTTCGAACTGGCGGGCGTGAACGTCGACTTCGGCAGCCATCGGCTTCATCCGGCCTCCGATCCGCACGTGCTCGACCGCATCCGGGGCGTGCTCGGCGACGATCTGCTGACGCGCCCGCGACACGGTCGTATCCGCCTGATGGGCCGCTGGATTCACTTTCCGCTGCAGCTCGTCGATCTGCTGCTGCGGGTGCACCCCGCTTTCGCGCTCGGCGTCGCGGCGGACCTGGCGCGCAAGCTGCTGCCGCTTGGTGCCGCATCGCCCGACCAGACCTTCGCCGACGTGCTGAACGACGGCCTCGGCCGCACGATCTGCCAGCAGTTCTACTTCCCATACGCGCGCAAGCTGTGGGGGCTCGAGCCCGAGGAGATCTCGACCATCCAGGCCCACAAGCGCGTGTCGGCGGGATCGATTGGCAAGCTGCTGCGGCGCTTGATGCCGGGCGGGACGAGTGGTGGCGGCGCTTCCACGAAGGGCGTTTTCTACTACCCGCGCCGCGGCTTCGGGCAGATCAGCAGCGCGCTCGGCGACGCGGCGGAGCGTGCGGGGGCGGAGATCCGGCTGCGGAGCGACATCACTGCGATCCGCGTCTCAGAAGAACACGCCGAGGTGGTCGTGAAGGGCAGGTCGGGGGACGAGGTGCTCCCGGCCGACCGCGTCTTCTCGACGATTCCCATCACCCTGCTCGGCCGGCTCGTCGAGCCCGGCCCGCCCGAGGCGGTGCGCCGCGCGGCCGAGAGCCTCGACTTTCGCGCCATGCTGCTCGTTTATCTGGTGCTCGAAACCGACCGTTTCACCGAGTTCGACGCCCACTACTTTCCCGGAGCCGAGTTCTGCTTCACGCGGCTCTCCGAGCCGAAGAACTACGCGGCCGTCGACGAGCCGCGCGGCCGGACCGTGCTCTGCGCCGAGGTGCCGTGCTTCCAGGCCGACGAGCTGTGGTCGATGTCCGAGGCGGGGCTCGGTGAGCGGGTGGTGGCCGGGCTCGCAGATGCCGGGCTGCCGGTGACGTGCCCGATCGAGTCGGTCCACGTCGAGCGGATCCCGTTCATCTATCCGCTCTACCGACGCGGCTACGAGGACCACTTCGAAACCCTCGACGCGTGGGTGTCGTCTCTGCCGCGGCTACTCTCGTTCGGCCGCCAGGGGCTGTACGTGCACGACAACACCCACCACGCCATCTACATGGCGCAGGCGGCGGTGCGCTGTCTGCGGCCCGACGGCTCGCTGGACGTCGAAGCGTGGGCGCGCGAGCGGCGGGTCTTCGATGGGCACGTGGTCGAGGACTGAAGGCCTCGATCTCCGCCCGGGCGCGTCGCGAGTCGATCAGCCGCCCAGCTTCGTATGGCAGCGAGGACATCCAAGGTGCGGCGGAAACGCCACCGTGCCGTGGCAGCGGCCGCAGAACTTCCCCTGCAGGATCTCGCCCATCGACATTTGCGTCGAGCCCGCCTTCATCTGGAAGATCGACGGGTGGCAGCTGTCGCAGCGAAGCCAGTAGGTGTGCGTCTCGTGCGGGAAGACGACTTCGAAGTTGGGAATGCCCGGGTCGATCAGAACGTCGTACGGAAGAACAGGCAGCTCCTTGTCGTCCGCGGTGGGGCCGGGAAGGGCATGGATGATGCCGTCTCGGGCCGCCTTCGCGAAGTCGAGATTGCCCATGCTGTCGCGGGGCACGACGGCCTCGAGGTCCGCGTAGGAGGCGAACTGCCGTACTGGCCTGGTCGGTGGTCGGGCGGAGGCTCTCTACATGGCGCCGATGCTGCACGTTCCGAAGCCTGGCCGGCAGGCAGGCGAC
>CAZETS010000064.1:0-32205 GCA_964515335.1 uncultured Spirochaetaceae bacterium
GAGCGGCCGCCCGCCGCTACACGCGCTTGACCGCCTTGTAGATCGTCTGTGGCTCGCGGCCGGCGGTGGCGAAGAAGTCGCGCTCGATCTCCTCGAGCGTCCAGGCGTCGCGCTCCTCGATGTTGATCTCACGCGGGTGGGTCCAGAGCGCCATCTTGCGCCCGTTCCAGCTGATCACCTGGCCGTTCAGCGAGGCGGCCGCGTCGCTCGCCAGGAAGACCATCATCTTGGCGATGTCCTGCGGATCGCCCAGGCCGAGCTCGGCCGGCGCAGGCGGCTCTCGCCCCTCCTTCTCGGCGAGGGCGCGGTTGCGTTCGACGATCACCCGGGTCATGTCGGTGAGCCCCAACGGCCACAGGCTGTTGCAGCGGATTCCGTAGCGCTCGAGCTCGAAAACCCAGCAGCGCATCATGCTGGCGACGCCCGCCTTGGCGGCCGCGTAGTTGGTCTGGCCGATCGGGCCCGTGAAGGCCGAGCCCGAGATCACGTTGAGGATGTGCCCGCCGCTCTCTTTCATGGCGTTCGCCGCCGCGCGGCTGCAGGCCCAGGTGCCGCGCAGGTTGACGGCGATGACTTCGTCGAACTCCTCCTCGGTCATGCGCATGAGCGTCCGGTCGCGCACGGTGCCCGCATTGTTGACGAGGACGTCGATGCCCCCCCAGCTCTCCACGCAGCGGTCGACCAGCCGCTCGGCGGTGGCGGCCTCGGCCACCGAGCCGACCTCGGCGATCGCCTCCCCGCCCGCCTCGCCGATCAGCTGCAGCGTCTCGTCGAGTTTCTCTGCGTTCGTGCCGTTGACGACGACGCGCGCGCCCTCGCGGCAGAGGGCCTGGGCGAAGGCCCGCCCGAGGCCGCGCGAGGCGCCCGTCACCACGATCCGCTTGCCCTCCACCCGTCCCGCCATACCCGTCTCCCGCTCTCTGGTTGCGCGCTCCGTCGATCCGCCGAGGAGCGCGAGCGCCGGAGGATAGTGCGGTCGGCGTGAAATGATCGACGATCTGGGGCCGCGCGACGCTCCGGTCGCGCGAGTGGTTCCCTATCCTTGGCCGTCCACCGATCAGGAGTGGCCCGATGAGCGATGCCGACAGCGCCTCCTTCGACGTCGACAGCCTGCTTGCCGCGGCGCGGACCGAAGCCGGCCTCGAAGACTTCGGAGATTCGCGCTTCCAGGCGGGGCTTCGCGTGCTCTGCGAGACCCTCGACGAGCCGGCCGGTCTCTCCGAGTACGGCCGCAGCAGCAACCGCACCCGGCTGATCCGCCTGCTGACGACCCGGCTGCGCGTCGAGGCGGCGTTCGCCAAGCACCCGGACATCGGCGATCGCCGCATCGAGCGGCCGATGTTCCTGACGGGCCTGCCTCGCACGGGCACGTCCGCCACCTTCAATCTGCTCGGCCGGGATCCGGCTGCGCGTCCGCTGCTGCTCTGGGAGGGGACTTTCCCCGATCCGCTCGAAGGGCTCGAGCCCGGCGCCGAGGATCCGCGGCACAGCGCCATGCGCGACTTCTTCGCCCGGGCGCGCGAGGACAATCCCGAGTTCACGAAGATCCACTACACGGACGCGGACACCCCCGAAGAGTGCGTGATCCCCATGGCGATCACCTTCGAGAACGTCCACAACGGCATCGAAGTGCTCGTCGAGCCCTACGCGTCGTGGTTTCGCGACGTCGACAAGCGTCCGCAGTACCGCTACTACCGCGAGCTGCTCAAGATGCTCGACTGGCAGCGGCCCGGTGAGCGCTGGCTGCTGAAGTCGCCCGCCCACCTCTGGGCCCTCGACGCCATCGTCGAGGTGTTTCCCGACTGCGGGATCGTGTTGACCCATCGCAATCCCGTCGAGGCGATCGCCTCCTACTGCAGCATGATGGAAACCCTGCTGGCCTCGAACGGCTTCGCCCGGCACCCGGGTCTGGGTGAGGTGACGCTCGACTTCTGCGCGACCTCCCTCGAGCGCGGCTACGCGGTGCGGGACGCCGCGGACCCGGCCCGCTTCCTCGACCTGCGCTTCGCGGACTTCGTGTCCGACGGGGTCGCGGCGGTGCGCAGGATCTACGATCACTTCGAGCTGCCGCTCTCTGCCGAGGCCGAGGAGGCGATGACGGGGCACGTGCGCGAGAACCCCCGTGGCAAGCACGGCGCACACGAGTACGATCTGGGCCGCTACGGTCTGACCGAGGCGGCGGTGCGCGACCGGTTCGGCTGGTACATCGATCGCTTCGAGCTCGGCTGAGCGCAGGCCGGGGCGCGCGAGGTCACACTTTCGACCGGAGGCCCGGCAGGGCGCCGGCAGCGACGAGATCGGAGGAAGTCCGTGAAGCCCGAAGAGTGCGTGCTCTACAGCGGTGCGGCGAATGGTGCTGAGGCGGCTTTCGGCGAAGCCGCCGAGCAGCGGGGAATCGACGAGGTGAACTTCACCTTCGAGGGGCACAGCGACGCGCGTCGCCGCGGCATCCGCGTGCTGACCCACAAGGAGCTCGAGCAGGGCGACGTGAGCCTCGCCTACGTGAGCCGGCTCATGCACCGCCGCTACAAGGACACGCCGCTCTTCAAGTGTGTCCTCCAGTGCATCTGGCACCAGGTCAACTCGGGCCAGGAGATCTACGTGGTGGGCCGCATCCTCGACGACGACACGGTGAAGGGCGGCACCGGCTGGGGGGCCGAGTTCGCGAAGCTCTGCAACAAGCCGCTGTACGTCTTCGACCAGAGTCGCGACGGCTGGTTCGAATGGTCGGGCGAGGGCTGGGACGGGCACGCGGGCCCGGTCGTCTCCCACCCGCACTTCACGGGCACCGGTACGCGCTTCCTCGAGGCGAACGGCCGCGAGGCGATCGAGTCGCTCTTCGCCAGGTCGTTCGGGTAGGGGCGAGCCACGCTCCGCTGGATCGACGCGGGCGCGGCGACGCTGCTCGCGGTCTTCCTGGTCTGGTCGATCGTGGGCGAGGCCGTCCGGACCGGCGGGCTCACGGACGCCGCCCTCGACGACTACGCGATCTCCCGTGAGCTGGGCGGCGCGGTTGCGGCGCGGGCCGACTACGGGTGGCAGCTGGAGGCCGAGCCGCCCTTCGTCCTGTTCGCCTATCCACCGCCGGATGCGTTGCTCCACGCCGCGCTCGCCGCCCTCGGAGGCCTTGCCGGACCGCTGCTCTTCATGGCGGCCCTCGCCGCGGCGGGCTGGGCCGGCGCGCGCAGCGTGCTGACGCTGCTGGGGGCCGAGGAGCTTCCGCTTCGTTGGCTGGGTGTGCTGCTCGGCGTGTTGGCGTGTCGAGCGTTCGTGCAGTCTGACCTGCACCTGCTCAACAGCAACGTGCTGGCCGTCGGTCTCGCGCTGGCGGCCTGGCGATTCCTCGATCCGACGAGCCGGCGCCCGCTCGGGCCGGCCTGCGGCGGACTGCTGCTCGCGGCGAGCCTGGCCGTCAAACCCTGGGCGGTCGGTCTGCCGCTCGTGCTCGTCGCGCTTCGTCGGTGGCGTGAGCTCGGCTGGACGCTGTCGGGGCTCGGCCTCGCCTTCGTCGTCGTGCCGGCGCTGATGCTCGGTCCGGGCGATGCGGCGAAGCTCCTGGCGAGCTGGATCGACGTCCTTCGCCAGGCCGCTTCCGTCGCTGCGATCGACCGCATCGCCGTCGACAACGTCTCGCTCGCCGCGGCCCTCGACGCGCTCGGGTTGGCGCGGGGCCGGGTCGCGGCCATCGTGGGCGCCGCGCAGGTCCTCTGGCTCGCGGCGCTGGCCGCGCTGGTCGCGAGCGCATTGCGGCGCCCGGCCGACGGCGCGCCGCCGGGCGGGCGTACGTGGCTGCTCGTCGGCGCCACGGTGCTCGTGGCGCCGGTCCCGCTGAGCCCGATCCTGCAGCCCCACCACCTCGTCGCCTGGGCGCCGCTCTCGATCGTGGTGGGCCTCGATGTGGTCGATCGGGCAACGGCTCGAGCCGACCGCATCGGGCGCATCGCGGTCCTGGCCGGCGTCTTCGCCCTGTCCTCGTACGCTCCGGCCGGGCCGGCTCGAGGCTTCGCCCACGTGATCGGCCCGTTGCTGCTCGTGGCGGCCGCGTGGCTGCGGCCCCCTGGCCCTTCGAGCGCACTGTCCCAAACCGGGCCGTTGCCTCTAGAATGAGCGTATGGGCGCGGCCATCCTCGTCATCATCGTTCTCGTCGCGTGGGTCGCGATGCGGCTCGCGCCGCTCTTTTCAGAGCCGAACGGGCAACGGGTCGAGCACTTCCACGCCTCGCTGGCCGCCGATCGGCGCAAGGTCGTCGTCTGCGTCGGTGACAGTCTCACCCAGGGCAACGCGAGCTTCGACTACGTGCACGCCCTCGCCAGCCGCCTCGAGCCCGAGGGCTACTCGGTGCTGAACGCCGGCGTCAACGGCGAGCTCGCCTGGAACGTGCTCCAGCGCATCGAGGTGGTGACCCGCGGCGAGCCCGCCTACGTGGTGCTGCTCGTCGGCACCAACGACGCGCGCGCCTGCGAGAGCGAGTGGGCGGCCGCTCGATACGTGAAGGCGAGGAAGCTGCCGCAGACCCCCGATCAGACGTTCTTCGAGGAGAGCTACCGCGGCATCCTCGACGCCGCCGCCGCCGTTCCGTGCACGCGGACGATCGTGGTTACCCTGCCGCCCCTTGGTGAGCGGGGCGGCGAGCCGGTCGACGAGATCGTGGCCCGGCAGAATCGCTTCATCAGCGCCGAGGCTGCGCGGCGAGAGCTGCCGTGCGTCGACCTGAACGCCGAACTCGAGCGCCTGCTCGATGCCGACAGCAGAGGCGAAGCGCCGGTCTACGACGCGCGCCGGTCGCAATGGCTCGCGGTTCGTTCGGTGCTGCTCCACTACCTGCTCGGCTGGCGCTGGGATCGCATCACCAAGCATCACCAGATGCGGTTGCTACCCGACATGATCCACCTGAACGAGTCGGCCGGCGGCGTGCTCGCCGAGCAGGTCGAGCAGGCGGTTCGGCGCGAGGCGGCGGCGGACTGCTGACGGGCAGGCGAGCGGCGGGGGAAGCTCGGCTGCTCGGTCGGGCTGCTCCGGACGTCGCCCGTGCACCCACGCATACAGGAGCGGCAGCCCGAACAGCACGACCAGGGCCGCCGTCACGCTGCCGCCCATCAGCGGGGCCGCGATACGCTGCATCGTGTCGGCTCCGGTTCCCGACGCCCACATGATCGGGAGCAGGCCGATCACGTCCGAGGCGATCGTCATGACGACGGTCGCCGAGCGAGCTATGCGGCCGGAGGATGGACACGGCTCGGCGATGGTGAGCCTGCTCGGCGGGGTCGAGGACGGCGATGCAGATCGACTTCCTCGACACGCGCGTGCGCTACTACCCGGCGCTGGATCGCGTGCGTTTGCAGGAGCTGGTGCTCGTGCAGGCGCTCTCGTACTCGCCCCGCAGCGAGGTGTTCCGGCCGATCGCGTGGAGGTTCGACACGGGCGTCGAGCAGCGCGTCACGCTCGGACGGAACTTCTCGCTCGAGCTGGAGACCACGTTCAACCGCACCGGCGGCCTCGACTGGGCGCGGGTAGCCGGTCAGGTGAAGCTCTTCTACTGAGAGCCTCGCATGGGGTACTCTGACCCGATGTCGATCGACATCGTCGGGCTCGACCACGTGGTGCTGCGCGTGCGCGACGTGGCGCGCTCGCTGGCGTTCTACTGCGACGTCCTCGGCTGCACCGAAGAGCGGCGCGTCGACGCGCTCGGGTTGATCCAGCTTCGCGCGGGTCGCAGTCTGATCGACCTCGTCGACGTCTCCCGGCCCCTCGGTCAGCGGGGCGGACCGGCGCCCGGCGAGAAGGCCCGCAACCTCGATCACTTCGCGATCCAGATCCGTGACTTCGACGAGGCGAAGCTGCGCGCCCACCTCGAGCGACACGGCATCGAGGCCGGCGAAGTGATGCAGTTGTACGGCGCCGAGGGCGTGGGACCGGCCCTCTACCTGCGCGACCCCGACGGAAACACCGTCGAGCTCAAGGCGGTCTGAGGCGCCCACGGCCGCTTTGACACCCCGCGGCCGGCACGCCACACTCCGACTGGAACACGTTTCAGTCGAAGTAAGGCGCGCTGTCAAGCGCACCGGGAGATGACCGATGGATCTCGACTTCACGCCCGAGCAGAAGAAGTTCCGCGACGACCTGCGGAGCTACTTCGCCGAGATGATGAGCGAGTCGCTCGTCAAGGAGCTGCGCGGCGACGGGGAGGGCGGTGGGCCGCTCTTCCGGGCGGCCATGAAGCAGATGGGCCGCGACGGACTGCTCGGCGTCGGTTGGCCGAAGGAGTACGGCGGCCAGGGCCGGTCGCCGATGGAGCAGTTCATCTTCGCGGACGAGGTTCAGTCGGCGGGCTTCCCGCTGCCGTTCCTGACGCTCAACACCGTCGGCCCGACGCTGATGCACTACGGCAGCGACGTTCAGAAGGACTTCTTCCTGCCGAAGATCCTCGCCGGAGAGATCTTCTTCGCGATCGGCTACTCGGAGCCCGGCGCCGGCACCGACCTCGCTTCGCTCAAGACGTCGGCGGTGCGCGACGGCAACGACTGGGTGATCAACGGACAGAAGATGTGGACCAGCCTGGCGGGCTACTCGGACTACGTCTGGCTGGCCGTGCGCACCAATCCCGACGCCAAGAAGCACCGTGGCCTGTCGATGTTCCTGGTCCCCACCACCGCCGAGGGCTACTCGCGCCAGAAGATCATGACCGTGGGCGGCGTTACGACGAACGCCACGTTCTACGATGCCGTTCGCGTGCCCGACGAGGCGCTGATCGGCGGCGAGGGCAACGGTTGGTCGTTGATCACGGGACAGCTCAACCACGAGCGGATCTCGCTGATGAGCGTGGGGCCGATCCGGCGCAACCTGCGCGAGGTGGCCGAGTGGGCCCGCGAAACGGTGATCGACGGCCAGCGCGTGATCGACAAGCCCTGGGTGCGCCAGAACCTCGCGCGCGTCTACGCCAAGGTGCAGGCGCTGCGGTTGATGAACTGGAAGCAGGCCTGGGCGGCCAACGAGGGCCAGCCGCATCCGGCGGCGGCCTCGGCGGTGAAGGTCTTCGGCAGCGAGCTCCTCATCGAGGCCTACCGCGCGATGATGGAGATCACCAACGCGCGCGCGAACCTCGGTCCCGACAGTCCCGGCGCGGTGCTGCAGGGACGCATCGAGTCGTTCTATCGCAACGGGCTGATCCTGACGTTCGGCGGCGGCACCAACGAGGTGCAGCGCGACATCATCGCGATGGCAGGCATGGGGCTGCCTCATTACAAGAGCTGAGGGCCACGAGAGCCGAAGGCTGCGTGGGCTGGCAGGAGACAGGGATGGATTTCAGGTTCTCGGAGGAGGAGCAGGCGGTCGCCGGCCTGGCGCGCCAGATCCTCGAGGACAAGGTGACCAACGAGCGCCTCAAGGAGATCGAGGCGCAGGGCGAGGTCTTCGACGCCGACGTCTGGCAGGCGCTCGCCGACGCGAACCTGCTCGGCGTGGCGATCCCGGAGGCCCAGGGTGGCTCGGGTCTCGGGTATCTCGCGCTCTGCGGGCTGCTGCAGGAGGTGGGCCGTCACGTCGCGCCGGTGCCGGTGTACGGTTCGCTCGTGCCGGGCGCCCTGGCGCTCGCGCGATTCGGCACCGAGGCCGAGAAGAGCGAGTGGCTTCCGAAGGTGGCGCGTGGCGAGGTGCTGCTGAGCGGTGCACTCGTCGAGCTCGACTCGAGCGACCCGCTGCGCCCGTCCACGATCGCCCGTCGCACGGAGGGCGGCTTCCGCCTCTCGGGTGAGAAGTCGCTCGTGCCGTCGGCGCGCCGCGCCGCGCGCATCCTGGTGCCCGCGTCGACCGACGAGGGCGACGTGATTCTCGCTTGGGTCGACCCCGCGGCCTCCGGTGTCCGCGTGGAGGCGCAGAAGGCCTCCGATCGACAGCCGTACGACTACGTGGCCCTCGAAGACGTCGCGATCGGCGACGCCGACTGCCTGGGCGGCACGAGCGGCGGCCGCGATCGCCTCCGCTGGGTCGTCGAGCGAGCCACCGTGGCGCGCTGTGCGATGCAGCTCGGCGTCACAGAGCGCTCGCTCGAGATGACCGCCGCCTACGGGCGCGAGCGCGTGCAGTTCGACGTGGCGATCGGCAGCTTCCAGGCCTTCCACCAGCGCGCCGCCGACGCCTACATCGTCGTCGAGGCGCTGCGCTTGGCGACCTGGGAGGCAGCCTGGCGCCTCGACCGCGACCTCGACGCGAGCGAGCACGTCGCCGTCGCCAAGTACTGGGCCGCAGAGGCGCAGTCCTCCGCCTACGCGTGCCAGCACCTGCACGGCGGGGTGGGCATCGACGTCGACTATCCCCTGCACCGCTACTTCATCTGGGCCACGCAGATGGAGCACGAGCTCGGATCGGCGCCGCTTCAGCTGGAGATGCTCGGCGAGCGGATCGCCGAGGGCGGGATCCTCGACATCTGAGCCGCTCCGGCAGACGCGCCGGAGCGGTCAGCCGGACAGCGTGTAGTGCGCCGCCGAATCGATGGCGCGCTCGAGCGCCGAAGCGATCAGCTCGACCTCGTCGTCGCCGATGACGAAGGGCGGGCCGAGCATCACGGCATCGCGCACGGGGTCGATGCCGGAGGGGTAGAAGAAGACGCCCTCGCCGAGACCGGCGGCGACCACGCGACTGGTGAAGTCGTCCTCGGCCGCGAAGGGCTCGCCGCTCTCGCGGTCGCGCACGAACTCGACGCCGACCATCAGACCCAGGCCCCGGATCTCGAGCACGTGGGGATGCTCCTCGAGCTTGCGCAGGCGCTTGCGCAGAGCCGCGCCGACCCGGTCGGCCCGGGCGACGAGGTCCTCGCGCTCGATGATCTCGAGCACCTTGTCGGCGGCCGCGCAGGCGCCCGGGTGGGCGCCGAAGGTGTAGAACATCACGTCCTCGCCGATCCGCTCCAGCGGCTCGACGACGCCCGCGTGGGTGTACACCCCGCCGATCGGCGCGTAGCCGCCGGCGAGCCCCTTGCCTCCGACCAGCACGTCGGGCACGACGCCCCAGTGCTCGACCGCGAAGCGTCGGCCCGTGCGGCCGAAGCCCGTCATCACCTCGTCGGCGACGAGCAACACGCCGTGGCGATCGCAGATCTCGCGCAGGCGCGGCCAGTACTCGTCGGGCGGTACGACCGCGGCGCCGGTGGAGCCGACGACGGGTTCGCCGATCACCGCCGCCACCGTTCCGGGACCCTCGCGCTCGATCAGCCGCTCGATCTCGTCCACGCAGCCGACCGCGCAGCCCGGGTAGGAGCGGCCGATGGGGCAGTGCGCGCACACGTGGTGGGGCGCCTTCGGGAAGTCGATCAGCATCGGTCCGATCGGCTTGCGGCGCTTGGTGTGGCCGCCGACCGACAGCGTGGCGACCGTGGCCCCGTGGTAGGAGACGTCCCGGCCGATCACCTTCCAGCGATCCGGCTCGTCCCTGGCGACGAAGTGCTGTCTGACCAGGCGCAGCGCCGCATCGACGGCCTCCGAGCCGCCGCTCGCCAGGTAGACGTGCTCGAGCCCGCTCGGCAGCCAGCTCGAGCGCAGACGTTCGAGTAGCCGCAGTCGGCTCTCGGTCGCGAAAACCGGCACCACATATCCCTCGCGCGCCGCCGCGTCCGCCATCGCGTCCACGACCTCCCGCCGCCCGTGGCCGATGTTGGCCACGATGGCGCCCCCGGCCGCGTCGAGGATGCGCCCGCCGTCCGGCGCGATCAGCCACGGTCCCTCGGCGCGCTCGACCTGCAGTGGTCCGCGTCCGCCGTGCGGGACGAAGGGGTAGCGGCTCGCGTCTCCGGTCATCGGCTGGGCTCCTACCAGGTGGCGGGCCACCAGAGGTAGTAGAAGCCCGCCCGGGGCAGGAGCCGGCTGGTGACGTCGGGCTCGATCGCGATCGGCGCCGAAACGCTCGATCGCGAGTAGATGTTCGACGGGGCGTCGCGCCTGCGGTGGTAGCTGACGACGCGCACCTGCTCGGCGCCGAGCCGCTGGCGCAGGGCGTCGATCGTGCCCTCGATGTCGCCGATGCCGTCGACGAGTCCCGCGGCCTCGGCCTGGGGGGCGCTGTAGACGCGCCCGTCGGCGAGCTCGCGGATGCGGTCGGGCGTGAGCCCGGGCCGTCCCTCGGCGACGACGACGAGGAAGCGGCTGTAGAGGTCGTCGACGACGCTCTGGAGCTGTTGGCGTTCGGCGGGCTCCATGGGCCGCAGCCACGATCCCGCGTCCTTGAAGGCGCCGCTCGTCAGGGTCTGGTCGCCGACTCCGATCTTGTCCATCAGGCCCGAGAGGTTGATGCCGAGCATGATCACGCCGATCGAGCCGGTCACGCTGGTGGGGCTGGCCACGATGTGATCGGCGGCCATCGAAAGGTAGTAGCCGCCCGAGGCCGCGACCGAGAGGTACTGGGCGTACACCGGCACGCCGTGGCGCGCCTTGTATCGCTCGAGCAGCCGGAAGACCGCGTCGCTCGCGGTCGGTGAGCCGCCCGGGCTGTCGATGCGCAGCAGGATCGCCGCGACGTCGTCGTTGTCCTCTGCGAAGGCGAGCTCGTCTTTGACGCGCGCGACCGTCCCCTCCTTGAGGACCCAGCCGAGCACCCCCGAAGCGTCCGCGTCAGTGATCTCGCCGTCGATGTCGAGAAGCAGGATCTTCGGCCCGGCATCCCCCTGCACCACCGTCTCGTGCATCTTTCCCCGCCCGCTGCCGCCGACTTCGAGGCTGATGCAGCCGCTGCTGAGCAGTGCCGCGGCCGACAGTGCGAGCCAGGTCGGGGCGGTGAGGCGGGGCCGGTTGCGGGGGGGCATCGTGCGGTCTCCTCGAGCGAGCAGTGGACGCGCCGGTCGGTGAGTGCGGGCGGCCCCCCGGTATTCGGGGGCGCCCGGTGAGCGTAGCCGAGCGGGCGTCGACCGGGGCTTCGTGCTCTGCGGTCCCCGCGACACCATCGAGCGGGCGCAACGTTTCCGGAAGATCCTCGGCGGCGGCATGCGCCAGGCGGGCGTGCTGGCGGCCGCGGGCGTCTACGCGCTCGACGACGACGTCGGCCGCCTTGCCGGCGACCACGGGTGTGCGCGAGGCGACCGATCGCGCCGGGTAGTCTCTGGCTTCAGCCCAGCCAGTACTCCGACATCGGCGTCGATTCCATGCGCTCGAGGTCGAGGAAGGCCGTCACGCTGGCCATCATTCTCGCCAGTCGCTCCTGGTACTGGGCCTCGTCCTTCGCGTCGTACCAGACGTGGGGATTCGTGAGCGCCTCGATCGGAAAGCTCTCTTCGACGATGCCGTCCCACGGCGCCGCGTCGTCCGTGAGCGCTCGCGCCACCGCGTTGCGCACGTAGCCGAAGGTCGACTGGGTCTCGATCGCGACCTTCTTGTGCTCTTCGTTCCAGAGGTCGAAGAATTCGGCGTCACTGATGTCGGCGCGCTTGGTGATGGCGGTGACCAGGTTCGCTCCCGGCGCGCGCTCGCCGAGCGGCGGTTCGTGGACGAGCGGCCGCGACTCGACGATCAGGTAGCCGTCGAGCCTTGCGGCGTGAGGCGCCAGGGCGGCCTCGCAGGGCGCCCGGTCGTCCGCGTTCTGCATCCAGAAGGTGACGAGCGCGCGGACCGGCGGGTCGGCCCGGCGGATCGCCACGGCCTCCCCCGCAGCGACGTGCTCGTCGTGGACCGATACGCCAATCTGGCCCGCGCCGGCCTGGCGCAGCGTCGGCGCGGCCTTCTCGATCAGCGCGGTGCGGAGGTCGGCGCCGGGCACGTCCAGGCTCTGGTGGATCAGGTAGGCGAGCTTCTCCATGGCGGGCTTTGCTCCTCGGATTGCGGGGATCGGTGGATGGGGACCGTCACCGCGGTGTCGCGACGCCCCAGTAGTTGAAGGCGGCGATGCGCGGCGTGTTCGGAAGGAACATCATCTCGAGCTCGTTCACCGCGAAGCCGCCGCGCTCGATGTCCTCGGGGACCGCCCGGTTCAGGTTGCAGCCCCCGGCGATCTTCTTCCAGACGGGATTGATCCGCTCCTGCCATTTGCGGACCGAGGGCTCGGGGGCGGCGCCGTGCTCGCAGAAGAGGAGGCGTCCGCCCGGCACGAGGACGCGCCGCATCTGCTCGAGGGCGCGCAGGTGGTCGGGGATGGTGCAGAGCGTGAAGGTCAACACGACGGTATCGACGCTCTTGTCGTCGAGCGGGATCTCTTCGCCCGGCAGGTCGAGCCACTTCACCTCGAAGGGCGCGGCGTCGACGCGCGGCTTCGCGCGGCGGCGCATGCCCTCGCTCGGCTCCAGTCCCCAGACGAACTCGATGCGCTCGGTGTCGTAGAACGAGAGATTGAGCCCCGAGCCCATGCCGATCTCGAGCACGCGGCCGGTGGCCTCGGGGACGACCTTCTCGCGTTGCTTGAGGACCGGCGGTGAGCCGCAGCCCTTGTCGATCATGTAGGGCAGGACCCAGCGCTCCCAGACACCCATCGCGTCCTCCTGTCGGTTCGCGCGCCCCGGATGCGGTGGCTGCCGCTCGTAGCGGGCGCGGTCCGAGATCGTACCACTCCGCCCGCCCAGGCGTGCTGCCCGCCGAGTGTCGTGAATCCACCGCTGCGGTCTGGTTCTAGCGGCGCAGCTGCGCGCCGGCTGCGTGTCGGGGCCGATATCTTCTTCGATGTGGAGCCCGATTCATATATTCTGGGCCCGTGTTCGGAGACCTTCTCACCTGGTTCGACCGGCTTCCGTGGGATCTCGCCGGTCGGGCGCTCGACGATTCGCTCGCCCGGCTCGGTGATCTCGCCGGGTCCGCGACGCCGCTGTACGTGACCCTCGAGGTGATCGCCTGGGCGGCCTTCGGGGCGCTGACCTACCGCCTCGTGAATCGCCCCGGCGATCGGCGCCGGGAGAGCGCCGGTGGCGGCTTCCCGCGCGGCCGGCTCGGCGTCGTCGCGCTGTTCGCGTCGATGCTCGTCTTTGCGATGACGAGCGGGCGCGTGCAGCCGGCGAGCTACACGGTGCCGGCCTGGACGCTGCCGCTGCTGAGCTTCTTCCTCGGCTACGCGGCGCGCTCGCTCTCCCGGGTGACGGATCGATTGACCGGGACCGCTGCGCGCGAGCCCGCCGAAGCTCTGGGCGAGCGGCGCGCCCTGGTCTCGCAGGTGATCGACGCGTCGCGCCCTCGCGACCTGGACGAGCTGCGTTCGACCCTGAAGGCGCTCACCCGCGAGGTCGTCGAGATCGGGGTGGCCGAGCGACGGCGTCGCTGATCGGCACGAGAAGATTCGAGAGGGAGGAGAGGAATCATCATGGTGAACGAGACGAGGGAGCCGGCCGCCTCTGGCCGCTTCGGCCCCTCGCGCGAGGGGGCGGGCCTGAGCGACGAAGGCGCCGAGCTCGCGCGGGATGTGCGCGCGCAACTCGAGACGTGGATCGACGAGAACGTCGATCGGCTCGAGGCCGAGATGCTGTCGGCCATCGAGGCGAGGCAAGCGGCGCTCGCCGTGGAGGTGACCGCTTTCGAGCAGGAGATCGGAACGAGCCGGCGCCAAATGAGCGAGCTGACCGAGCGGCTCGACGCACTCGAGCGGAGCTTCGAGGGCGGCGACGGCATCCTGGTCGACGAGGCCGTGCGCGCCACCAAGGAGACCGTGCAGAGCGTCCGCGCGGCACTCGAAGAGCACGAGCGGCGCGTGCGCGACCTGGCGCTCACCGCGACTCATCACTGAGAGGCCGAAGCGTGGCTCGAGGCATCGTCAAGGCGCCCGGCGTCAACCTGTTGCACTCGTCGGACACGCGGCGGAGGCTGCGTACGCTCCGCGCCGGTACGCGCGTCGACGTGCGCGGGGGGCGGCGGTGGCTGCGCGTCGAGGCCGAGGGGGTCGCGGGGCTGGTTCCGGCGGCGGCGATCGAGATGTATCCGTCGGGACCGCTGCTGCCCGGGGCGCCCGGGGTGCGAGGGGCGCGCAAGAGCGGCCTGCGACCGCTCAGGGGCTGCAGCCGCTTCATCGGCGAGCCGGTGGTCGCCCACGTCGACTTCCACGCCGCCCTGCGGCGACTCGACGGCTACGCGGACCTCGTCGGAGCCCGGATCTACGTCAGCCACTCGTTCCGCCGCAGGGATAGCAGCGAGCGCGACGCGGTGATTCCCCTCTCCAAGCGGTCCAACCACCTCGTCGGACACGCGATCGACATGAACATCGTGCTGCCCCGCGAGTGGATCGGCTCGAACCGCCTCTCCCGCGGCCGCCTCGGCGAGCTTCCGTTGGCCGCGCGCCAGCTGATCGAGCAGATCCGTGGCGACGCCGAGCTGCGCTGGGGAGGCGACTTCCTCCGCCCCGATCCCGTCCACGTCGACGACGATCTCTATCGGCGCGACCCGGAGCAGTGGACGCGCAAGCTGAGCGAGGTCTGAGCGATCGCGAGCCGGTGACTGCGCCGCTACGCTCGCGCGCCATGGCCGAGCTGCCCGAGGATCTGCGCCGCGTACTGGCGGAGAGCTTCGCGATCCGCACCACCTTCCGGCGCAAGGACGGCACGCCGCGCACGCTCGAGACCACCTACGGCTGGGAGGGCGGGCGGGAGATCGTGCTCTCGGGCTTTCCCGGTCCGCGCGACTGGGTGGCGAGTCTCGCGCATGGCCCGGAGGTGGCCGTGCACACCGTCGAGGGTGCGCGGGGCTTCGACATCGCGGGGCGCGCCCGCGTGCTGCGCGACCGCGAGGCGCGCATGCCCCACCTGCTGGCCTTCATCGATCGCTGGTCGACGCGCCCGGGTTTTCCGCGACGGCGCTTCGGCTTCCTGCTCGGCGCCGTCAAGGTCAACCGCCGCCTGGGGCTGCCGTGGTGGGGGCCGTTCTACCTGGCGCGCCGCATCTTCGACGCGATGCCGTGCGTGGTGATCGACCTGGTCGGCGAGCCGCTTCGGCGCGAAGGCCCGCCGCCGGCGGTGACGCCGCCGCGACTCGAGCGCAACCAGCGCTACCAGTTCCACCCCTAGACGCTCGTCCAACGACGACGAGGCTTTGTGAGATAGCCTCTGGCGAGCGAAGAGGGGCGCGCGAGTGGTGCGCGAAGGGTGCGCGAAGGAATGAGCGGGGCGGGCGGGAAGGTCTGTGTGGTGGGGGCCGGGCCGGCCGGCCTGGTGACGACCAAGACGCTCGTGCAGGCCGGTCTCGACGTCGACTGCTTCGAAATGTCGTCCGCGATCGGCGGTCACTGGGTGATCGACAACCCCAACGGTCGCTCGTCCGCCTACGCGTCGCTCGAGACGAACACCACGCTTGCGATGAGCCGTCTTTCCGACTTCGAGATGCCGTCGGACTGGCCGGACTTTCCGGGCCACGCGCTGGTGCGCGAGTGGTTCGAGTCGTACGTCGACGCCTTCGGGTTTCGCGACCGCATCGCGCTGGGGCATCGGGTGGTCGCGACCCGCCCGCTCGACCCGTCGGGCTGGGCGGTGAGTGTGCGCGACGCCGAGGGTCGCACCAGCGAGCGTCGCTACGACGCCCTGCTCGCCTGCTCGGGCAACTACTGGTACCCGAACCTGCCCGACGTGCCAGGCGAGTTCGAGGGCGAGTTGATCCACGCGCGGCTTTATCGCGATCCGAAGACGCCGCTCGCCGTCGCGGGCCGCCGCGTGGTGGTCGTGGGCATCGGAAACACCGGCTGCGAGCTGGCGTGCGAGATCGCCGAGGCGGGTGCGGCGAGCGTGCAGCTGTCGGCGCGAAGCGGCGCCTGGATCATGATGAAGCGTGTCGGCGGCCGTCCCGCCGCCGAGTCGGCACCGATGCTGCACCCGTGTGATCCCGTGCCCGATGGGCTGGCGCGGCTGCCGGCGTGGCTGCGCGAGTGGCTCTTCGCACGGGTTGGGCGGCGCATGTTCCACCGGATGTTCGGCGAGCGCATGCGGCGGTTCCGCGAGTTGGGTCTGCCGCGGCCTCCGCGGAGCCCGTTCGTGAAGCGCGCGACGGTGTGCGACCCGCTTCTCGAAGCCCTCGAGTCGGGGGCGGTGGTCGCCCGGCCCGGCATCGAGCGCTTCGAGGGCAGGGAGGTCGTCTTCACCGACGGCGCTCGCGGCCAGGCCGACATCGTGATCTGCGCGACCGGCTACCACCTGCGGTTCCCCTACCTCGACGCCGACCTGGTCGACACTGCCGACGACGACCTGCGGCTCTTCCTGGGCACCCTGCACCCGCGGAGGCACGATCTCTTCGTGATCGGCGTCAGTCGCCCGACCGGGGGCTTCTGGCCGATCGCCGAGCTGCAGGCGCAGTTCGCCGCGGCGCTGCTGTCGGGCCGCTACGCGCTGCCGGGCAGGCGTGCGGTCGATCGTCGAGCGCGCCCGATCCTGAACCGCCCGGCTTTCAATCCGGCGCTGTACGGATTGCGGGTGCGCGAGGAGATCGCCCGGGGCGAGCGCCGGGCGGCGCGCTAGCCCCGGCGGCCGCCGCCCGGGCGCTGCGCAGCGCCGCACGAAGCGTCGCGAGCACCGCGGTGTGACCGGTCTGTTACGCTGATGCGACTGCGCGGGCCGGCCTGCCGGCAACCGCCGCAGGAGCTGGTCGAATGGAATTCGCGATGTTCTGCGACATCCCCTTCTGCCGGCTCGACCCCCACGACATGACCCACGAGCAGGTCATGAATTCGATCGAGCACATCGGCAGGTGCGTGATCTCCGAACTCGATCGCAACTGACACCGCGCGGAGAACCCCGATGCTCACGGCATTCGACGACTACCCGATCCATCAGACCCCCGAGCCCCTCGCCGTGCCGGCCACCACGGACCGGCACGCCTACGACCGCTTCTGGTTCAACGGCTACTCGGACGACGGCGAGTTCTATTTCGGCATCGGGGCGGCCGTCTATCCGAACCTCGGCATCATGGACTGCGGTTTCAGCATCGTGCGCGGCGGGGAGCAGCACGCCTTCCACGCCTCGAAGCGGCTCGGCGTCGAGCGCGACGGCATCGACGTGGGCCCGTTCCGCATCGAGATCGTCGAGCCGATGAAGTTCGTGCGGGTGACGCTCGACGAGAACGAGACGGGCCTGTCGTGCAGCCTCGACTGGATCCCGCGCACCGCGAGCTTCAAGGAGGGCTACCAGCGCACGGCCCGCGGGCAGAGCGGCACCCACATGGAGGCGACACGCTTCAATCAGTTCGGCTACTGGCAGGGTGAGATCCGCTACGCGGGGCAGCGCGTCGAGATCGACCCCGCCAGGGTCTACGGAACCAAGGACCGCTCGTGGGGCATCCGGCCGGTCGGCGATCCGGCGCCTCCGGGCGCGCCGCCCCAGCGCGTTCCGCAGTTCTTCTTCCTCTGGGCGCCCCTGCACTGGCGCGACCGCTGCACCCACATGGGCCTCTTCGAGAACGAGCTCGGCGTGGCGTGGCACTGGGACGGCCTCGTGATGCCCGTCTACGACAGCCCCGACGACCTGCCGGGCATCGAGGACCCGGGCGCCACCCCGCTGCTGCAGGTGGAGCACGCCCTGGAGTTCGTGCCGGGCACCCGGCGGGCAGCGGGGGGCGAGCTGGCACTGACGCATCCCGACGGGCGGCGTGAGGCCATCTCCTTCGAGCCGTTGCTGTGCTTCCGCATGAAGGGCATCGGCTACTCGCATCCCGAGTGGGGGCACGGCCGCTGGAAGGGCGAGCTCGCGATCGGCGGAGAGTCGTGGAAGACCGCCGAAGCGGACGAGATGGCCCTCGACAACCTCCACATCCAGCAGGTGATCCGGGTGCGGAGCGGAGACGCCGAGGGGATCGGCGTCCTCGAGCAGGTCAACCTGGGTCCGCACCTTCGCTACGGGTGGAAGGAGTTGATCGACACGGCCGTGTGACGGCGTGGTCGTTCGCGCTGTCCGGCCGCCGGAAGACGGTCGTCTGCGTCGCTCGGCAAGGCGGGGCCGATGGCAGGCCGGCTCCGGGTCGGGCTAGTCTCCCGAAGCAGACGCTGACACGATCGAAGGTCACGAGAGACACCGCGGAGAGTATCGATGGTCGGGATGTGGCACCTGGGCGACCTCGACGCGTTGCGTGAGTTCATCGAGCACGGGCCGCCGGCCAACGGCGGCGGCTGAGGCTCGCGGTTCGCAAACGGAAGAGGGGGGATCGTGGCGGCTCCGAAAATCGCGGTGAACGGCTTCGGCCGGATCGGCCGGACCATCGTACGCCTCGCCAAGTTGCGGGGTGAGTTCGACATCGTCGCCGTCAACGATCTCGCCGGACCCGAGGCGCTCCACTACGCGTTCACTTACGACAGCATCCACGGCATCTACCCGGGATCGGTCGAGCTCGACGGCGACGTCATGACCATCGACGGTGATCCGTTTCGGATCATCAGCGAGGCCGACCCGGCGAAGCTCCCCTGGGCGGACCTCGGTGTCGACTACGTGGTGGAGGCGACCGGCAAGTTCCGCAAGATCGCCGAGCTCGAGAACCACCTCGAGCGGGGGGCGCGTCGCGTCTTCCTGACGGTTCCGTCGAAGGACCCGCTCGACAGCACCTGTGTGATGGGCGTGAACGACCACGTCGTCACCGCCGAGTCGAAGATCATCAGCAACGCGAGCTGCACGACGAACTGCGCGGCCCCGGTCGTCAAGGTGCTGCACGAGGGCTTTGGCGTAGAGCGCGGGCTGCTCAACACCATCCATGCCTACACGTCGGATCAGCGCCTGATCGACGCGCCCCACGGCTCGGACCTGCGGCGCTCGCGCAACGCCGCGACCAACATCGTGCCCACCTCCACCGGCGCGGCCCGGGCGATCGGCCAGGTGATGCCCGAGCTCGCCGGCAAGCTCGACGGACTGGCGATGCGCGTTCCGGTGGCCGACGGCAGCGTGGTCGACCTGACGGTCGAGCTGTCCAAGGAGGCCACCCCGGAGGCCATCAACGAGGCCATGCAGAAGGCCGCCGCGGGCCCGCTCTCGGGCATTCTCGAGTACAGCACGGCGCCGATCGTCTCGAGCGACATCGTCGGCAACCCGCATTCGAGCATTCTCGACGCGCCGCTCACTCAGGTGATCGACGGCCGCTTCGCGAAGGTCGTCTCGTGGTACGACAACGAGTGGGGCTACAGCTCGCGCGTCGCCGACCTGATCGAGCGCGTCGCGAAGCTGGACGGCCTGCAGCCTTGACGACGAGCTGAAGGCGTCGGCTCGCGGCGGCCGGTCGCTCAGGACCCCGTTGCGACGGCCTCGACCTCCACCGGGATTCCGTTCAGCACGGCGTTGCCCGACGGCACGTCGAGCGGCTCGTCGTCGGTGAGCAGGTTGCTGTTGACGCCGGCATGGCGCCGCGCGACCGAGAGCGAAACGCCCTCCACGTCGTGCCCCCAGCCGTGGGGGAGGCTGACGACGCCGGGGCGGATGCCGTCGGTCAACTCCACCGGCGCCACCACCTCGCCCACCCGCGAGCGGACGCGCGCCTCGGCCCCGTCTGCGAGCCCGGCCGCCGCTGCGTCGTCGGGATGGATCTGCAGCGTGCAGCGCGGCTTGCCGCGCACCAGGCGCTCGACATTGTGCAGCCACGAGTTGTTCGATCGCACGTGTCGGCGCCCGATGAGCACGAGTCCTGGCGCCCGTGTCTCCCGGATGGCGGCCTCGGCGCGAGCGAACTCGGAACGGATCGTGTCCGCCATCAGCTCGATGCGGCCCGAAGGCGTGCGCAGACAGCCGGGTATCCGCGGCTCGAGGGCGCCGAGGTCGATGCCGTGGGGGTTGGCTTCGAGCGCTTCGAGCGAGATCCGATCGCCGTACGCCCCCCCGCGCAGCATCAGGTCGAGGATGCGCTCGGGCCCGGGTCGACCCTGGCCCGACCGTGCGACGGCTTCCGGGTCCTGGCCGTGGAGCGACGACTTCTCGTTGGCGACCACCGCCTGGGCGAGTCCCTGCACGAGCATCTCGTCGACGAGCGCGGGATCGGCGTCCGCGCCCTTGCCCTGGGCGATCAGGGCGAGGCGCGCGAGGATCTGGTGCTCGGAGGGACCCTCGGCCTCGAAGATCGGCGCCGAGTAGTTGGCGACCTGTCGCACGGCAAGCGAGTAGAGGCCGAGGTCGTAGTGGCCGCGCTCGAGCGGCGAGGGCGGCGGCAGGATGACGTCGGCGTGGCGCGTCGTCTCGTTCAGGTAGATGTCGACGCTGACCATGAAGTCGAGACCGGCGAGCGCCGTGTCGAGGCGCGCGCCGTTCGGTGTCGAGAGCACCGGGTTGCCCGCAACCGTGAGCAGCGCGCGGATCCGGCCCTCGCCGTCGGTCTCGATCTCGTCGCCGAGCGTCGCGACGGGGAGCTCGCCCATCACCTCGGGCAGGCCGCGCACCCGGCTGCGGAAGCGACCGGTCGTGAAGCCCCGGCCGCCGGGCTGCTCGGCATCGGGCCGCGCGTGGGCGGGGCGGTTGAAGAGCAGTCCCCCGGGCCGGTCGAAGTGACCGGCGAGCAGGGTCACCAGATCGGCCGCATAGGACGAGAGCGTGCCGAACTCGACGGTGTTCACGCCGATCCGCCCGTAGACGGCCGCGCTGTCCGCCGCGCGCAGCTCGCTCGCGATGCGCCGGATCGTCGCCGCCTCGAGACCGGTGCGCTCGGCCACCGCCTCGGGCTCGAAGGGCGCGAGGGCGGCGCAGAGATCGTCGAGTCCGTCGAGGTGCTCGGCGAGCGGCCCCAGGTCGGGCGGGCCGTCCGCGGTGAGCACCCGCGCCAGCGCCAGCAGGAAGAAGACGTCCGTGCCCGGCCGGATCGCCAGGTGCTCGTCGGCCGCTTCCGCTGTGCGGGTCCGGCGCGGATCGACCACCACGATGCGCCCGCCGCGCTCGCGGATCGCGCGCATGCGGCCGGGGAAGTCGGGTGCGGTGCAGAGGCTGCCGTTCGACTCGAAGGGGTTGGCGCCGAGCATCAGCAGGTAGCGGGTGCGGTCGAGGTCGGGCACAGGGATGGTGCCCGGCGAGCCGTAGAGCAGCCCCGAGGAGACGTGGCGCGGGATCTGGTCGACGGTGCTGGCCGAGTAGATGTTGCGCGTGCCGAGCGACTTGAGGAGCGGCCGCATGTAGAGGCTGCTCTCGAAGTTGTGGGCGTTGGGATTGCCGAGGTAGGCCGCGAGGGCGTGGCTGCCGTGGGCCTCGGTGACCGCGCGCAAGCCGGCCTCGATCGCCGCGAAGGCCTCGTCCCAGCTCGCCTCCTCGAAGCGTCCGTCGCGCTTCACCAACGGGACGCGCAGCCGATCCGGATCCTCGTGCAGGTCTCTCAGGCTCGCGCCCTTGGGGCACACGAAGCCGCGGGAGAAGACGTCGTCGGCGTCGCCGCGGATCTTCGTCACGCGGCCGCCCTGCACCTCGATGGCGAGTCCGCAGGTGGCCTCGCAGATGGGACAGGTGCGGAAGCAGGTCCGCGGCTCGGCGCTCGTGGGCTCGCTCATCGGTCTCTCTCCTCCCTTGTTCGGATGCCGCGGCGGCATCAGAAGATCCAGTAGCCGCCGTCCACCCGGGCGACGTCGCCGGTGTGATAGCGCGAGGCATCGGAGGCGAAGTAGATGGTGATCCCCTCGAGGTCCTCGGGTGTGCCCCAGCGGCGCGCCGGCGTCCTGCGCATCACCACATCGCTGAATTCATCGTTGTCGACGGCCGGCCGGGTGGCGTCGGTGACGATCCAGCCCGGCTCGATGGCGTTCACCTGTACGTCGTAGCGGGCGAGCCGCACCGCGAACGAGCGCACCATGGCCTCGAGGCCGCCCTTGCTGGCCGCGTAGTGGGGCTGCATCGGGGTGCCGGACTGTGCCGAAATGGAGGACACGGCGATGAGCTTGCCGCCCTGGCCGCGCTCCTTCATGTGCCGGGCGATCTCGCGCAACGTCAGGAAGGCGCCGTCGAGATTGGTGGCCATGATGCGCCGCCACTCGTCGAGCGGCATGCGCAACAGGTCGGCGGGGGCGCCGAAGCCCGCATTGGCGATGCCGACGTCGATGTGGCCGAGGCGCTCGACCGTCTCGTGCGCCGCGCGCACCACGTCTTCCTCTTGCGAGACCTCGCAGCGAAACGTCTCGACCCGGCCGCCGAGGGTGCGCAGCTCGTCGGCTGCGTCCGCGCTTCGCGCCTCGTCGCGGACCCACAGCGCGAGGGTCGCGCCGGCCTTTGCCAGGCCCCGGGCCATGCCGAGCCCGATGCCGCGATTGGCGCCGGTCACCACGGCGACGCGACCGGTCAGGTCGAAGAGGGGCGGGGCGGCACTCGGCATGGCTCTGCTCCTTGTGGCGCCAGGCCGGTGGACGGGGCGCCGGCGTGATGCGGGCGGGGCGCCGCGCTCGGCGGGCCGGCGCTCAGTCGAGCGTGACCGGGCAGACGAAGTCGGCGGGCTTGGCGACGAGCAGCGAGCAGTCGAGGGTGCCCAGCAGCCGCTCGGCGGTGTTGCCGACGAGCAGACCGGGAATGCCGCCCCGCGACACCGTACCCATCACGACGAGGTCGGCCTGGAGCCGCTCGACGGCCTCGAGCACCCCCCGGCTGGGCGTCGTCACGCCGGCGTGGACCGTCACCTTTTCCTGTAGGCCCGCGTCCTTCGCCTGCTGCTCGGCCTGGCTGCGGATCTCGTCACGGCGCCGGGCCACGTAGGCGTGCTCGGCGGCGTCGCCCTCCATCTGGACCTCCAGATTGATCTGGATGGCGTGGATGACGTGGAGATCGGCGCCACAGATCGCTGCCAGGCCGGCGGCGGCATCGACGACCGTCGTGCCGACGTCGCCTCCGTCGGTGGCCGCGACGACCGTGGCCGGCAGCGGGCGCGAGCCCGGGCGCACGACCGAGACCAGGCACGGGCAGTGCCGCACGACGTTCAGCGACACGCTGCCCATCCGCCGCCCGTCGTGGTGCGGGCCGGCACGCTTGCCGACGATGACGAGGTCGGCGTCCTCGCGCAGCGCCTGCTGGACGATGGCGTGGCCGGGCGAATCCGGAGACGACTCGATCTCGCAGTCGACGCCCGCTGCCCGCAGGCCGTCGGCGGCGTCGACGAGGGCCTGCCGGCTGTGGGCGGGGTCCTCCTGACGCCACGGCGCGAAGCTCTCGGCGGAGGGGTCCCAGCGCTCGTCGTCCTTGTGGGAGTGGAGCAGGGTGACGTGGGCGCCGGTCCGTGCGGCGATGGCGCGCGCCTGATCGATGGCGAGCTGCGCGGTGGAGCCAATCTGCTTTCCGTCGAGGTCGACACCCACGACGATGCGCCGGATGCTCTGCATGTCCCGACATTAGCAGCCCGCGGCCGGCGGCCGGCGGCCGGCGGCCGGCCCGGTCCGGTCCCGGGCCCGCAGGAGCGTGCTCGCGCCCGCCGCGCCTCGCGTGCGGAATCCCCCGCGCCGTCTACGCTGTTGCACCGGGCCGCTCGAGCCGGCTCGTCGATCGGAGACCCCGTGCCGGCGGATGATCATCGGCTGACGACCCGCGAGATGGCGGACTTCGTGGTGGACGGGTTCCTGCGCTTCGACGCGCTCGTGCCCGAGGAGATCAACCGGCGCGCCGTCGAGGAGATGCGGCGCATCATGCCGGTGAAGATCGCCCGCTTCGGGCCCGAGGTCCCCGAAGAGGCGGAGGGCGCCGCCCAGCCCGCCACCGGGACCCGCCTGTCCGGGTGCTACCCGCCGCCGTCGGCGATCGGCGAGATGCTGCGGCTGCCGTCCGTGCAGGGCATCCTCGATTCCCTCGTCGGTCCCGATCCCATCTTCGACCACGACTTCGTGCACTTCGTGCACGCGGGCAGCGGCTTCCGTCAGCTGCTCCACGTCGATGCGATCATCGACACCACCGACCCGGCCTTCGACGTGCAGCTCTTCTACTTCCCCAACGAGGTGCGGCCGGGCGAAGGCGGCACCCGTCTGGTTCCCGGCACGCACCTGCGTCACGTGCGCGCCGAGGGCGTCAGCCGCTATCAGCGCATTCGAGGCGATCTGCAGTTCGCCGGGCCCGCCGGGACGATCTTCGTCGCCCACCACGGTCTGTGGCATGCCGGGCAGCCGAACCCATCGGACAACGAGCGCTGGATGTACAAGATCCGCCTCAACCCGCGCGTCGACCAGGTGAAGCTCTGGAACACCGCCGACCTCGAGGCGCTCCAGAACGACGCCAGCGATCACGTCTTCGCCACCGTGCCCGAGCAGAGCGTCGGCCGGCTGCTACGACGCCGCCACGACTGGCAGCGCGGTCACGAGGAGCGCTACGACCTGCGCCAGCGCGCACTCTTGTGGCGCCACATCAGCGGTGACCCTTCCTTCGACGTCGACTACTACCTGACGCGGGTCGAGCAGCGCGCGGCGCTCGGCGGGGACGAACCGGCCCGATGAGCGTCCGCCAGCAGATCCTCTATCTGTGGATGTCCGAGAGCGCCCTCGACTCGGAGGTGATCGCCTGGGCGTTGCACGACGGCACGCAGGGAGCGGGCGACGCACTGCCCGAGGGCGATCCCCCGTACAGCACCGGCGTGGCCGCCCTCGAGGACGGCTGGCTGCTGCTGCAGGCGCCGCTGGTCGCGCCGCCGCTGACGGGTCGCGAGTCCGAGCCCGGCTACCTGCAGTACGAGTTCGTCTTCGAGCGCAGGTTCGGTAGCTAGGAGCCGCTGCGCCCGGAGGTGGTAGAGTGACCGGGACGACGGGCAACGGACGGTCGAGAGGAGAACGGCATGCTGGCGGTGATGGGTGTGGTGGAGATCGAAGAGGGCACGATCGACCAGGTGCGCGATGCGATCGCAACCATGGAGAACGAGACGCGCAAGGAGCCGGGCTGCCTCGACTACTCGTTCTCCGTGGAGGTGAGCAATCCGGCCACGATGAGAATCAGCGAGCGCTGGGAGTCGATGGAGGCGCTCGAGGCCCACATGAATACGCCCCACATGGCGGCCTTCGGGGCTGCGCTCGGGAAGGCCCGCCCGAAGTCGCTGAACGTCAACGTCTACGAGGTCGCCCGCGAGCGCGAGCTGCCCCGCTGATTCACCGAGGCCCCGGGCGACCGGGGCCCATGCGCAGAGCCGCCCCCGCTCGACCGCTACTACCGGGGGCGAGGGCCTGGGGGCGAGGGCGAAGAGAAGCCGCGGGGCTCGCTCCGTCGGGTGAGTGGCACGATTCTCGTGGGCACGTCGAAGTTCTTACAGGAGCTTCGGCAGCACCTTCTCCGTGAAGAGCGTGAACGACGAGTGCGAGAGCGGGGAGCAGAGCAGGTAGTCGAGGAACATCTCCTCCTCTAGCTGCTGCAGTTGATCGATCAGCTTCTCCGGGCTGCCGTGGAGGGCTACGCCGTCGAGGTAGCGCTGCACCGGGTCATCGGTGGGCTCGGGCCAGCCGAGCTTGTGGGAAGTCTCGGGCAACGCGCCGAGGGTCTTCTGGTTGACGTACGAGTCGACCGTCCAGGCGGCGCCGCTACGGGCGATCTCCTCGGCTTCGCGGTCGGTGGGCGCGCAGGCGATCAGCCGGCCCATCGGGATGTCGCGGCCGGAGATGCTGTGGCCGTGGGTCTCGAGGCCTTCGCGGTAGCGCTCGCGCTTGGCGGCGATGTCGGCGTGGCTCGAGTGGGGGTCCATCATGATGGTGTGGCCCTGCTCGGCCGCCCAGTCGATGGCTGGATGCGACGTGGCCGCCACCCAGACGGGTGGGTGCGGGTCCTGGATGGGCTTGGGCAGGACCTCGACGTCCTCGAACTGCCAGTACTTGCCCTGCCAGGTGAGTCGCTCGTTCGTCCAGGCGGCTTTGACGATCTCGACCGCCTCCCGGAATCGCTCGCCGCTCTCTTCTCGCGGCACGTCGAAGGTGCGGAACTCGGTGGTGTCGAAGCCCCGGCCAGCCCCCCAGTTGACGCGCCCGCCCGAGAGCACGTCGAGCAGCGCCACCTCCTCGGCCAGCCGCATCGGGTGGTAGAGGGCGGCCAGAGAGACCGCGGTGCCGATGCGGAGGTTCTCGGTGCGATCCGCGATGTGCATGCCCATCAGGTGCACCGACGGGCAGACGCTGTACGTCGTGAAGTGGTGCTCGGCCAGCCAGACGGCGTCGTAGCCGGTGCGGTCCATCAGATCGACACGCTCGAGAGCCCGCTGATAGACGGTCTCGAGGGGGACCCGGCGCGCGGGCCAGCTGAAGAACTGCAGCACACCGAACTTCACGACGACCTCCCGTGAGACGCGCCTTCGAACGTCGACCCGTCCGGCCCGGGGTCGATCGTCCGATCGCCTACACTCCACAGGATGGCCGAGATCGCGCCGCCGCGCCGCACCGCCGAGGAAGGGCCGCCGCGGACCGCCGGCGAGCCGAGGGCGCCGCGCAGTGGCCGTGACGAAACGCCTCGTGTGTCGATCGTGGTGCCGGCCCGCGACGAGGCGGGCAACGTGGCGCCGCTCGTCGCCGAGCTCGTGCACGTGATGGAGAAGGCGTGCTTCGACTACGAGGTGGTGCTCGTAGACGATGCGTCGCGGGACACGACACGCGAGGAGATCAGGCTGGAGGTCGCCACGCGGCCAGCGGTCACGGGCATTGCGCTCGGCGTGTCCCCGCGCGCGCATCGGCGAGGGAACGGGCAGTCGGCGGCCTTGCGCGCGGGGCTGCTGGCCGCGCGGGGCGAGCTGCTGGTGACGCTCGACGCCGACCTGCAGAACGATCCGTCCGACATCCCAGGGCTGATCGGATTGCTCGAGCGGACCGGCGCGGATCTCGTGCAGGGAGACCGGACGGCCGAGCGCTGCGACGGCGCGCGCCGGCGACTGGAGGCCTGGGTCGGCCGGGTCGCGCGTCGCCTCGTGCTCGGCGACACGGTTCGCGACACCGGCTGCTCGCTGCGCGTGCTCCGTCGCGAGGTCGTC
Source organism: uncultured Spirochaetaceae bacterium (assembly GCA_964515335.1). Lineage (GTDB taxonomy): Bacteria > Myxococcota_A > UBA9160 > UBA9160 > UBA4427 > TMED88. The sequence continues at coordinate 26,770 of CAZETS010000064.1, forward strand.
TCCGCGCTGCCGCTCGAGCTGCGCGGCATGCACCGCTTCGTTCCGTTCTGCGCGCGGCTGCGCGGCTACGCGGTGGTGGAGGCGCCGGTCGCCCACCGGCCGCGACGCCGCGGCCGCTCGAAGTACGGAACCTTCTCGCGCGGCGCGTCGGCCGTGCGCGACCTGCTCGCCCTGCGCTGGATGCGTGCTCGGATCAGCCGCGCCGAGGCCGCCCCGCTCACGCCCTCGGGCGACAGCGGTCCGCTCGATGGCTGAAGCGGCCGCCCGTCGCGGCCTGGCCGCGGGCCTCGCCTCCGTGGGCGGCATCGCTCTGCTGGTGCTCGCCGCTGCGTCCGGAGCGCTCGCCGACGCCGGGGCCGATCCCGCGCCGCGGCCGCTCTGGCTGCGGCTGCTCAACATCGGTTCGCCGCTCGGCGCGGCCTGGGTGGCCCTCGGTCTGCTCGGGCAGCTGGCGTTTGCGGGCCGGATGCTGGTGCAGTGGCTGGCCAGCGAGCGGCTCGGGCGGTCGGTGGTTCCGGTGGTGTTCTGGTGGCTGAGCCTCGTCGGGGCCTCGATGTTGCTGGCCTATTTCGTCTGGAGGAAGGATGTGGTGGGTGTGCTCGGGCAGTCGGCAGGCTTCCTCGTCTACTCCCGCAACCTCTGGCTGATCCACCGCGGGCGCGAGTCCGCCGTCAGCGGCTGAGCGCGCCCGCCGGCCCGTCCGCGAGGATGCCCGGCACGACGAACCGGCTCACCATCGTGCGCTCCTCCTCGTCGCTGGCGCCGGGCATCGCGAGCAGCGAGACGATCACGCGGACGATCCAGCGCAGCGGGTCGCGCCGCCCCGCGGCGGGCCGGTCCGCGTCGCCGAGCGACGTCGCGATGCCGTCGGCGAGGGCTTCGTAGAGCTCGGGACGTCCGGACAGCCGCGCCGTGTGGCCCGCCTGCCCGGCGTCGAACCACACCGAGAGGTCCGGCCGGGCCCGTACGGCCCGCACGGATTCCAGGACGGTGGCCGTGAGGCGCTCGGCGGGGTCGGTGATCGGGGCGACGATCCCGGCGACCTCCGCCGAGACCTCGCGTGCCCGGTGCGTCACGTAGGCGACGTGGAGCTCGTCGCGCGTCTTGAAATAGCGGTAGATCGTTCCGCGCGAGCAGCCGGCGTGCGCGGCGACGTCGGACATCGTGACGCGCCCGACGCCGAGCCGGGCGAACGCCTCGCCCGCCGCGGCCAGGATGCGGCCGACGGCGAGCTCGGTCTGCTCCTCGCGAAGCCAGGCGCCCTGGCTCATGCGTGCCCCGTCGCGAAGAACGGCAACGACTCGTAGCGGCGCGTGAAGTGCCCGCCGGCAAAGCGCCCCTGCTCCCAGTCGACCGCGAAGTCGGGACACTGCTCGAAGATCGCCTCGAGGGCGATCCGGGTCTGCAGGCGTGCGATCGCCGCCCCTATGCAGTGGTGGGGGCCGAAGCTGAAGGCGAGGTGCCGCTTCACCTTGCGGTCGATGTTGCAGTGCTCGGCGTCGGGGCCGAACTCGCGCTCGTCGCGGTTCGCGGAGCCGTAGAGCAGCATCACCTTGCGCCCGGCCGGGATCGTCCGGTCGTGGAGCTCGACGTCGCGCATCGTCATGCGGGCGAGACCCTGCACGGGCGAGGTGAGTCGCAGGAACTCCTCCACGGCGTCGCGCAGGCGCGACGGGTCGTGGGCCAGCTTCGCGCGCTCGTCGGGATGGCGCATGAGCAGCTCGGTCGCCCCGCCCAGCAGGCCTGTGACCGTGTCGTTGCCCCCGGTCACCATCGTGAACCCGAAGCCCAGGATCTTGGCGTGGGACACCGGCTCGCCGTCGATCTCGCCGTGGACGAGCATCGAGATCATGTCGTCGCCCGGATCGCTTCGGCGCTTTTCGATCAGGCCGTTCAGGTAGGCGAACATCTCGACCACGGCGTCGCCTCCGTTCTTCAGATCGCCTTCTGCGTTGGCGGCGACGATCACGTTCGACCAGCGGTCGAAGAGCGCGCGGTCTTCGACCGGCACGCCGAGGAAGTACGACACCACCCGGCTCGGCAGCGGCTTGAAGAGCTCGGCCACGATGTCGCCCCCGCCGGCCTCGCGCAGCCGCTCGACCCGCTCCGCCACGAAGCTCCGCAGCATCGGCTCGAGATCGGCGGTCCGCTGCGGCGTCATTCGCTTGGCGATGAGGCGTCGCAAGGCCGTGTGCTCGGGCGGGTCCATCATCACGATCGGCGCCTCGAGGCCCATCTCCTCCATCTCGCCGTAGGCGAAGGTCAGGCCGTGGGCGGACGAGAAGGTGGCCGCGTCGATGGCCGCGGCGAGCACGTCGGCGAAGCGCGACAGCACCCAGTAGTCGCCCGCTTCGACGTGGTGGGCGGGGTCGTGGTCGCGCAGCGCCCGGTACATGGGGAAGGGGTCGCGCCAGGTCTCGCCGCCGCGGGGCTCGAATCGGGGGGCCTCGGTCATATGGTGGGCTTCCTCTGTTGAACAAGAGAGAAGATTTGTATAACTCTAGAGACAAGATCGCAAGACCGATCACCTCTCAGGGAACAGCCGGCTGAGAGCAGGGCGTGGCCCATCAGCGGCCCGCCTCCTAGTCTCCCGCCGCGCGGCCGCAGCCGGCCGTCGCGTGGCCACCCCCGAGCGTATTCGCTCCCGACGATTTCCCACGATGAGGCAGGCGCGAGAAGACCGGGAGGTGACGGGACGCGCCTTCGCGCGCGCGGGCCTGCTGGGCAATCCCTCGGACGGCTACGGGGGCAAGGCGATCGCGATCACCTTGCCCGACTTCTCGGCCAGCGTGCGGATCGCCCCCGCCGAGCGGTTCTCGCTCCTGGCCGGCCCGTCGGACGGTCTCGCCTACGAGAGCGTGCAAGCGGCGAGTCGCGCCTGGCGGGCCGGGGCGTGCGAGGACGGTCTGCGTCTGCTGCGCGCCGCCGTCGCCCGCTTCGCTCGCCACTGGCCGGGCATCGACTCGTTGCCCGCCGACGATCCGCGTCTGCGCTTCGAGATGAGCTACGCGACCGACGTGCCGCGGCAGGTGGGGCTGGCCGGGTCGAGCGCGATCGTGGTGGCCGCGCTGCGCGCCTTGGCCGACTGGTTCGACGTGGCGCTCTCCCAGTTCGAACTCTCTGAGGTGGCCCTCGCCGCCGAGGTGGAAGAGCTCGGCATCGCGGCCGGCGCCATGGACCGCGTCGTGCAGGCCTATGGGGGCTTCATGCTGATGGATCTGCGCGAGCCGCGCGACGAAGGCGCCTACCTGCGGCTGGATCCGGCCGACCTGCCGCCGCTGTTCGTGGCCTGGGACCCCGCCGGCGGGAGGGCCTCGGGCCGGGCGCACGGCGATCTGCGCGCCCGCTGGCAGCGCGGCGATGCCGACGTCGCCGCGGCCATGGAGGCCTTTCGCGAGCGGGTCGATGCGGGTGTGGCGGCGCTGCGCGCGCACGATCACGCGGCGCTGCGCGACCTGATGGACGGCAACTTCGACGCGCGTTGCGCGATCTTCGACGTCGGGCCGCGCGACCGCGAGATGGTGTCGATCGCGCGCGAGCGCGGGGCGGCCGCCAAGCTCTGCGGGTCGGGGGGCGCGATCGTCGGCACGCCGAGCGCCGCCACCGATCCGAGCGAGCTGGGGCGAGCCTTCGAGTCGGCGGGATACCGCTATATCGAGCCGAAGCTCGGCGGCGACAGCGGCGGCGAGGCGTGATCGTCTACCTGCTCGCCGCCGGTTATGCGACGCGCCTCTGGCCGCTGACCCGCGACCGGGCGAAGCCGCTGCTCGAAGTGGGCGGGGCGCCGCTGCTCACCCACATCACGCGCCGCTTCGAGGCGATCGACGCCCTCGACGAGATCGTCGTCGTCACCAACTCGCGCTTCGCGGCGGATCTCGAGGCCTGGCGCGAGGGGCTCGACTGCCGGGTTCCGGTCACGGTGCTCGACGACGGCACCCGCAGCGACGACGACAAGCTCGGCGCGATCGGCGACCTGGCCTTCGCGCTGGAGCGCGTCCCGCCCGGCGGGCGCGATTTCGCGGTGGCCGCCGGCGACAACCTCATCGCCTTCGACCTGCGGCCGCTCTACGACGCCTTCCGGTCGCACGGCGATCCGCTGCTCGCTTTGCGCCGGGTCGAGGTCGGCGGCGGCCCCTCGCCGTACAACGAGGTGACGCTCGCTGGTGACGGCCGGGTGGTGGGCTTTCGCGAGAAGCCCGTCGACCCGCAGACCGACCTCGCCTCGATCGCGCTCTACTTCTTTCCGCCGCGTGTCGAGGGTCTGCTGGGCGAGTATCTCGACGCTGGCGGCGAGCGCGACGCGCCCGGTCACCTGATTGCGTGGCTGGCCGGGCGGACGACGGTGCGCGGCGAGCGCTTCGAGGGCAATTGGTTCGACATCGGCAGCCACGAGACGCTCGCCGACGCCCGCGCGCGCTTCGACGGAAGTGACGAAGGGTGACCGGGTCACCTGCCTCGGCATGACGCTGCTCTCGCCCTGGCGCCCGGTCGAGCACTGGCGCTGGCCCCGCGACGCCGCGCTGGGCGATTGCTCGATGCGCCAGGTCGGCTCCGCCCCGTTCGTTCGTTCAGCAATCAGAGGTGGCTCGAAGATTGGGCCCAAGAAGACTCGAAGTTGTCGATTCGCGGTGGGTTTCGGCGCTTAGACGGCGAACCGTGCCTCGTGGACCCGGATCCGCGGTAGCCGCCTCGTCGGGATCCGTCCCCAGTAGCACCGCTCGAGCCAGGGAGAGAGCTCCCGCTCACGGGGAACCAATCGGGTCTTGAGGATCTTGCGGACAGTGAGCCGCTTCCCGATCACCCCGATCGTCACCCCCGGAGGCTCATCGCTCCGGTTCTCCGAGGTCGACTTCACGTAGTTGCGCCACACCGCAAAGATCGCCATCCGGTAGAGCGCCCCTTGCCGACGCTTCGAGAAAGCGATCGTCTCCCGCTTGTGGTTCGCACTGCTGTGGCGCAGCAGCAGATCCGCCAGGTTCACCGGGAACAGCGGGTTCTGCGTCGTCCGGCTCGCCTTCGACGAGGTCGTCTCGTGCTGGATGGTCCGGTTCGGGAGCTGCCTCAGAGCCCTCGGGTAGCTCTGGTGTTCGTCCGAGAGGATCGTCGCCGATGTCCCGGGTGGCACGATCCGGCCGACCAGCTCCTTGACGCTGTCCCGGGTGGCCTGGGGGGCGGGGCGTCCGTGCTGCCTTTCGAGTCGGGCCCGCTTTGCCTTCTGAGAGGGCCTCATCGTGCCGCTCCTGCGCAGCTCGGCCTCTCCGAACCCGTAGACGTAGTGGGAGGTGCCGACGAGGAGGTTCAGATCGAAGGGCCAGTACTGGCTGTGTTCGAAGGTGCGGAAGCCGTCCAGCACCAGGGGCTCCGCGGGCGCCCCTCTTGGTCTCAGTCGCTCGTGGAAGAGCAGACAGTGGCGACCGAGTCGCTCGGTGTGGCGCT
>CAZETS010000065.1:0-29972 GCA_964515335.1 uncultured Spirochaetaceae bacterium
GGGCTCGAAGACGTCGGCCGGGCAGGCGTCGCTGATGCCGTCGCAGACCTCGGCGACGTCGCAGGTGCCGGCGGCGGCTCGGCAGACGGTTCCGGCGGATTCGACCTGGCAGGTGGCCGAGCAGCAGTCCCCCGGGCTCGTGTTGCCGTCGTCGCAGGCTTCGCCCGTGTCGAGGATGCCGTCTCCGCAGGTGGAGGGCATCGACCCGGCGAGGTTGGCGCGGCCGTGACCGTAGAAGTCGTTCCGGTCCGACGTATACGCATAGGGACCGATCTGATCCGCTCCGTCCCGCAGTTGCTGACGCAGCTGTGCGGCCGTCAGGGTCGGATCGTTGGTGATCATGTTCGCCACGATCCCGGCAACCAGCGGGGTGGCGGACGAGGTGCCGCCGAAGCTCCCGGTGTAGGCCGTTGCCGAGTAGCCGTTCGTGCCGGTGCGGTCCGTCGTGGTGATTCCCTGACCGCCTCCGCTGCTGGGCGCTACGACGTCCAGCTCCGGGCCGAACTGGCTGTAGGCCGATCTCTGCTCCTCGTTGCCGACGCTGCCGTCCCGGCTGGCGCCGACCGCGATGGTGTCGGGATTCGAGGCGGGGTAGCCGACTTCGTCCTCGTGCGAGCCGTACTGACCCGGTGAGACCTGGAAATGGCGGGTCCCGTCGACGTAGAACTCGAAGAAGTCGTAGCTGTATTCGGACGACACCCAGACCCAGAACGAGAGGTCGCCTGTCCCGACGCTCTTGTTGAGCGCGAAGAGGCTCGTCTGTTGATTGTGGGTGATGGTCCCTGCCCGGGCCGACCTTCCCGAAGCGCCGCGCGCGTGCACGCCGTCGTCGACCACCGTCCAGTTCGCCGCCCCTCCGCTCGTGAATGCGCCCGGAATCGACCCGAGGGCATCGGCCTCGAAGTCTTCGTTCGTGCCGCCGGGCCAGTCGATGTCGTCGAGCCAGACCGTGTCGTGGCCCTGACTGATCGAGAAATCCTTGACGAATCGCCACTCGAAATCGAAGGACCCGCCGGTGAAGCCGGTCACCGTGAATCGCTCCCAGCCACCGGCTGAGTTTCCGGTCGCGAAGAGCACGGGCGTGCCGAGTGCGCCGCGCACCGCGCCCGGGACGGACCCGCTCACGACGTCGCTGATGGCAGAATCGATCGAGCTCTCGCAAGCGCCGATGCCCCAGCTGTTGTTGACGACGTGTCCGTATCTCCCGGCGTAGCGCATGGCTTCGCCCCACTCCGTGCAGGACATCGACCCGCTGCGAATGGGCAGGATCTCGGCCGCGAAGGCACTTCCGGCCACGCCGACCGCGTTGTTGCCGATTGCGCCCGCGACGCCGGCCACGGCGGTTCCGTGGCTGTCGCCCGCTCCAGGGCTCGGATCGTTGTCGTCGTCGCCGAAATCCCAACCCTGGTGGTCGTCGACGTAGCCGTTGCCGTCGTCGTCGATTCCGTTGCTCTCCTTGCCGCCTCCGGTTTCTCCCGGATTGGCCCAGATGGCCAGGTCTTCGTGTGCGAGATCGACTCCGTCGTCGAAGATGGCGATGACCATTCCGCTGCCCTGCGAGACGTCCCAGCCCTCCGGTGCATCGACGTCGGCGTCGACGACGGCTCCATTCTGCCCGGTGTTGTGCAGGTGCCATTGGTCCGGATATTGGGGGTCGTTGGGGGTCAGCTGCCGCTCGGCCGCTACGATCAGGTTGGGCTCCGCCCACTCGACCGAGGGCATCGCGCCGATGGCCCGGGCGGCGGCGAAGATCTCGCCCGCGTCTGCGGGCGCCGGCCGGATCGCGAACTCGAACTCGCGCGGCGAGCTGCGAAGCGCGCGGTTCAGGAAGAGGGGCCCGGAGCCCTCGATCTCGGGGATCACCTGGGAGGCGGCTGCCGAGGGGGCCAGTCGGACGACGACGCTCGGGGAGACTCCGATGTTTCCGACGCCCTTTTCGCTCGTGAACACTGGAGAGACGAAAGTCTCCGGGGCCACCGCGCGGACGCGGTCGAGAACCGAGCTGGCGTTCACGCCCTGCTTGACGCGAAAGCTGGTCCGGTCTCCGAGCGCCGGGGTGTCGATCAGCTCGGCTTCGCCGCCGAGGCTCTGCTCGACGCGCGCTGCGCGGGGCGCTGCCCGCCCGCGAGGTCGGTCTCCGATGAGGACGTAGCTGCGCTCCTTTCGAAGGAACGAGATGCGGCGCCCGCTCTTGTGGAAGTAGAAGTCTGCTCCCGCCTGCCGCGCGCTTTGCGCCACGTCGCTCTTGGGCGGGATGGAGGTCGAGGGGGCAGGCCGGCCCAGCTCCGTGCGGAAGACGTCCGGATCGCGATCTTGCGCGAAGACGGCGAACGCCGGCGTGAGTGCCAGGCACAGCATGAGCAGTAGCCGTCGGGCCCGTTGCATGCGCGGTGTCGTCGCCTCGTTCGAAATCCGAAGGGCTCAGGCGACCCTCATGCCGATCATTCTATACCCGCGGCTCCTGCCGTTGGAAGAGTCGATGCTCGAGCGCCCGAGCGGCGGGCCGAACGCGATGCGTCGTCGGGGGAGGAGGGGGGAGGGGGAGGGGAAGGGGGAAGTGGAAAGGGAAGGGGGGAGAAGGGAGGCGAGAGGAGTCGTGTCGATCTGTCCCAGCGCGCTGCCGGCGACAGGGTCCCGGGCAGGCTCCGTGTTACGAGCACCATCGAGGGGTTTACGCCCCGGGATGCGGAGTCCGAGGGCGTCTCCGGGCCGTCATCGCAGGTGCCCACCTGCCCCCGCTGTCCCTGCTCAGTCCTCGCAAGGATTCTTGCGATCGGACCGCGCCTCCCTGAAGTCGTCCTCGCTGCGGGGCAGGAGTTCGAAGCCCACCCCGGCGAAGCGGGCCACCACTCCGGTGACGCAGAGGTCTCTTCCCTGCTCGAGCATCTCTTCCGCCAGCTCCTCGGCCGGGATGCCGGAGAGGGCGTCGATGAAGACCTGCCCCACGCCCTTTCCGTCGTCGAGGTACAGCTTGTAACCGTAGACGCCGTCCTGCTCGAGGTCGCTCACGGCGGTGCCTCGCACCGTGATCAAGCGCCCCTCCGTGGTCGAGACCGGCGTGTTGCAGTTGCACCAGTTGTTCACCACATCGGGCGCGCCCTCGATCGCCGGGCGCTTCTCGAACTGGCCGATCTGCCGGGGCGAGAACGCGCCGAGAGCATCGTCGTCGACCTCGGTGACCTCGGCTTGCCCCAGCGCCCGCGTGCCGAACTGGCTGCAGGGCCAACCGGTGACTCGCGCGCGGTCTCCTTCTTCGAAGCCGAGGTTTCGATCCGTGAGAACGAACACTCCCCCCGTCGCGTCGCTGAGCTGGAAGCCCGGACTCCCATAGGACTTTTCGAACGAGCCGGAGTGCGCGATCACGGAACCCTCGACCGTGTAACGGGTGAGCTGGTCCCGCGAGACATCCCCGGGCCTCGTGTTGCAGTCCGGTGCGGGAGCGCTTTCCCGCAACACCTCTGCGATGGCGGTAGGAGCCGCTGAAGCCGACTCCACCAGTAGAATCGAAAGACCGAGTGCGCATCCCAAAAGGCGAATCAGACGAGTACCTGCATCCACGACGAAACCTCTGTATCTCCCACGATGATATAGGATGATAGGAGTTGCAGGCCGGTTCGGACAGGCTGCCTCGGCCTCACCGATAGCTCCGGCTCGCCGGCAGCGGCGCCCCGCGCAGATCGAGCGGAGCGAGGTGGCGCAGCTTGACGTGCACCACGCCGTCCACGTTCTGCACCGCCCCCGCGATCTCCAGCAGATTGCTCGCGTGCAGCGGGATGCGGAAGCGCTCCACCTGTCGCGGCGTCATGATGGCGTTGGAGAGGCCCGTCTCGTCCTCGAGCGTGAGAAAGAGGAAGCCCTTCGCCGATCCCGGTCGCTGGCGCACGATCACGTGGCCCGCGGTGCGCACGATCGTGCCGTCCCTGGCGGTGCGCACCTCCTCTGCGGTCAGCAGGCCGCGGTTGCGGAGCGTCTCGCGCAGGTGGGTCATCACCTGGGGCCCCGTCGTGATGCCGGCCAGGCGGTAGTCGGCCAGGGTGTTCTCGAGTGACGAGAGCGTGCCGAGGGCGGCGGGTGCGTGGTCGCGTGAGGTCTGGCCCGCGAACATCGAGCGGTGGTCGCGGTCGATCGACGACACCTGCCAGAGGGCGGCGCGGCGATCGCACGGGGTGCCGTCCAGTGAGGACAGGGCGCCCAGTTCGGCCAGCGTGTCGAGTTCGCCGGCATGGAAGGGGACGCGCCGGACCAGGTCGGGGAGGTCTTCGAAGGGGCGCTCGTCGCGTTCGGCCTCGAGCCAGTGCACGGTCTCCTCGCGCAGGCCCGCACCGAAGCGCAGTCCCAGGCGCAGCGCCGGTGGCGAGGAGGGGGAAGGGCGGAGGTCTTCGCCGGGCTCGAGGGCGCAGCGCCAGGCCGAGCGCGTTACGTCGATCGGACGCACGTCGACGCCGTGGCGCTGGGCGTCCTTCACCAGCGTGGCCGGGCTGTAGAAGCCCATCGGCCAGGCGTTGAGCAGCCCGCACAGGAACGCCGCCGGATGGTGGCACTTGAGGTACGCCGACGCGTAGGCGATCAGCGCGAACGACGCCGAGTGCGACTCGGGGAAGCCGTACAGCGCGAACGAAGTGATGTGCCGGACGATCTCCTCCTGGGCCTCGGCCGAGAATCCGTTGCGCCGCATGCCTGCCCGCAAGCGCTCTTCGATCTGATGCATGCGCTCCATGCTGCGTTTGAAGCCCATGGCGCGACGCAGCTCCTCGGCCTCGCCGCCGCTGAAGCCCGCCGCCGTCATGGCGACGCGCAGCAGCTGCTCCTGGAAGATGGGCACGCCGAGGGTGCGTCTCAGGATCGGCTCGAGGGAGGGGTGTGGATACGTGACCGCTTCGCGGCCCGACCGGCGAGCGAGATACGGGTGCACCATCTGGCCCACGATCGGGCCCGGGCGGATGATCGCGATCTCGACGACCAGGTCGTAGAAGGTCTCGGGCTTCATGCGCGGCAGCGTCGCCATCTGGGCCCGGCTCTCGATCTGGAAGACGCCGACCGTGTCGGCGCGGCGCATCATCGCGTAGGTGTCGGGATCGTCCGGGGGCAGGTGTGCGAGGTCGACAGCGACGCCCTCGTGGTCGCGGATCAGCGGAATCGCCTCCTCCAGCGCTGCCAGCATGCCGAGCCCGAGCAGGTCGATCTTGATGATGCCGAGGTCCGCGCAGTCCTCCTTGTCCCACTGCACGACCCTGCGGTCGTCCATGCTGGCCGGTTCGATCGGCACCACCTCGTCGAGCCGCCCTGCCGCGATCACGATGCCGCCGCTGTGCTGGCCGAGGTGCCGCGGCAGGCCCTGCACGGCGCCGACCAGCTCGATCAGGCGCGCGATGCGCGGCGAGTCGGGATCGATGTCCGCCTCGGCGACGCGCTGCTGCAGCACGTCGGAGCCGTCGTCCCAATCGAGGCGCGAGAGCTGCTTCGCGAGGCGGTCGACGGTGTCGGGCGCGAGCCCCACCACCTTGCCCATCTCGCGCACCGCCAGCTTGATACGGTAGGTGATGACGTTCGCCGTCATCGCGGCGCCGTGCCGTCCGTACTTGGCGAAGACGTACTGGATGGCCCGCTCGCGCTGGTCGCCGGAGGGCAGGTCGAGGTCGATGTCGGGCCACTCTCCGCGCTCTTCCGAGAGGAAACGCTCGAAGAGCAGCTCCATGCCCACCGGATCGACCGCCGTGATGCCGAGCGCATAGCAGACGGCGCTGTTGGCCGCCGAGCCGCGGCCCTGGCAGAGGATGCGCTCGCGGCGTGCGAAGTCTGTGATGTCGTGGACGATCAGGAAGTAGCCGGCGAGATCGAGCTTCTCGATCACCGCGAGCTCGTGCTCGAGCTGCCTGCGGGCGCGCGGGGGCAGCGGATGGCCGTAGCGCTCGCGGGCGCCGCGCCAGGTGAGATCGCGGAGGTGGCTCGCTTGCGAGGCGCCCGGCGGCACCGGGTACTCGGGGAAGCGGTAGCCGAGGTCGCCGAGCGTGAAGGCGGCGCGCTCGGCGATGGTGCGCGTGGCGGCGATCCACTCGGGACGATCGGCGAAGCGCTCTTCGACGCGTGCGCGCTCCTGCAAGTGCCGCTCGCCGTTCGCGAGCAGCAGCCGGCCAGCCGTGTCGAGCGTCTTCTTGTGGTGCAGGCAGGTCAGTGCATCGAGCAGGGCGCGGCCGCGCGGCGCCGCGGCGCGCACGTCGCCGCTGGCGACGACCGGCACGTCCGCTGCCTCGGCGATCGCCACGGCGCGGCGTGCGGCGTGCTCGGCCGCCCGGTCGAGGTGACGCGAGACGTCGACCCAGAGCCGCTCGGGGTCGTCACCGAGAACGCCTCGTGCCCGGTCGAGCAGTCCGGGCGAGAGCCGCTCGTCGCCCCGCACGAGCACCGTCCAGTCGCGGGCGTGCTCCTCGACGAGATCCCAGCCCACGCGACACTCGGACTTCTCGCGCCCCGCGTGCCCGTCGGTGAGCAGTCGGCAGAGTCGCCGCCAGCCCTCGCTCGACTCGACGAGCACGAGCAGCGAGGGGCGGCCCGGCTCGTCGAGATCGACATCGGCCCCCACGATCGCGCGGACACCGGCGCTGGTGGCGGCCTGGTGGAAGCGGGGGACGCCGTACACCCCGCCGCGGTCGGCGAGGGCCAGGGCGGGATAGCCGAGTTCGGCGGCGCGCCCGGCGAGGTCCTCGGGATTCGAGGTGCCCTCGAGAAACGAGAAGGCGCTGCGGGCGCGCAGCTCGATGTAGTCGGCGGACATCGTGGTATTTTCGTCTTTTGTTCGCCCCTGGGCAAGCGCTCCTCGTTCGGGCCGTTCCCGGAAAGGCGTCCGCGCTTCCGGTTGCGCGGCGCAAGCGCCGGGTGGGTGCGGCTCTTTTCAGCATCACTTGAAAAAAGCTGCAATACCACGGCTGCGCGCATCCTCCTCGAGTTCGGGGAGCGCCGCCGAGGGGCCGCGGCAGGCCCCGCGGCCGGGCGTGCACCGAGACCGGCGTCTACATGCCCGCCGGGTTCCGGGTCGCTCGGGTCCGGTCGAGCCTGCCGGGGCTTCGGCTATGCTCCGCGTCCGTATGGCCCGGTCGCTCCTCATAGTCGACGACGAACTCCAGCTGCTTCGGCTGCTGGGCCGGGTGTTCGAGCGCGAGGGCTACGAGGTCGAGCAGGCCGCCGACGGCGATGCGGCCATCGCGATCGTCGACGAGCGCGCCGCCGATCTCGACGTCGCGGTCGTCGACGTCTTCATCCCTCCCCGCGGCGCGGGCCAGGTGCTCGACGCGCTGGCGGCGAAGTGTCCGGGAGTCGCCATCGTGGTCGTGAGCGGTGATTGGCTCGAACAGCAGCTCGCCGCGCGGCTCGAGGCGGCCGGCGGACGATTCCTCCGCAAGCCCTTCCACCCCGACGCCCTCGTCGAGGCCGTGCGCAGCCTCGCGGGCTAGCCGCGGCACCACATGACGCCGTCAGCCGGCGAGCGCTGCATCCTCCACGCGGACATGGACGCCTTCTACGCGTCGGTCGAGCAGCGTGATCGGCCGGAGCTGCGTGGTCGCGCGCTGGCCGTCGGCGGCGCCGGCGCGCGCGGTGTCGTCGCGGCCGCCAGCTACGAGGCGCGTGTCTACGGTGTGCGCTCCGCCATGCCGAGCTTCGAGGCGAAACGGCTGTGCCCCGAACTGATCTTCCTGCGCGGCGACATGTCGAAGTACGCCCGCGAGTCGCGCCGCATCTTCCGCATATTCGGCGACTTCTCCCCTTTGGTGGAAGGCCTCTCCCTCGACGAGGCCTTCCTCGACCTGACCGGCACCCGACGCCTGCTCGGTCCGCCGGCCGAGGTGGGCGCTCGGCTGCGGGCGCGCGTGCGCGAGGAGACCGGGCTCGCCGTCTCGGTCGGCATCGGTCCGGTCAAGATGGTCGCCAAGATCGCGAGCGCCGCCGCGAAGCCCGACGGCCTGCTGGTCGTCGAGCCCGATGCGGTGCGCGCGTTCCTCGATCCTTTGCCCGTCCGCCGTATCTGGGGCGTCGGTCCGGTCGCCGAGCAGCGGCTCTCGTCGCGGGGCTTCTCGACGATCGGTGACATCGGGCGTGCCGAGCCGTCGCGCCTGCGCGCCCTGCTCGGCGACACCGGCGAGCGCCTCGCGCTGCTCGCTCGAGGCGAGGACGTACGCGACGTCGAGCCCCACGCGCGGACCGTCTCGTACAGCGAGGAGAACACCTTCGGCGACGACGTGAGCGAGCGCGCCCGCCTCGACGAGACGATCCTCGCACACGCCGAGTCGGTCGCGCGCCGGCTGCGCCGCGACGGGGCGCGCGGCCGCACCGTGATCCTCAAGTGGCGCGACGCGAAGCGCGCCCGCCCGGGTCCTCGCGGCTATCCGCTGCACACCCGCCAGACGACCCTCAGCGAGGCCACCGACGACGGCGCCGTGATCACCCGGGAGGCCCGCCGCCTGCTCGCCGACTGCGGCCCGGACGGCCCCGTGCGGCTGATCGGCGTCGGCGTGTCCGGGCTCGACAGCCACGCCGCCCACCAGCTGTCACTCTTCGGTGTCTCCGGCGCCGGTCCCGATCGCTCCGGCGCCGACTCCCGGCCCACCCGCGACGCCATCAACCGCGCCGTCGACACGCTCAACGCCCGCTTCGGCCCGAGCGCCGTGGTCCGAGCCACCGAGCGCCCCGCCGAACGAGCCGCCCTCTCCCTGCAGATCAAACGCGGCGAAACCGCCCCCGACGACGACGACCCGCCCGAAATCTGACCCATCGCCGCGCCCCGGTACAGCCCAGGCCTAAGCGGCGTCGTCCTCCACATCCCACCGATACACACGCATCGGCGGAACGTTCAGCAGCTCGCGCTGCACTGAAGCCTCTCCGAAAACGTCCATGCCCAGCGTGTGCACCCGATCCCGGAACTGATACGCGACGAAGCGCCCGGTCTCGGGCGCGAGGCTGTCCCGCACCGACTGCAGGATCGCCGTGCCGAGCGACTTCTCCATCGTGGAGAACGGAATGCCCGAGAGGATCACGTCGGGCGCAGCGAGTCCGTGCCTGGCCAGGATCGAGGGGATCTCGGTGGCGCTGCCGTGATGGACGATCAGGCGGGGATCGTCGAAGGTGTGGCCGAGCAGCCGCACGAAGCCCTCGTTGATCTCGATCGCGAGCAGCGTCGCGTCGGGCGCCATGTGGCGCAGCAGGGCGCGGGTGGTGCCGCCGGTGCCGGGCCCGAGCTCGACGGCGAGCTTCGCGTGGGCGAGATCCGCGGTGCGTGCGAGGCGGCGCTCCATGAAGCGCGAACTCGGGATGATCGAGCCGACCTCCTTCGGCCGGGTCAGGAAGCCGCGCAGGAAGGCGATGCGGTGATCCTTCTGGGGAAGCAGCTGCCGGACGGGATTCATACGGGGGGCCTCTCGGTCGTGGGGTCATGGATGGGTTGGCGGCTCGGCGCATGCGCAGGCCGGGTATCGAACCGGCCGGTCCGCAGGGGGTGACCTGGAGTCATACTCTAGTCGTAGACCCCATCGACCTGCCACAGTCTGTTCACCCAGTCGAAGCACAGACGCACCACGCATCCGTCGCTGACCTGAACGTCGAAGTGGTCGAAGGCGAAGCGCTCGTCGGGCGACCACCAGTGACCCGTCGTGCGCCACGGTCCCGACGCGACGACCACGTCGCCGCGCGTGATCGCGCTGCGGACAGCGGTCGGAAGGCCGCGGTCCACTCGCACCTCGGCGTGCAATGGAGGGCGAATGGCCCGCAGGACGGGGGCGCGCGCGGAAAGCAGAGAAGGGGAGCGCGTCGTTTCCGTGACCGGAGCGGACGGGGAGGGCGCGAAGGGCTTCTGCGAGAACGCGGCGGGGTGGTGGGTATCGAGCACTTCGGGCGCGCCGACCCGCCCCTCGCCACACAGCGCTTCGAGCTCGCTGAGTGTGCGGTCGAGCGCACTCGGATCGGGGCCGGGTGGGGCGAAGAGATCGAGCTGACTCGTTCGGGCGGCCACGCCCTCGGTCTGCACCGAGATCGACTCGACCGGCGCCTCGGGTGGATGCTCCTGCAGCGCGAGCAGCGTCAGGCGAAGCAGCACGCGCACGTCGCGGGTCGGCGCCGCGAGTCCCACCCGACGCACGTCGCGCCCACCGCCCTCGGTGCAGAGCCCGATCTCGAGCGGGCCGCACGACAGCGCGCGCAGGGCGAGTCGCTCGGTGACGCGCGAGATCAGTCCGCGCAGCACGAAGCCGAGCGGCTCCAGGCGGTCGATCGGCGCCTCGAGGTCCACGCCCTCCTCGATGCGGCCCACCCGGGGCTCGGGCAGCGGGGGCTCGACGGTACGTCCCGTCGCCCGGTCGATCAGCTCGAGGATCTCCGCACCCAGGCGCTGGGCCAGGGCGCGTCGCGGCAGGCGCGTCAGGTCGCGCACCGTCTTGACACCCAAGCGTGTAAGAGACTGCGCGAGCCGGTCGTCGGGATCGAGCAGGTCCAGCGGTAGCGGCTCGAGGAAGTCGCGCTCCCGACCGGGTGCGAGCACCCGTATGGCGCCCGGCTCGCCCGCGAGACCGCGGGCGACGAGCAGCGCGACGCTGCGCGAGGACGCCAGCGCGACCACGCCGGCGAGTCCCTGCTTGCGGGCCCGCTCGGCGAGCACCGACGCGAAGCCCGTCTCCGAGCGGAAGAGCGAGTCGACCCCCGACGCATCGAGGAACACGCAGCCCTCGGCGGCGAACAGGCCGGCGCTGCGCGGTCCCAGGGCGACACGCGGCGAGAGCGAGAGCGCGACGTCGCGGAGCGTTTCGCGGGCGGCCTGCTCGAGGGCTGGTGAAGCCACGCGCACTCGCAGCGCCGGACAGACGGCGCGGGCCTGGGCGAGCGTGGTGCCGCGGTGCACGCCCGCCGCCCGGGCCTCGGCGGACAGGGCGACCACCTCGGCGCGTGCGTCCGCTCCGGAGGCCACCACCAGAGCCTCGCTCCGCCACTCGGGGTGGGCGCGCAGCTCGGCCTGCAGGGGCAGATCGGGTACGAGCAGGCAGGCGATGCGGGGGCCGGAGCCGAGAGGGTGCATCGCGTTTCTCCTCGGGCTGCTCGGGCTGTTGGGTCGTCGGGCTCCTCGGGGCCGGGGTCTATCCGGACTCGATGCGGAGCCGGGGTGCTCTGTTGCTCTCCTCCGACGTCGCTGACACCTCCGACATCGCTGACACCTCCGACATCTCCGACACGTCCGACACCTCTGACATCTCTGACATCGGGTCCGACATCGGGCTGCCGCGCCGTCGCCGCAGCACCGCGCGCAGGCCGATCTCCTCGAGCAGTGGGGGCGTGCCGGTGAAGCGCGGCCTTGCCGACCGCATCTCGAGCACCAGCTCGGCTTGCGGGCCCGTGAGTCGTCGATCGCTCAGCACCACCAGCGTGGTGTGCGTGGTGGTGGTCGACCGTGCCAGCCGGATCCACACCGAGGCGGGAACCGTCGTCTCGTTGGATGCGCGCGGCGGGACGCGGCGCGGTCGGGTCGCACCGTGGCCCCGGGCGTGGGCCTGCCGGGAGGGGTGGGAGCGCGAGTGGAGCGGCTCGCTCGCGTCGAGGACTACCAGCGGGAGGCCCCGGGTCTCGAGCAGGCGCTCGACCGCGCGCAGGGCCTCGCGAAGCCGACCAGCCCGCACCCAGAGGACCCGATCGAGGTCCACTCCGGCCGCTTCGGCCGAGGCAGGGTCGAAGGCGTCCGCCAGGTCGACCACCGCGGCGAGCTCGCCGTCCGCGCCGGTCGTTCGGGCCAGCAGCGAGAGCGCCACCGAGGTGCGGCCCGAGGAGACCGGACCGGTGACCTCGCTCAGCCGGTCGACGGGAAAGCCGCCGCCGATCAGCTCGTCGATGGCGGGCAGCCCGCAGGCCCGCACCGACGCGGGATCCCAGGCATCGCGAACGCTCTCCGCCGCTCGGCCGCCGGCCGGGCGGGCCGCAGCAGGGGGAGGGGAAGGAGAAGGGGGAGGGGGAGGAGAAGGGGAAGGGGAAGGGGAAGGGGAAGGAGAAGGGGAAGGAGAAAGGGAAGCAAGGGCGGAGCCTCGCTGGAGGCTCGGGCCGAGATCGCGCAGCAGCGCCTCGAGCCGTCCGGCCCGAACATAGCACCCGCCCGACCGCCGGGTGGGGGCGGCCGGGCGAGCTGCACGGGACGACGCTGCCGCGTGCCCGCGGCGGGGGGGCAGGGGACCAGGGGGCATCGGCCCATTTTCGCTATTTATTCGCCCCAGTCAAGAAGGGAAGTCGGGTCGGGAACGGAGGTCAGGCGCCCGGCCCCTTCTCGTCCGCCGCGACGCGCCCGTCGTGCAGCCTCACGTTCCGGCGCGCCTTGCTCATCACCAGCGGATCGTGGGTCGAGAAGAGGAAGGTCGCGCCGCGTTCGTCGTTGAGGCGCTGCATCAGCCCGAGCAGGCGCTCGGCGGTCGCCGAGTCGAGGTTGGCGGTCGGCTCGTCGGCCAGCACGATGCGCGGCCCGCTGGCGATCGCCCGCGCGACGGCCACGCGCTGCTGCTGGCCGCCGCTCATCTCGAGCGGGCGCTTTTCGCCGAGCCCGCCGAGCTCGACCTCGTCGAGCAGCGACTCGGCGCGCTCGCGCCGCTCGCGCGCGGCCACGCCCTGCAGCTCCATGACGAACTCGACGTTCTCCCGCGCGCTGAGCACGGGAATCAGGTTGTAGGCCTGGAATACGAAGCCGAGCTTGCGCAGCCGCAGGTCGGAGAGCGCCGCGGGCGACAGGTCTCCGAGGCGTTCGCCGTCGAGCAGGATGTCGCCCGAGGTCGGCACGTCGAGCGCCCCGAAGAGGTTCAGCAGGGTGGTCTTGCCCGAGCCGCTCGGGCCGGAGATCGCGGTGAACTCGCCTTCGTCGATGCAGAGATCGACGCCGTCGAGGGCCCGCGTCGAGACGCCCCGCGTCTCGTACACCCTGGTCACTCGTCTCGCTTCGAGGACAGCCATCGCGCCTTTCGTCGAATCAGGTGTGCCGCACGGCATCGGCCGGGCGTTGCCTCACCGCCCGCCAGGCCGGCCACGCGCTGGCCAGCACCGCCGTCGTCACGGCCACGGCGAGCGGTGCAGTGAAGTCGCTCTGTCGCAGTACGGGGACGATCCGGTCGCCGACGCCGAGCTCGCGCAGGCCGTCGGTGAAGAGCGAGAGGTCGATGCCGTCGCGCAGCGCCCACACGCCGAGCAACGCGCAGAGGAAGCCGAGCGCCACGCCGCCCAGGGTCACGATCAGCGACTCGCTCACGATCGTGGCCACGAGCCGTGCGCGTCCCAGGCCCATCGCCCTCATGATGCCGATCTCGCGCGTACGCTCGAACACCGTCATCAGCAGTACGTTGGCGATGCCGAAGGCCATCGCGATGAAGATGGCGGCGTAGACGAGCAGCGCCGACTGGTCGAAGACGTCGACCATGTAGACGAGCAGGGGCTCCAGCTCCTCCCAGGTGCGGACCTCGAGGTCCGGCAGTCTCTGCTCGAGCAGGGCGTCCACGTCGGCGATCCGGGCGCGTGACTCGGCGACGACGACGACCTCCGAGACCGCCTCTCCGAGACCGAGCAGACGCTGGCTCTGCTCGAGGGTGAGGAAGACCGTGCCCCGGTCGAGCGGTTGCGACGGCGTGCGGAACAGCCCCGCCACTCGCAGCGCCTCGCCGGTGAGGTCGCCCTCGAGGTTCTGCGCCGAGAGGACGACCTTGTCGCCCACCCCCACTTCGAGCCGCTCGGCCAGCGCCTCGCCGATCAGCACGCGGCGTGGCTCGCCGTCGAGGTAGCGGCCGGCGGTGACCGACCGGGCCACCAGCGTGATCTCGGCCTCGCGTTCGGGCTCGACGCCCACCACGCGCACCCCGGCCCGCGAGCGCGGAGACGAGAGCAGCCCTTCGCCCCGCACCCGACGCGCGAAGCTGCGCACGTCGGGCGAGGTCTCGAGAACCGCCAGGGAGGCGCGGCCGCCGTCGCGCAGCCGCACCTCGAGGCCCGGATCCGCGTCGAACCCGGCGGCGTGCAGCTGCAGGTGGCCGAGCTCGGTCGAGATGGCCGTGTCGACCATCTGGAAGAGCATCCCGAAGTTGACGGCCATCGAGAGCAGCGTGCCCGCGATGCCCACGGCCACCGCCGTGACCACGATGCCCGTGCGTCGCGGGCTTCGCCACGCGTTGCGCCATGCGAGTCGCAGCACCAGCATCAAACGCTCCGGAGCGCGTCGGCCGGCCGAGCGCGGCTCGCCCGCAGCGCCGGGTAGAGGGCGGCGGCGGCGGCGACGATCAGGATCGTGACGATCGACCCGATCGGGTTCAGCGGCTCGAGGCGCCAGGTCAGTTGGGGCTCGAAGCCGAAGAGCGCCATGGCCTCGGCCGACTCGCCGGCGAGCAGGATCGGGTTCGCCTCGAACCACAGTACCAGGGGCAGTCCGAGCGCCAGCCCGATCGAGAGGCCGACCACGGCGAGCAGCAACGACTCGAGGTAGACGATGCGGAAGATCGACCACGGACGCAGTCCGAGCGCCAGCATCACGCCGAGCTCGCGCTTGCGCTCGAGCACCGCCATCAGGATCGTGTTCAGGATGCCGAAGCCCACCACGATCACCAGGATCGCCAGCAGGATGTACATGCCCGCGTCGTCGAGCACGATGAACTGCTCGAGCTCGGGCATGGTGTCCCACCACGCGTGGATCTCGACGTCTTCGCCGTCGAGCGAGCGTCCCAGCGAGGCCATCACGGCGGGCACGGCATCAGAGTCGGCGGTGCGGATCGCCACCTCGCTGACGCGATCGCCGTACACGAAGAAGGCCTGCGCGTCGGCGAGCGAAACGAGCGACAGCGAGCGGTCCATGTCGACGTGGGGAAGCTTCACGATGCCAACCACACGGAACAGGTCGTAGGCGGTCTCGAGCGAATAGGCGATCGAGTAGAGCAGCACCTCGTCGCCGATGCCCGCCGAGAGGATCCGCGCCAGGCGCTCGCCGAGCACGATCTCGTGCGATCCCCGAGGCGAGAGGAAGGCGCCCTCCTGGACCCGCGAGAGCAGCGTCGTCACGCTGCCCTCGCGTACCGGGTCGACGCCCAGCACCGCCACGCCCCGCGTCGCCGGGCCACGCGAGAGCAGGCCGAAGCTCACGACTCGGGGCGCGACGCCCTCGACGCCCTCGGTATCACCAAGGGCCGACTCGATGTCGCTGCTCCAGGAAACGTACTGCTCGAGGGTGCGCTTCTCGAGATAGTCCCGGCCGGTCACCTGGATGTGGCCGGCGTTCACGCGCACGCTGTCTTCGATCATCTTCTCGTGCGAGCCGGCCGCCAGCGCGACGGAGAAGATCACGAGCACCACCGCGAACACGGCGGCCGCGATGGTCAGGCCCGTCCGGCGCGGGTTGCGCCAGACGTTGCGCCAGGCCATGCGCCACTCGATGGGCAAGGAGAAAGCCTTCCGCCGCTTCGGATCGTCGCGCGATCGGCACGACCGGGGTCGGCGTGAAGCATAGGACGCCGATCGCCGGCCGCGCACAGGCGCGGCCGGGTCCGCCGGTCTTTCCGGTCAGTCCGCCGCGTCCGAGCGGATCCTGCAGCGACCGTCCTTCACCTCGACGCGTCCCTCGGCGATGAGGCGGATCGCCCTCGGCACCAGCCGCCGCTCGGCCGCGGTGACCCGCTCGGCCAGCGTTTCGGCCGTGTCGTCCTCACGCACCTCGACGGCCTCCTGCAGGATGATCGGTCCGTGGTCGTACTCGTCGTCCGTGAAGTGCACGGTCGCCCCGGTCACTTTCACGCCGGCCGCGAGGACCGCGTCGTAGACGCGGCGGCCGTAGTAGCCCTGGCCCGAGAAGGCGGGGATCAGCGCGGGGTGCACGTTGATGACACGCCCGTCGTAGCGCCCGCGCAGCTGGAAGAGCGACAGGAAGCCGAGCAGGGCGACCAGATCGACGCCGTAGGGCTCCAGGGCGGCGTGCAGCGCGTCGTTGAAGGCCTCGGTATCGGGATGCTCGCGGCGAGGCACGGCGATCGCCGGCAGGCCGCGTCGACGGGCGCGTTCGAGACCGTACGCGTCGGCCTTGCTCGACACCACCAAGACCACCTCGCCCGGCACCTCGCCCCGGTCGATGTGCTCGAAGAGGTTCTCGAGGCTCGTCCCGTTGCCCGAGAGCAGGACTGCGATGCGCAGCGGGCGGGCCGTCGTCACGAGCCGAAGAGCGCCTGGTGGATGCGGCGCGTGGCGGGCGAGCGGTTGAGGGTGTAGAAGTGGATGCCCGGCGCGCCGTGGTCGAGCAGCTCGCGGCACTGGAGGGTCGCCCAGGCGATGCCTACCTCGAGGGTGGCGTCGTCGTCCTCGTCCAAGCGCGACAGCTCGGCGTCGAGCTCGGGGGGAATCGACCCGCCGCCGAGGGCCGTCATGCGGCGGATGCTCTTCACGCTGGTGATCGGCATGATGCCGGGAACGATCGGCACCTCGATGCCCGCACCACGCGCGCGCTCGACGAACGAGAAGAACTTCTCGTTGTCGAAGAAGAGTTGCGTGATCAGGAACTCGGCTCCGTCGCCGACCTTCCGGACGAGGTTCGCGAGGTCGTCCTCGGCGCTCGGGGCCTCGGGGTGGACCTCGGGGTAGCAGGCGCCGCCGATCGAGAACCCGCCGCGCTCGGCGATGAAGCGCGCCAGGTCGTTGGCGTGGGCGAAGCCGTTCTCGGGCGAGACGAAGTCGGTCTGGTCCTGTGGCACGTCGCCGCGCAGGGCGAGCACGTTCTCCACGTCGCCGGCCCGCAGCGCATCGAGGATGTCGGCGACGGCGTCGCGGTCGAAGCCGAGGCACGGCAGGTGCGCCATTGCGGTGATGCCCAGCTCCTGCTGGATGCGGACCACCAGGTCGACGGTCTTGGCGCGGGTCGAGCCGCCGGCGCCCATCGTCACCGAGACGAAGCCCGGAGCGAGCTGCTTCAGGTCCTCGATGGTGCGGAAAAGGCTGCGAAAGCCGGCGTCGCTCTTCGGCGGGAAGAACTCGAACGACATCACCGGCTCGCCGCCGCGATAGAGGTCCACGATGCGCATGGCCCGAGTCTAACCGTGCCCCCGCGACATCGCCCGGGGGGCGGGCGGGCCGGCGGCGATGCCCGTATGCTCCGGCCGCCGCTGCCCGGCCGGGCGGATCGGTCCGCCCGCCGCCGCCGGCTGCGCGGCGAAATCGAATCGCGAATCGACGCGCGAAAAGAACCACGAAACCAAGCACGAAACCAAGCACGAAACCAAGCACGAAGAGGCGAGAGAAGGGAGTCTGGTCATGTCCGTCCTGGTCACGGGGTCCGTCGCGATCGACCACATCATGGTCTTCGAGGACCGGTTCCAGAACCACATCCTGTCCGACAAGGTGCACATGATCAACGTCTCCTTCTTCGTGCCCAGCCTCGAGAAGCGCTGGGGGGGCACCGGGGCGAACATCGCCTTCAACCTCCGGCGACTCGACGAGGCGCCCGTGCTGCTGGCCACCGTGGGGAGCGATCTCGGTCCGTACGCGCAGTGGCTCGACCAGCACGGCATCCGCCGCGACTGGCTGACGACCCTCGACGACTCGTTCACCGCGCAGTGCTTCATCACGACCGATCTCGACAACAACCAGCTCACGTCCTTCCACCCCGGCGCGATGGAGCGCGCCCACGAGGCGCGGCTCGACGGCGTGGACGAGGCCTTGCGGGTGGGCATCGTGGCGCCCAACGGCAAGCAGGCCATGCAGGACTACGCGCGCGGGCTGAAGAGCCGCGGCGTTCCCTGCGTGCTCGATCCGGGGCAGGGGCTTCCGATGTTCGACGGCGAAGAGCTGCTCGAAATGATCGAGGGCTCGGCGGTGTTCGTCGTGAACGACTACGAGTGGTCGCTCACCCAGGACAAGACGGGTCTCGACGAGCAGGCGATCGCCGAGCGCGTCGGGGCGCTGATCGTCACCCGGGGCGGCGAGGGGTCGCTGCTGGTGCGCGGCGGCCGCGATCTCGGTGTGGAGGTCGAGGAGGCGAAGAGCGAGGTGCCCGTCGTGAAGGCCGAGGCTGTCGTCGATCCCACCGGCTGCGGCGACGCGTATCGCTCGGGCATTCTCTACGCGATCGCGCGCGGCCTGCCGATCGAGACGGGTGCGCGCATCGGCAGCCTGATGGGCTCGCTCAAGGTCGCTCGCCCGGGCCCGCAGAGCATCGACGAGGGGCTCGACGAGATCCGCAGCCGCTTCGAGGCCGAGTTCGGGTACGCGTTCTGATCGGGGCGTGACTCGAGTGGCCCGGCCTGGGAGCGGGAGGGCGCGGCTTGCGTGACGTCGACGTCGTGGTGATCGGCGCGGGGGTCGTCGGGCTCGCGGCGGCGGCCTCGCTGGCGCGAGCCGGGCGTTCCGTGATCGTCCTGGAGCGCGAGGACGGCATCGCTCGCGGCGTCACCAGCCGCAACAGCGAGGTGGTGCACGCCGGCCTCTACTATCCACCGGATAGCCTCAAGGCGGAGCTCTGCGTGCGCGGGCGCGAGCAGCTGTACGCGTGGTGCGGAGAGCGGGGGGTCGGGCATCGGCGCATCGGCAAGCTCGTCGTGGCCGGCGACGAGCCGGAGGTTGGCGTCCTCGAGCGGCTGTACGCGCAGGGCCTTCGCAACGGCGCCGGCGGCCTCGAGCTGCTCGACGCCGCCGCCGCGCAGCGTCTCGAGCCCGACGTGCGTTGCGCGGCGGCGCTGTGGTCTCCCGAGACCGGCATCGTCGACGCCCACGCACTGTGTGTCTCGCTGCAGGCCGAGGCCGAGGCCCACGATGCCGTGCTGCTGATGCGGCACGAGGTGGTGGGGGCCCGCCCGCGCGGCCGCGACTGGGTGGTCGAGGCGCGCGCGGGCGAGGCCGGTGAGGTCCAGCCGGTCGGGTGTGCGGCCGTCGTCGTGGCGACCGGGCTCGAGAGTGACCGCGTCGCCGCGCTCGCCGGCGTGGACGTCGACGCGGCGGGCGTCCGCCAGCATCCCTGCAAGGGCGACTACTTCGCGCTGGCGCCGGGCGTCCCGCTGTCGCTCGGCCACCTCGTGTACCCGGTGCCGGCGGGTGCGGGGCTCGGCATCCACGCCACGCTGGATCTGGCGGGCTCGGTTCGTTTCGGGCCCGATGCCGCGTACGTCGAGCAGATCGACGACTGGCAGGTCGACGCCGCCAAGGCCGAGCCGTTCGCCGAGGCGATCCGACGCTACCTGCCCGCGATGCGCGCCGAGTGGCTGCGACCCGACTACGCGGGGATCCGCCCGAAGCGGGCGGCGCCGGGCGAGGGCTTCCGCGACTTTCTGATCGCCGAACAGTCGGCCGCCGGCCTGCCCGGGCTGGTGGTCTGCGCGGGCATCGAGTCGCCCGGCCTCACCTCGGCGCTGGCGATAGGCGAGCGCATCGCCGAGCTGATCTGACGCGCGTCGCGGCCGGTTACCGCCCCGTCCAGACGACGGCGCTGGCCACGTTGTCGCCCGATTGGTGCTCGCGGTGGGCGTCGAGGGCCGCCTGAGCGACCTGCCGGGCCAGCTCGAGGGGGCGCAGCTCGGGATCGACCGCCACACAGCGCCGGGCGGCAGCGGCGACGGTCGCCGCGGGTTCGGCCACGCCGATGCCGGTCTCGGAGAGCCCGTCGGTGGCGAGCACGAGGGCGCGCAGCGTGCCCAGGTCGGCGAGTCCCGATGCCGAGCGGACCGCCAGCGACTCGTCGGTCAGCGACTCGTAGCCGAGGAAGGCGGTGCGCCGGCCCTCCAGCGCGGCCGCCAGCCAGTCGGTCGCCCCCTCGCCCGTCACACCGAAGACGTGGCTGTCGCCGATCCCCGACCAGGCCACGCGGCCCTCGTCCGGGCGCACGACGCCCAGTGCGAGGGTCGTCGGGGCGGGCGGGAGGCTTCTCTGGGCGGCGTCGGCGAGCAGCGCGTGGTTGGCCCCGCCGAGCGCACGGCTCGCCTCGCCGAGCCAGCTGGCCTCGTCGGGCGCCACCCTTCCCGGCGCCGTCCAGCGCGGCGCCCACTCGGCCTCGAGGTAGTCGATCACGGCCTGCGCGCCGCTCGCCCCGTGGTGTCCGTCGGCCACGGCGACGAACGTGCCGCCGGCGTCGTGGGCGAAGAGCACGGCGTCCTCGTTCAGCTCGGTGTGGCCGTACTGCTTGGCGAACCCGCCTCGCGACAGCGTGATGGCTGCCGGCCCTTCGGCGACGGCGGCCAGGGCGCCGGTCGTGTGGTGGTCGCGGCCGAAGAGCAGGGCAGAGCGCAAGCCGACCTCAGTGACCGCGCGCGCGGCGCCGCGCCGGGCGGGACGTCACGAGCTTTCGCCGGCTGCCGCTGCGGGCTCGTCCGCGGGCCGGCCGGCCTCACCCGCCGACACCAACTCGTTGCGGGCGATGGCGAGCTCGTCGACGACGCGACCCGCGATCAGGTGTTCCTGGACGATTCGCTCGAGGTTTCCCGGAGTGCAGTCTCGGTACCAGATGCCTTCGGGGTACACGACGGCCACCGGTCCGGCCGCGCACACGCGCAGGCAGTCGGCCTTCGAGCGGAACACGGCGCGATCGACGTCCACCAGGCCGAGCTCCCGCAGTCGCCCCTTGAGGAACTCCCAGGACTCCTGCTGGGCCGACTCGCGGGCGCACTTGCCCCCGACGCACAGAAAGATGTGACGGGTGAAGTCGGCCAGGTGAAGCTTGTCGGTGATCTGCTCGAGCCGTGCGTCGTCCATGAGGAGGTCGTAGTATACCCGTCGCGCAGGCGGGCCGGCGGGGGGAGCGGGACTCGGCTCCTCGCGGACCCTCCCGGGCGTGAATCCTCAGCGAGCCGGGTTCGCGTGAACGGGGTCCGCGCGACCCGGTCCTCGTGAAAAGGGGGAGCTTCCGTTGCTGGATGCGCCGATGGTTGCGGCGAAAGCGACGCCGACCGACCTCGCGTTGGCGCTGTGCCACGAGGTGGGCAATCTCGTCGGCGCCGTCAGGCTCCACACCCACCTGATCGACGAGGACATGAGCGGGCGCGACCTCGCGCGGGTGACCCTCGAGGTCGACGACCTCTGCGCGCGATCGGGCGTGTTGCTGGCCCACATCCGCCCGCTGCTCGCCGAGTCGGAGGCGCCCGAGACCGTCGAGCCGGGCGAGCTGCTCGCCAGCGTGCGCGACGTGATGCTCCAGCAGGGCGTTCGCCAGCTGCGCTTCGACGCGGAGGCGCTGACCGGCCTGCCCGCCGTGCGCGCCCATCGCGAGGTGGTCCACCACCTGCTCCAGAGCCTGCTCTTCGCCGCCCTCGAGCTGTCCGGGGCGGGGGGCTCGGTCTCTCTCGGCGCCGAGGCCGACCACGACGGCGTGGCCTTCTGCGTGGTGGACGATGGAGCAGTGTCGGAGAGCCCGGCCGAGTGGCGTGAACAGGTCCCGCGTGGCCGCCCGCTGCTGCTCGCCGTGGCGGACGCCATCCTGAGCCGCCGCGGCGGCGAGCTCAGGGTGGCGCGAGACGACGACCACACGCGCGTCGCACTCGTGCTGCCCCTTCGATCCGACGGCGGCTGAGGGGCGAGATTCGTCGGCCAGGCGATCGCGCGGCCGGGCCGGGCGTGTGGATGCGCGTGCGGGGGCGCCACCCCGGGTGGCGCGCTAGCCTGCGCGCCGCTCGAGAGCGAGACCATGTCCAAGCAGCCCCGAAAAGACCTCCGCAACCTCGCGATCGTCGCCCACGTCGATCACGGCAAGACGACCCTCGTCGACGGCCTGCTGCGTCAGTGCGGCGCCTTCCGGGCGAATCAGGTCGTCGAGGATCGCGTGATGGACTCGGGCGACCTCGAGCGCGAGCGCGGCATCACGATCCAGTCCAAGAGCACGGCGGTCGAGCACCAGGGCGTGCGCATCCAGCTCGTCGACACCCCCGGCCACGCCGACTTCGGCGGTGAGGTCGAGCGCGTGCTCGGCATGGTGGACGCAGTGCTGCTGCTCGTCGACGCCGTCGAGGGCGTGATGCCCCAGACGCGCTTCGTGCTCCGCAAGGCGCTCGAGCACGGGCTGCGGCCGATCCTCGTGGTGAACAAGGTCGACCGACCCGAAGAGCGGGCCGAGGAGGTGCTCGACGAGGTCTTCGACCTGCTCGTCGACCTCGGCGCGAACGACGAGCAGCTCGACTTTCCCGTCGTGTACGCCACCGCCAAGCAGGGGCGGGCGACCCGCACCTACGGCGGCGAGATGACCGACCTCCTCCCGGTCCTCGACACCATCCTCGAGCACGCGCCGCCGCCGTCGGTCGACGAGGCCGCGCCCCTGCAGTTCCAGGCCGTCACCCTCGGCTACGACTCTTTCGTCGGACGGCTGGTGATCGGCCGTGTCGAGCGGGGCGAGTTGGTGCGCGGCGACCAGGTGGTGCGCATCCCCGAGGAGGGTGGCGCCGATTCGTTCCGCGTCACCAAGCTTTTCGGCACGTCGGGCATCGAGCGGGTCGAGCTCGAGCGGGCGCGCGCCGGCGACATCGTCATCCTCGCCGGCGTCGACTCGATCGAGATCGGCGACACGGTCTGCGCGCCGGGCGCCCTCGAGCCGCTGCCCCGCATCGCGATCGACCCGCCCACCATCACCGTCGACTTCCTCGTGAACACTTCGCCCTTCGCGGGCCGCGAGGGCCGCTACGTGACGAGCCGCCAGGTCGCCGACCGCCTGCAGCGCGAGGCGCTCACGAACCCGGCGGTGCGCCTCGGCGACACCGGTCGGCAGGACAGCTTCGAGGTGGCGGGGCGAGGCGAGCTGCAGATCGCCGTGCTGATCGAGACCATGCGGCGCGAGGGCTACGAGTTCGCCGTCTCGCGCCCCGAGATCATCCTGCGCGAGATCGACGGCGCGAAGTGCGAGCCCGTCGAGGACGTCGTGATCGACGCGCCCGAGGCCAGCGCCGGCTCGGTGATGGAGAAGCTCGCCGAGCGCAAGGGGCGCATGACGACGATGGAGCACGCCGGAAACCGGATCAACATGCGCTTCGTGGTGCCCAGTCGCTGCTTGTTCGGTTACCGGAGCGAGTTCCTGACGGACACGCGCGGCGAGGGCATCCTGTATCGCGCCGTGCAGGGCTACGAGCCCTATGCGGGCGACCGCGCGCGCCGCTCGGTGGGCGCGATCGTGGCCACCGAGCAGGGGCAGACCACGCCGCACGCCATCTTCAAGATCCAGGAGCGCGCGAACCTCTTCGTGCCGCCCGGCGAGCCGGTCTACGAGGGAGAGGTGGTGGGTGAGGCGCGGCGGCCCGGCGACCTCAACGTCAACGTCTGCCGCACCAAGAAGCTCGACAACATGCGCGCCGCCGGCAAGGACGACAGCCCGATCATCTCGCCCCACCGCAAGCTCACCATCGAGGCGGCCCTCGAGTGGATCGAGGACGACGAGCTGCTCGAGGTGACGCCGGAGAACCTGCGGCTGCGCAAGCGCGTGCTGCCGGCGAACAAGCGCAAGCGCTAGCCCCGATCTGCGGATCGGCGCCAGCGGCTCGCGCGCGTCAGAGATCGCGCAGTGAAACCTTCGCGAATTCGGCCTGCAGGTCGGCGTAGGTGGTCGCCACCGGGAACTGCGGGAACTCGTCGATCACGTTCTGCGGCGGGCGGAACAGGATGCCGGCCTCGGCCTGGGTGAGCATCGTGGTGTCGTTGTAGGAGTCGCCGGTCGCGATGCAGCGGTAGTTCAGCAGCTGGAAGGCCCGCACGCACTGCCGCTTGGGGTCGGGCTGCCGGATCCGGTAGTCGGCCACGCGGCCGCGTCCGTCGATCTCGAGCCGATGACACAGCAGGGTCGGCCAGCCGAGCTTGCGCATGAACGGTTCGGCGAACTCGTAGAAGGTGTCCGACAGGATCACCACCTGGAACTTCGAGCGCAGCCACTCGAGGCAGTCGCCCGCGCCCTCGAGCGGGTCCATCCCGTCGATCACGTCCTGGATGTCCGCGATGCCGAGCCCGTGCTCGTCGAGGATGCGCAGGCGCTGCGTCATCAGCTGGTCGTAGTCGGGGATGTCACGGGTGGTCGCGCGCAGCGCCTCGATGCCGGTGCGTTCCGCCACGTTGATCCACACCTCGGGAATCAGCACCCCTTCGAGGTCGAGACAGGCGATCTCCATCGGGTCCTCCGCGTGGCCGGGTAGCCCCCGGTGCACCGTGGTTAGCGCGGGTGTGGCCCCGCGCAAACCGCCGCCGCGGGGTGCGTGCGGCGCTACCGGGAGCCGGGCGCCTCGGATACCATCGATCGATGCGCTGCGCTGCTCCCACCGCCCGCAACGCGGAGCCGGCGCCCTCGGGCGGGGGTGGACGTTGAGCACCCTCGAGGCGCTCTGGCTCGGGATCGTGCAGGGCCTGACCGAGTTCTTTCCGGTTTCGAGCTCGGGGCACCTGGTCGTCTTCCAGCAGCTGCTCGGCGTCGACGCCGAGGGCGGCCTGGTCTTCGAGATCGCGGTCCACGTGGCGACGCTCGGCGCGATCCTCGTCTACTACTGGCGCCGCGTGTGGTCGCTGGCGACGGGCGTGCTGCGCCTCGAAGCGGCCTCGCTCGACTACGCGGGCAAGCTCGTGGTCGGCACGCTGCCCGCGGTGGCGGTGGGTCTCTTCGCCAAGGACTGGATCGCGCGGCAGTTCGAGAACCCGGCCCTGGTCGGCTTCGCTCTGCTGGCCACGGGCTTCATCGTGCTGAGCACCCGCTGGACGGCGCCGGCGGCGACGCGGATGGCGCCCACCTGGTCGATGGCGTTCTGGGTGGGCTGCGCGCAGGCGCTCGCGATCCTGCCGGGCATCTCGCGCAGCGGGTCCACGGTCGCGATGGCGCTGGCGCTCGGGCTGGCGCCGACACTGGCCGCCGAGTTCTCCTTCCTGCTGGGCATCGTCGCCATCAGCGGCGCAGCGGTGCTCATGCTGCCGGATCTCGCGGCCGCCGAGCCGGCCGTGGTGAGCGCCGTGCTCGTCGGCGGCGCCGCGGCGCTGCTCTCCGGGCTGGCCGCGCTCTGGCTCTTCGTCCGCATGCTCCGCAGCGGCAGCTTCCAGTACTTCGCGGTCTGGGCGTGGCTGTCGGGGGCGCTCTTCCTGGGCTGGCTCTGGCTCTGAGGCGTCGGACGGGGCTGTCCATGCAGGCCGATCGAAGGTCTGCGCTCACGCGATGGGGAGACCGCCGATGACGGACCCAGGCCGCACCGCCCCCCCGGCTGTCGGCGAGACCGAGACGGTTCCCGCCTCGAGCTACGCGTTTCTCGGCTTCGTCACGCTGCTCAACGTATTGAACTTCGTCGACCGCCAGCTGCTCGCGAGCTTCGCCAACTACATCGTGCCCGACCTCGGTCTCACCAACACCGAGTTCGGTCTGCTGACGGGCCTCGTCTTCATCGTCTTCTATTCGGTGATGGGTCTCTTCATGGGCGCGGCCGCCGACGTCTTCCACCGCCCGCGGCTCATCGCGGCGGCGCTTGCGCTGTGGAGCGCCCTCACGGCCGCGTCGGGCGCCGCCCGTGGCTTCGTTTCGCTGGCGCTTCCGCGCGCCTTCATCGGCATCGGCGAGTCGGCGTGCACGCCCACCTCGATGTCGATGCTGGCCGACCGCTTCCCGGCGAGCCGGCTCGGCTTTGCGGCGGGTGTGTACTACACGGGCGTTCCGATCGGGGCCGGTCTCAGCCTCGTGATCGTCGGCACGCTCGGCGACGCGATCGGCTGGCGCAACTGCTTCTACGCGCTCGGCGCACTCGGGGTGGTGCTCTCGGTCGCGGTGCTGTGGGTGAAGGAGACGCCGCGTCGGGGCGTCGAGCCGGGCGCGGGGACGGCCTCGGCGCCGGGCTTCGGCGTGCTGCTCGCCACCCTGGTCCGGGCCCTGCGGCTCTCGCCGGCGCTCGGGCTGACGATCGGCGGCGGGGTGGCGCTGCACTTCGTGCTCGGGGCCGCGGCCTTCGACCAGCTCTGGTTCGTGCAGGAGCGAGGCTTCGAGCGGGCCGAGATCGCCCGGCTCACAGGC
The DNA here is from genome assembly GCA_964515335.1 of uncultured Spirochaetaceae bacterium. Lineage (GTDB taxonomy): Bacteria > Myxococcota_A > UBA9160 > UBA9160 > UBA4427 > TMED88. Next base: position 25,949 of record CAZETS010000065.1, read on the forward strand.
CTGATCGGCATCGTGGGCGGCATCCTCGGCAACCTGTTCGGAGGGTTCGTGGGCGACTGGTGGCAAGCGAACACACGGCAGGGGCGGCCGATGCTGCTGTTCTGGATCATGCTGGCCCTCACGCCGCTCGGGCTCGCCTATCGACTCGTGGCGCCCGACTCGATCTGGTTCTGGCTCGGCATCTTCGGGGGCTTCTTCCAACTCGGGGCCTTCTACGGCCCGACGTTCTCGACCGTGCAGGAGTTGGTGCCTGCGCGCATCCGCGGCACGGTCGTCGCGTTCTACATCCTCATGCTCAACCTGGTGGGGTTGGGCATCGGTGTGACGGCGGCAGGGCTGTCGATCGACGTGATGGTGGAGCGGGGCGTCGAGCAGCCCTACACCTGGACGCTGCTGGCCTTCACGGTGCTCGCGTCGACGGCGATCCCGCTCTTCTTCTTCGCCGGCCGGCGCTTCTTCGCGGATCGCGACCGGTTGTATGCCGAGATGAACGACGGGTCGCTGTAGCGGCGCGGAGCTCGTGAGGCGGATCGCGAAGATTTTACGCCTGGGCCGGGGCCGCCGGTATATGATGGGAGGTGCCCACGAAATTGGTTCTGGCCCGCGGCTCCGTCGAACCTTCTTCGCCACGCACTGACGCGAACGCCCGGACCCGCTCTGACCCGCGGGCGGGTGCCTGGCAGGGTTCTCGGGGTCACGAAACGGGCGCTCGGCCGAAGGGGGGTCGCGGGGCCGAGTCTCGGGCCATCGGCACCATTATCGTGGGCACGTCGAGAGCAGTAATCGCAATAAGAGCAGTAGGAGCAGTTGCCGATGCGAGTCGCCCCCCGTTGCGCCTTCTTTCCGCTCTTCTTGATCCCGTTCGTCGTGATCGCCGGACCGGCGATCGCCTCGGAGATCGTCGTCTTCGGCGACAGCTGGGGCGTACCGGCCGCACCCTCCCTGCAGACCGTGCTGACGAACAACGGCCACGTCGAGACGGTGGCCGGCGCCGCAGTGGGCGGTGAGACCGCAGCGAATCTCAGCTCGCCGAGCGGCCTCACACACATCACGAACACGCTGGCCGCCAACCCGGACGTGCAGCTCGTGCATCTCAGCATCGGCGGCAACGACTTCCTCGGTCAGTGGAACAGCAGCTTCACGCCCGCCCAGCAGGCGGCGCTGTTCCAGGCGGTCACGAACGACGTAGAGACGATCGTCGACCACATCCTCGCGCAGGAGCCTGGTGTCCTGATCCTGTGGTCGAGCTACGACTATCCGCGCCCGCTCCCGTTGGGCACGCCCACCGAGGTCAACGCCGCATCGGCCGCCTTCCAGAGCTACGCCCAGACGCTCGCCGACAGCAAGGGGGCGTCGCTGACCGCCATCGACTTCAGTGGTCTCATGCAGGTGACGTACGGCTTCGACGGCGTGCAGTACACCATCTACGACCCGCCGTTCGTGATCGTGCCGGGCGATCCGTCGCTGCCCGACCCGACTCTGCCGGGCCCGGAGGCCGCCTACTTCGACTCGATCCACCTGACGGCCGCGGGCTACCTGGTGTTCGCCGAGGAGCAATACGCGCAGTTCTACTCCGCTCACCTCGGGCCGCCGGCCGTACCGGCGCTGTCCCTGGCCGCCCGGGCACTGCTCGCCGCGGGCGTGGCGCTGATCGGCGCGGGTTGGATGCCACGTAGACGGTGACCATTCGCGACCGGGTGTCGGCTGGCCGACGGTGAGACGCCGGGGCCGCGGGCTAGGTTGGCGGATCGGGTGTTTGCGGAGGCGGCTCGGTGAGCGAGATCAGCGAGGTCCGGGTGGGCGTGCAGCCCTTCGGGCGTTTCAAGGCGGTCCTGACCCGCGACGAGATGAATCGCGCCGTGGCGACCGCCAAGCGGCTCTCCGAGCGTTACTCGAAGCGCGTCATCTGGAACGTGAACTCGACGGCCGTCGGCGGTGGCGTGGCCGAGATGTTGCCGTCGCTGCTCGCCTACACGCGCTCTTTCGGGATCGACTCCCGGTGGCTGGTGATCTCCGGCGATCACGACTTCTTCCGCATCACCAAGCGGCTCCACCACGCGCTTCACGGCTCGGAAGGAGACGGCAGTCCGCTCGACGAGGAGGCCCACGTCCTCTACGAGCGCACCCTCGCCCGCAACGCGCTCGAGCTCGTCGAGCTGGTTCGCGAGGGCGATGCCGTGCTGCTCCACGATCCGCAAACGGTCGGCATGGCCCCGGCGCTGAGGCACTGCGGCGTCGATCTGATCTGGCGCTGCCACATCGGCAGCGACACCATCAACGAGCAGGTCGAGCTGGGCTGGTCGTTCCTGAGCCGATACCTCCGGGACGTGTCGGTCTACGTGTTCTCGCGCGAGAGCTACGTGCCGTCGGTTTGTGACCGCGACAAGAGCCGGATCATCACGCCGAGCATCGACGTCTTCTCGGCCAAGAACCAGCAGCTGTCAGAGGACGCGATCCACACGATCCTGGTGCACACGGGGCTCGTGGAGGGGCCACCGCCGGAACGGCCCGATCATGGTTTCATACGCGACGACGGCACACCGGGGCGCGTGGGCCGACACGCCGAGATCATTCGTGCCGGCCGCGCGCCGGCCTGGGAGGCGCCGCTCGTCGTCCAGGTCTCGCGCTGGGACCCGCTCAAGGACATGGCGGGCGTCATGCAGGGGTTCGCGATGCTCTGCGAGCGGGGAGGCGCCGGCGATGCACACCTGCTGCTCGCCGGACCCGACGTGCGCAAGGTGGCCGACGATCCCGAAGGCTCGAGCGTCTTCGGAAGCGTCAACGAGTCGTGGCACGCACTGAACCCGGCCGTTCGCGATCGTGTCCATCTCGCGTGCCTGCCGGTGGCAGACGTCCAGGAGAACGCCGCGATCGTCAACGCCCTGCAGAGGCATGCAGCGGTCGTCGTGCAGAAGAGCCTGCGCGAAGGCTTCGGCCTGACGGTCACCGAGGCGATGTGGAAAGAGCGCGCTGTCGTCGCGAGCGGGGTCGGTGGGATCAACGATCAGATCGAGGACGGCGTGAGCGGCGTCCTGCTCGAGGACCCGACCGACCTCGATCGGTTCGCGTCCGTCCTGGGTGACCTGCTGGCCTCGCCGAGCAGGCGCCGTGCGCTCGGCCAGGCCGCCCACCAGCGGGTGCGCGATCACTTCCTCGGCGTCGACCACCTGCTCAAGTACGCCGACCTGCTCGAGGGCCTCGACGGCGGCGCGGACACCTAGGCGCCCGGCCGCTCAGCCGGTTGGCTTCACGGTTGTGCGGATCAGCGAGTCGGCCCAGGCGTGGACGTCGTGGGCGGCCTCTCTCGCGCGCAGGGCGCGCATGCGCCCGGTCCGCTCGGCGATCGGCATCTCCAGAGCCTGCTGGAGGGCGTCCGCCTGCTCCTGGACGTCGTAGGGGTTGCGGCGATGCGTTGGGGGATGCCATTGGTGTAATCGAGCTGATCGGCGCTGACGATCAGGCGTCCGGCTCCGGGACGCGGCTCGGCGGCGAACGCCTTGCCCTCGAAGTCCGCCTGGTCGATGCCGACCGGGAAGGCGCCGACGCGTGTGACTCCACCGTCCAGGGTCACGCGCCCCGTCGGCGCGTCGACGTTCGCACCCAGGCAACGCGCCGCGCAGTCGAGGAGGTTGTGGACGTACGGCTCGACCTGCAGTCCGACCAGGTCACTGGCGAGGATTCCGCGGAGCAGATCCTCGTGGTGGGGCATGAGGGTGAAGACGTCGTACGGCGGGAAGGGAACGTGCAGGAAGAACACGCAGCACTGGGCCGGACGGCCTTCGCGCACGATCTCCGGGACGAGCATCAGGTGGTAGTCGTGGACCCAGATCGTGCTTCCGTCGCCCGCCTCGCCGAGTATCGCCTCGGCGAATCGCTCGTTGACCGCCCGGTAGACCTCCCAGTCGCGCGGACCGAACGACACGCGACTCGGCAGCAGATGGAAGAGGGGCCAGAGGGCTCCGTTCGACAGGCCGCTCTCGTAGTGGCGCCGATCGTTGGCGCTCATGCACACCGGCGCGAGCCG
>CAZETS010000065.1:30072-31802 GCA_964515335.1 uncultured Spirochaetaceae bacterium
GGCCGCTCTCGTAGTGGCGCCGATCGTTGGCGCTCATGCACACCGGCGCGAGCCGGTAGCCCAACTCGCTGCCGTGGAGCACGCCCGGGTCGACGGGCCGCCCGGGCGAGCCGAGCCACACACCGCCGCGCTTGCGCAGGACCGGGTGCAGGACCGAGCCGAGGCCGCCCGGCAGGTGGGTGTGCTCGAGACCGCCGCGGCGCCGCTTGCGGAACGTGAAGGGAAGACGGTTCGTCGCGACGACGAGTGAGCCGTCGCCGATCCGCGTTCGAGTAGGCCGCTCCTTCGCCATCGAGCACCTCGACGCCACCGTAGCGGTCGGGTGTGGCGAATTCCGTCAGCTCCGCGACAGGATCGGTCGGGCTCTTAGCGCCAGGTCAGCGGCAGGTACTGCACCTCGCGGATACCCGGGCTGTAGACGGGGGTCTCACCTTCCTTGATGCGGTATCGCGGTACCCGAGCGTGCCACTCCTCGAGCGCGACGCGCAGCTCCATGCGCGCGAGGTGTGAACCGAGGCAGCGGTGGTAGCCGCCGCCGAAGGCGATCTGCCGGTTGCGGGCGCGGTCGAAGTCGACCTGGTCGGCATTCTCGAACTCGCGCGGGTCGACGTTGGCGGCGCCGAGCAGCAGCATCACCATCTGCCCGGCCTTCAAAGCCGTTCCGGCGATCTCGACGTCCTGCTTGAGGAGCCGGGGCACGGCCATCACCGGCGTCTCCCAGCGCAGCAGCTCCTCGACCGCGTCTTCGATCTTCTCGGGCTCGTCGACGAGGCGTTGCTGTGCCTGTGCGTGGCCTGCCAGGTAGGCGAGGTTGCATCCCAGCGTCGCCGTCACGGTGTCGAGTCCGGCGAGGATCTGGAGGTACGAGATGTCGAGGATCTCGTTGTCGGTGAGCCGTTTGCCGTCGATCTCGGCTCGCAGCAGAAAGCTCATGAGGTCGTCGCGCGGCGCCTTGCGGCGCTCGGCAATCAGGTCCTCGAAGCAGGCGTAGATCCGCCGGCCCGAGCGGCTGCGGATGGCATCGATCTCGTCGGCATCGAGGGGGTTCTGGGCGAGCGCCTGCGGGCGGATGATGCCGTCCTTCAGCTCGAGGAACATCTCGAGGTCGGCCATCGGCAGCCCGAACAGGTGCAGGAACGCCTGGGCGGGCAGGGGAATCGCGAACTGGCTGTTGAACTCGCACTCGCCGTCGTCGACGAAGCCCTGGATCAGCAGGGCGGCGTTCTCGCGGATCGCGGGCTCGAGCGCCAGCATGCGGCGGCGCGAGAAGAGCGGATCGAGGAGCTTGCGGTAGCGCGTCTGGGCCGGCGGGTCGATCTGCTGCGGGATCATCGGCCGATCGGTGCCGAGGGCCATCTGCTCGGACATCTCGGACGAGAAGGTCTCGGGATGGCGCAGCGCGTACATCACGTCGTCGTAGCGGCAGATGATCGCGCCACCGGTGAGCGGCATGCGGGCGACCGGTGACTCGTCGACGAGCTGGCGGTAGCTGGCGTGCGGGCAGGCGGCGACTTCGGGGTCGAAGAGGTTCGGGGCCGGATCCGTCGACGTGTTGGATGCCATGGCGCGGGCTCCTCGTGGCCGATTACGGCCGTCGAGCACCCAGTCTACGCGTTCGCGTGCGGAGTTGGCAGTCCGCCGGGAGGTGGGGGGTGGAGGCGTCGGGTGGCAGGTCCGACGTGCCCACGAGATTGGTCCTGGCCCACATCTCGCATTACCTCGGGCCATGT
>CAZETS010000066.1:0-31465 GCA_964515335.1 uncultured Spirochaetaceae bacterium
CCGAACCCCTACCGGGCCTGGTACCAGATCGGCGAAGTCCAGGCCATCTCCTGGATCGTGCTCGGGTACGAGCCATCGGTGCAGACCGCAGGCCGCTCCGACTCCGGGAGACGCTGGCAATCGTACACGTGCCAGCGCGCCGACGGGTTCTCGACGGCGCGCATGTAGTAGTAGGCCGACTGGGCGGGGTCGAAGGACTCGTCGCGGTAGACCGCACAGAGCGACGCGTGCCCGGTCCCGGTCCGCTTTCCCGTAGTCGTGTCGACGCCAGCGTCGTTGGGCCCGCCGGCGATCGTGACGACCTCGGTGTGCATCGTGCCGTCGGTGTCCACCCAGCCCTTCACGAGCTGCATCTGTTGCAGCGGAGCCGACCTCGGCGACGGGTCACGCAGCGCCGTCGCCACGAAGACCGGCTTGGCGTCCCCGCCCGGCGGCGCCGAGAGGTCGCCGCCCATCGGCACGCCCCCCGCGTAGCCGCTCGAGACGAGATCGGACCGGTCACAGAGATCGCCGTCGTACGACCAGCCGCCGAAGAGCCGCGGCGCGATGCGCGGCCCCGAGGTGCCGAACACCTCCCGCCGCAGCATCGCCTCGAAGATGGCGTCCCGCGAGTTCTCCACCGCCCACACGCCGGCGAGACCGCCCGGATTGCCGTCGATGCCGCTCGTCAGCAGGCCCGGCTGCAGCCGCTCCTCGGGCGTGGCCTCCACCGACACGTGGCCCCGCCAGTCGTCCTCCTCGGCGGCGCCGGGCGTGGCGGCGTGGGTGTCCGTCGACGCGATCACGCCGAGCTTCCACGGATTGAGGCCGATCTCGTTCTCCTCGCGCAGCCCCACCACCAGGCCCGAGCGCAGGTAGTCGGTGGCGTCCACGCAGCCCGCGCCGAGCATGCCGTTGGCGCCGACCTCGCCCTCGCACTCGGCGGTGACCTCCTCGACGTCCTCCGTCACCACGGCAGTGCCCTCGCCCACGATCTGCTGGTAGATCTCATTGCGGCCGATCACGCGCACCGCCTCGACGTCGCACAGCTCGTCGGGCTGACCGAGCACGCTCGACAGCCCGTTGATGCACTCGGAGCTGCCCTTGTGCTGAAACATCTCGACGATCGGCTCGCGCTCGAGGCGCTTGGCCGCGTAGGCACGCCGGTTCTCGACGGTCGGATCGAGGCGCATGTAGGGCTTCATGCGTCCGTTCGCGAGGTTCGTGTTGTGGGGGATCGTCAGGTACGAGCAGCCCGCCGCCGAAAGGCACGCTTCGTCGAGGCGCTTCCAGAGCAGGCTGTCGTAGGGGGCGTCGATGTACGAGACCGGCAGAGTCGCGACGTTCGCGTTGCGGAAGACCACGTTGCGGTGGTAGTTCGAGGTGCCGGGCGTGCCCGTGTACTCGTAGGCGACGAAGCTCGTGAAGCGGCAGGTGGAGCTGCGGTCGTAGGCCTCCTCGGCGGCCTCCTGGATGCGCTGCCAGGGCCCGCGCGCGTACTCGAGGCACAGCGAGCCGTCCTCTCCGCACACGCCGGCGACGCGCTCGGGCGTCTCGGTCGTGATCACCTGGCCGAACATGATCATCCCCTGCCGCTCGTGCTCGCGGGTGCGCGTGCAGAAGTCGCCGTCGTAGCTCGGCGATCCGGGCTCGCGGCAGAGGCGCCTCTCGCCGAGGAACTCACCGTGGTCGGTGACGGCGAGGAAGTCGAGCGGCCGCTCCATCGCGTAGCGCCCGGCCGGCGAGCCGTCTTCGGCGAGCGGCCAGAAGTCGATCGCCTCGCCCTGGCCGAAGCGGTACGCGTCGGCCGGGGTGGCGCCGATCGTGTTCGCGGCGGCGTCGAAGGAGAAGCGCGTGTGGACGTGCAGGTCGCCGAAGAGCGGCATCCGCGTGGGCGAGTAGTCGTCGCAGGGCTCGCGGGTCTCGGTGTAGCTGACGAGCCGGCCGGGGGACGCCGGGCTTTCGGCCGCGGTTCGGGCCTCGCTGCCCCCTTCGTTGGTGGACGGTGCGCACGCGAGCAGCAGCGTCGCGAGTGTGGCGAACGCACGGGCGTCCAGTCGTCTCGACATCGTCAAGGGCCCCCTGAAAGCAAACGATACGGTGGATCGGTCACGAAACCGCTCCGCACTATAACCAATCAAGATGCCCGTGAAGAGACTCGGTGCGGGCTTCCGCCCTCGCTTTCTGCCTCGCTTTCTACCTCGATTTCGACCCCGTCCTCACCCCCTCTCTCGCCCCCGCTTGCGGCGCGGTCCGCCGACGCGCGGATCACGGTGAAGTCGGCGCCGGCACGACCCACGCGATGCACGATCGGCGCCGCCGGAAAGCTCGCATCGAAGCCGAGTCGGGTCGTGCCGACGTAGTAGTCGACGTCCGCCGGCAGACCGCCCGACGGCACGTGCCGGAACCAGGCCGCGACGCGCATCCCCGGAGAAGCGAAGGCCCGCGCCGTCGGCAGCCCCATTTCGTCGGTCGCCACCAGAACGCGCACCGGGTGCTCGGGCTCGGCCCCGGACGTCTCGGCGATCCACTGCATGGCCTCGCGGTAGCTCGTCAGCCAGTAGTCGGTCTCGTAGCGACCCGCCGCGCCCGCCACGCCGCCCACCCATGCGTTGTAGTAGGCGGCCTGGTAGGGGTGGAGCCGGATCGACCCGATCATCCCGGGAAGCAGCGCGACGCCGACGAGCGCGATCACCGCGGCCGCCCGATGGCGCCGGGGCACGCGGCCCTGCAACGCGCGAAATCCGACGGCGGCCAGCAGCGCGATCCCCGGCACGACGAACAGGAAGTGCCGGATGCCGTCGTACACGTTGGGCGCCACCACCACGGCCGCCGACACCGGCAGCACCACCCAGCCCGCCACCGCCGCCCAGGCCGACCGCTCGGCCGGCCGTTGCGCGGACGCCGCCCGCCGCAACGCCACCCCCGCGCCGATCAAGGCGAGCAGCGCCAGACCGATCGGCGTCACGACGGCGAGCATCACCGGCAGGTAGTCACGGGGCAACGCGTCGCTCGCGATGGTGGAGCCGCCGTACAGGACCGGGTAGCTGTGATGAAACGCGAAGGCCGTGCGGATCGCAGCCAGGGGGTTCGCGAGCGGCGCCTGCCAGGCCCAGGGCCAGGCCGCCACCATCAGCCCCCAGGCCAGGAGCGGCACCAGCGCCAGCTTCGGGCCGAGCGCCCGCAGCGTCGCCGGCCCGGCCGCGAGCAGCGCCACGCCCACCAGCGCGACGAGCACCGGCAGGCCGCCCGGCCGCACACCCAGCGCGAAGCCGAGCGCCACGCCCAGCCACACGATGCGCGCCCGGCTCTCCGGACGCGCCACACAGGCGAGCACCGCCGCGAGCGACCACGCCACCCCGAGCGCAAAGGGCACGTCCTTGCTGTTGATCAGCGCGTGGCCCAGGAAGCGCGGCATGGCGAACAGCATCGCCGCGGCGATCACGCCGGTCCACGCGCCGCCCAGCCGGAAGCCGACCGCCACCACGGCGAGCCCCGTACCGACCGCGGTCGCCCCCGTGGCGAGCCGCCGTGCCCGGTGCCTTCCGGTCGCATCTTCCGGCGAGACCAGCGCGGCGACCGCCTCGAAGAGCGGGCCGTAGAATCGCGTGTCGCGGTAGCGCAGCGCGCGATCATCGCGCCCCCCGGTCGACCACCAGGCGACCACGCGCTCCCCGTAGCCGGCCTGGACGGCGTCGTCCCAACCCATCCCGTAGTCGTCGTGCACGACGAGGACGAGGGCCGCGCCGAGCAGTGCGACGGCCGCGAAGACACGACGCCTCGAGAGGGCTTCGACCACGCCGGGATGATAGGCCGCCGGCCGCGGCGGGCCGCTCCGGTTCGCTAACGTCACCCCGCGCCAGCGCCCTTTCGGAGCGCCGTGGCCGATCCGGATGAGAGCGACCCAACCGTCCATCGCGCTCGCCCTGCTGCTCGCGGTCACGCTCGGGCTCGCGGCCCACACCGCCGCTCGCTCGTCGCTCACCGCCGACGAGCCGAACCACGTGGCGAACGCCCTCTTCCGCCTGCTCGAGGGCCGCTGCTGCCCGGGGCTCACCTCGGGCCCGAGCATCGCGTTGAACGGCCTGCTGCTCCTCGACGACGAGCGGCCCGGGCGCGCAGCGGTGGGCGACACGACGCGCGACCCCTGGACGACCGGCAGGACCTTCCTGCTCGCACAGCCGAGCCTCGAGGCCGCGACCTGGCGCGCGCGGCTCCCGTCGCTCGCGCTGCTCGGGCTGCTGGTCGGCGTCGTCTTCGGCTGGTCGCGATCGCTCTACGGCACCGCCGGCGCCAGCCTCTCGGGCATCCTCGTGGCCAGCTCGCCGGCGCTGCTGGCCCACGGCGGGCTCGCCACGACCGACATCCACGCCGCCTTCGCGATGACGCTCGCGGCCTTCTGCTGGTCGCGCTTCCACGACCGGCCGGACCCGCGGCGGGCCGCCGCAGCGGCGGCCACCCTCGGCCTCGCGCTCTGCACCAAGTTCTCCGCCCTGGCCCTGCTGCCCGCCTTCGCGCTCAGCGGGCTCTACCGCGTGTGGACCGAGCGAGCGCCGCTGCGTCCGCGAGGCGCGCCCGAGGAGCGCGCCGCCGGGAGTGGTCGGCCTTTGACGATTGCCCTCTTCGCCCCCTGGCTCGCCGTCTGGGCGGCGATCGTCGTGGCGGCCTTCGGCGTCGTCTGGCTCGCCTATGGGGCGACGCTCGGCGCCCACCCGATCCGCGGCGCCACCCCGACCATCCCGGTCTTCGCCGACTACGCGCACGGTCTTCGCACACTGCGCGAGCTGAGCGAGTCGGGCTGGCCCGCCTATCTGCTGGGCCAGCACGGCACCCACGGCTGGTGGTACTACTTCCCGATCGCCCTGGCGGTCAAGACGCCACTCTGGGCGCTGGCCGCCTGGACGGCGGCGGCCCTGCTGTCGCCCTGGATTCGTGGCCCGGGCGCCCGCCGCGAGGTGTTCGTGTGGCTCCCGGCGGCGATCTTCTTCGCCGCGTCGCTCACCTCCAATCTCAACATCGGCGCGCGACACCTGCTGCCGCTCCTCCCGCTGCTGCACGTCTTCGCGGGTCGCCTCGCCCTGCTCCGACTCGGCACGCCGCGCCTGCGGGCAGCCGCCTTCGGCGTACTGGCCGCGAGCGCAGCCCTCGGCATCGCGGGCGCGCACCCGACGCACCTCGGCTACTTCAACGCGCTGGCCGGCGGACCGGCGGGCGGCTGGCGGGTGCTCGCCGACTCGAACGTCGACTGGGGGCAGGATCTCGCCGCGCTCGGCCGCTTCCTGGCCGAGCGAGGCGACCCGCCGATCCGCCTCGCCTACTTCGGCCCCACCCCTCCGAGCCGCTACGGGATCCGCCGCCAGCCGCTGCCGTCGATCGACGGCCACCCCGAGGACCCCGCCTACGTGGGCACTTTCGGCACGCCCGAGCTGGTGGCCATCAGCCGCAACAACCTGCTCGAGATCGATCCACGACATCGGGGCCTGTACGCCTGGCTGCGCGCGCGCGAGCCGATCGCCCTCGTCGGCAGCTCGATCGTGGTCTACGACATCACCCACGACACCGGCGCCCACCGTGAGCTGGTGGGACTCTACGAGCGGGCGGGTCGACCCGGACTCGCCGCCCTCGAGCGCCGCCGCATCGCCAACGCGGAGCCGCGATGACGCGCCGGGTGCCACCGTGCCCCCACGAAGCCGGAGTTCGGCCCGGACCCGCGTGATACCATGCCCCCCATGCACCCGACGAGCGGCCAACCGCAGCTCCTCGCAGCCTTCCTCGTGCTGGCCTTCGGCTCACTCGCGTGCGGCCAGGAGAAGCCGCCGGTCTGGCAGGAGATGGTCCAGCCCGAGGACGACCAGTCGCCGCGCCTCGCGCGCCTCGCCCTGCCGCCGAGCGACAGGTGGATTCCGGAGAAGAACATCCCCGCCAGGCCCCAGGGCAACCCGCAGATGGTGATCTGGGAGCTCAGCCACTTCCCACCGGGCGCCCGCCCCAGCTCGGAGCACAACCGAGACGCCAGGGCGTTCGTAGAGGCCTGCTACGAGGCGGCCGAGAAGAACGAGTGGCACCTCTACGACCGCGGCATCAAGGACGGCTACTGGCTTCCGTCCTTCGATCGAGCCCATTACCAGCGCGACGACTACATGCTGGACGACGTCGTGCTCGATCCCCAGCGCCCCGAGGTGCTGATGTACTACCGCACCCCGTCCCAGGGCAAGCAGCTCGTGGGCTTCATGTTCTTCGCCGAGGACCGCGGCAAGCGCGGGCCGCAGTTCGGCGGACCGATGACGATCTGGCACTACCACATCTGGCGCGACCCGCAGTGCGTGGTCGACGAGACCATCGCTGTGGGCTTCGCCCAAGACGGCCACTGCGAACGCGGCCAGCCCTTCCACCGCAGCCGCGAGATGATCCACGTCTGGCTGATCGACCATCCAGAGGGGCCGTTCGCCTCGTCGATGTACTTGCCCGACCACGTCCTCGCAGAGGGCCTTCGCAAGCGCCGGGCCGAGCGGGGCTGGTAGGCCCGGTCCGCTCAGCGACTGCTCTCGAGCTCCGCCAGCCGCCGCCACAGGTCTTCGCGGCTCGGATCGAGGGCCACCGCCCGCTCGAGCGCCCGGGCGGCGGGCCCGGGCTCGCCGCTGCGCTCGAGCGCGCTCGCGAGGTCGACCCAGGCGCGCACGTCTGTCGCATCCGAGCTGAGCGAGCGCCGCAGCTCCCGGGCCGCCTCCTCGGCCTGTCCCCGGGCCAGCAGCACCCGGCCGAGGCCGCGGGCCGCCGCGGCCGAGCGCGGACTGCGCGGACTGCGCGGACTGCGCGAGAGCAGCTCCCGGTAGAGCCGCCCGGCGCGGTCGATCTCGCCGCGCTCGAGCGCGAGGTCGGCGACGCGCAGCCGAACCGAGTCGTCGCCCGGTCGACGCTGCGCCACGTAGTCGAGCTGTGCGGCGGCCTCGTCGAGCCGCCCCTCGCGAGCGAGTGCCGTGGCGAGCTTGAGTCGGGGCTCGAGCTTGTCGGGCACCAGCCCGACGGCACGCTCGAGGGCGCGGGTCGACGCCGCCTGGTCGCCCTCCTCCCCGTAGATGGCGCTCAGGTTGAGCTGCATGGTGGCCTGCATGGCGGCGGGGTTCGACCACGGCCAGTTCGAGACGACGGCCGCGAGCAGCACCGCGGCCCCGGTCGCGGCGAGCACCGCCCGTGACGACGCCTGCGCCCGCAGCCAGGTCGGCCCCTCGGCGACGGCCAGCGCCGCGAAGGGCACACAGAGCGGCGCCAGGGGGTAGCGGTACCGCGCGAAGATGTAGAAGACGAGCAGGCTGCCCGCGTAGGCGGCGAGCAGGCCGTAGAGCGGCCAGAGCGAGCGCCAGCGCCCCCAGGCCATCACGCCGCCGAGCATCGCCAACGGCAGCAGCACCCCGAAGTGGAGCACCTTCCAGGCGACGCGCAGCACCAGCGAGCTTTCGGCGTGGGTGTACGGGTCCTCGGTGTCGATCACCTCGGCGGCGCTCAGCATGTAGAAGCCCTTGAGCGACATCGCGCGCAGCCAGCGCACGGGGTCTTCGCGCATGTCGGCAAGGGCGCGCCGGGTCCAGTACGCCGACACCTCCGCGGGCGAGAGCGAACGACCGAGCGCCTGCTGGGCCAGCCGCCGGGCGTCGTGGCGTTCGTACCGGGCGTCGCCCCGCCCCGGCAGCAGCGGCCGATAGAGCCCGTCCGCGTGCTCGCTGTTGCCCATGTAGAAGTTCGGGCCGAACTGCGAGGTGGTCAGGTGGAACGTGCCCCCGATCGAGGCGTTGCGAACCCCCACCGGCAGCAGCACCAGCGCCGTGCCCAGCACCAGCAGGGCGGCGCGACCGACGCGGATGCGGGTCGGCGCCTCGAGGGGCACCGCCTCGTGGAGCAGCAGCACGGGCGCAAAGACGAGCGCGTTCTCGCGCACCAGGGCGAGCAGTCCGACCACCACGCCGAGCCCGAGCGCCGCCGCCCGCCCCGGGCGAACGATCTGCCGGGCCAGCAGCCACAACAGCGCGGCCAGCAGCACCTCGTCGAGGATCGACTTCTGGATCAGCGCCCCGAAGAAGAGCGATGGCCCGTAGAGGGCCAGCAAGCCTCCTCCCAGCCAGCCCGCGCGCCCACCGAAGAGCCGCCCGGTGGCATCCGCCACGAGCGCGCAGGACAGGGCTCCCAGCAGGGCCTGGACGACGCGTACGACGCCGATCTCGGCACCGAAGACCTGGTAGACGACCGCCAGGAAGTAGGGGTAGAGGGGCGCCTGGTAGAACGTCTCGTCGCCGATCCAGCTGCCCCCGGCGATCTCACGCGCCCAGGCCCCGTAGCTGATCGCATCACCGAGCGGCACCGAGAGCATCGGCGTGCCGCCGAGCTGCCAGACGTGCAGCCCGCGCGCCGCCAACGCCAGCGCGAACACCGCACCAACGCGAACGGCGCGGCTGCGGTCGACCCGGTCAACCGTCAAAGAAGCGCACACCGCTCATGCGGCGCCGCGGCCGCGGGGCCTCAGAACTCGCCGAGCGGCACCTCGAAGGTGTCGCGGTAGGGAGTGCCGACGAAGATGTCCGCGGAGTCGCGGAACTGATCGGTGCCGCCGACGAGCGCGAGCAGACCGGCCGGCACGAACATCGCCGAGCCCGTGACCAGCCACCCGAAAGAGAGAGGCCGCAACGCCACGGCGTCGACGGCCATCTCGGCGATGCTCGGCGACGACTCCCCGGCCTCTTCCTCCTGCGCGAGGGCCGGCAACGAGGTCGCCAGCAGACACGCCAGCGCAAGCGCCACCGTGATGGTGAGCCGAATCGACTCGAGCAGGCGCCGACGCATCAGATCCCCCCCCTCCAGCTGAACCGGACACCCGCCCCGAGCTGCGCGGTGAAGGGGTGCGGGCGCGACAGGAACTCGACGTTCCCGTCAGAGTTCGTCCCCGAGTACTCGATCAGCGGATTGTCGATCAGCCAGTAGAACCGGCCTTCGAGGAAGACGTTGAGGGAGAGATCGTCGACCCGGGCCGCCTCGGCCTCGAAAGCGATGGTGGGGCCGATCGAGTGGAGAATGTGTGAAACCTTCGAGGTGCTGACCGTGTACTCCCGGTTGACCACCGCGGCGGCCCCCCCTTGTTGCGTCTGCCGGTCGGAGCGCGTCGCCTCGCCCGAGAACTCCAGCGACTGGCCGAAGTAGTCGACGCCCGTCCGCACGCGCAGCGTGCGGTCCCACACCGGCAGCACGAACTCGGCGCCCACGCCGAGGGCCCACATCGCATTGATCGTCAGCTTTGCCGTCATGCGATGGTCACAGGTCCCGATCTGGGTGGGAGCGCCTCCCTCAATGACGTTTTCGACATTTTCACCCACCGGGCAGAAATCCCGGGTTTCCGGGTTCGCAAATCCGATCGGCTGGCGGAAGCTCTTCGGCGCCTCGAGAATCGTGAACTCGCTCGAGAGCGGAACGTGCACCGCTGTATGGACGAAGGCGCGCGGCGCCCCCCAGCCCTTCACCAACGCCGGCGAGCTGAGGGCCAGATCGATGTCGAACGTCGAGGCCAGCACATCGGTGGTTACGCTACTCGTGTACGGCGACTGATCCTGCGGGGACCCGGAGGGCACCGCCCCGAAAGCGAAGACCTCGGCGCCGGACGTATCGAGGCTCTGGAAGTGGAACGAAAAGCCGAGCGTCGCGCTGGGCACCCAGCGGGCGAGCTCCTCCTCGGTCTGCTCCTCCTGCGCGAACGCCGCCACCGGCACGAGCAACGAGAGCCCGACGAGCAGCGCCCGGCGGGCGATCGAGCCAATCGCCGCCGCACCCGCTGCCAACGTGTTGCCCCTTCTCACGCCCACTGATCGCCCTCGCGCGCCGGATCGACGAACCGCGCCGCGTCGTCGTCCGCTTCATCGTCGGGCATGATCAGCCGCTGGGCTTCCGGCACGCCGCCCCTCACACGGCGGAACTTGTCGCGCGTGTCAGCGGAGACATCCAACGAGTCGACCCACTCCTCCGCTGCCTCTGGATCCAGCGCCTTCCACGCTGATCCGACGTAGAGGACGAGCCGTTCGCGCAGCCCCTCGTCCTGCACGTGCGGGACCAGCTTGCTCGCCTGCGCGGGGTTCGAGTGCGCGGTCGCTCGGGCCCAGGCTGCGGTCATCGGGTCGAGCTCCTCGGTGAGCTTCTGCGACCGCAGCCACCGGGTCGCAGCGGGCGGGTCGACCCGCGTCCAACGGTCCATCGTGCGGCCCATCGCCCAGCGATGGTCCCGGCTGTCCGACCGGGTGGCCAGCCACTCGACGGCTGCCTGCGCATCCTGCTCTACCCACTCGGTCGCCACGATCGTAATCGTGTTTCGAGCGTAGGTGTCCTCGGCGTGCCGGTGAGCCGCCTGCCAGCGGGCGGCCCGCGGCGCGTCACGATTCGAGACCGCGCGCAGGGCCCGCCGGAAAGCCGTCTTCTTGAGATTCTCGGGCGCGTCTTCGGGAATCGCATCCGCCCACTCGACGACGCCTTCGACACCGTCCTTCAGGAGGATCGCGAGCACCACGTTCTGGATCAACGCGTCGCGCCCGTCGCTGTTCGGCAGCTCGCTCAAGAATTCCGTCACGCTGGCGGTGTCGCCCGAGCGCACCCAACCCTTGACCATTTCGCCGAAGGCGGTGTCGCGAACCGACAGCTCGCCCTCGTCACGCAGGTACCGCGACGCCTCGATGCCGCCGCCCCGGGCCGCCCAATCGCTGGCCACCACGCCGACCGCGAAGCGCCGCATCGACGGCACCCCGAAGCCCTGAGCGGCCTCGAGCGCGATCTTGGGATCGAGCTCGGTCAACCGCGCGAGGAAGATCTGCATGTCGATCTGCGGGGTGCTCGGCCCGAGCTCGTGGAACACCGCGACCGCCGCCTCCCGGTTCGACTCGTCGAGCCGCCCCATCAACCCCACGATCCGCTCCACCCGGGCCATCACGCCGTTCAGCTGTACGGCTTCCCGCAGCTCGGCGGCCAACTCCTCGGGCGGAAGCGGAGTCGCCGCGGCGCCCTCGTCGCGTCCTCCACCGCAGCCCAGAAACACGGCGGCGGCGAGCGCCGCCGCGATCATCACGCCTGCGCGATTGCTTTGCCGCAAGCTCCTGCTCGTTCGATTCATGGCCACCATCAGCAGTTGTGTTCAGAAGTTGTATTGCACCGAGAGTCCGTAGGTGCGCGGATCACCGATCGCGTAGAGGACCGACCCCCGGAAGGCCGAGAGATTGATCACGTCAACGCGATAGATCTCGTTGGTGAGGTTGCGCACCCAACCCGCAATCTCGATGGCGTCGTTGGGCGTCTTGTAGGCGATCCGACAGTTCAGCAGCCAGAACGCATCCTGGGAGAGGGGCTCTTCGTTGGTGGGGCTGAAGTAGACCTTGTCCTTGAACGCCCAATCGAGCCGCGGAATCAGCGTGCCCCGCCCGCCGAGGTCGATCGGCCATCGCGTGAAGCCGCTGAACGCCAACTTGGGCGCGTTGATCAATCGATTGCCCGAGTTGTTCTCGGTGATGGGCACCGAGTTGCCGCCGGCGAGGTTTATCTTCACGTTGACGAAGTCAGTGTACTTCGCCTCGAGCCACGCGAAGGACACGAAGAGCTGGAACGGCTCGAAGATCTCGGGCGCCCAGCCCTCGAGCGGATACAGGTCGAGTTCGGCCTCGAGACCGAAATTGTCGGCGTCGTTCGCGTTGAGCAGCTCCTGCACCGGCAGCCCGGTGCTGCTGTTCTTCAGCTGGAAGATCTGGATGTTCTCGTAGTCGTAATAGAAGAAGGCCGTATTGAAGCGGACGCGGTTGTCGTAGATCAGGGTCTTCCAGCCTATCTCGAGCGCGTTCACGCTCTCGGGCTTGACCGGCTTGATGAGCGACTCGCCGGAAGACGTCTCTTCCCCGGCGGTCAAGACGCCGCCATTCAGATGCGGCCCCTTCCAGCCGCGGCTGTACTTCATGTAGAGATTGACGTCGTCGACCGGGCTGTAGTTGAACGAAATGTCGCCAGTCGGCGACCACTCGGTGACTTCGGCCGACGCGCGCTGAGCAACGACCGCGCCCGGATCCAGGATCGGGGCCGCCCTCGTCGTCAGATCGAGGGCTTTGTGATCGACATTGAAGCGCACCCCGCCCTCGATGGTGAGACGCTCGCTGGCCTCCCAGGTCCCGTAGCCATAGGCCGAACCCGCGTAGGTCTCCTGGGTGTAGTTCTGGAAGCTCGCCGTAGTCGGCGTGTTCTGGAACCTGTTGTCGACTTCGAGGTCCTCGTAGAGGAAAAAGGCGCCGAACTGCGCCGTTACGCTGCCCCCGCCGTCCCAGAGCCACCTGAGCTCCTGGCTCAGCTGGTTGGCCGAGTTGCCGAGCTCGAGTTCGAGCGCGATGTACGGATTCGCGTCGATGTTGGCGCCCACCTGACGCTCGTTCCACTCCCAGCCCGTCACCGAGTGAAGCGTCCAGTTGCCCATGTAGATGTCGCCGACGAGCCCGGCTCCGGCCAGCCTCAGCAGCTCGGGCTCGGTCCGGTTGTAGTCGCCCGCATAGGGGTCGCCGAACGCGGGGTCGTAGTATTGGACACTCGGTTGACCGAACCCGGGGCTAGTCGAAATGAGGTTGTCCGGGTCGGCATATCCGGACACGTCTGCCTCGCTTCTCTCGCTCGTCAGCAGTCCGGTAACCGGATCCGACCGGAACGGGATCATCTGGAACTGCCGGGCCAGCGAGTTGTTCTGACTGCCGTGGACGTTGAGGTTCCAGTCCATGTCGAGATTCGGCTGGAAGCGGATGATCGAGCGAAGCGCCCAGTTGTCCGTGTCGTTGACCCGCCTCTCGATATCGGTGGGAATGACGGCGTTCAAGCCGTTGTCGATGAAGCCGCGCCTGAGCGGTACCAATGGCGGTGTGTTCGGGTCTGGCAGGGTCTGATCCGGAATCCACGCTTGCCCGAGCGGCACAGCCTTCCGAACATCGTTGTTGTAGCACTCACTGAACGACCTCCACGCGAGCTGACCCTCCAGAGAGCTCCCGGGGCGACTGTTGGCGAAGTCCACATTGGCGTCCGCAGCCCGGATGGTCGCAGGGTCGGCGCAGCGATTCAGCGCGGTGCCGTCGCGCTTGTTCATGCGCCCGGCGATCCGCACCGACAGCTTGTCGCCTACCAGCGGCGACTCGACGGCCCCCTCGACCTCGGCCTGGTTGAAGCGCCCGTAGGTCGCCCGCAGGTAGCCGCCGGGCACACCGGTGGGCTTGCGGGTGATCACCCGGATCGCCCCCGCCGAGGCGTTGCGGCCGTAGAGGGTGCCCTGCGGGCCACGCAGCACCTCCACCTGCTGCACGTCGAACAGCTGGCCGAGCTGACCCGCCGGCGAGTTCATGTAGACGTCGTCATTGTAGACGGCGACGGCGCTGGCCGAGTTGGCGTTGAAGTCGCGCAGGCCGACGCCGCGAATGAAGAGCGTCGGGTTGGAGGCCGAGAAGACCGAGCGGATCTCGAGGTTCGGGGTGAACTGCGAGATGTCGGCGATGTTCTGCGCGCCGAGCGCCTCCATGTAGTCGGCGTCGAAGGCCGCGACCGAAACCGACACCTCCTGCAGGGGCTGGGCCCGGCCCTGCGAGGTGACCACGATCTCTTCGACCGACCGGAACTGGTCCGGGTCGCCGATCTCGTAGTCGCCCAGGTCGTCGTCACCGAACTCGTCGTCGGACTCCGCCACGGCCTGCTGTTCGTCGTCCTCGTACTCGTACTCGTCGTCGTCCGCGTAGTCGTACCCGCCCTCGTCGGTGCCGGGCGATTCGGCTCCGGCTTCGCCACCGGTCGGCTCGGTGCTCTGCGCGTACGACGGCGCAGCGAGCAGCAGCCATGCCGACAGCAGGGCGAGCGACCCCATCGGGCCGACGTTCAGCCACGGGCGCGACAAGTTTCCCCTCCTCGAATGAACTGCGTGAACTGCGGCTCGGCTCTTGGCTCTCGGCCGCTGACCGGTCGGCCACCGACTATGCACTATCGGTTAGCGACTCGCAGTCATCGACTCCCGAAGGCCGCCTCTGCAAGCCGGCTATCGAGATGCGGCATGCGCCCATCGAACGAGAGCCTGGGTGTCGTCCCTACTCGACCGCGTAGCCCAGTGCACGCAGCTGCCGGAGGCTCATGTCGTCCAACTCTACACGGGGTGCGCCCTCGCGCCAAGCGACGCCCGCGTCGAGGTATTCGCTGGTTCGTTCCGTCAGGCTGGCCCGAACGCCGTCCGGCTCCTCGCTCAGGTTACGCTTCTCGGCCGGGTCGGCGCTGATGTCGTAGAGCCGGTCCTTGCGGGGCTCGCTCACGTCCCGAAGCAGCCGGTAGGGCCCCTCGCTGACCGCCACGAGCGGCGCGGGCTCCTTGCTCAGCACGCCCCAGGTCCGGTCGAGGTGGGCGTAGATGGGGGGCTCTTCCTCCACCGCCGTCTCGTCACCCATGATTTCGGGCACGCGCGAGCGGCCGTCGGCCGCTGCCAGGGGCGGCAGCCCCACGAGTTCGAGAATCGTGGGCCAGAGGTCGACGTTCGCGCTGCGGCTCTCGATCACCACACCCTCGTCGAGGATGAAGGGCAGGCTCACGATGAAGGGCGTGCGGGTCACTTCGGCGTGCAGATTACGGGCGTGCCCCTCGGCGCCGTGCTCGCCGAAGGCCTCGCCGTGGTCGGAGGCCACGACCACGAGCGTTTCGTCGCGCAGGCCCAGCGAGTCGAGGGCGCCGAGAATTGCGCGAACCTGATGGTCCGTCCACAGGATCGAGTTGTCGTAGCTGTCCGAGTAGCGGGTGCCGAAGATCGCCGTCTCGTCCGTGCTGACGTACTGGTGGACGTCCATGAAGTGCAGATAAAGGAAGAACCGCTGGTCGTTGTGGGTCTGCAGGAAGTCGGTGGCGGCGTACACCAGGTCGATGTCGCTGCCCTCGATACGCCCCGCCCTGGTGGCCCGACGCAGCGTCTCCGGCCCCTGCCTCATGTTCGGCAGCTGATAGACGTCAAAGCCCTGCTGCATGCCGAAGTTGGGCGCCACCCAGCCGTTGCGCCAGATGCCGGCGGTGACGAAGCCAGCCTCCTGGAAGACCTCGGCGGGCACCCGTGCGTCGTTCGAGAGCGCGTCCTGCGCGCGGATCACACCAGTGTGATTCGGATACAGGCCCGTCCACATCGATGCCATCGACGCCTTGGTCCACGACGACTGGGCCCAGTGGTTCGCGAAGCGGATGCCCGTCTCGGCCATGTAATCGAGGCCGGGACTGGTGTCGCGCTCGTACCCGGCGTGGCCGAGCCTATCCGCGCGGAGCGTGTCGATCAGGATGAAGACGACGTTCAGGTCGTCGCGCTCGGACAGCTTCGCGATGTCGTCGCGCTCGCCAGAAGGGCGCGGGTCGGTGCGCACCTCTACCTGGCTGTACAGGTAGAGCGTAACCATCCCGAGCAGAACGACGATCAGGAACCAACGAGAGCCAAAGATCTGCACTGTCGATTTCTTCTCGCCGTCCTGCTCGGGTATACGGAGCCCGAAGACTCCGTGGTTACGTACCTGATGTTGCTCGAGTCTGACTTGCCGCCTGGGCTAGCGCTGTCGGCGCCGGCTCACGCGGTGCAGGCCGATCAGCCCGACCACACCCGAGGCCAGGAGCATGCTCGCACCCGGCTCAGGCGTCATCGTGACATCGATCTGCGTGGTGATCGCGATGCCGAGCGGGAAGACGCCCGTCATCAGCAGCAGGCCCGGCGACACGAGCGAGAGCGTCCCGTTCGTGCCGTTGGCCGTGGTGCGGCCGTCGTTGCCTGTGATCGTGCGGGTCGAGGTGAAGTCGCCGACATTGTCGAACGCCATCACGGTACCCGTCGTCCACGGGAACGCCGCACCCGAAGCCACGAACGTCAGCGCACCGCCAACCGGCGAACCGGCCATGGTGCCGCCCGGCGGACCCTGCACACCCGGCCAGACCGTCGACTGCACCTCGATCTGGGAGCGCGCACCTGCCGTCGCGTTCGACCCGCCGATGAAGATGTTCACCGGCACGATGCCCTGGAAGTACGGGCCACCAGCGCCCAGCCGGATGCCGAGCTCGGTGTTGCCGAAGCCGTTGGCCGCGACCGCGCCGCCGAACTTGGCCGCACCCACCGTCGCCGACAGTGCCACCTGCTGGTTGAAGACGCCCAGATTCGCGAAGGGCGGCGTCCAGGTGGGGATCGCCAGCGCCGGGCCGTTGCCCGCCGAGACGGTGCCGCCTGCCGGCCCCGGCCAGGTCAGCTGCGCGAGCTGCGTGCGCCGCCAGAGGGTGGGACCGAAGTTGGTGACCGTGACCTTACAGGTCGAGGCGTTGACCTGAAAGCCGTTCGCCGGCGTCTGCGCGAAGAACTTCACCGCCTGCGGGAACGCGCCCGCGGCGACCTCCGCGATGCCGATGAACGACGTAGTGCCCCGCGTCTGCGGAGCGCTCTGGGCGCCGTTCATCCACGTCGTCATGCCGCCGGCCCCGGTGCGGGTGCCACGGCACACCGGAATCGCGTCGTTCGCCAGATCGATCTGGGTCGCGCCCACGGTCGGCGGAATCCCGGGCTTTCCGGGGTCACCACCGTCAGAAAAGCCCGACGTCCAGAGACCGTCGTAACCAACGATCGTCTGGGCCTGGGCCCCCGACGCGCCCACGGCCATCAGCAGGGCCGTGCACAGGAGAGCGAGAACTAACCTGCTCGTCGTCATCTTGCTTCCTCCTAGTTGTGTGCCTCTCGGAACGCGAGTCACGTGCCCCGGCTCCGATCGTGCACGCTACCGGGTCTTTCCCGGCTTCTTCCACGGACCCGTCGGTCCGCGAAAACTGGTTTCTCCGAGTCTACTGTCGCTCGCGTGCCCGGCTCGGCGGAACGCTCGTCCGCCAGCCCGTCGGCCCGCCTCGATGTCCATGCCGCGCTTCATGCCGCCTCGTCGGCGGTGCCGCCGACCTTCGCATCGAGCCGCGACAGCTCCACCCGCGCCGCGTCGAGATAGGGGAACCCGCCCTTCTCGACCGCGGCGCGCAGAGCTTCCCGCGCCTCGCTGACGTCGCCTCGGGCCGCGTGCGCGAGCCCCAGCCGGTAGTGGGTCTCACCACCGCTGGCGCCGCGAACGATCGCCTCGCGGAGCACGGCCACGGCGGCTTCACTCTCGCCCCGAGCCAACAAGATGCCGCCGAGCACGTCGTAGGCGTCGCCGTCGCCCGACAGCCGCGATCCGCGCTCGGCCATCCGGAGCGCGGCGTCGTCGAACTCGTCGCGCTCGAAGGCCAACCGCGCGAGTCGAACGGCCGCCAACCCGTGGGTCGGATACTCGAAGAGGACAACGCGCAGCCGCTCCTCGCCCGGCCCGGTCGATCCGCCCGACTCTTGGGCCTCGGCGAGCACCGCGCCGGCCGCCTCGAACATCGACGCCGAGCGGAGCTCCATCTCGTCGGAAGCGGCGGCGGCCCGGTCGTAGTAGTCGACCGCCTGCTCGACGCGCCCCTCCGCGATGTGCAGCCGGGCCATCATCAGCAGCCCCTCGGCTACGTCCGGCTCGAGTTCCAGGGCCTTCTCGACGTCGCGGCGGGCCGCTTCGACGCCACCCAGCCCCATCCGCACCTCGGCCCGCAGCAGGTACAGGGCCGCGTCGTCGGGGCGCTGCGCGAGCGCCTCCTCGAGCCTCTCGAGGGCGCGCGGGGCGCCGCCTCGCGACACCTCGAGCATCGCCCACGCGCGCAGGGTCTCCCGGGCCTCGGGAGCGGTCATGTCGGGCCGCCTCTCCTCCAGGAAGGCGATCCCCTTTTCGGCGCCGTCCACCGCTGCGAGATCCCGCGCGTGGTCGGCCGTCGCGATGTCCTCGCCCCCGGGCAGCACCGCGAGCGCCGAGCGGGCTGCCTGTACGCCCTCCTCGCTGCCTACGAGAGAGGCAACGTGCGAGTACAGGCGCAGGCCTTCGATGTCTTCCGGGTGGGCCTTCACGTGGTGCTGGAGATTGATGACGGCGGCAACGGAATTGCCCAGGGCAAGATTGAGCCGGCCCAGCTCGAGACCCGCCGGCGTCTTCTCCGGTCCGCCGCGAATCGAGTTGCGATAGTGGGCCGCCGCCTGGTCGAAGTCGCCGAGCTGCTCGGACGCCCTGGCGGCCAGGTAGCGGATGCCCTGGTTGCCGGGCCACGCCACGAAGCCCTGCTCGAACTCGGCGAGCGCAGCCTCCCACTGACGATCCTCGAAGTGCACACGCCCCATCAGGAAGTGCCGCAGCGGCTCGTACTCGAGGTGTGCGTGCACCTGCTCGACGATGTCCCGCTCGCCGAGCTGGACCACGATGTCGCCGTAGGCGTAGAGCTTCTCTTCGGAGATCTTCTCGTAGGCGAACCCGGGCTCGCCAGGACGGGTCGTCGCGCCCGTCTGGATCGCGAAGATCTGCTCGATCGCCTCCTTGGCGGCGGCCAGGTCGCCGACGGCCACCTCGTGGTCGACCAGCATCCCCCAGGCGCGCATCGTGCCCGCTTGCTCGGCGCCCTGCTGCAGCAGGACGCGAGCCTCGTCGGACCGCCCGGCCAGGCGCAGGCGGGAGGCCAGCTCCTGGCGGACGCCGACCGAGGTCGGGTTGCGATCGATCATCTCCACCAGCACCTGATTGGCGCTCTCGGGCTCGCCCCTCGCGTCGTAGAAGTCGATCGCGAAGCGCCTGGCGAGCGGAGAATCCGGATACTCGGCGAGACAGGCGTCGAACAGCTCGATTGCTTGCTCGTCTTCGCCTCGCTCGGCGACGAACGTCGCCTCCATGGCGCAGAGTCGGGCCGCCAGCTGCGGGTCCGGCACCAGCTGCTCGCCGGACGCAACCTTGAGATCCTCGATCAGCTCCGCGGCCTCTGCGGCCCGCCCGAGCCGCAGCAATGCCTCGAGTCTCCCCTGCATCACCTCGATTTCGCCCGGGCGCTGCTCGAGCAAGACATCGAATGCCTCGAGGGCCAGCTCGAAGTCGTTCAGCTTGAGGAGCGCGCGCGCGCGGGTCGATCCCGCCACGAAGTTGTCGGGGTCGAGTTCGAGCACCCGCTCGGCGGAGCGAACGGCGTCGCCGTTGTCGCTGGCCATGAACTGTGTTTGAGCGAGTAGCGTGCCGCTCCTCACCGCGTACGCGGGGTCCGCCGCGGCCCGACGCAGCGGCCAGATCGCACGGCTGAGCCGCGAGCTCTTCACCAGGGCGGCCCCGTAGTGGTGCTGCAGTCGCGCGTCCGACGGATCCGCGGCCACCGCGCCACCAAGAACCTCGAGGGCCGCGTCGACCTCGCCCTCGTCGAAGAGCACGGCAGCCCGATCGACCGGGTCGGTCTCCGCACAACCGAGCAAGGCCGTGCACGAAGCGGCCAATAAGACGGACACCGCGAGCCAGCGAAGCCGGGGCGCCCGCTCACCGCTCGACGTGCGGAACCGGCCACACGTGGCCTGCTGTCGCCCGTCTAAGGGCGGCCGTCCTGTGAAGTACTGGCTCAATCCGCGTTCCGATGGCTCCGGGGCACGCCTTCGCGCGATGCCCCGTCGAAAAAGATTCACTTGCCCGGACCTGCGTCTACACGCGGCCGCACCAAAGTAGTGTCCCCGGACCCCGCTCAGGGGTCACACTTAGTCATTGTGTACTGCCGGATGCCTCTGGGGCAAGAGAAAATGACTCTCAGTAAGAGGAAGTTGTAAGGAAGGAAGCGAACCCTGGGGGCACGCGTCGCTCGAGAGCAGTTCCACCACTCGCTCGGATATGCTGGGCATCACCTATTTGCCCCCAGGGGCCTCGGGCGACAGGGGCGACAGGGGGGAGGGGACGGGGACGGGGACGGGGACGGGGACGGGGACGGGGACGACGGGACTTACGATCGCACCGGAAGCGGCGCCAGGATGCGCGAGAAGATCCGCCCGAACAGCTCGCGCCGCGGCATCTGGCGCGGCAGTACCCGATTGCCCCAGCCCATCCACAGCAGGTCTCCGCTTCGCGGCTCGACGAACTGCACGGTGAAGACGCCGAAGTCGCGCACCTGCTTGCGCGACATCGGCGAGAGGAATCCGGTGACCGGTCCGGCGCCGCCTCCGTGCATCACCGAGTTCGAGCCGGCCATCCCCTTCAGCTCGATGACCTGTGAGGCATGGGCGGTGTAGACCACGACGAAGTCCGCCCGTCGCCAATCCTCCACCAGCGCGTAGCCCTTCTCGGCCAGCACCTCGTCCACCGCACGCCGGATCAGCGGATCGTCGAAGGGCGACAGGTAGAGGGGCGACGTCTCGAAGCCGATGAGGGAACGCGGCGTCACCCACGCGTAGGAGCCGAGCGCGGCGACGTCGACGCCGAGGTCGCGCGCGTAGTCGCTCTGGACGCGGCGATTGCTCGCGCATCCTACGAGCGACGACGCGCTGATCGTGGCGATGATCACCGCGACGATCACCAGCCAGCGCCGCCCGCTGACCGTCGTTGGGCTCTTGCGCCTCCTGTCGCTGGCAGGCGTCCTCATGCAACGGAGCCTCGCTGCGTTCGATCCGCACCACGATGATAGCCGAGCACCCGCGTCGTCATCACCTGGCCCCCGGGGCGACCGCTGATCCAATCCCGACGTAACGCCGCGCCCGCGCCCGCGCCCGCGCCCGCGATGAACACACGAATCCGCGCCACAGAGCCCCGCGCCCGCGCCCCGGCACCCGGTCGCACGCGCCTCACAACAGCGGCGAGAGCACCCGCCCCATCGACTCCGCGGCCACCCGCAGCGCCGGCAGCCGCTCGCGCGCCTCGCTGGTGACCGCCGTGGCCAGCGCCTCGTCGCGCTCGAAGATGCGGGCGAGGTCGGCGTTCACTCCGGCGTCGTAACACATCGCGGTCACCTCGTAGTTGAGGTGGAAGCTGCGGATGTCCATGTTGGCCGAGCCGATCGCGGCGAGCGCGTCGTCGACCACCATGTACTTGCTGTGGATCATCTCCGGGTACTCGAGGATCCGGCAGCCCGACGCGATCAGCGCGTCGAAGTAGCTCGCCGACGCCACGCCGACCAGCCAGTGGTCGGTGCGCGCCGGCACGAGCAGCCGCACGTCGACGCCCCGCATCGCAGCGGTCTGCAGCGTGAGCAGCAGCGCCTCGTCGGGCACGAGATAGGGCGTGGCGATCCAGCAACGCGACTGAGCGGCCGCGATGGCGGCGCCGAGCTGCCCCGAGATCGCGGCCGCGACGGGTGCGTCCGGCCCGCTGGCGACCACCTGGACGAGCGGCCCCGACGACGGCCGGTGCTCGCCGGCGCCGCCGAGGCTCTCGATCTCGGTACGCCAGAGCTCGTCTTCTGCCTGAATGCCCCGCGCGTCGAGCCAGTCCGCCGCGAAGATCGTCTCGAGCCCCAGCACCGCATCGCCCTCGATGCGCAGCATCAGGTCCTTCCACGCCCGCGTGCCGTCGCCGAGATACTCGTCGCCCACGTTCAGCCCGGCCACGAAGCCCACGCGCTGATCGACGCTGATCAGCTTGCGGTGGTTGCGAAAGTTCGCGCGCAGCGAGCGCAGCGACACGCAGTGGAGCGGCGCGAAGACCGCGACCTCGCCCCCCGTTTCGATGAGCGGGGCGAAGTGGTCGCGCGGCAGACCGCGGACGCCGACGTGGTCGCAGAGCACCCGAACGCGCACGCCGCGGCGCGCGAGACCGACGAGCACCCCGGTCAGCGCCCGGCTCGTCTCGTCGTCCCGCCAGATGTAGAACTCGAGGTGCGCGAAGTGCTCGGCGCTCTCGAGCGCGGCGATGATCGCGTCGAAGCTATCGTGGCCGGCCTCGATCAGCTCGACGCGGTCGGCGCGACGCAGCGGCGCCGCTGCCGCGGCCAGCGCGAGCCGCACCAGTCCGCGCTGCGGAGCGGCCAGGTCGCCCGGCAGCTCGTCGAGCCTCGACAGCTGACGAGCCGCCTCGATGGCCGCGACGTGCCGGCGCCGGCAACGGCGGACGTGCTTGCGGTAGGGCCGCCGCCCGAGCACGAGATACGCCACCAGCCCGAGCAGCGGCAGCAGCATGATGGTCAGCACCCAGACGAGGGTGGTGCGCGGGTGTCGACGCTCGAGGACCACGTAGCCGATCGCGGCGACCACGTAGAGGAACGTCGCCACCTCGAGCAGGCCGCGCGTCGGGGAGCCGTCGAAGAGCGCTGTGTCCAAGGGCGCGATGCTACCCCGGCTGCACCGTATCGACGGCGCGCAGCGCCTCGATCCGCTCGGTGTGCAGCACCTTGTCGCAGCTCACGTCGATGCCCGGACGCCAGAGCCCGCTGACGGGCAGATCGACGCCGGTGTTCTCGAGCGCCCGGTCGGCCGCGCGGCGCGCCTCGGCGAGGGCGCTGCCGACGCCCGGGAGGATGCGGTTGAGCGGCAGCAGCGCACGATCCACCAGGCCCTGGGCGGTTCCCGCGGCGGTGACGAGCGGCGCGGGCGTGATCGTCGGCTCGGTCATCGCCCCGTGCACGCGCACCGCAGTGGCGACGCTACCGGGAATCGTCCGCTTGAAGACGGGCGTGAGCATCAACTCGACCTGCTCGCGGGCGAGGTCGATGTCGCCAGCGCCGAGCACCTGCTTGTTGGCGGTGTCGAACAGCACCGTCTCGAGGGTGAGGCGCCCGTTGCGCGCCGAGGCGTCGACGATCAGGCACTCGACCGGCTCGAGCTCGTCGGCGGGTGCGCGGTTGCCGAAGTCGAGCTGCAGCGCGCGGCTGTAGCGCATCGCCAGGCCGCCCTCGCGTCCGTAGAAGAGCAGGTCACCGTCGAGGTTGGCGCCGAGCTCTCGCGGGGTGACGCCCCGCGAGCGCAGATCGGCGATCAGCTGCCCGGTGCCGTCCGCGACACGCTCCTCGCGGAACTGCGCAAGCACCCGCTCTATCCGGAAGCCGTCGCCCCCGAGCCACAGCTCGACCTCGGCCGGCATGGCCCCCGCAGCGACGTGCAGCGATGCCCGCAGCAGTCCGCCCTCGTAGACGAGGCGGAGATCCTCGACGTCGAGCACTCCGTCGTCGAGCCGCGCACGCAGCTCGACATCGCTCGCTTCGAGGCCTTCTCGTCCCACGAGCCGATCGACGCGCAGCGCCAATTCGCCGTCGAGCTCGAACAGGTCGTCGAACGGCAGCGGCCGGTCGACCCAGGGCAAGTCGTGCGGCTCGTCCGCCTCAGCGGGCTCGCTGCCGCCGGGCTCGAGGCCGAGGTCGCGCAGCCGGAATCGCTCGGACTCGAGCTGCGCGGTCACGTGCGGCCGCACTTCGCCGGGCTCGACACGAAAGCTCCCGTCCACCCGGCTCTCGCCGATCCCGAGCATCAGGTTGCGGCCCACCAGCGCCTCGCCATCGGCCTTCACCTCGGTGCTCAGCTCGACCGGCCCGACGGCGGGCAGTGGCCGATCCACCGTCTCTCCCACCACGGCCAGGTCGCTCGCGCTCACGGCCACCAACAGCTGGGTATCGACGAAGGTCTCGCGCATCGGCAGGTCGCCGCTCAGGCCTATGGTGATCCGGTCGTCGGTGCTGGCGATCGCCTGCATGCCCTCGAGCACGATCCGATCCGCCTCGCCGACCATGCGACCGCTGAGCCGCAGGCGTTCGAGGCCCGCGAGCGGGACCTCCGCGCGCTCGATCAGCGCACCCATTGCGTCGCTGCCCGCCTCGATGTCGAACGCGATGCCGCTCGGCGCCGGCACGAGCGAGGCGATGCGTCCGCTCGCGCGCAGCCAGTCGACCTCGGCGCGGCCGGCGCGGGCACGCACCGAGCGGATCGTCCAGTCCTTGTCGCGCCCCGCCACGCGCCCGGTCACGTGCGCCGGTCCG
Source organism: uncultured Spirochaetaceae bacterium (assembly GCA_964515335.1). Taxonomy (GTDB): domain Bacteria; phylum Myxococcota_A; class UBA9160; order UBA9160; family UBA4427; genus TMED88. The sequence continues at coordinate 23,800 of CAZETS010000066.1, forward strand.
ATCGCCATGACGATCTGCTGCAGCCGCATGTCGGGGCGGCCGAGGCGGATCCTCGGCTTGCCGCGCCTGATCGAGGCCACCACCTCCTCGGTGATCGTCGCCACGTCGCCGGCGAGGTCGGCCTCGATCGCGAAGCCGAGGTCGGCGGCCCACTTCTTCTCGACCCGCGCTGCGCGGCCCTGCACGCGCATGCTGTGGCCGTCGCGGTGGGTGGTATCGACGTCGATCTCCTCGAAAGCGACCGCCGGCCAGTCGCCGCGCAGTGCGCCCGTGCCCGTCGCCCGGCGCGCCTCGGGGTGCGGGATGCGGAGGCGGCCGGCGACGTCGGCGAGGTTCGGCGTGTCGACCGTCAGGGCGAGGTCGATGTCGCGAACGCGCACCAGATCACCGATGCGCCCGCGCCCCGCCAGCCGACCGGTCGCCTCGCCGGCGATGCTGGCCACGACGTCGTCGAGGCGCACACTGCCGCCGCCGCCGACCAGTCGCCCGGCCACGTCCAGGGCGCCGATGCCGTCGAGGTCGAGCTTCGGGTCGATCCGCACCAGCTGCCGCAGCGAACCCAGGTCGTCTGCGTGGAGCGTGATCGAGAGGTCGGCCCGGGCCTGTCGTCGCGGCTCGTCGAGCGAGCCGACGGCGCCGATGCGAAGCGGCCCGATCCGGGCCGAGACATCGAGTTCGAGGTGCGATCGATCTCCGAGGATCCCGCCCGGCTCGTGCGCATCACTGGTGCTCGTGCCCTGCAACGCGAAGGCGTTGCCCTGCACGCTGCCCGCGGCCTCGACGGACAGCTCGTTGCTACCGGCCGGCGCCTCGATGTCGAGCCGCTCGATGTCCAGCTCGAACGCCCAATCGGACATCGCGGTCGCGTAGGTGAGGCGGGCGTCCTCGAGCGCGAACCCGTCGAGCGACAGCAACGCCAGGCCGGCGCCCTCGGGCGGCGGCGCCGCGCGCCGCAGCTGCCAGTTGCCGACCCCGTGCTCGTCGCGCCGCAGCGCGACGGCAATCCCCGAGGCGCGAACCTGGCTGATCACGATCCGGCGCTCGCGCCAGGAGCGCAGCAGGTCGGCCTCGAAGGCCGCCGCGTCGAGCCGGGCGAGCGGCGCTGCACGGCCCGCGTCGGGTTCGTGGATCGAGACGTTCGAGACGACGATCTCGGGCCGCTGGCCGAGTTCGAGCCGCAGCTTCCCGCCGATCCGCACGTCGAGGCCGAGCCGAGCCGAAAGCGTGCTCGCCAGATCGTCCCGCCAGACATCGACGTCGATCAGGCGCACGGCCGCGAACGTGGCCAGCCCGAGCACCGCCAGCAGGACCAGCGTCGCCGAGGCCATCCGGCGCATGACTTTCCGCAAGGGCGGCCTCCCCCGGGCCCACGAGCCCGGCGCGGGCCCCGGGCGGTATCTTCGCATAACCGCTGCGACTCACTCGGAACCCCCCGCCGGGAAGCCGCTCGCCTCCGCGGCCTCTTCTCGACCGAGTCCAGGCAGGCGCCCGCCACCCCGCGAAAGGACCCGGCGGGTCGCCCACAGCGCCACCAGGGCCACCCCGCCGAGGACCGCGCTCGCCCATAGGACGCGCACCAGGTCCGCCGCCTCCGCCGCGCTGCCCGCTTCGGTCAGCGCGGCCAGCCCCGCCAGCACGCCCGCGTAGCCCAGCCGGCCGGCCAGGCTGTCGAGCGACAGGTAGCTGGCCCGCAGCGAGGCGGGCAGCCGGGGCGCGACCTCCGCCGCGACGATCACCCGCGTCACCGCGGGCAGGCAGCTGCGCGACAGCAGGGCGAACGCGACCACCGGGTGCACGACCGCCGCCATCGCGACGATCAGCACCAGCTGCCACAGCGCGGCGCCGAGCAGGGCCCGCCCGACCCCCAGCCGGGCGCGCAGCCGCAGACTCGCGCCCGCCGCCACTCCGGCGATCGCCGTGTTGGCGCCGACGAGCAGGCCCGCGGCGAGCGGTGTCCGCTGCACGGCGCGCACGTCGTCACCGAGCACCGCGGCCAGGTAGGGCTGCGCGAACTCGGCGGGCAGGTGCGCGAGGGTCACCGACACCACGCCGAAGCCGAACAGCCACAGCAGCTGGCGATCGCGCAGTCGTCTGCCCACGGCGCGCGCCTGGGCGATCGGATGCGCGGTCGCCAGGCCGCCGGACGTGCGCACCGGCTCGCGCAGGGCGAGGGACAGCCCGAGCAGGCCCACCGCATTGACGAGGCACAGCGCGTAGGCCAGCGCGAGGTCGCCCTGCGCGGCGACGCCCGCTGCCACGGCGCCGACGCCGCCCGCCCAGTAGCCGTTGCGGGTGAGCCGTTGCTCGCGCGGCGCGAACTCGTCGGCGCGGCCCGCGGCGCGCAGCGCGTCGAAGTGGTAGGCGGTGTCGCTGCCCGAGATCGACGCGAAGCCCGCGCCGAGCAGGATCTGCGCGAGCGCGAAGACGACGAAGCTCTCCCCACCCACGAGGAACAGCGCGTAGGCGAGGCTCATGGCGAGGGCCGAGAGCCGCAGCGCCACGAGCCGCCCCACCCGATCGCTCAGGTAGCCCGAGGGCAGCTCGCACACCACGACGCTCACGTAGTAGATCGAGCCGAGCAGCAGCACCTCGTCCATGTCGAAGCGAGACATGAAATAGAGGAAGTAGATCGGCGCGAAGAAGTAGATGCGGGAGAGCGGCAGGTACCACGCAAAGACGGCGAGGCTACGCTCGGCCTCTCGTGCGCTTCCGGGTGCCGGTGTATCCAAAGCAGCTCGCCCCGCGTGACGGCCCGGTGGTCGCCGCGGCGCTCCGCGGTCCGGAGCGGCCACTGGGAGCGCCGATGCGTGCATCCTACTCTCTTCCGGACCGGCCGCGCACCGCCGAGGACGGAGCTTCGCCTTTGGACAACCGCGGATGAGCGAGCTTCTCTGGCGTGCCCTGCCGGCCGTACGCCGCGGCGAACGCGACCGCTTCCTGTTCTTCTTCTGGCTCGCCGCACTGCTCAGCGCCGCGGCCACCGTCGGCCTGACGGGCAGCGAGGCGCTCTTCCTGAGCGGGCTCGGCCCCGAGCACCTGCCCGCGGCGTTGATCGCGGCATCGCTCGCCACGCTGGTGGGCTCGATCCTCTACGCCGGAGTAGTCGGGCGAGCGCGAAACGACCGCCTCTTCGTGTGGCTGCTGTCGGGCACGGCGATCTCGCTGATCGTCGACTGGCTGCTGCTCGACCAGGCCAGGACGGCCGTACTGCCTGTGCTGTTCACGACGTTCTACATCTCGCAGGCGGTCTTCGTGAGCCTCCACTACTGGACGTTCGCCACCGACTACTTCGATGCGCTGTCGAGCAAGCGGTTGTTCCCGCTATTCGCCGTGGGCGCGAGTCTCGGCGGCGTGCTCGGCGGCGCGCTGGCGGTGGCAGTCAGCCGAATCTTCTCGGCCGAGGCGGTGCTGCTGGCGTGGGTGGCGCTGCTCGGGCTCGCCGCACTGCACGTGCGACTCGCGCGCGGCCGGCTGCTCGGCTGGGCGCCGGTGGGTGCGATCGAGGCCGACGAGAGCTCGGTCGAAGGGCTGCGCGGGGCGGCGCGCTACCTGCGGCGCTCGCGCATGGCGACCTGGCTGGTGGTCTCCATCGTGGGGATGGTCTTCTCGCTCACCGTGATGCAGTACCTCTATCTCGATCTGTTCTCTGACGCGTTTCCCACCAGCGAGCAGCTGGCGACGTTCTTCGGGGCGTACCTCGCCATCACCAACGGGATCGAGATCCTCGTCGGCAACGCGCTGACGCCGTGGTTGATCCGCCGCTTCGGCGTCGCCGGCGCGAACCTCGCGCATCCGATCCTGACGATCGTCACGTTCATCGCCCTGGCGGTGGACCCGCGGCTCTGGGCCGCCGTGGTCGCGCGGGCAAACCGCGAGCTGCTCGAGAACGCCCTCGCGGGCCCCGTGCGCGCGCTCAGCTACAACGCCCTGCCCCACCGGTTTCGCGGCCGCATGCGGGCGCTGCTCGAGGGCGTGGTGTTCTTTGCGGCGATGTCGATCGCCGGCGCGGCCCTGCTGGCGCTCGGCGAGAGCGCCACACCGGTCTGGCTGGCGCTGCTCGGCGGGGCGAGCGCTCTGCTCTACGCGTCGGCCAACTGGATCGTGCGCCGCGAGTACCTGAAGAGCCTGGTCGCAGAGCTCCGCCAGGGCAGCCTCGACCTCGACGCCGTCGCCGACACCCTCGGCGCCCGCGAACTCGCCGAGTTGGCCGAGCCGTGGGAACGCACACTGGCCGAAGCGCCCGAGCAGGTGACGACCGCGTTGCTCGAGCTGGCCGGCCCGCTCGCCGCCCGGGGATTCACGGAGGTGGTCACCCGGCAGGCGCGCCACCGCGATCCGCGCGTGCGCGCGGCGGCCCTCCAGGCGCTCCTGGACGCGGACCCCACCGACTGCGAGCAGCTGATCGCGCAGGCCATCGACGACCCGGACGCTTCGGTGAGGCTGCTGGCGGTGGCGGCAGCGGCCACCCTGCCCGCCACGGGTGCAGCGCTGCGCGATCGGCTTCGCGCGCGCCTGGATGACCCGTGCGGCGAGGTGCGCGCCGAGGCGGCCGCGCGCCTCGGCGCCGAAGGCCTGCCGCGGCTGCTCGCGATGGCCCGCTCGCCGAGCGACGACGCGAGGCAAGCGGCCATCGCACGGCTGCCCGTTGGCCGTGTAGACGCTTTGAGCGAACTCGCCGACTCGCAGTCGGCGGAGATCCGGGCGGCGGCGATCGACCGGCTCGTCGAGGTCGGCGCCACCGAGCGGCTGCACGCCGACCGGCTCGCCGAGGACCTCCGGAGCGAGCACGCGCCAGTGCGCCGGGCGGCGGCCGCTGCCCTGGCGCGGCTCGATGACAGCTCGGCGCCCGCGGCCCTCGCCGAGGCCCTCGACGACGTGTCCCGCGCGGTGCGCTCCGAGGCGCAGCGGGCCCTGGCCGCACTCGGCGCCGACGGCGTGCGCGCCGCCGCCCCGCAATGCCGCGGCGACCGCATCTGGACCGCAGAGGCGGCGCTCGGCGCCGTCGCGATGGCCGGCGGGCCCGACGCGCACAGGCTGCTGCGGCAGTGCTTCGCCGAGCGGGTCCACGAAGCGTGGTCGACGAGCCTTGCGACCCTCCACTGCCCGGTAGCCGGCGATCTCGAGACACGATTCCTGAAGGCCGCCCTCGACGACGCCCAGGCCCGCGCACGGGCGCTCGCCTTCCGCACCCTCGAGCACATCGAGGATCCGGCGGTCGTGCGAAGCGTCGTGCAGGCCCTCGCGCGGGAGGGCCCTCGCGCCCGCGCCGACGCCCTCGAGGTGCTCTCGAATCTCGGCGACCGGGTCACGGCCGGTCGCCTCGCGCTGCTGCTCGAGGGCGGCCCTCTCGAGGAGAAGCTCGCCGCCATCGGCGACGCGATCCAGGCCCCGAGCGGGCTCGACGAAGTGCTCGAGCAGGCCCGCTCCTCAGACGACCCCTGGCTGCGGCTCGCCGCGGGCCGCTACGGTGACCCAGGCGGGCCGCGCGAAGACGGCGCCCGCTCCGGCGCTGAACCGGCCGCGCTCGTGGCGGGCGACCCCGAGGAGATCATGGAGCGACTGCTGGCCCTGCAGCGCGTGCCGCTCTTCGCCCACCTCTCGCTCTCGCAGCTCGATGAGGTGAACCGGCTGCTCTCGCCCGTCGAGTTCCTCGCCGGCGAGGTGATCGTGCGCGAGGGCGAGCCGGGCAGAGATCTCTACATCCTCGTCGAGGGCGAGGTGGCGATCTACAAGGCCTTCAGGACGCCGGCCGAGGTGCGGCTCTCGGTGATGCAACCGGGAGCCTATTTCGGCGAGATCGCGATCCTCGACAACGAACCGCGCAGCGCGACGATCGTCGCCACCGAGAACTCGCGGCTGCTCGCCCTCGCAAGCGCGCGGTTCAAGGAGCTTCTCCTGCAGGCGCCCGAGATCTCCTTCGAGGTCTTTCCGGTGCTGACCGAACGCCTGCGCACCGCCGAGGCGCGCATCACCGATCTCAAGTCGGGCGAGTGAGCGCCGGGCACGCCCACTCCGAACCCGGGAAGGAGCCATCGTGCTGCTGGTGAGCAAGACCTACTGGGAGGGCGCACCCTTCAACTTCCGGCGGCCGCCCGAGAAGGCGAACGTCGAGCCGCTGCTGCTGCGCGCCGCCGACCGGCGCGAGCTGACCGGGCTCTGGTGGACACCGGCCGACGCCCCGCCGCCGCGCGTCGCGGTGATCGCCATGCACCCGCGCGTGGACTTCGCCCGCCACTACAGCTTCCCGCGGCTGCTCGCCGCCGGCATCGGCTGCCTCGGTGCGAACACGCGCAATCCCAACAACGACACCGACACCGTCCACGAATCGATCATCCTCGACGTCGGCGCCTGCATCGCCCACCTGCGCGACCGGGGCGTCGAGAAAGTCGTGCTGCTCGGCAACTCGGGCGGCGGCTCGCTGTTCGCCTTCTACCAGGCCCAGGCGACCACCGCGCCCGAGCAGCGGATCGCCACGACGCCGGCCGGTGCGCCGACGCGCCTCGAGCGCTTCGAGATGTCGCCGGCTGACGGGATGATCTACGTGTCGGCCCACAAGGGCGAGGGGCGGATCATCAACGAGTGCATCGATCCGGCGGTCGTCGACGAGCGCGATCCGCTCGTCAGCGAGGCGTCGCTCGACATGTACGACCCGCGAAACGGCTTCCGGCCCGCGCCCGAGTGGAGCGAGTACGCGCCCGACTTCGTGACCCGATTCCGCGCCGCCCAACTCGACCGGGTGCGCCGGCTCGACGCGACGGCGCTGGCGCTCGCCCGCGAGGCCCGCGAGGCCGAGGCGCTGCACGCCGACCCGGACTTCGCCTCGCTGCCCGCCGAAGAGCAACGCCGCACGCTCCTCCATGAGGCCTTCGAGCCCGTGATGGTCGTCTACCGCACGATGGCGAACCTCCACTACGTGGATCGCCACCTCGACCCCACCGATCGCGAGTACGGATCACTGCTCTCCGACCGGCCCGACCTGATGAACATGGCGCTGACCGGCTTCGGCCGGATCTGCACGCCGCGGGCGTGGCTGTCGACCTGGTCGGGCCTCTCGTCGAACGCCGACATGCTGCAGTGCCTGCCGTCGATCCACGAGCCGACGCTGCTCGTCAACGCCGGGCAAGATCGCGAGATCTATCCGAAGACCGACGCCGAGCCGATCTTCGCCGCCGTCGCCGCCGAGGACCGCACCTTCCACTCGTTCCCCAACGCAAGGCACTACTTCGAGCCGGAGTTCGGGCACACGGACTCGCCCGACGTCGAGGCCTTGATGGACCTCGTGGTGCCGTGGATCCGGGAGCGCTTCGCGGGCTGACGCGGCGGCGCGAAGCCGGGGCGTCAAATAGAGGAAGCGCCCGGGGGAGAGATGGGATCTCCGCCCGGGCGCTCTGCCGTTCCTTCTGCCATGGCGCGCGACGCGGCGCTCGTCGGCGAGTATGCAGTCCCTATTCCATTGGGGGGAAGCAGGGGCCTCTCGCCGCGTGCATACGCGAATGCGCTCTTCGCGTCGCCTCACGGGTCGAACGGCGAACCCGCCCCGGGAATGTGCGCCGTCCGGCGCGAGAGCGCAATCCAAAAACGGTGGATCGAGGATTGTGCCTGGCACGGGTCCTGCTTGATCTCGGTTCATGGCAAGAAATCGATCAGGACGCACACGCTTCTTCTG
>CAZETS010000067.1:0-30619 GCA_964515335.1 uncultured Spirochaetaceae bacterium
TGTAGGAGATTCAAGTCCCCTACCCGGCTCCACGTCCGATAATTCGATCTATGTCAAATACGGTCCTGAAGAGCTGAGCCCCCGAGGCGGGCCGCGGAGGCGGGGACGGAGGTCGCGCTTCGCTTCACGGGCGCGCTCGAGGAGAGCTACGCCCTCCTCTCCGAGCAGCCCGAAATCGGGCGGGCCTACCTTCCGGAGGATTCCGAGCTTGGCGACGTTCGCGCGTGGCAAGTACACCGGTTCGAGCGCTACCTGATCTTCTACAGGGTGCTCGAGAAGTCGCTTGAAGTCGTGCGCGTGCTTCACGGATCGCGTGACATCCGGGCCATTCTGGACCTCGGCGAGTGACGGAGTGCCGCGCACTGATTCGCGCCGACGTCGAGGAGACAGCGCTCGATGAACTCGAGGAAAAGCCAAGGACCGGGGTTACAGGCCCTCCGCGGCGATCGCGCGGGCGCTTCGGACCGCCGCCTCGCGGTGGAGATCCGGGGCGCCGCCGCCGGAGCAGATCCACACCTCGACGTGGCCGAAGGTCGCGGCGACCATGCAGCCGGCGCGTGCCCGGAGGTCCTCCAGCCCGGGCCCGAGCTCGATCGACAGGCCGAATTGCGCGATGGCTTCGACGATCCGGGAGACGCCCCGGATCAGCTCCGCCGCGACGGCCGGGGCGTCCCGCCCCATTCCCGTGAGCTCGCGCTCGGCCGAGAGCCGCTGGAGGTTCTCCTCGCGGAACAGGGCGTTCATCGCCGTGCGGATCGCGCCTTCGAGGCCGCCGGCGCCGGGCTGGTAGCTGGAGAAGGCCGACTCGATCGTCTCGAGGAAGAAGCTCGTCCCCTCTGCGATGACCGCGACCAGGAGCCCATCCCGCGTGCCGAAGTGATAGAGGATCGTCGCCTTGCTGCAGCCGGCCGCCCTCGCCACGGCGGCCAGGCTGCATCCGGAGAGCCCCTCGGTGCCGAGGATCAGCCGCGCCGCGTCCAGGATGGCCTCCCGGGAGGCCGCCCCCTTCGCGTTCGGGCTGCCCGCGGGCACGTAGGCCTCGAGGGCCTGCAACTCACCGGCTCTCGACGCCACGGCTAGCTCGCCAGCGCCGGCTGTTCGAGCTCGAAGACCTCCTTCTCGATCGCGAGTTCCTCCACGCCCTGGGTGGTCTCCATGCAGTGGTAGTCCTTGAACGTGTGGCTCATCCGCGTCCGCGCCGCCCGCTTGTTGAAGTCCGCGTTTACCAGCTTCAGGAACTTGTCGCCGGGAATCGGCAGGAAGAAACCCACGCGCTCGGAGAGGTGGACGACCTTGCGGAGCATCGAGCCGGCGAAGTCGTAGACGTCGAGCCCGAGCACCGCGAAGTCCTTCTCGAAGTAGGTCATCAGCGGGAGGGCGGGGGCGGTCAGCAGCAGGCGCCTGAGCTTGCTCAGGAACCCGCGGCTCTGACGCCGCGTCAGGGGCTTGTCGGCGAAGTAGTTGCTCGGGAGCGCCGTGTGGCGCGACTCGTCGAGGTGGAAGAGCTGGAGCACGCCGAGGCCGGGCAGCGTGCTGAGCGCGCCGAAGAGGTTGAGCGCGAAGCCCTCGATGATCACGTTCATGCCGTAGAACTTCTCGACCCCCTTGGACTTGAGGGTCCGCTCCATGAGCATGTACTCCCAGATCGACATGCGCGGCACGGGGCAATCGAAGGCCTGGATCAGCTCGCGCAGGACGACGAAGTGCTTCGCCTCCTCCATGACCTGCATGGTCAAGGCCGCCCTGGCGCCCGTCCCCTCGACCGCGTTGCTGAGGACCTCGGTGGAGACCATCCACGCGTAGGCCTCTCCGTGGCCGATCGTCGAGAGGATGTTGACGATCGCCTGCTTCTGCTCGGGCGTGTAGGCCCGATCCAGCATGGCGCGGAACTCCTCGCTCTTGATCTTCTCCACCTGGCTGCGCTCTGCGTCCTTGAGCGATTCGTTCGCCATGCTCAGAAGCAGCTTCTCCTCCTTCGTGCAGTCCCGGAAGCTCGACCACGGGAGATGCTCCTCGGCCTTCCAGAGGAGCCGCAGGCTCTTGTCGTAGTGCTTCTTGCGCAGGCGGTCGTTGGTGCCGCCCATGAACTCGTAGTTGACGTCGTCGTAGCGTCCCTTGCGCCCGCCGAGGTGGAGCTTCTCGAGCCACTTGTCCAGCTGTCGGACCCAGCGGTTGACCTTCTCCTCGGTGGCGACGACGCGGGCGGTCTCCTCGGGCTTGAGCTCGATCGGCTTCAGGTTCACGGCAGGCTTCCTCCGGTAGGCGGCGCAGATCCATGATGGCAGAGTCTGACCGATCGGTCAAATACAGCCGGAACTTGATTGACAGCGGACTGTCAATACGACAGCATACTGTCTATGGAAGATCACTCACCCGGAGGAGCCAGCCTCACGGAGCTGCTCCTCGAGACCTTCCGGCTCAACGAGCGTGTGCTGGCCGCGGGCGACCGGCTGACCGCGCCGTTGGGCCTCACCAGTGCGCGCTGGCAGGTGCTGGGCGCGATCGGCGAGCTGCCGCTGCCGGCTGCCCAGATCGCACGGAACATGGGCCTGACCCGGCAGAGCGTTCAGCGCACGGTGAACCTGCTCGAGCGGGAAGGACTGGTGGCGTTCTCACCGAACCCGAACCACCGCCGGGCGAAGCTCGTCGGCCTGACCGCCGAGGGGCGTCGCCGACTCGAGGCGGTGAGCGCGGGCCAGGTGGGCTGGGCGAACGAGATCGCGGCCTCGATGAGCGAGCCGGAACTGCGCACGGCACTGGGTGTGCTTCGCACCTTCCGCGAGCAGCTCGAGGCCTCCGAAGAGACACCGACATGAGCACCTTCGAGATCCTCCGCTTTCTCCACCTGCTGGGCGTGCGAAGGAGATTCAAGCCCCCTACCCGGCTCCACGTCCGATGATTCGATCTATGTCGAATACGGTCCTGAAGAGCTGAGCCCCCGAGGCGGGCCTACGTCCCGCACGTGTCGAGGTCTGCGACTCCTCATGAACACCGGCACCACCGACGTCTATGCGACCGCGAACACCGGGATCTGGGCATCTTCTCGCGCCAGGGCGATACCGGGCGCATGAACCCGTCGCGGGCATCCGGATGGCAGGGCGCGAGCGTGAAGCCGCAGTTTCCCGTCACGACGCTGGTGAGCCGTGCCAGCACGAGGCCGTGAGATCCGGGTCCCACCAGACCTGGGCGCCGTAATGGGTGTGGAGATCGATGAAGCCCGGCGCTACCGCTAGCCCGCTGGCATCGATCTCGCGCTCGCCGGCGTCGGCGCGCCCGCCCAGCTGGACGATGCGCTCGGCATCGATGGCGAGGTCGCCGGTCTCGCCGGGGGAGCCGGTTCCGTCGTAGAGGGTTCCGCCGCGAATCACGAGGTCATGCGCCATCTGGGCCTCCTGGTCAGGACGTCAGCCTAAGCGGATGCCCCGCCAAGCTCAATCGCCTCGTGCAGCAGCCCCGGGAGCTGGCGCTCGGGCCGCCCCCACCCGCAGGCGACAGGGGCCATACGCGCGATCCACGCGCGACACGGATCTGTCTCGGGAACCCGGCTACGCGACGCCCAGCAGCTCTCTGGCGAGGGTGACGCCATCCTTCGCCTGGGCGCCCCAGCCATCCGCGTCTTCTCCCTCTGCCCACACCTTCGTCGTCACGGCACCGCCGACGATGACCGGGTACTTCTCGCGCACTTCGAGTTCCTTCAACATGTCGATGAGCTCGCTGAACTTCTCCATCGCGGGAGCGAAGACCACGGACACGGCGATCATGTCCGCTCCCTCCTTTTCGGCGGTCTCGTAGAAGTCGTACGGTGAGTTCTTCTCGCCGATGTCGATGACATCGAAGCCGTCGATCGAGAGCATGGTGCTCACCAGGTTCTTTCCGATGTTGTGCTGGCTGAGCATGGTTCCGAGCACGATCTTCTTGTCGTGCTTCACGCCCTGGCCTTCGGGGAAGGCCTCCTGGATGAGAGGGACGCAGGCCTTGGCTGTGACCCCGGCCTTGACGAGATCCAGGACGATCGCCTTCTTGGCGGCGAAGCGATCTCCCACTTCGCTGAGGCCGTCCATCACGCCAGCTTCCAGGACCTGCATCGGGTCGAGGCCGGCGGCCAGCAGCTCGCGGGTCATCTCTGCGGCCTCTTCCGGCTTGGTCTCGCTCACCAGCTGTTTCAGGTCTTCGATCGTCGGCATTGCTTCTCCTCCCGGGGAGCCTCGGAGCGCCCCGTGGATCGTGGTCGTCAGTCGTCCCAGGACGGGTAGTCGAGGCCCCACTCCTTGAAGATCCGCGTGAACTTCTTGTAGTGGTCGACGAATTCTGGAACGGGTCTCAGCGTGCTCATGTCGTACAGCTTGTCGATCGTGGCCTCCGGCGGAGCCGGCGCACATTCGGCGGCGTTGGCCTTCTTGATGATCTCGATGCCTTCGCGAGGGCTGAGCCCGGCTGCCGCACGGGACAGCTCGCCAGCCCAGCGGGCCTCCAGACCGGTATGCCCTCCGGATAGCCAAGTCGCTTCCATCCCCGAGATGCAAGCATTGATGATGCAGACGGCTGTGCCGTACCAGGATCTGTCGCTCATGGGGCTTTCTTCGGCGGTGCCTCCCATGGTCAGCCATGGCAATTGGAGATTCTGCTCGGCCGCGAGGGCAGCGGCCGAGTTGCACCACGTGATGTCGTTTCCCGAGTAGGTGCCGTGGACCGACACCGACATCCCCTGGGTGAGCGTCCCGCCCGAGTAGGCGAGCATACCCAGGGCGTGCGCGATGATCTCGATCGCACCTTGCTCGGGACCGCTCAGGTAGGCGTACAACGTGGGAGAGCAACTCATCCACGGCTCGAGTCCCTGCTGCTCCGCGAAGAAGGTGAGATTGAAGCGGTCGTAGTTGACCCGCATGTCCATCAGGATCTGGATGGGAAGCGTGCAGTTGTACTTGTTGTAGAGGCCCGAATTGAACGTGCTCATCAGGGTGATGGGTGTCGTGGCACTCATCGGGATGCCGAAGAAGAGACCGGGCCGACCTGCCCAGGTCGCCACGTCGTTCATGATCCGGGCTTCCGTCAGGCAGACGAGCGTATGCGCCGGGGTCTCTGCGATATTTTTCGTATTGCCGATGCCGTAAAGCGGCATCGGAAACACACCATCGCAGGTGGGCTCCTGGACGACGGTCAGAGCATGGGCCCGGTAGATGTCGACGTCCGCCGTGAACGTGCCTGCGGGAGGCCAGCAGTAGGGGTGCTGCGTATCGCCTGGGGCCCTGGGCTTGAGCGTGATCTCGTCCCGACCCTGTCCGAGCGTGACCTCGTGTCGCGCCGTGGCGATGGCTTCCTTGATCTCTTCCTCGGTGAACTTGATGATCCGCTTCGTGTCCTGGCAGTAGAGCCCGAGCTCGAGCAGAAGCTCCATGCCGGCCTGGAAGACGGCATCCGCCATGTCCGGATCGGCCATGACGGGCTCGTCGGGATCCGCCTCGATCTTGTACTTCGCCTGCACCGACGCGAGCACGGAGGGGAGGAGCTCGGTTTCGAATTTCTCCTCCGACATGATCGGCCCGGTGGTCGACCGCTGAATCGCTTCCCAGAGGAGCCTACCCATGGTTCGAACTCCAGACTGTTAGTTGTTTCTGTGAAACGGTGATGCCTAGCCCTGCTCGTAGCATTCGCTCTCGCGAATGGCGCGCATCAGCGCCGCACACTCCTGTCCGACGTACCGCATGTGTTGGGGGGAGAGCCACGGCATGATGTCGATGATGTACCAGGAGAGGTCTTCGGGGTTGGAGAAGGTCTCCTCCCACTGAATCGCGCTCGCGTCATGGTCGAGCAGCATCGCTCGGGCCTTGCCGCCGTCGTTGCCGAACAGGAAGATGCCCGACGGGTCTTCCTGAAGAGGCAGGGGGCGCTTGAATGATTTGCCCAGCACGCCCAGCGCGCTGGCCCAATCGCGATCGTAGAGATGAGCCGAGTGGATGACGAAGGTCGCGCTGCCCACGTCGATGCCGAGCCGTGCGGCTGCCTCCCGCTGCAAGCGGGTCAGCGCCAGCGCGTCACACGGCCAATCCGCGTGGACATTCATGCTGCGAATCACGAACGAGCCGAATAGTGCGCCTTCGATCACGTTGAAGGTGGCGGAGAGAAGCGACGGCGCGTCCTGCGGCGAGTCCATCTCCTGCGGCTCGATCAGCATCAGCGTGCCCGAGCGTGTGTCGTTGGATCGTTTCAGTCGCTCGATTGCCGCCTCGAACGGGTCGAGCCCGCTCCAGCCGCGCAGGCGCTCGTCGACGTCGGCGCCACCGAGATCGAGGTAGGGCGCGAGTTCCTCCTCCTCGGCAGCGAGTGGGATCGTCACGATCGCGTTCAAGGCCTCGGCAATCCGGTCTCCCTGGCTGGTGGCCTTGTCGGTGCCGGCCCGCAGGACCAGGTTGAGCAGCTGCAGCCAGCCATCCGACACGTCATTCGTGAAGATGGGGAAGGTGGTGTTGCGAGAGAGGAAGCGTTTGCGTTCCGGAATCTGCTCCATTTCATTTCTCCCGATCACCGGCCTCGACGGATCGTGCTCTAGCTGTTGGGGGCACAGAAGGTGCGAATGAACTGATTCTCGAGTCGTTGCAGGACGACCTCGTGCGGGGTCTCGCCGCTGTGTTCGAGCCAGTAGGCGAGTTCCACCTGCTTGAGTGCCAGCATCTTGCGCACCAGCAGGTCGGGGTCCTCGTCGACGTAGATCCCCTCCGCGATGCCGCGGGCAAACAGGTCTCGAGGAATCGGGACGCCTTGCTTCCAGATCTCGCTCTCGCCCGCCGACGTCGGGAAGCCGGCCGCCCAGCCGTAGCCGTCGCGACAGCACATGCGCAGGAAGTCGGGCCGCTCGAGGAAGTAGGCTGCCCCGCGCTTGAGAACGGAGAGGTGGCTCTCGAGCGTGTCCGTGTGAGCATCTCGCGCCTCGCGGATGCAATCCAGGAACTCGCGCATGCGCGTCTGGTGGATGCTGTTGAACAGCGACTCCTTACCGTCGATCACCCCGTAGAGCGTGCCCAGCGAGATGCCGGCTTCGGCCGCGATCTCGCGCATGCGGGAGCGATCCGCCCCATTCTGGGCGAAGACGCGCTCGGCGGCCTCGGTGATGACCTGCCGGTAGAGGCTCCGGCGCTTCTCCTTCATGCGGCGCTGGATGGCGCCGGGGCGCGTGCGGCGCGTGCTGTGACGGTCGGGGGGAGTCATCTCAGTAATTGCAATTCTATTTTATCAGAACTATAGTTTCAACCCAAAGCAGAGCTGGGGTTTCTCGCAAGAGGATTGTGGCCGCCCGGGAAGGGCCCCACTCGTCGCGCCGGCACTACCAGTGCCAGTGCCTCGGGAGCTCCGGGTGAAGTCCTTCTCCGCCTCCTCGATCGTCCGGTGGCAGGTCGCGCGCAGCATGGGCATCGGGTTCTTCAGGCGCGCCCATTGCTCGGGCTCACTGAGGATGCGGAAGCTGCCGGCTTCGATGATGCGCTCCGCCCCGTCCCTGCTCGGGTCACTCAGCAGGTGGAAACCGAGCTTGTAGCTCGCGTACTCCGCGACGGCCTGGCCCTCGCCTTTCATGAAGTCGAGGCGATCTGCGGCATTGAACACGTAGCTGCAGTAGCCCTTTGCGTCGGGTGCATCCGGCATCGCCCGCCTTCGAGGAACGTGCGATGCTGCGCCATTCGCTGAGGAGCGGAGGCATGGAAGAGGCAACGCGGCGCAGACGACTCCTGTGCGGAGCGCTGGTTTTTTCGCTGTGCCTCGTCGGCACGCTGCTGCTGGTGGCGACGCCAACGCGCGTGGAGACGGCCCCGTACGCTGAGGCACGCCGCACGGTGCGTGTGGTGCGAGCCGAGCTGCGCAGCGTGCAGCTGCTGGTGCATTCACAGAGAACGGTCGTTCCACGCGTCGAGAGCGAGCTCGTGCCCGAGATCTCCGGCCGCGTCGTGTGGGTGGCGCCGGCCCTGGCAGCCGGCGGTTACTTCCAGAGTGGCGATCCGCTGGTGCGCATCGATGCCGCCGACTACGAAGCAGCGCTGCGCCGGGCGCGGGCCAGCGTGATCCGCAGCGAGGCAGAGCATGCCAACGCGCGGCACCAACTCGAGCACCGTGAGGCCCTGGCGGGGAGCTCGGTGCTCTCGGAAGAGCAGCTGGAGCACGCGCACCGGGCCAAGCGCGTCAGCTTCGCCAACCTCGAAGAAGCACGCGAGCGTCACCGAAGAGTTTAGGAGATTCAAGCCCCCTACCCGGCTCCACGTCCGATAACTCGATCTATGTCAAATACGGTCCTGAAGAGCTGAGTCCCCCGAGGCGGGGCGATTTCAAGCGCCTGCGCGCTGGTGTCGACCTGATGCTCTCGACCTACGCAGACCTCTCCACCCGCATCACGGGCGTCGAGCTGAACGTGGAGGGTGAGGAGAATCTCTGGTCCCACCGTCCTGCGGTCTTCATCTTCAACCACCAGAGCGGACTCGACTCGCTCCTGATGGCTCAGCTCACGCGCCGCGACGTGGTCGGCGTCGCGAAGAAGGAGCTCGAGACCGCGGCTTCCGCTAAGTGTAGGTTGTCATGAGAAAACGACTCTGCCTGGCCCTGGGCGGCTCGATCGCTGCGCTGTGTGTGACGGCCGCTCCCCTGGACGCCAGACCCGAGCGCATTCGCCCGGGCATGGAGTACTACTCCGACGAGTACGTGGAGACGGCTGGTGTTCGCGATCTCGCGGAAGAGAAGAACTACGAAGAGGTCTACCAGCTCTACACCTACTACGAAGCCGTCTACGACGCCGACGAGCGAGTCGTGGTCTTCAGGGAGTACGAGCGGGGCGAAATCGTCTTCGAGCAGCGCTACGCCTATGACTCGGCGGGCAAGCTGATCGAGCCCGGAGACGGGGCGTCGCGGACGTCACCCGAGGCCCGCCCCGGGGAGGTCGCTCCCGAGCAGGACGGGTGATGCAGGACTCCGAGACGACGTCGCGGGCCGCTCGTCGGGCCACGAACATCGCGAGCCGCACTGTCGCCGGCCTGAGGGACGGCGTGCGGCTCGGCGGCTCGCGGCCGATGCGTGGATCGAGGGCGGTGCGCACGACGCTTCGCACGCTTCACCTGATCGCGATCGCGGCGCTCTACGGGGGCCACGTATTCGACGTGGCGCCGCAGAGGCTGGTCCCTGCGCTCATTGCCACGATCGCGACAGGCGTCGCGTTCATGGCCTTCGAGATCACGCGGGCGCCGATCTGGCTGGTCCAGCTTCGCGGCGTCGGCACCTACGCGAAGATCGCACTGCTCGCATCTGTGCCGGTGCTGTGGGAAGACCGCGTGCCGATCCTGACGATCATGATCGTGATCGGCACGACCATCTCCCACATGCCCGGGCGGTACCGCTACTACTCGTTCCTGCACCGCAGGGTCGTCGAAGGCGGCGACCGCGGCTGAGCCTACTTCGCGGGCTCGCCCGCGATCCGCCCGAACGTGTTGCCACTGATCCGCGCATTCGGCGCCTGGGGGGTATGGCACATGTTGCAGTTGTATCGCGCCCCGGAAATCTCCTCCACGTCTTCGTAGCGCTTCACCACCCAGGCCATCGGGCCACCCGCGTCGCCCTCACCCATGACCGCGCGCCTGAAGTGACTCGCAGGAATCGGAACGTCCTCCTTTCCGAATGCACTCTCGGGCTCGTGGCAGTCCAGGCACTCGTTCTCCCCGAGGAAGATCGGAAGCATGTCCTCGACGGTGTGGGGAATCTGAGGAGGCGCGTCGGGAAAGGCTCGCTCGAGCCTCGAGGACTCGCCGGTAGACGTGTCGGGGTACTCGGCCAGCTCCTGACTCGCCACGCTGCCGAGCTCGGCATCCCGGAAGAACACGTCCATGCCGTCCTGCGCCTCCGGCTCGGGCTCTCCGCCGGCGCCGAGCAGGAGCAGGGGCACCGCCATTGCGATGAGCCAGGGACTCAGCTGGATCCTGCGTCGCATCTCGAATCTCCTTCCTCTGCCGCGGCGATCGATCACCCGCCGCGGCATTCGATCTCTCGATCAGAGCTTGCGGGCCTTCACCGCGCACTTCTTGTAGTCCGTCTCCTTCGAGATCGGACAGGTGGCGTCGAGTGTGAGCTTGTTGATGAGGACGTTCTCATCGAACCACGGAACGAAGATCAGGCCCTTGGGCACCCGATCCCGCCCTCCGGTCTCGACTCGCACCCTCACCTCGCCGCGTCTGGACTCGAGAACGATCTCCTCGTTCTGCTTGATGCCCCGCGCCTTGGCGTCCGCCCGGTTCATGTAACACTTGGCGTAGGGCACCGCGCGCTGCAGCTCCTTCACTCGCTTGGTCATCGAGCCGGAGTGCCAGTGCTCGAGCACGCGGCCCGTGCAGAGCCAGAGATCGAACTCATCGTCCGGGCTCTCGGCCGGCTCGGCGTACGGCCGGAAGAAGATCTTGGCCTTGCCCGAGAGATCGACCTTCTTCCCCTTCGGACCACCGAAGGGGATCTTCTTGAGCGCCTTGCCGTAGAAGTTGACCCCCTCACCCTTGCCGACGTACGGGTCGTGGCCTTCGCGGAACCGCCAACGGGTCTCCCGGCCGTCGATCACGGGCCATCGAAGGCCCCGTACCTGGTGGTAGGTGTCGAAGTCAGTCAGATCGTGCCCGTTGCCCAGGCCGAACTGCTGGTACTCCTGCCAGAGCGCCTTGTGGACGAAGAAGCCGTGGTCCTCGGCGACGTCGTTGTCGTGTCCGTTCGCGATCGGATCGGGCCAGGCGACCTGCTTGTGCTCCGGTCTCGCGAAGAGCACCTCATAGAGCGTCTGATCCGGCGAGTAGCCCATGCTCTTCGCCTCGGCGAGGACATCGGGAAGCTTGCCGGACTCGAAGCCGTCTGCCTTCAGTCCGGGCAGCGGCTGCTCCTTCCACACCTCCGCGAGAGTGAAGCGCTTGGAGAACTCCAGCGTCTGCCAGAGGTCCGCCTTGGCGTCACCGGGCGCCTTCACCTGCTGCCGCCAGTGCTGCGTGCGACGCTCCGCATTGCCGTACGCGCCCCACTTCTCGTAGATCATGGCCACCGGCAGGACGAGATCGGCGACCTTCGTCGAGACGGTCGGGTAGCAGTCGGATACGACGATGAAGTTGTCCTTCTCGCGCGCCGCCTTGAGCCACTCGTTCGCGTTGGCGAAGTCCTGGAACGGGTTCGTGACCTGTGCCCAGAAGAACTTCACTTCACCGCTCCGCAGGCTGCGGACCATCTTGACCGCATGGGTGCCGACCTTCGGATTGAGTGTCCGGGCCGGCAGCTTCCAGAGCTCCTCGCACCTGTCGCGATGCCCCTTGTTCGCCACGACCATGTCCGCGGGCAGCCGGTGCGCGAACGTCCCCACCTCACGTGCCGTACCGCATGCGGAGGGCTGCCCCGTGAGCGAGAACGCCCCCGACCCGGGCATCGACATCTTGCCACCGAGCAGGTGGATCATGTAGATCTGCTCGTTGACCCAGGTGCCACGGGTGTGCTGGTTGAACCCCATGGTCCAGAACGAGACGATCTTCTTGTCGCGATCCGAGTAGAGCTCCGCCAGCTCGATGAGCTTCTCCTTCGGGACGCCCGACAGCTTGCTCGTGTACTCGACCGTGTACGGCTGCAGCGCCTTCTTGAACTCGTCGAAGCTGATCGCCCAGTGGGCGCCGGCCTTGCTCCGCATCGTCTGCCCCTGCTCGCGGGGATGATCCCCGGGCAGGCCCCAGCCAATGTCGGTGGCCCCGGCGGCGAAGATGCAGTGCTTGTCGACGAACTCCTGGTCGATCGCACCCTTCTCGATCATGTGCCGCGCGATGAAGTTCATGATCGCCAGGTCGGTCTGGGGCTCGAAGATGAGCTCGAGATCCGCGAGGTCGCTGCAGCGATTCGTGAACGTCGAGAGGTTCACGACCTTGGTCTCCGGACGCCGGAGCTTCCGGTCCGTGACCCGCGACCAGAGGATCGGGTGGCACTCCGCCATGTTCGCGCCCCAGCTCACCACGGCATCGGTGTGCTCGATGTCGTCGTAGCAGCCCGCGGGCTCGTCGATGCCGAACGTCTGGATGAAGCCGGCGACGGCGGAGGCCATGCAATGACGCGCGTTCGGGTCGATGTTGTTGGACCGCACGCCCGCCTTCATGAACTTGGCGGCGGCGTAGCCTTCGTCGATGGTGTACTGGCCGGATCCGAAGATCGCGACACTGCCGGGCCCATGAGCGCCGTAGTACTCCTTGAACTTGGCCGCCATGACGTCGAAGGCCTCGTCCCAGTCGACCTCCTCGAAGTCGCCGTTCTTGTCGAACTCGCCGTTCTTCTTGCGAAGCAGCGGCCTGGTCAGGCGATCTTCGCCGTAGAGGATCTTGGCGTTGTAGTAGCCCTTGATGCAGTTGAGGCCGCGGTTCACGGGAGACTGGGGATCACCCTTGACCGACACGATGCGGCCACCCGCCGTCGCGACCATGATGCCGCAACCGACACCGCAGAAGCGGCAGACGGACTTGTCCCAGCGCCACTTCTCCTTGTCTTCGAGGTTGCTCTTGTCGACGAGCGCGCAGCCCGGCACGCTCATCCCCACGCCAGTGGCGACCGATGTAGCCACCGCACTCTTGATGAAGTCCCGTCTCGTCTGGGTCATCTCTCGTCTCCGATACCTTCTGTCGTTGACTCGTCTTCGACGTAGTACTGCGCAAGCTCCGCCATCAGGGCCGGCGGCAGGGCCTTCAGCTCGCCGAGTCGAGACATGCTCTGCTCGATGTCGTCGGCCTCCATCGTCGCCACGAGACGGCCGCTGGGCTCCGTGTACTGCACCTCGGCCCAGGGCCGGGCGTCGACGAGCTGGCAGAGCGCCTCGAGTTGCCCAGGCCGACTGGCCATCAGGATTCCTGAAATGATCATGACGGCCTCGGCCTCCGTGTGAGCAGTGCCGGGCAGGCGCCCGGTTGGGTAACAGCCCGCTCATGCCAGGATAGTCAATCGATAAACAGATCTCTAGATCTATTTATCGCTTGACCTCGACTTCGGAGTCCCTGATCGGTGGCCACCCTCCTCAGAGACGGCCCTCCGGTGTGACGATGCGCCGCAGGTCGCCAGCCGATCGTGACTACGAGTCATGGCCGCGGTGGAAGCCGTGAGCGACTTCGACCGGCTCCCGAGGTCAGCAGACCAATGCCCGCTATGTCCCACCGATCCGGGCGGGTGGACCGGCATCGAGCGACACGCTCGCGTGTAGGAGATTCAAGCCCCCCACCCGGCTCCACGTCCGATGATTCGATCTATGTCAAATACGGTCCTGAAGAGCTGAGCCCCCCCCCGAGGCGGGGCCTATCCCCCATCGCTTTTCGCATTACAGCTTCGGCGTCACGTCATCGACGATGGCCCCGGTTTGCGTCCGCAAGGGTTGGGTGACGATCTTCTTCAAGCTGCCGTAGTCGATCTCACCGAGGTTCACGAAGCGGACCGTCCGATTGTCGTCCGTGTGGTAGTACATCATCTTGTTCGCCGAATCGAAGGCGACCGTGTACTGGGTCGAAGTGCAGCAAAGCGGCTTGAACCCTTTGGGGTTCTCTTTCCCGCCAACCATCGGCAGTGGAACGTTGAAGCTGTCCATGATGTTGAAGAACTCTCGCACCGTGTCGTAGCCGCCTTTGGTCGGCCGCGCGGTTTGGGCAAGCGCCAGGGCCCGCACGAAACGGGAGGGCGGCGTGAAGTCGCCAGGAAGTCCCAGCAAGCCGGAGCCCGCACCGATTGGCTTGAAATCGATCCCATCGATGTCAGCGGCCGGCCAGGCGACCGCCTGTAGGTTCAGGTAATTTCGCACATTGTTGAGGTGCCATTCGTAGGGCGGGGAGTTCGTCATGATGCCAACGGTCTTGGTGTGAGCCGTGACCTTGCCCCCAACGTACTCGATCACGATCTCGGCGCCGGAGGGATCGTTGATCACGTAATGTACGGGCATAGGAATGCCGAGCGTCGGTTCCACGACGGCGACGACGCGAATGCTGTCGAGCGCGTTCTTCACCTCGTCGACGGTGGCGAACTGGCTCACGAAATAGCTTAGAAAATCGCTGGGTGCGATCGACTTCGACGCTTCCGCCGGCTCGTAGGTCTGGTACTCGGCGAAGCCCGGCAGATAGAGCAGGTGGCCGGCAAGCCCCTTCTCGTTGATCGCGTCAGCATGGACCAGCTGGCCAAGAAGGCTGATCCCGGTAAAGCCGTATTTCGCCGTCCACTTTGCGCCGTCCTTGCCGTCCGGCATTTTCATTGCCGAGAGCGCGCTGCCGCGCGCCACGATGGCGAGCGCCGGCAGAAGATCGTACGCGCCCCATTCCATGGTGCGGCCAACGACGTAGCTGTTGTCTTCCGCCTTGAGCTGGACATAGGTGCAAGCATTCGCCAAACCCGCTGGTCCGGCGGTCAACCATGCGGCGAGGGCCGCGGCAAGCATGCTTCCGAATAGTGAGCGTGTCTTCATCGTCACTCTCCTCTGAGCCTTCGCGGAGTGTAGGAGATTCGGCTCTTCCGGGTTTCGAGTGGGTTGACTGAGCCGTCGATTACTCGCCTCGGGCTCGCCTGAGAGCGATTGAGGAAGGCTCCAGTCGACCCACTCGAAACCCGGAAGAGCCGGATAAGGAAGGGCCTGTCGTGGCTACTTCGGCTATCCGCAGGTGGCGGAGGTACGTAGCCCTCGCCCGCCCTCACATTGATCGGTCAGAACACGCCCATTTCGACGAAAATGGCGACTGGATACGCGTCACCACTCGCGCTTCTCGAGCCTGCCTCGCTCGAGATCGATCAGCATCGTGTGGAGCTCAACCCGCAACCATTTGTCGATGACCCCGATCGAGCGATCTTCAGGCCATAGGTCCGGATCGCAGTACCAGACATTCAGCTCCGACTCGAAGATTTCCGGCCTGAACTCATCCACGTACGCGAGGTTGGCCTCCCAATCCTCGTGGTGCTCAAGCAGGTAAATATGAGCCTCCTGATTCGCCTCCTCGATCGTGAACCTCGTCGGGCTCCCAGACTGCTCCTCGACAGAGTTGAGCCAGTCGACAAAGGGCTGCTGCAAGAATACGACTGCGGCCTGCCGATTCAACAATTTCATACTGCCTCCGAACAACTACGCTGCGCGTCGATACTCGTGATGCAGCCCGCCGAGAATCGAGGACTCGACCACCTCGCCGTTTCCATCCTCTCCCAGGACTTTCATCGGCCTTGGCACCTTTTGTCCGATTCCCTGGTGCGGACGGGACTCGTTGAAGTAGTGGACGAATTCGAGGATCACCCTGCGGAGATGATCCTCGCTCAATATGAGGATGTGGTCGAGGCATTCGCGTCGAACGCTGCCGAGGAATCGCTCGCAGAATGAGTTGCAGAGGGGGCTTTTCGGTGGCGTGTGCAGCAGCTCGATGTCGACGCCCTTGGCAACGCGGTCGAACTGGCCGGTGTGCCGCTGGCCGAACTTGCCATCGTTGTCCCGGATGATGTACTTCGGACCTTCGCCGAAGGGCGTCGCCTCTCGAAGCTGCTGCGTAACCCAGCTTTCGGTCGGGGAACGCGTCGCGGCCGCGTGAACGACCCTCCGGCTGCCGTGTTCGATGATGAAGAAGAGGAATAGCGGGCGGAAGAACAGGTCGTAGACTTGCAGGAAGTCACATGCCCAGATGTCGTGGGCGTGGTTTCTCAGAAACGTTTCCCAGTTCTGGCCCTTCGGTGATGGTCTGCGCGATTTCTTCGCGTATTTCTGGATGGTCCGCTTCGAGACCTTGATGCCCGGCTTCAGTAGCTCACCGCGGATCCTTTCTGCGCCCCAGAGCAGGTTGGCTCGCGAGATCCGCCGGATGAGCGCAATGGCATCCAGGGCGACTCTCGGCTTCCGGTTCTTCGGTCGCGACTTCCTCCACCAAACGAGCTTGAACATCTGCCTATGCCACCTATGCCACCTGAGCAGAGTGTCGGGCTGGACGATAATCAAGGCGCCCTTCCAGGCGCTGTCAGGCGTGAGAGTGCGACCAGGATGACGCGGTCTCGTTTTCGCAGCCTGGGCCTCTTGACGGATCGCTTCAGCACGATCAGCTGCTGTCGAAACAGCGCGTTTTCGGCGAGCAGCTGGGCTTTCGGTCGAAGGAGGTCTGCAGCGATACCCATCATGACCTCGCTCGCTCCAGGGCGAGTCATCTTCTTGCGCGAGGCGAGAGTGCGGCAAGCGGCGAGTTTGACGCGCGCCACGGTGACCGTGGCCATTCGTGTCATGATCCTCACGGCGAGTCGTCCCCTCCTTTAGAACAAGTGAGGCAGATTGCCTCGTCGGCAACTATCACCTAAAACACCAATAATTGCTGGGTGGATGACGCAAGTAGCCAGCACAGGGGGAGGTGGTGCGGGGGCTCGCGTCAGCGCTGAGGCGTCTGGATTGCCGCCAGCAGCGCCCTTGCCGCGTGCGCCGTGTCGCGCGAGTGCGTGCGGTTGAGCACGGCGATGGTGGTTGCGCGCGCAGGTTCGAGATGTTCGAGCTTCTCCTGCAGGTGGGCGGCGAGAAGCGCGATCTCGAGGGAGTCCGGTCGCAGCTGCTGCGCTGTTTCGACCCACGCGAGGCCCAGCGCCGCGTCCTGTCCTTCGAGCAAGAAGGTCTCGCCCATGTGCGCGCGTGTGTCGGCTCGGCTCGGGTCGAGCTCCAGGCTACGCCGGTAGTGTTGGCGCGCACTCTCGAGGAGGTGCGTGCGCTCGAAAGGAGCGGCGCTGCCCGCCAGCGCGCTGTAGTAGGCGCCGACGTCGTGCTGGATCGACGCGTCGTCTGGGGCGATCTCCAGCGCCTTGCGATAATGCGACTCCGCATCGCTCCAGTGCTCCGCCAGCCGCTCCACGTTGCCGAGGCCCGCATGGGCGCGGCCGCTGGTCGGGTCCGCTGCGACGGCCATCTCGAAGTACGCCCGGGCGCGCTTCGTCTTCTCGATGGCGAGCGCCAGCTCGGCGAGCTCGACCAGCCCCTGATCGCGCGATAGGGGTGTCGGGCTCAGGTCCCTGGGGTCGAAGGCAGGGCGCGGGTGCAACGCGACCGCCGTGAGCCGGTCCCGCTTGACGTATTCGTTGAGCGTCATGGCGAGGTCGCTGTCGCTGGCGCCGAAGGCCCGCCGGGCCGCCTCCTCCTGCGCTGCACCCGCGTCGAGGGCCTCGACGTAGCGCGCGAGCGGTGGCGGCTGGCTCGCTCGAGCCTGCGCACCGAGCTTCAAGTAGTGGACGAGCGCCCAGGACTCGGCCGCGAAGGACTTCCGGTCTCTCGAAGTCCAGCCCTCCAGGCTGGTCGCTCCGAGGGTGCTCGCGAGCGAGCTGAGGCTCCAATCACTCAGCGCCCGGACGTGCTCGTCAACCGCGCCGCCGATGCGGACGCTGACGCCATGAAGCTCGATCGTGCTCGCGAACTGCCCCAGACCCTCCGCGTACCACAGGGGCCGGAGGCGCCCGCCGCGGCTGCGCAGTAGATGCCGGGCGTAGCGCTCGCGCAGTCGCCGGGTGGCGTCACCGCGAAGGCCGCCCCCGGTGCGGAGCACGACGACCCGCCGACGCAGCAAGGGGAGCAGGTACGAGCTCGCGCCGCCCACCGCGAACGGCCGCTGTAGGCTCCGCCCATCGAAGGCGTAGACTCGCGTCGGGTCGTGCGTCCCGAAACCCGATCGAGGCAGGTCCAGCGCGTACGCGACGCCAGCGTGAAGGGCCTCGAGATCCCGTGCGAGCCTGCCCGTCTCGCGCTCGCCAAGGGAGCTCACGATCTCGAAGTTCGCGGTCCGGACCTCGAGCCAGCTGCGGTCGTGGAGTGGCGTGGTGGCGCAGCCGAGTGCGAGAGCGGCCGCCAGTGCGACGCATGCGCCCCACAGGCCTCGCAGTGCGTGCGCCGTTGCGACGCGGTTCCCGCTCATCGAACCGTCGCGCCTCCGTGAATGATCGCCGCCTGCGGCTGAGGGCTCAGTTCCCGGTTGAGTGCTCCGTCTGCGACTGAGGGATCCGAGGCGTCGCGCCACATCGGTCGATCGACGCGGGCTTCGGGAGGCACGAGCCCGCTCGCGAGGGCATTGCCATTGCGCCGTGAGAAGACCGGCAGCATGGCGACGATCTCGGCGCGTCGGCGAACGTCATCCGTGGCCGCGTATTCTCCGGTGGCGTCGGCAATGCGCCGCGAGAGGGGATCCAGCCGCGCGGACTCCACCAGACGCCCCGCCTGGAGGGCGGCGTCCACCGCCCGATCGAGCCGCAGCAGCGACCAGACGAGGCGTCGCCGGACTCGGACGCGGCCGGGATCCAGGGCGAGCGCCCGTCGATCGAGTTCAACGGCCCGATCGTAGAGCCCGAGTGCGGCAAAGAGCGACGCCAGCCGGTCCTGTGCGCGCGGCGCCCCGAAGGCATCGCTGCGCGTGAGCCGTCCGAAATCGCGCGGCACGAGTCCGCGGCGCAGCGCCCACTCGGGTGCCTCGCGCAGCACCCGCTCAACGTCGAAGCCGCGGCCGCGGTCGAAGGGCACACCCTGTCCCGCGTAGTAGTCCGCGATCCTGTCGAGGTTCTCGCGATTGCGCTCGCCCCTGCGCACGTAGACGGCGCTGCGCAGATTCCGGAACACGAGCATCCAATCCGCCGCGCGCTCCAGGTGGCTCGTGGTGTAGCGCCAGGGGCGGTCGGGGTGCTGTGCGGACGGCAGGCCCACGCCAACGAAGAGATCCACGCCATGGCGATCGAGCAGCTCGAGCGCGCCCCCGTCCTGCCCGCCGCTGGCGCGCCGCTGTATGGCACCGTACGCCCGCATCACCTCGACGGGGAAGTTGAGGCTGCCATTGACGAAGCCCCTCAGCGGCGGCGCGAGCCAGTAGCCAAGGAAGCCGCCCGCGAAGTACGCGTTGTAGAGGTTGCCCGTCACGCCCGCGTCGCGCAGGAACCAGGCCGCGTGGGCGTAGTACTTGAATGCGGCGTACGGCTGGCGATACGTGGCCCCGAGGCCGCCAAGGCCCTGGGAGAGGAAGGGCCAGTCGCCGAAGCGAACGAAGCCGGGCAGCAGGGCGACCGTCGCGGCTGCGGCGAGCCACTGCCGCGGTCGCGTGCGGAAGAGGTGCGCATCCGCGGCTTCGCGCGCGATGAGCAGCAGCGGGAAGAGCCCGAGCCAGAGAAAGCGCACGGCCAGCAGCATCGCGAGCAGGGACGCACCGGCCAGCCCGATGAGGGCCGCATCGGCTGCGACCGCGTCGACGCCAGCGTTCCGCCAGCGACGCACGCGCAAGAGGGCGACGAGCGGGGTCACCAGGAGCAGCCCCCAGACGAGGATCCACGGGAGCGGCGCCGGGGGGAGGTCCGCGACCGGCAGCTGGAGGGGATCGAAGTGCATCCATTCGTCGACGACCCGAGTGAGCGCCGGCACCTGATCGCCCGCTCGCAGGTAGGGGGTGTGGGCGCTGCTGCCAGAGGGGTTGACCAGCGTGGCGAGCAGTGCGAGTCCGCACGCAGCGGCCATGCGCAGTGCGCGGGAAGCCAGCGCCGCACGCCGTGGATGCGGTTGCAACGGTAAGCAGAGAGCGACTCCACCCGCGGCGGCTGCGATCAGGATCGGGCCCAGCAGGAAGCCGGCATGCAGGTTGGCCCAGACCCCGCACAGCACTGCCGTGGCCGCGACGCGCGAGAGAGAGGGGAGGGTTCCGTCTGCGAGGAGCACCCGGTAGAGGATCAGTGTCGCGAGGAGGGTCGCGAGCTCCGGGCGCAGCTGGAAGAGGCGATACGACGCCAGGGCAAGGAAGGCGCTCGTGCACAGGCTGGCCGCGATCGGAGATCGCGTGGCGCGGATCAGCATCTCCCACGCGAGGGCCAGAATGGCCACGGCGATCGCGACGTGGAAGAGCCGCAGCCCAGTGAACCCCAGCGCGTTCTCGATCGCGAACAGCCCTACGTCGGCAAGCCACGACGCGGGATCCGGTGGCCCCGCGGCGGTGTGGAGGACGGGATCGTCCGGAAGCCACGGTCCGGCGCTCGCGTACGCGCGTCCGAACGCCAGATGCAGCCAGGCGTCGTCGGTGAAGACGGGGCGACCGATCGCGAGCACCAACAGAGCGGCCGTCGCGGCGAGTGCGGCGTAGGCGAGCGCCACCGCCCCTCGTGTCTCACGCCGCGGCACACCTCGGACACCGTCGGCGACGCCTGGTCTGGCGTGTCGATTCACCGCGGGACCCAGCGGAACCGCAGGCCGGCACCTACGCGGTAGTGCCACGGCAGCCGCTCGTAGCTGGAGACGAACGAGACGTTCCGGCTCCCGTCGTCGAAGGCGCGGGTGCCCGTCAACTCCACCGTCCGGTCGCCGAGAACGTGGAATGCCTGACCCGATGTGTAGAGCGAGAGCATGAAGGGCCCCGCGCGCGCGGTGTCCATCTCGATCTCGAGCCCGGGCCCGATGCTGTGGAATCCCCGTCTGGTGCTCGATTGCACGAAGACCTTCCGGCACGGGCACGTCGCGCGCGGGTCGCCCGGGGGGTCCACGAGGGACTCCGCGACGCCCAGCTGGCTCGTCACCTCTTCCTTCTGCCATTGCCACTCGAGGGACGGCTTGATGCGGAAGACCCGTTGCCACACCTCCAGCGTGAAGGCGACCCCCGCACCGGCCGAGAGCATCAGCGGCTGAGCCCGGACCTTGACCGCACTGCCCTGTCCCGTCACAGCGGCGACGGGGGGCGGCGCATTGGGGTTGGTGGGCGGTCCCTTCTCCTCGAGGGGGCCCGGCGCGCCTTGCGAGGCGACTGCCTCCAGGGAGTCGAACGTGAGGGACGCATCGCCGTGGACGAAGAGCCGCGCGCGGCCTGGCACGCGCGGCAGGGCCGGCGTCGCCAGCTCGGCGCTGAGCCCGATGAAGCCGAAGACGGCGGTCGAGTCGCCCGCGACGAGTCCGCGTTCGGCGTTCTCGATCGTGGCCTCGCGATCCTGGATCTGCAGTCCGCTCATGACGGACAAGCCCGGAATCCACCGCGATTTCTCTCGCGCGACCGTGTGCTCGACCTGGGCCGCGCAGGGAATCGATGCCGCCGCGACGGCGTAGCAGACTGCCACACTGACAACGACCTTCAAAGGTGCTCCACTGCTCATGACCGCGCATCTTGGCTCAAGCGCCGGACAGAATCCAATCGCAGCCGTCCAGCACGTTGGGCGCTCTCCTGGCGCGAAGCAGCTCCGGCGCGTTGACGTGTGGGTGGGAATGATGAAGAGTGCTCCGGTGCGCGTGCGCGGATCGCAGAAGGAGCCAATGGGATCTTCCGCGTGGATTCTCGTCGTCTCCACGTTCGCACTCGTGATTGCGCTGCTGGGCGTGCAGTCGCCGGCGTCGGCACAGGGAGCGCCATCGATCCGCGAAGAAGGAGCCGAGCCAGCTGATCTGCTGCCGCCCGACGAAGGCATCGAAGAGATCGTCATCAAGGGCCAACAGGCCGTGGGACTCGAGACGGACGCACCGGTCTCGGTGACCGAATTCGGTGCCGAGGATCTCACGGCCCTCGGCGTCCAGGATGTCGCCGGCGTGGCCCGGTTCACTCCGAATCTGGAGATCCGCACCGCCAGCTCGACCACGCCGACCTTCTTCATCCGCGGCGTCGGTCTCAACGACTTCACCGCCAACGCGTCGGGTGCCGTGGCGATCTACCAGGACGACGTGGCGCTCAATCTCCCGGCGCTGCAGCTCGGTCAGATCTTCGACGTGGAGGGCGTAGAGGTGCTGCGTGGCCCCCAGGGCTCGGGGCCCGGGCGCAACGCGTCGGCGGGCGCCATCAGGATCTACTCCCGCAAGCCCACGGGTGAGTTCGACGCGCTGCTGAGGGTCGACGTCGGCAACTTCGGCTACGTCGACACCGAAGGAGCGGCGGAAGTTCCGATCATGGACGACGTGCTCGCGACGCGGATGGCATTTCGCTTGAGCCGGCGCGACGGGCTCGTCGAAAATCGCTGCGCGGGCAAGCAGGACGTCGTGGGGCTCAACATCTGCGACGAGAGCGGCATCACCCTCATACCGCCGGGCCTGAACGAGCGACTCAACGACATCGACAACTGGGCAGCGCGGGCGCAGCTGCGCTTCCAGCCACCCGATACGGACATGGATTGGCTGCTGAACGTGCACGGCGGCCAGGTCGACCAGCAGCAGACGGTCGGAAGCGTCGTCGGAACCAGGAACGGCTACGGGACGGCGACGGTCACGGGCTACATCCAGCCGGAGATCCAGCAGGAGAACGTCGAGATCCTGGATTCGCTCGGCATCGGCAACTGCACGAACCGCCAGTGCCGGGCTGCGGTCCGGGCGCAGGCCAAGGCCGTCCTCGCCAAGAACCTCGCAGAGGAGCGGCCACTCGATCGGAAGCCCTTCCAGGGCGACTACAACCTGCCGGGCTATGAGAGACAGGACACCTTCGGCGGCTTCGTGCGGGGCGATTGGTACGTCGGGTCAGTCTCCCTCACCTCGGTGACCGGGTACGACCGCTACGCCCGCGACCGCCTCATCGACGCCGACTACTCGTCCGACACGATTTTCGAGTTCGACATCGAGGACGACGCCTGGCAGGTCAGCCAGCTCATCATCGCGAGCGGAGAGTCCGACGAGTACCCGGTCGGATGGAACCTGGGCGGCTATATCCTCGTCGAGGAGCTGGACTACAACCAGGACACGATCACCGAAGTGACATCCGGTATCCAGCCCGTATCGCAGGAGTACCAGCAGGAGTCCCTGGGCTTCGCGACCTTTGCCGGGTTCGACTGGGAGTTCCTGGACGACCTCTCTCTCGAGGGCGGCATCCGCTACAACTGGGAACGCAAGCGGATCGACGCAGACGTGATGCGCGCCGCGCTGAACGTCTGCGACCTGGGCCTCATCTGCGACGACGAGGTCGTCGCCTCGGCTCCGACCGGGACGCTCACGCTCATCTACACCTTTCACGACGAGCTCTCGGCGTACTGGAAGTACGGCCGCGGCTGGAAGGGCCCCCAGCTCAACGTCGGCGACGGCGCGGGGGGTGATGTCGTCACGGCGGCCGAGCCCGAGACCATCGACGCTCTCGAGTTCGGATTCAGCGGGGCGTGGTTCGATGGTCGTCTGGGCGTGAAGGGCGCGCTCTTCTGGTACAGCTACAAGAACTACCAGGTGTTCAGCTTCACGAACGACTTCGAGTCGGCGCCCCAGCGCGTGGTTCAGAACGCAGACGACGTCGTGCTGTACGGCACGGAGCTCGAGGTGGAGGCGGAACCCATCGACCTGCTCCTGTTGCACGTCCGCTTCGGGTGGCTCGAGGGCAAGTTCCTCGACTTCGTGGACGAGGCGGTCGAGCGCATCCCGACGGGCGTACAGGAGATCACGATCGACGTGCCCATCACCTACACGGGCAACCGCCTGCCGAACACGCCGCGATTCAAGCTCAGCGCGAGCGCGGAGTACACGATCGAGCTGGGCCGCTACGGCTCCCTGACTCCCCGCTACGACCTTGCCTGGACGGACGACGTCTTCTTCGATCAGACCGAGGGGCGCGGGACACCGACGGGGCTGCAGCGGCTGCTCCTGCCGGAATATGCCATCGGTCAGAAGTCGTACGCGCTCCACAGCGTCCGACTCGCCTATCGCCTGCCGGACGGCCAGTCCGAGCTGGCCGTCTGGGCGCGCAATGTCACCGACGAGGTCTACAAGACGCTGGCGTTCGATGCGACGAGGTCTGCGGGTCTGGTGGGCAACCTCGTCGGCGATCCCCGCACATACGGCGTCAGCATGTCGGTCGCGTTCTGATCGCCGGCGACAGCGCTCACGGGACCGCGTATCCGAGGGCGCGGAGCTGGTTGAGCTCCATCTCGTCGAGCTCCACGGTGGGTGTCTCGACGCCCCAGGGCGCGGGCCGGCTCTCCAGATAGGATCGGACCAGCTTTCTCAGCCGTCCGGCCACCGCCGGGTGATCGGCCAGCACGTTGTCGAGCTCGAGCGGGTCGGTGCGGCGGTCGAAGAGCTCCTCCAC
The DNA here is from genome assembly GCA_964515335.1 of uncultured Spirochaetaceae bacterium. Lineage (GTDB taxonomy): Bacteria > Myxococcota_A > UBA9160 > UBA9160 > UBA4427 > TMED88. The sequence goes on from CAZETS010000067.1 coordinate 23,982, forward strand.
CGCCGTGCCCTCCGCGTCCAGTCGATACACGAAGCGGAATCCCTCCTCGGTCACAGCGACCGCCGGCGCGGGTGGAGTGCGCTGCTGGCCCCAGGTGCGGTCGAGATGCGCGAATCCCGGTTGCTCGGCGTCTGCGATGGGCTGCCCGCGCGCGGCCGCGAGGATCTCGGGGGCCAGCGATCGCCCGTCGGTATCGGCGAGCGGCGCAAGCCCCATCAGGTCGAGCACCGTGGGCCACACGTCCACGTTTCGCGTGGGCGCCTCGATGACCAGGCCGGGCTCCAGGCGGAAGGGAAAGCCGAGGACGAAGGGCACCTCGGTCGTCTCGCGGTAGACCTGCTTCGCGTGCCCCTCATAGCCCCGCTCCGAGAACGCCTCTCCGTGGTCGCCGCTGATCACGACCAGGGTCTTCTCGAGCAGCCCGTTCTCCGCCAGGTAGTTGAGCATCAGGCCCAAGATGTCGTCGGTGTGCCGGATCGAGTTGTCGTACACGTCCGAGTAGGTCGAGCCGAAGAGCGCCGACGCTTCGTCGTAGACGTACTGATGGACATCCATCAGATGCAGATAGAGGAACCAGCGTTCGTGGCCGTGGACACGCAGGAACTCGATCGCCGTGTCGACGACGTCGAGGTCCGTGCCCTCGAGGGTCAGGTGGGGATTCTCGCGCCGCACCTTCATCGGCGGCTGTCGTGCCGCCGGACGCTGGTAGACCTCGAAGCCCTGGGCGAAGCCGAAGGTCGGCGCGACCCAGCCGTTGCGCCAGATCCCCGCAGTGCGAAAGCCCGCCTCGCGGAGGATCTCGGCCGGCAGCGTCGCCTCGGGGGGGAGCGCGTGTCCCGAGCGCAGCACACCACTGCGCACGGGATTGAGGCCGGTCCAGAGAGAGGCCATCGAGCACTTCGTCCAGGACGACTGGGCGAGGTGCTGGGCGAAGCGTACGCCCGTGGATGCCATGTAGTCGATGACCGGGCTCGTGTCGCGCTCGTGGCCATAGCACCCCAGCCGATGGGCCCGAAGCGTGTCGATGAGTACGAACAGCACGTTCGTGTCACTGCGGTTCCGGAGCGCCCGGATGTGATTCGGTGTCCCGACGACACGCTGGTCGCCGGTCGTGATCTCGAACCAGGTGGACGCGTAGGCGAGCAGCAGGAGCGTCGCGCCCAGCACGATCCAGCGCACGCGGCCCTTGAATCTCGACATGGGGGGAGCCTACGAGAGAGCGCTCTACCGGGCCAGCGGCGTCGCAACGGGCGCGTGCCATGCGTTCGTCCACGGGCGCGCAGATCTTCCTGCACGCGGGCGGGATCGGGCTAGGCTGGGGACGTGCGGAGAGAATCCACCGGCTGGAACGTCGATCCAACACTCGGGCCACTCCCGATTGCTCTGCTGCTGCTCGTCGGCGTGCTGCTGGCGTGCGGCCCCGGTGATCCCATGGAGCGGGCCCAGCTGTTGCTCGCCGAGGGGCGTGTCGAGGAAGCCCTCGAGCCACTGCAGGAGGCCGTGCAGGACAACCCCGAGGATCCCGAGATCCAGTTCCTCTACGGTGCGGCACTGCGGCGCAGCGGACGTCCCGCGATGGCGATCTGGTCGCTCCGAAAGGCGAGCGAGCATCCCGACTGGATCGTTCCGGCGGGCATCGAGCTCGGCGTCAGCGCCCTGCAGGTGCGCAACTGGGATTCGGCCATCGAGGCGGCCGATCGCGTCCTCGCCGTGGAGCCGGAAAACCTGCGAGTGGTCGTGCTGCGCGCGGAGGCGCGGCTCGGCGCGAAGCGGGATCCGGAGGCGGCGCTCGCCGACTTCGAACGAGCGCTCGAGATCGCGCCGGACGACGTCGGGCTGAAGGCGTCGCGGGCGTCCGCGCTGCTGCTCCTGAACCGCCTCGATGAGGTCGAGGGCGTGATCGCCGAGCTCGAGGACCTCGACGGTGAAGACGCCCTCGACGAGCGCGGGCACGCGCGGCTCTGCACCACCATGGCGGTGTTCGCCGAGGAGAAACGAGAATTCGACGAGGCGGAGCAGCGATTCGAGAAGTGCCTCGAGCAGTTTCCGCTGTCGGGTGCAGTCCTCGACGCCGCCGTGGAGTTCTTCGATGCGCACGGGAGGCCGGAGCGCGCGACCGAGGTGCTGGGCGCGGCGGTCGAGGCCGCGCCGCAGGCCGTCGCCTACCGGATCACGCTGTCTCATCGCCTGCGCGCGGCCGGCGACTTCGAGCAGTCGTCGGCGGTCCTGCGCGCCGGGCTCGAGAACCCGAACCCCGAGCTGCGCTCGCTCACCTGGGCGGCACTCGCCGACCACCACGTCGCCGCAGACGACCTCGATGCGGCGGCCGCAGCGTACGAGAAGAGCTTCGAGCTCAAGCGCAACCCCTCGACGCTCGAGGTGCTCACCCTGGCCGACATCTTCGCTCGCGCAGGCTGGAACGAGCGTGCGCTCGAGGTGGCGAAGAGACTCGAGAACGACGCCTATCGAGGCCTCGTGGAGGCGCGCGTGCATCTGAACGAGGGGCGCCCCCGCGCCGCGCTGGCCAGACTCGACGACGTCCTCGCGACCTGGCCCGACAACCCGGGTGCCCGCTACTACGCGGCGCGAGCGGCGGAGCGAATCGGCAACTTCGACCGGGCGATCGCCGAGTACCGTCAGTCGATCCGCGCGCGGGCGGATTTCACGGAGGCCGGCGTGCGGCTGGCAAGGCTCTACGAGGCGGAGGGTGCGTTCAGGCAGGCGTGGGCCGCCGCCTCCCACCACAGCCGAGCGCACCCGGAGGAGCCGGAAGGCGCCGTCCTGCTGCTGCGTCTGGCCGTCCGGTTGGGGCCAGACACCCGGCTGCGCTCGCTGCTCGCCGAGCTTCGCAGGCGGAAGGTGTGGCCGCGCGCCATTGCTCTGCGCGCCGACGCCGTCGCGGCTCGCGCGGGTCCGGAGTCCGCCATCCAGATGCTGAAGAGCACGCCGGGAATCGACTTCGAGCGTCCCGGCGACGTCGATGCGCTCCGGTCGCTGTGCCTTCATCTGGTGACCGCCGGGCGTGTCGCGGAGGCCGACGCGGTGATCGAGGCCGCGGTGGCCGCACACCCCGAGGCCGGCGTCTTCCACGAAGTGCGAGGCTCGATGCTGGAGCAGCGGGGCGCACCCGCGGTGGACGTGCGTGCCGCCTACGCGCGCGCCGTCGAGCTGGCCCCGCAACACGCGCGTGCGCTCGAGGCACTCGGGCGCCTCGCGCAGGGGGCGGGCGACGTAGAGGGCGCGCTGACGTACTACCAGCGTGCCGCCGACGCGAACCCGAACGAGCGGCAGGCCCTGCGCAGTGCCGCGACGATGCTCGCAGCGGCCGGACGACCGCGGGAGGCAGAGGCGCAGTGGGAGGCGCTCCTGGTCGAGCACCCCTACGACTCCGACGCGGCGATTCAGCTCGTCCGCCTTCGGCTCGAGCGCGAGGCCCGGAGCGACCGGACGCTCGAGCTCGCCCGCCGGTCGGTGCGCTTCCGCGGCGGGGCCGAGGCGCACAGGCTGCTGGCCCGCGTCCACCGCGCGCGGGGCGAGGATGATCTGGCGGCCAAGGTCGAGGCCAGACTCCAGGAGTCGGGCGACGCAGATCCCGCGAGCTGACTCTCGACAGACTGACTGTGAGCGTGCAGGGCGGAGCGCCGGACGAGCGGACTCAGCTCCGCGCTTTGAGTGAGTTCTTCACGTCCGCCGGAAGATCGACCGCTTCGAGCCAGGCGCCGGCGGCCTCCGGGTCCGCCCGCATCCAGCGACGCCCGATCTCGGCGAGCGTGTCCTCGCGCCGCTTCGGATCCGCGATGCGATCGATCCATTCGAGCGCGCCCGGCGGGTCGTCGCTCGCGACGGCCACGATGAACACGCGCACCGCGGGCTCGATCGCCGGGTCTGTCTCCTGATCGCGTATCCAGGCCATGGCCCCTTCGCGCTCCCCGCGGATCCAGGATCGGTAGGTGAACTTGACCACGTCGTCCCGCTCTTCGCCCGCGGGCAGTGCGCGTGCCCACGCCATGGCGGCTCTTCCATCGTGCCGCGCCCAGCTCTGCCCGACGCGACGGCGCAGCGGCCGGCCCTTTCGCCCCGTTCCGTGCTCGCCCACGAACGCCAGCGCGAGCTGCGGGTCCTTCGCGGCGAGCGCGGTCGTCACGTATCGAACGAGCTGCGTCTTGAAGTTGTCGCCCCCGCTGTCGGCGGGGGTCTTGTCGACGAGCTCGAGGGCCGCGGCAGTGCCGTCCCGCATCACGAGCTGCTGGGCGAAGATGTGGAGCACCTCGTTGCGCGAGCGTCCCGGCCCGGTCTCCTCGACGTACGCCAGCAGCTCGTCCGGGGCCGCCTGGGAGTAGAACCATCCCCGGGTCAGGGACCGCGCAGCCGCCAGGCGCGCGGCCTCGCCAGCGTCGGGGATCTGCTTCACGGCCTCGAGCGCGGCGTGGGGGCTACGACGTGCCCACTCCCGGGTGACCGTGTCGAGCCAGATGCTGCCATGTCCCCAGCGCTGGGGGCGGCTATCGAACGCCGCCTGCGGATCGTGCTCAGCCCACCACGCGCCCACCAGAACCGTCGCGACCTCGTCCATGTGGCGCCGCGCCCCGTCGAGAGCGTCGAGCAGCTCGGCCGTGTCGTCGGGGCCGAGTTGCTCGAGAAGATCGAGGAGCTGGGCGGCGCGCAGTCGGGGGTCTGGCGCGCTCAGGATCGCAGTCACGCGGTCTGGGAGCGCCGGGGCGTCATCGTATCCCATCGGCTGAGGTGCGGCGCCGCAGTGGAGCAGCACAGGCACGACACTGACGACGAGCACGAGGATCTCGCGACGTGACATCAGATCAGTTTAGGGAATCCGAGCGAATGCGATAGCCGGTTCGTCGAAGCCGCGTCCACTGTCACGGGGAGGTACACACGAGCGCAGACACGCCTTCCGAGAGCGGCCGCGCGTCATCTTGACCCACATCTTGAGGCGCAGCGCCGCACTGGGGCAGGACATGCAACACACGCAAGGCACGAACGAGGATCTCGAGTCGTGACATCTTGACCAACCTCGGGAACACGATCGCATGCGGTCGCGCCTTCGCTGCAGCTGCGTCGATCGCTACTCCGAACTGCACATCGCCAACGGATTCATGTGGACATGCACGGTGGTCCGGCCCTAACATCATCGGTATGGGCTCCCATTCACTATCAACCGTTCACGATCAACGGGAGCCGGCGAACACGGGTTGCGGGGCGCCTTCAGTGCCTTCACGTGAGGTGTGTCGAGAGAAAGTGTCGCAAGAACGTGTCGCAAAGGAGTGGAAGATGGCTCAGCAGTTAGGGGTAGCTAGTCGGCGTGGCCTCCTCCTCACACTCGCAGCGGCTTGGTGCATGATCTTCGTGGCTTCGGTCGCGAACGCCGTTACGTCGCACTCGATGACGGGTCAGCTCATCATGGGCAATCCGTCCTCGCCGCAGGTCAACACGCGCCAGAAGACGATCACGGACCCCGGCACCGTGTCACCACCGCCCGGGACGCCGATCAACCAGGCCAGCCGTCTGGTCGGTTCGACCGGCGTGCCGCAGAACCCCACGCCCACGCCCGGAAACTGGGACGCCTCGCCCTTCGGTGCCACGCTGACCGTGCCGCAGTCGATCTGGCGTATGGACGGTTGGCCGAACTTCTCGTGGACGCGGAGCGGCATGTCCACGACGGGTATGCTGGGCAGCCTGGGCTACGCGCCGGGCAAGCGCTTCCGGACGTTCGCGAGCTTCGCCAACGTGGCTCAGCTCACGAGCTACTTCACGTCGCGGCAATACAGGGCGACGTTCAAGCCGGGCTCGGGGGCAGGCAACATCAGCTGGTGTCCCCGCATGACGGGCTGCGCGGGCTACAACCCGGGTGCGACCGAGCAGGCCTACATCGGCGTCAATCCGGGCCCGAACCAGTTCGGCGGCACCTTCCGGATGCTGCGCCACATCGCGGACGATGGCCGCTCGAACATCTGGTTCGCGGTGGCGACCACCCCGGTCTTCGTGCTGTGGAAGTCGGACGCCGCACGCTTCACGACCGGCAACTTCGACAATCGCACGGAGACGACCCCGCCCATCAAGCCGTATTGGCCGGCCGGAATGCCCAACCACTACCAGCTCTTCACCCTGAACCGGACGCCGTACGCGTACATCAACGGATCCTTCAAGACGACCCCCAACTACGTGGGGTCGATCGTCGGGAGCGTGGGAACGCCCATCGGCCCGGCGACGACAGGTGGGACTGCGATGAATCCCATCAACATCGCGGACGGTCGCTCGACCGGCTTCGAGATGACGACGGGCAGCATCGTGTTCAGCGACTCGTCTCCGCCGCCGACCCCCGGCAACTACTTCTATGCCACCACTTCGGGCTACGACCACCGCACCGCGAACGGCAACGGCAACATCGTGCTCGTGGGTGGCGGGGTGGTCTACGCGGGTGCCACGAACAACAAGTTCTTCCGCGTCAGCAGGCTGAAGATGACCTTGCCGGAGCCCGGGATCGCCCTCGGTTTCGGATTCGCTCTGCCCGTGCTCTTCGGTCTCGATCGCGTCCGCCGTCAGCGACGCGGCTGATCGTATCGTGTAGCCCCACATCGCCGAGACGCTCCACACGTTCTCGCGGACCGGGTAGAGCGACTCCC
>CAZETS010000068.1:0-29211 GCA_964515335.1 uncultured Spirochaetaceae bacterium
GATTTCTTGCCATGAACCGAGATCAAGCAGAAATCATGCCAGGCACAATCCTCGAACCACCGTTCACCGGTCATTCGAACGCTTCGAACTGCTTCGCCCACCGGGCCCGGTGCGCGTCGACGTCGCCGTTCTCTCCGGAGATCGCGTCGAGGGCGCGCGCCCAGCCGAGCAGCTCGTCGAGCCTCTCGCTCCCACCGGCCGAGTGCGCGGCGCGCAGCTCTGCGAGCAGCGCCGCGGCCGCCGTCTGGTGGCTGACGAGATCGTCCGGCCTGGCCCGTAGCCAGGGCAGCGAGTCGGTCAGGTCGAGGGGCGTTTCGTGTTGCGTGGCGATCCGCTCCTCGATCGACCGCAGCAGCTCGCGATTCCCGTAGCGGCCCCGAAACGGCGGCCGCTCGACCGTGCGCGCCAGGGTGCGCAGCCCGGTCACCTGCGCGCGCGGCAGCTCGACGATCGCCGACGCGACCTGTTCGGGAGAGAGCAGGGTGGCCTCTGCGGTTCGTCCGGTGTCCGCGGCGATCAGTGGGGTGATGGCTTCGAGGACGATCCGGGCCAGCCGGTCGTTGCCGCGGGCGCCGAAGTGGACGTGCTCGAGCAGGAGGTCGTCGCCGGCGAGCCCGGCGCCGATCTGCGAAGCCGCGTCGACCAGCGTGACGCGACCGCTCGAGTCGGCGACGGCGACCTGCTCGACGATCTCGTTGATGCGTGAGTCCGCGCGGAGCCGGACCGCATCGAGGTCGCGGGCGAGCACGAGGTCGCCCCGCGCTCCGGTCTCGTCGGCGAGGCCGAGGCGCGCCCGGCCGAGCTGGTAGCGGGCCCCGGCATGTCCGGGGTCGATCCGCGCCGCTTCGCTCAGCGCCTCTTCGGCGGCCTGCCAGTCGCCCCGGGCGAGGCGGCGGCTCCCGTCGTCGAGCAGCTTCTGGAAGCGGGCGGCCTCCGCGTCCGCGATCTCCGGTCGCCGCTGCGAGCCGAATGGCGCGAAGTCGCGCGTGTTGACCGCCACGGTCGAGAGCAGCACCCGCGCCCCCGCCTCCACGGCGAGCTTTTGCAGATCTTCGAGGTTCTGCCGGAAGTTCCGGTAGACGACGTCCATTTGCGGATCGTCTCGAGGGATCTGCTCGTAGGCGACCGCTTCGAGACCGCGCCAGCTCTCCCGCGCTCCGCCGGCGAGCAGCCCCTTGAGCCACTGGGTGACGCGCAGGCGATTGAGTGCGTTGACGACACGGATCATCCGGATCGAGTCGATGCGGGCCGACATCTGGGCCGTTGGCCCGAAAGGCCCGATCACCTCGTTGTTGCCGAGATAGACCACGAAGAGGTCGGGCGCGTGGTCGGCGGCGCGTTTCGCGATGTCGCGCACGACGTGTGAGTTGATGGCCGCCGTAGCCAGGCTCACGACCTCGATGTCGAGGTCCGGGAACCGCTGCTCGAGCATCACGGCAAGCTTGCGCGAGAAGCCGAAGCGATGGTCGGGGAAGCCGGCGGCGGCGGACGCGCCCAGGACGAAGATCCGGTAGGTGTCGTCCCGTTTCGCGGCGCGGATGTAGCCGGGCTTGAGGGTCCGCTCGAGCCCGGGCCGAAAGTAGACGCTCGTGAAGCCGGGATTCGTCGCCAGGAAGGCCGGGTCGCGGGAGGGCACGAACAGCCGGTCCGATTCGCCGACACCGGCCACGCGAAGGCATGTCTCCAGCAGCAGCAGGGGCGCGACGCAGACGGCGACGAGGGCGATCGCGCGGATGATCGTCGCGAGGGGACGCGGCCGGGCCACGGCTCCAGTGTACTCCCCACGGCACCGGGCAACCGCCCGGCGACGCTAGCGGCCGGCTAAGCTCCGCCCCCATGGCGCCCGAGAAGCCCCTCGATCTGAGCCGCGTCTTCGAGCTGGAGCCGCACGGTCCCGACACCTTCGTGGGCGAGAGCCCCCCCTACGAGTGGGGCCGCATCTACGGCGGCCTCGTCGTCGCACAGGCGCTCTGGGCCGGGGTGCAGACGGTGCAGCCCGAGTACGCGGTCCACTCGCTTCACGCGTACTTCATCCTCGGTGGCGATCTCTCAGAGCCGGTCCGCTACGAGGTCGACCGCGTCCGCAACGGCCGCTCGTTCACGACGCGTCGGGTGATCGCCCGCCAGAGCGCCGGCGCGATCCTCACGCTGGCGTGCTCTTTCCAGCGGGCCGAGGAGGGGCCCGAGACGCAGTCGGCCAGGCTGCCCGAGGGACTGCCCGATCCCGAGGACCGCGAGCCCGGGTACGACGCGGGCGCCTGGCGGATCGAGGTCGACACGCCGGCTTCGCCGCCGCGCTCGAGGATCTGGGCCCGCTATCCGTTGCCCCTCGACGCGCTCGATCCACGCGTACAGTCCTGCGCGCTCGCGTATCTCTCGGACATGAACCCGATGAGCGCGGTGCACGCCTCGTACCCCAAGCAGGGCAGTCGAGACGAAGACGAAATGATGGGCGCGAGTCTCGACCACGCCATGTGGTTCCACCGCCCGGGCCGCGCCGACGACTGGCTACTGCTCGACATGGACGGCCATGGCATGGTCGGCAGTCGCGGCCTGGCGACGGGCCTCGTGTTCGACCGCACGGGCACGCACCTCGCGACGGTGGCCCAGGAGGGCCTGCTCCGGGCACCCCGCAAGCGTTCCTCCGCCTGAGCGGAGTGCCGGGCTGTTCGCCTCGAGGTCGTCGAGAACGCGCAGGTAGTCGTCGCGGATCGCGCGGATCTCGTCCGGGACGTTCTTGCGTCCAGCGCGACGTGTCCAACCTCGGCGCTCGAGAGTGATGCCTGCGAGAGTGCGGGTGGGCGTGGAGGCGGGCTTCGTGGCGAACTCCCGGCAAGCCGGGTCCTAGCCGTCGTGACAGCGTAGGCAGGTGTCGTAGATCGCAGCAGCGCGACCGAAGCTCGGCGGCTCGTGCTCGACGTCGCGGCGTGCCTGCCTCACGTCCTCGACGAAGGCCCGGCCGTGGCGCGCAACCAGATCGTGGTCGGCGCCGACCCCGTCGTCCTCGAGTGGTCGCGCCGCCGCTTCGATCTGTGCGAGCACGTCGAGGATCTCGTCGCGGTGTGGGGCGGGGCCTCGAGGATCCTCGACGAGATCTTCGAGCAGTCCGGCCAGGAACGCGATCCGCCACATCGTGCCCTGCAGCGTGCCCCCGTCGGCCGGGCCGAGATCCGGGGCCTGCGGCAGCAGGATGCCGGCGGAGTCGGGGTCCGCGCAGGCGGTCGCGAGCACGACCGAGAGGGTCAGGGCGGTGGCCCAGCGGGCCGGCGCGAACGGGTGGGCTCGCATCGGCCGGATGGTGGGCGCAGCTGCGGGCCGGTGCAAGCAGCACGAACCGGAGGGTGCCTGGTCGAGGGTGCGTGGGTGATGCCTGGGGGGTCGTACCCCCGCCAATGTGCGCGTAACGATGTCACATACAGAGTCGTATGACGGTAGACTGATGTCGGATGAGGGGGATGCGGCGTCCAGGTGCCCGCTCGCGTGGTGACGCGGGTGCACACCGGCGCTCGCGCCTGGCATGAGCGTCACGTACCGGTTTGGCAGCTTCGAGATCGATGCCGACCGCCGCGAGCTGCGTCGCGGCGACGCGCCGGTCGACGTGCAGCCCAAGGTGCTCGACGTGATCGTCCACCTGGTTCGCGAGCGCGACCGGGTGGTCTCGCGCGAGGAGTTGCTCGACGCCTTGTGGGGCGACACGGCTGTCAGTGAAGGCGTGCTGACGACGGCGGTGCACGCGGCGCGCAGCGCGCTCGACGACTCGGCGTCCCGTGGCTGGGCGATCAAGACGGTGGCCCGCCGCGGCTACCGCTTCGCGGCCCCGGTCGTCGAGGGGCGCGGGCCCGCCAGCGGGTCGGCGGCGACGATCGCCGCACCGCCGACCCTCGAGAGCTGGGAGGGCGACGTCTTCGTCGGTCGCGACCGCTGGCTCGCTCGCATCGAGTCCGCATTCCGAGCGAGCGCGGCGGGGCGCGGGCGCATCCTGGTGGTCTCGGGCGAGTCCGGCGTGGGCAAGACGCGACTGCTCGACGAAGTGATGGTGCGCGGCGGCGGCTGGGGGGCCACCGTTGCCACCGCGTGGTGCGAGGCGCGCGAAGGCGCGCCCCCCTACGCGCCGTGGATCGAGCTGCTGCGGCGGCTCGTCGATACTTTCGATCCCGCCGAGGCCGCACGCGAACTCGGCGCCGACGCCACCGACCTCGCCACCTTGCTGCCCGGCGTGCACGATCTCGTTGCCGCGGTGCCGGAGCCGCAGCGGCTCCACTCCAACACCTCGCGGTTCCGGTTGATGGAGAGCATCCGCACGTATCTGGCCCGCTGCGCGTCGCGCCGGCCGCTGCTGCTGATGCTCGACGACCTGCAGGCGGCCGACCACGCCTCGCTGCGCCTGCTCACCCACCTCGCGCGCGAGCTGCGGCATCTTCCGGTCCTGATGCTGGTGGCCCTGCGCGAGCCCGCCGCGGTCGCCGACCCGGTCGTCGAGGAGACGCTGGCGGAGGTCGCCCGGCAGTTCCCGGGCGAGCGGATGCAGCTCGAGGGGCTCTCGGGTGAGGACGTCGAGCTGCTCGTCGCGAAGCTGACGGGCGTCGAGCCGCCGGCGGAGTGGGTTTCGCTGATCCTGGCCCGGAGCGAGGGCAATCCGTTCTTCGTGCGCGAGATCGTGAGCCTGCTCGACTCGCAGGCCGGCGGCACGAAGCCCACCGAGGACGTCGCGGCCTGGGCGACGCGCATCCCGCCCGGGGTTCGCGACGTGATCCTGGGGCGGCTGCATCGGCTGAGCGAGCCTTGTCAGCACGCGCTGGCCGCCGCGGCGGTGCTCGGTCGCGAGTTCCGGATTGGCGTGCTGGCCCACCTGCTCGAGCGCGATCCGGCCGACGCCGTCGCGGAGGCTGCCGCGGCGGGGTTGCTGCGCGAGGATCCGGCCGACGCCGATCTGCATCGGTTTTCGCACGGACTCATCCGCGAAACGCTCTACGACACCGCGACCTCCGCACAGCGCAGGCGACTGCATCGCCGGGCCGGCGAGGCACTCGAAGAGCTCGCGGTTCTGCCCTCCGACTCGTTGTCCGGCGAGCTCGCGCGGCACTTCATGCGCGCGGGCGACGACGAGGCGCTCGCCAAGGCGAGTCGCTACGCCGCGCAGGCGGCCGAGCGGGCGAGCGCGATGAACGCCCACGACGAGGCCGCCAAGCTCTACGGCACGGCGCTCGACTCGATCGAGCGCATGAGTCAGCCCGACGAGGCGCTTCGCTGCGATCTGCTCATCGCCCTCGGCGCCGCGCGTCTCGACGCGCGCACCGGCGACCCGCGCGGTCGCGAGTCGCTGCTGCGCGCGGCCCGGCTCGCCCAACAGCTGGACGAGCCCGACCAGCTCGCCCGGGCCGCGCTGGCGGTCTCGGCGACGGCGCTGCAGAGTGGCCCTCGCGATCCCGAGATCACGCGCGCCCTCGAGTCGGCGCTCGAGGCCGTGGGCGACCACGGCGACGACGTGATGCGTTCCAGGCTGATGGCGAACCTCGCCTACCAGCTGCGCCTCTCGGACGAGTTCGACCGCAGCATGTCGCTCTGCGAAGAGGCGCTGGGTCTGGCCGGCAAGTCCGGCGACGACGGCGCGGTCGCCGAGGCGCTCAACATGCGCTGCGCGCTGCTGTCGGGCCCGGGGCACGCGGCGGCGCGAATGCGGGATGCCGATGAGCTGCTCGCGCGAGCCGAGCGGGCCGGGGCCACCGAGCTCGGTCTGTTCGGCCATCGCTGGCGGCTGCTCACGATGCTCGAACTCGGCGACGTCGAGGCCGCTGATCGCGAGCTCGCCGCCCATGACGCCGCCGTCGACCAGGGGCGCGTGTGGTCCGGGCGCTGGTACGGGCTTACGCTGCGCGGGGCAAGGGCGCTCGCCGAGGCGCGTTTCGGCGCGGCCGAGCGGATGGTGGTGGAGGGCTTCGCGCACCGGCGCGACGAGACGACGCCGCTCGTCATCGGCGTCTTCGCCACTCAGCTCTTCTGGCTGCGCCGTCAGCAGGGTCGGCTGGCGGAGGTCGAGCACCTGCGTCGCCACCAGTCGACGCATCTCGTCTTCCGCGTCCTCAAGACGCTGCTCGAAGCCGAGCTCGGCTACGAGGACGCGGCTCGGGAGTCGCTGCACGCCGTCGTCGAGTCCGAGCTCGACGATCTCGGCTTCGACTTCAGCAACCTCTACATCCAGTCGATGCTCGCCGAGTCGGCCGTCGTGCTCGGAGACGAGGAGTGCGCGCAGCAGCTCTACCAGCGTCTGCTGCCCCACGCCGAGCAATACGTGCTCCTCTTCCTCGGGTCGCTGCAGCTCGGCTCGCTCTCGCGCTACCTCGGTCGACTGGCGGCGACGATCGGCGAGCCCGCCCTGGCCGGCTACCACTACGCGCACGCCCTCGACGCGAACCAGCGCAGCGGCGCCCATCTCTGGGTCGCCCACACACGCCTCGACTGGGCGACCGCGCTGGCCAGCCAGGGGCCGGCTTGCGTCGACGAGGCCCGCGAGCTGCTGCGCCCCTGCCTCGCCGAGGCCCACGAGCGCGACATGGCGGTGCTTGCCCGTCAGGCCGCGGAGCTGATGGATCGCCTGCCCGGACGGGGCAGCGAGCCCCGCCCCGGTGCGGGACTCCGGCCTCGCTCTTCTGCCGGTCTTCGCACTTACTGACAGAACGCTGAGAAACCCCTGAGGATTTCGCCCGCTCCCCCGGCGTAGCCTCTGGTCATGGCAAGCAAGGCCAGCACCCCCCCCATCCGGCTCGAAGAGCCTCGCACCCGGCAGCAGCCGACCGAGCAGCAGAGGGTCACAGCTCGGACCACCGGCGAGAATCGCTCCGCGATCTTTCGCCGCGTTTGCGCCTGGTGCGGTCTGGAGCTTGCTTGCGAGAGGCGGGTCCGGTCGGGAGATGCCGTGGTCACCACCTGGGGTATCTGCTCCGACTGCCTCGAGCTCCGGGAGGGAACGGGCGAACCGAAAGCCAGCGGCACTGCGGCGGGCGCGCTCCGGCGCGGCGATGGTTCCGGACCTTGCGTTCGGGATGCCGGGCGTCGACGCAGCGAGTCGCGGGCGGCGAAGGTCCCAGCTGGGACGACCAGCTGAGTCGCATCCATCGGTCTTCCGATCCTCCCGGAGCTTCTCGGGCCTGAGCCGAGCAGCCGGCTCGCCCGGGCCACCGACGCACGGAACCGCCGGGAGGGGTGCGTCGAACGACGGAAGGGGTTTGTGAGATAGGCTCTGGTCCGCCGGGCCTCGTGGACGAGGCCTGCCCGCCGGCGAGCGGGGGACGGAGCCGATGCAGCCCAACGGATTTCCGGAGATCGTCGAGCTCGACGTGGCCCGCGCACAGGACGCGCCGGCGCTGGTCGCGGCGGCGCGGGAAGACCTGCTCGGCCGCTGCGACGAGGCGGGCGCCGTGGTGATTCGCGGCCTTTGCGCGACCTCGGCGGACGACTTCGACGCGGTCGTCGCGGCGCTCGATCTGCCCGGGTTCTCGTACGCCGAGTCGCTCTCGAACGCCGTGCGCATCGATCGCACGCCGCGGGTGTTCACCGCCAACGAGGCGCCGGCGGAGGTCGAGATCCCGCTCCACCACGAACTCGCCCAGACGCCGCGCCACCCGTCGCGCCTTCTCTTGTTCTGCGAGACGGCGCCCGAGCGCGGGGGCGAGACCCCTCTCTGCCGCTCCGACCGGCTGCTCGAGAGGCTCGCCGCGGCCGAGCCGCGGTTCGTCTCCGACTGCGAGCGCCTCGGCCTGCGGTACACGAACGTAATGCCTTCCGAGGCCGATCTGCTCTCGGGCCTCGGCCGGAGCTGGCGCGACACCCTGGGCGTGACCAGCCGCCCGGCCGCCGAGTCGCGGCTGGCCGAGCTGGGCTACGACTTCGCCTGGCAGCCGGACGGCTCGTGCCGCGCCACCACCCCGGTGCTGCCCGCGATCCGTCGCGGGCCGTCGGGTCGGAGGACGTTCTTCAATCAGCTCATCGCCGCCGCGCGGGGCTGGAAGGACGCGCGCAACGAGCCGTCGCGCGCGGTGACCTTCGGTGACGCGACGCCCCTCGACGAGGCGGCCGTGGAGGCGGCGGTGGCGATCGGTGACGAACTGGCGATCCTCCGGCCCTGGCGGGCCGGCGATGTCGTGCTCATCGACAACTTCCTCGTGATGCACGGCCGCCGCCCCTACGCGGGTGAGCGGCAGGTGTTGGCCTCGCTGGCCGCCTGAAGAGCAGAGCCCTTTTCGATATGGACATCCGTTACCTGCTGTTGCTCGTCTGCTTCTTCGTCTCGGGCTTTGCGGGCCTGGTGTACGAGACGGCGTGGACGCGCGAGTTCGCCTTCGTGTTCGGGACCTCCGAGCTGGCGGTCTCGGCCGTGCTGGCCGCCTACATGGCGGGCCTCGCCCTCGGCGCCGGCGTGGCCGCGCGGCTCGCGCCGCGCATGCACCGCCCGGTGCTCGCGTACGGCGTGCTCGAGCTGGCGATCGGGCTGGCGGCGCTGGCGGTGCCCTTCGGCATCAAGCTCGTGACCGGGGTGTACCTGCGCTGGCTCGGCGGACTCGAGGCGCCGCCCGAGACGGTGGGGCTCGCCACCGCGCTCTTCCACCTGCTGGCGACCTTCGTCGTGCTCGTGCCCTGCACGGCGCTGATGGGGGCGACTCTTCCGCTGCTGGCCCGCCACGCGGTGCGCAGCGACGATCAGATCGGTCCGCGGGTGGGCGTCCTCTACGCGACCAACACAGCCGGCGCGATCGCCGGCACGCTGACGGCCGCCTTCGTGCTGCTCCCCGAGTTCGGTCTGCGCAGCACCGTGCACTTCGGCGTGGTGGCGAACATCGTGGTGTTCGCGGCCGCGGCGCTGCTGGCGCGCCAGGTGCCGGCCGCCAGCGATCCCGGCGAGGAGGGCGCCGTCACCGCCGGCTGGATTCTGCCAGTGATCGCGATCTCCGGCGCGGTGTCGTTCGTGTACGAGGTGGTGTGGGTGAGGCTGCTGGGCTTCGTGCTCGGCGGCAGCACGGCGGCGTTCTCGACCATGCTGGCGAGCTTCCTGATCGGCATCGCGCTCGGCAGCGCGGGTGCGTCGCGGCTGGCCCGCTCGCGCAAGGCCGCGGCGGTGGGCTTCGTGATCGCGCAGCTCGGCACCGCGGTTGCGGGCTGGGGGGTCTACCGACTGGCCGACCGCCTGCCCGAGATCGCGGCGCTGGTGCGCGCCTCGCCCACCGACCTGCTCGGCGGCTCGGTGGCCGCGATTGCGCTGCTGTTGCCGATGACGCTCTGCATCGGCGCGACGTTCCCGTTCGCGGTGCGGCTGCACGCCCCCCACGCGGCCGCGGCGGCTCGGGCGAGCGCGCGCGTCTACGCGTGGAACACGGTCGGCTCCATCGTGGGCTCGGTCTCGGCCGGCTTCTTCCTGCTTCCCGAGCTCGGTTTCGAGGGAGCGGTGTTCGTCGGTGTGGTGGCCAACGTGGGGCTCGCCGTCTGGGCGGCGGCCATGCAGCCGGCCGGGCGACGTCCGCTGATGGCGGCGAGCGCCGTCGTGCTGGTCCTGGCCGTCGCGATCCCGCCCGCCCCCCCGCGAGGGCTCTTCAGTCACTCGGGTCTCACCCAGACGGTACGCGCCGGCTTGCTCGACTTCGCCGCGGTGGGCCGCTCCGCCACCGTGGTCATGCTGAAAGACGGCTACGGGTGGAAGCTCATGAGCAACGGGCTGCCCGAGTCGACGATCGAGCGCGCCTTCAATCCGCCCGACTCCTTCCATCCCGCGCAGTGGCTGGCGCTGCTCCCCGTCCTGAATCGGCCCGACACGAAGTCGATGCTCGTGATCGGTCTCGGCGGCGGCAACACCGCGGGCGCGATCACGCCGGGACTCGAGCGTGTGGACGTGATCGAGCTCGAGCCCGAGGTCGTCGCCGCGAATCGTATGGTCGCCGACTACCGCATGTACGGAGACCCGCTCGGAGATCCGCGCGTCACTCTCTATCACGGCGACGCGCGCGGCGCCCTCGTACTGACCGACCGGCACTACGACGCGATCGTGTCCCAACCCTCGCATCCGTGGACGTCCGGCGCCTCGCACCTCTACACGCGCGAGTTCTTCGAGCTCGCGAAGGACCGGCTCACGCCCTCGGGCACCTTCGTCCAGTGGATCGGCGTCGCCTTCGTCGACGAGGAGCTGGTGCGCTCGCTGCTCGCGACCCTCAACGAGGTGTTCCCCTACGTCGAGCTGTATCGGCCCTTCGAGCCCGCGCTGCTGTTCGTCGCGTCGCAGGAGCCCCTGGACGTGACCGCTACCGCGGCCGAGGCGCTCGCGCTGGCGCCCGAGCAGCTCGCGCGGGTTGGTGTGCTGCGTCCCGAGCACATCGTCTCCTCGTTGGCGATCGACGCCGAGGGCACCCGTAAACTGGGAGAGGGCGCGCCACTCAACACCGACGACCACAACCTGCTCGCGACCTCGGCCTGGCGCATCGGCAATCGCGCGCGCAATCGCGCGCGGGTCACCGCGATGCTGGTCGAGAACGACGCCCTGCCGGGGCTGGTCGATCGGGTCGACGTCCACGCGCTGATCCGCCGGCTCGCGTCCGCAAAGGAGCACCCGCGCGCCGCCGCGCTCGTCAAGGGGCTGGTGGGCGCCGAACGGAGCGCGGCGGCCGGCTGGGTCGCGTACGAGCGCGAGGAGATGAGCCGCGCCGCTCGGCTCTTCGGTCGGGCGCACAAGATCGATCCCGAGCTGCCGGCAGCCCGCGCGGGAGTGGTGGCCGGGTCCCCCGCTCGCGTCGAGCGGATGAGCGCGACGCGCGAGGAGGGGGTCGTCGCGGAGGGGCTGCTGCGGCTGTACGGTGAGGACGTCTCGAGGGTGGCCGAGCTCGAGCCCGCTCTGGCCGCGATCCCGCCCGATCACCTGTTGTACGAAGAGGCGACGCGGCTGCGGATTGCCTGGCGGATCGCCAGCGGCGAGCGCGAGCGCGGCGCCGAGGCGCTGCGCATGGTCGATCCGCTGATCGCGCGCGGGGCCGGTCCCGCCGACTACGTGACCCGGGCGGAGGCGGCGTTGCTGGCCGGCGAGCCCGACGTGGCGTGGGCGACGCTCGCGCGGTCGCGCCCGAAGCTCGCGGCAAAGGGCGTGGACGCGGCGCTGCGTCAGCGCGCCGTCGATGTGGCGCGAGCGCTGCCCGAGCGGCCGGGCGGCGCTGAGATCACCGCGTATCTCGAGCAGCTCTGAGCGCCGGCGCGGCCCCGGCTACATCATCGGCATCGACTTCGGGTCGATCGGCAGCTCGCCGCGTCCGATCCGTGCCGCGCGGTCGGTCAGTGTGGCTTCGGTCTCGGCGTGGCCGTACATGATGACGAACTGACCGTCGCGGATGCCCTGGAGCGCGTGCCGGGCGAGCTCGTCGAGATCCTGGAACTGAAGTTCCATGCCGGCCTTCTGGGCCGCCTGCTTGAAGTCCTCGATGGTGGGCGCCGGGGCAGCCTCCACCTCGCGGGCGAGGTCGGTGGGGCGATTGCGGGCCGTTGTCCAGATGCCCGTGTCGAGCAGGCCGCCCGAGGGATAGAAGATCGAGGCGCGGAGCTTCGTGCCCTCGGTCTCGAGCTGTGCGCCCAGGCACTCGGTGAGGATCGAGACGGCGGCCTTGCTCGACGCGTAGACGGACTGGTAGGGGAGCGGCGAGATGCCGCCGTCGCCCGAGGACGTGTTGACGACGTGCCCCTCCTCGCCGCCGGCGATCATTCGCGGCACGAAGGCCTGGATGCCGTAGACGACCCCCAGCACGTTGACGCCGTGCACCCAGCGCCAGTCGTTCGGGGTGGTCTCCCAGATGTTGGCCGACGGCGCGGCGACGCCGGCGTTGTTGAAGAGCAGGTGGCATGCGCCGTGGTCGTCGTATACGCGGTCGGCGAGCGCCTTCACCGAGTCGAAGCTGGAGACGTCGGTCTGCACGCCCGTCACCTCGCCGCCTTCGGCGAGTTCGGCGACGCTCGCGTCGAGGACCGTGGCCTCGACGTCGGCGACCACGACCTTCGCGCCTTCTGCGAGCAGCGCGCGAGCGATCGACTTGCCGATTCCGCTCGCTCCTCCCGTGACCACCGCGACCTTGCCGTCGAACTCGTTCATCTGCTCCTCCGTTCTGTGTCTGTGCCGTCGGCGGTTTCGTACGGTCGCACCGCTGCGTTTCGATTCGTGACCGCTCGCCGAGCGAAGCGGCGACGATATCACCGGTGCGCGAAACGCGAAGCCCCCCGCCGCTCGCGCGACGGGGGGCCCGATGTCTCACTCCGGCGGTGCCGGGATGGAGCTGGTCTCTCGACCTACATCATCCCCGGCATGCCACCCGGCATGCCGCCCGGAGGCATGCCGCCGCCGCCCGCGTTCTCATCGGGCATCTCGGCGATCATCGCCTCGGTGGTGAGCAGCAGGCTCGCCACGGAGGCGGCGTTCTGGAGCGCCGTGCGGACCACCTTGGTCGGGTCGATGACGCCGGCCTTGATGAGGTCCTCGTACTCCTCGCTGGCGGCGTTGAACCCGTTCGGGCCCTTCTGGTTCTTCACCTTGTCGACGACGATCGATCCCTCGATCCCCGCGTTCTCGGCGATGAAGCGCATGGGAGCCTCGATGGCGCGCATGATGATGTTGACGCCCGCCTGCTGCTCCTCGGGGAGGCTCAGCGACTCGAGCGTCTTCTGGGCGCGAAGGAGCGCCACGCCGCCGCCGGGCACGATGCCCTCCTCGACGGCCGCCCGGGTCGCGTGGAGCGCGTCCTCGACACGGGCCTTCTTCTCCTTCATCTCGGTCTCGGTGGCCGCACCGACCTTGACCACCGCGACGCCGCCCACGAGCTTGGCGAGGCGCTCCTGGAGCTTCTCGCGGTCGTAGTCGGAGGTGGTGGCCTCGATCTGGTTGCGGATCTCCTGGCAGCGGCCTTCGATGTCCTTCTTGGCGCCGGCGCCGCCGATGATCGTCGTGTTGTCCTTGTCGATCACCACTCGCTTGGCCTTGCCGAGGTCCTTGACGGTGACGTTCTCGAGCTTGAGCCCGAGCTCTTCGGCGATCACCTGACCGCTGGAGAGGACCGCCATGTCCTGGAGCATCGCCTTGCGTCGATCGCCGAAGCCCGGGGCCTTCACCGCCGCCACGTTGATGGTGCCGCGGATCTTGTTGACCACGAGCGTGGCGAGCGCCTCGCCCTCGATGTCCTCGGCGATGATCAGCAGCGGCCGGCCCTGGCGCGCCACCTGCTCGAGCAGGGGCAGCAGGTCCTTCATGTTGCTGATCTTCTTCTCGTGGAGCAGCACCAGCGGCTCCTCGAGAACGACTTCCATCGCCTCGGGGTCGGTCACGAAGTAGGGCGACAGGTAGCCGCGGTCGAACTGCATGCCCTCGACCACGTCGAGCTCGGTCTCGAGGCTCTTGCCCTCCTCGACCGTGATGACGCCTTCCTTGCCGACCTTGTCCATCGCGTCCGCGATGGTCTTGCCGATGGTGGCGTCGCTGTTGGCCGAGATCGTGCCGACCTGCGCGATCTCCTCCGCGGTGCGGGTGGGCTTGCTCAGGCTGCTGAGCTCTTCGCTGATGGCCTTCACCGCTGCGTCGATGCCGCGCTTCAGGTCCATCGGGTTCATGCCGGCGACCACGAGCTTGCTGCCCTCGCGGAAGATCGCCTGGGCGAGCACCGTGGCGGTGGTGGTGCCGTCACCGGCCACGTCGGAGGTCTTGCTGGCGACCTCCTTCACCATCTGGGCGCCCATGTTCTCGAACTTGTCCTCGAACTCCACCTCCTTGGCGACGGAGACGCCGTCCTTGGTGACGGTGGGGGAGCCGAAGCTCTTTTCGATGACGACATTGCGGCCCTTCGGGCCGAGCGTCACCCGGACCGCGTTGGCGAGTCCGTCGACGCCCGCGAGGATCTTCCCGCGTGCGTCCTGATCGAAGAGTATTTCCTTGGCCATCTTGTTCTCTAGTTCTCCTGCCTGCTCGGCTACTCGAGGATGCCGAGGACGTCGTCCTCGCGAATGATCAGGTGCTCGGCGCCTTCGATGGTGACCTCGGTGCCCGCATACTTGCTGAACAGCACCTTGTCACCCTTCTTGACCTCGAGCGGGATGGTGTCGCCGTCGTCGTCGGTCTTGCCCTTGCCGACCGAGACGACCTTGCCCTCCTGCGGCTTCTCCTTGGCGGTGTCGGGGATGATGATCCCGCCGGCCGTCTTCTCTTCCTCGTCGACGCGCTTGACCAGGATGCGATCCTGGAGCGGACGGATCTTCATGAATCCTTTTTCCTCTCGCTGGGGGTGGGTCCACGGAGTGGCGGGGCCTCCGGTGGCGACCCGCCCTCTCTCGATGGATCTCGATGGATCTCGATGGATCTCAGTGGAGCTTGGGCCCGCACCGCGTGTGGGTCCGAACGACCCCGGCGGCCCGGGCGGTGACTTGGCAGACCGGTCAGCCGACTGCCAAGCGGCCGGCAATCTAGATCGGGGCCGGGGCGGGTCAACCGTCCGAGCGGATTTTTTTCACCGCCACGGACCGCCAGGCGGGTTGCACTTTCGCCTTGGTTTCGCGAAATTACCCGTGAGGCGAAATTGCGACGAAGATCGGCGGCCCCCGTGGTAGCCGAGTGCTCCTTTCGAGCAGCGAGCAGCGAGCAGCGAAGAGCAAGGAGCAAGGAGCAAGGAGCAAGGAAGCAAGGAAGTAAGGAAGTAAGGAGTAAAGGAGCGCCGATGGCCCTGACGAGACGCCAGCGCGAGATCTACGACTACATCTGCGAGTTCGTCGACGAGAACGGCTACTCGCCGAGCCTCGAAGAGATCGGGGTTCGCTTCGATCTCGCGTCGGTCGCCACCGTCCACAAGCACGTCCAGCACCTGGTCGCCAAGGGGTTCCTCCGCAAGGCGTGGAACCGCTCGCGCTCCCTCGAGCCCGTGCCCGAGGACGGCGAGGCGCAGCCCGAGGTCCCGGTGCTGGGCACCGTGGCGGCGGGCGCGCCCATCGAGGCGATCGAGCAGGGCGGCGAGTCGATCCGCGTCCCGCTCGAGATGATGGCCCGGCCCGACGACACCTACGCGCTGCGCGTGCGCGGCGACTCGATGATCGAGGACCAGATCTGCGACGGCGACGTCGTCGTCGTCGAGCGCCGCGAAGAGGCGCGCAACGGCGAGACCGTGGTGGCGCTCGTCGGCGGCGACGAGGCCACGCTCAAGCGCTTCTATCGCCGTGGCGCGCAGGTGAGGCTGGTGCCCGCGAACGCCGCCATGGAGCCGATCGAGGTGCCGGCAGCCGACGTGCAGATCCGCGGAGTGGTGCGGGGCCTGCTGCGCACGTACTGAGGCTCGGGGCTCCGCGCTCCGGGCCGCTCGTCCCGAGTTCGCCCGCCCACGGCCCGTTGCTACCCTCGGCCCGATTCCCAGAACACCCGAGGCCGCCGTGCTGCGCGTGACCCGCACCATCCACTTCTCGTCTTCTCTCCGCTACTGGCTCGACGACCTCTCCGAGGCCGACAACCAGAAGCGGTTCGGGCGCGAAGCCAGCCAGCACGGGCACAACTACCAGCTCGAGATCACCGTCGCGGGCGAGCCCGACCCCGAGACCGGCATGGTGATCAACCTGACGGATCTGAAGGCCGTGGCCGAGCGCGAGATCATGGCCCGCTTCGACCACCGCGACCTGAACGCCGACACCGCCTACTTCCACGATCGCCCGCCGACGCCCGAGCACTTCGCGCGGATCATCTTCCGCTTGCTCGACGACGCTCTGCCGTCCGGGCTGCTCGACCGCATCCGGCTCTACCAGACGCCGGACCTCTGGGTCGACGTGATCGGGCCCGAGTCGTGATCCTGCTGACCCGCCGCTACCGGTTCCCCGCCGCCCACGTGCTGGCCCAGCCCGCCTTCTCGGCCGACCGCAACGAGGCGATCTACGGCAAGTGCGCCAATCCCGCCGGCCACGGGCACGACTATGCGGTGGAGGTTTCGGTGGCCGGTCCGCTCGACCCCGAGACCGGCCAGATCGTGGCCCCGGGCGTTCTCGACGAGATCTTCGAGGAGGCCGTGGCGGCGCGCTATGCCCACCGCATGCTGAACGACGAGGCGCCCTTCGGCGCCCTGGTGCCGACGGCCGAGAACATCGCGTTGGCGATCCGCGAGCAGCTCGCCGAGGCCGTCGCCCACCGCAGTCAGGCCCGCGTCGCCCACGTCCGGGTCGTCGAGACTCCGCGCAACGCCGCGGAGTGTGGAGAAATCTGATGAGTGACGGAAACGATCCGATCGAGGGGCTGGTCCGCTCGATGCTGAAGGAGCTGGGTGAGGACCCGGGGCGGGGCGGACTCGACCGCACGCCGCTCCGCGTCGCCTCCGCGATGCGCTTCTTCACCGAGGGCTACTCGATGGATGCCGTCGAGATTCTCAACGACGCTCTCTTCGACGTCGACTACGACGAGATGGTCCTGGTCCGCGACATCGACTTCTACAGCCTGTGCGAGCACCACATGGTGCCGTTCTTCGGCCGCGTCCACGTGGGCTACATCCCGAATGGCCGCGTGGTGGGCCTCTCGAAGATCCCGCGCCTGGTGGAGATGTACGCCCGGCGCCTGCAGGTGCAGGAGCGCATGACGATGCAGATCGCCGGCACCCTCGAGGAGGTGTTGCAGCCGAAGGGCGTCGGCGTGGTGATCGAGGCCAAGCACCTCTGCATGATGATGCGCGGCGTCCAGAAGCAGAACAGCTACGCGATCAGCAGCTCGCTGCGCGGCGAGTTCGAGCGCGACTCGAAGACACGCAACGAGTTCATGGGCCTGCTGCGGCAGAACCGGGACGCGTTCGCCTAGGCGTCAGCCCTTCGCGACGTTGATCACCTGCAGCTCGGTGAAGGCCGCCAGTCCCCACGGCCCGTTCTCGTAGCCGATGCCCGACCACTTCGAGCCGCCGAAGGGCGCGTTGGGCACGAGGTTCAGGTGCTGGTTGACCCAGCCGGTGCCGCACTCGAGCCGGCGGGCCAGGTCCTTCGCGCGCTCGGTGTCGGCGCTCCAGACCGATCCGCCGAGCCCGAAGTGGGTGGCGTTGGCGCGGGCGATGGCGTCGTCGACGTCGCGGAAGGGCATGATGGGCAGCGCCGGGCCGAACTGCTCCTCGTCGACGAGGCGGATGCCCTCGGCCACGTCGGTGACGACGGTCGGCTCGAAGAAGTAGCCGTTCTCGCCGATCCGCGAGCCCCCGGCCACGCAGCGGGCGCCGTTCGCGACCGCATCGTCGACCAGCTCGCACACCCGCTCGAACTGCGGGGCATTGTTGATCGGGCCGAGTTCGCTGCCCTCCTCGAGCCCGTTGCCGACCTTCACGCGGCGGGCGATGTCGGCGATCTCGTCGACCACCGCCGAATGGATCTTCTCGTCGACGTACATGCGCTTGACTGCGACGCAGATCTGACCGCTGTTCGCAAAGGCGGACCAGAAGAGCTTCTCGGCCACCTGCTTCGGGTCGACGTCGCCGAGCACGATGGCCGGGTCGTTGCCGCCGAGCTCGAGGGTGACCCGCTTCAGGTCGGGGGCGGCGGCGGCCGCGATCTTCTTGCCGGTGGCCACCGAGCCGGTGAAGGAGATCTTGCGCACCGCCGGGTGCTCGGTGATCCAGGCGCCGAGCTCGTTGCCGCCGGACACCACGTTCAGCACGCCCGGCGGCAGCACGTCGCGCAGCGCTTCGCCCACCGCCAGGCTCGAGAGCGGCGTGAAGGGCGACGGCTTGAGGACCACGGTGTTGCCCGCGAGCAGCGCCGGCGCGAGCTTCCAGATGGCCAGGATGATCGGGAAGTTCCACGGTGTGATGGCGCCCACGACACCGAGCGGCTTGCGGTGCAGCTCGATGCGCACGTCGTCGTCGTCCTGCAGCACCTCGGCGTCGAGGGGAAGTCCCGCGGTTACGCGAAACCACACGCTGCCGCCCATGACCTCCTCGACGGCGCGCGGCAGGGGCTTGCCCTGCTCCCGGGTGAGCACGCGGCCGATCTCGGCCGCCTTCGCGGCGAGCGCGTCCGCACAGGCGATCAGCGCCTGACGCCGGGCGGCCTCGTCGGCCGCCCAGGCGGGAAATGCGCGCTCGGCGGCCGCCATGGCTTCGTCGAGCTGCGCCCGGGTGGCGTCCGGGCACGACGCGAAGGACTTGCCGCTGGCCGGGTTGACGACGTCGAAGGCCGACTCGGTGGCCGCTGCACGACCGTCGATCGTGAGGGTCGGCTCGGACATGGTTGGCACCTCCGGATGTTTGCGCGACGGCCTGACAGAGGCGACTCGCGGGCGCTCAGCTGAAATCGAACCGCTCGCCCACCCACTCCTCGGACATCGCCCAGAGGCGCGCGGCGGTGTCGGGGTCGGTGGCATACGGCGCGACGCCGTCCATGTCGCCATCGGAGGCGGCCTCTTCGGCGACATGGCAGTCCAGGCAGTAGAGGCCGCCCCGTCCTTCGAGCTCGGGCGTGGTGGCGGCCCAGACCGAGGTGGCGGCTCCCTGCTCGACGCTCTTGAACGACGGCCCGGCGCCGCTCCCCGAGCCGGCGCTGCGGGTGCGCTCCATCAGGTCGGCGATGTCCTGCTGGTCGAGATGGCGGCCGAGCTCGGTCATGATCATGCCCGGGTGCACCGCGTAGGCGTGCACGCCGTGGGGGGCGAGTCGGCGGTCGAGCTCGACGCTGAAGAGTACGTTCGCGCTCTTCGACTGCCCGTACGACAGCCACTTGTCGTAGGCCCGCTGCTCGAAGTGCGGGTCGTCGAAATCCACACCGCCGAGCCGGTGGCCTGCCGAGCTCAGGTTGACGACGCGAGCCGGCGCGCCGGCCTCGAGTGCGGGAGCGAGCAGTCCGGTCAGCAGGAAGTGCCCGATGTGGTTCGTGGCCAGCTGCAGCTCCCAGCCGTTGGCGGTCCGCTCGAGCGGGCAGGCCATCACGCCGGCGTTGTTGATCAGCAGGTGCAGCGGCTTGCCGCCGGCGAGCCATTGCTTCGCGCAGCGGCGAACGCTGCCCAGGTCGGTCAGCTCGAGCACCGTCACGTCGACCGCCGGGTTGCCGGTGCCGCTGCGGATCTCCTCGGCGACGGCCTCCGCCTTGGCGGCGTCACGGGCGGCGAGCGTCACCGCGGCGCCGGCCGAAGCCAGCACCCGTGCCGTTTCGGCGCCGAGCCCTCCGGATGCGCCCGTCACGAGCGCGTTGCGCCCGCCGAGGTCGACGCCTCGGATCACTTCTTCGGCGGTGCGCTCGGCACCGGGGGTGTCGGCCATCGGATCCTCCCGGGTTGGCGCTGCTCGGGGCTATCCGCGCGAGATCACGAGCGACGCGTTCACCAGCAGCTGCCCTCTCTGCTCGAGCTCGTCCCGCCGCTGCTCGATCCAGTCCTGCACCATGCGGTTGCGCTTGGCGGCGAGCAGGTTCTGCTGCAGGTCGGCCACCGTGCTATCGAGCTCGGCGGCGTCCGGCATGTGGTGCTCGAGCAGCTGCACGAGCACCAGCCGCTTGCCGACCGGGTGTACGGTCGGGCTGCTCGCGGCTTCGAGGTCGAGTGCGAAAGCGGTGCGCAGGACGTCCGGCGCGCCGCCGAGCCCGGGCACGAACCCGTCTGGGCGGCGCGTGAGCAGGGGCGTTCGCTCGAGGGTCAGCTCGAGCTCGCGCGCGGCGTCCTCCAGGCTCTGTCCGCCGCGCACGGCGTCGGCGAGCTGGATGGATAGCTGCTGGGCGCGCTCCTCGGCGCGCTTGGTGAGCACGTCGGCGCGGGCGAGCTCGGGGCCGACCTCGTCGAAGGAGCGGACCACCTCGGGAACGTACTCGTCGAGGCGAACCACGTGGAATCCGGCGTCGCTCTGGACCACCTCCGAGAGGTCGCCCGGCTGCAGGGAGAAGGCTGCGTCCTCGAGCGCCTGGGCGTGGGTGCCGCGCGCGAACTCGCCGAGATCGCCGCCCTGATCCTTCGAGCCCGGGTCGTCGGAGAGCGCGGCGGCGACGTCCTCGAAGGCCTCGCCGGACGCGATCCGGCTTCGCGCCCCCTCGGCCTTCTGGCGGGCGGCGTCGATCAGGTCGGGATCGGCGTCGCGGTCCACTTGGACGAGCACGTGCCGGGCCTTTGCCCGCGCCGGCACCGTGTAGGCCGCGATCCCCGCCTGGTACTGCTCCTCGAGCTGCTCGCGGTGCCCCTCGAGCCACGCGGTCACGGTCTCGTCGTCGACCCCCTCGGCGCGCTCGCCGGCGGGCAGGTTGGCGGTGTCGAGGGCCACGTAGGCGAGGCGCACCTGCTCGAGCCCGTAAAGGGCCGCGTCCCGGGCCTCGGCGGGGCTGACCGTGGCCTGGTCGTAGATCAGCGACACCATCTTCTGGCGCAGCAGGTCGAGCTGCATGCTGTCGACGAAGGCGCGCTGGCTGCCGTACTCCCAGTTCGCGAAGTCGACGAAGCGTTGCTTGTCGAAGCGGCCGGCCTCGTCGCGGAAGTCGGGTGTCTGGCGCACCAGCTCCTGGACCTCCTCCCGGCCGACGCGGAGGCCCAGCTCGCGAGCCGACCAGGCCAGCACGACCTGGTCGACGAGCTGCCGCAGCGTCAGGTCGTCGAGCGCGTCCGACTGCGCCCGGCTGTCGAACTGCTCGCCCAGCTGCTCGCTGTAGAACTGCTCGAGGCGTGCCCGCAGGCGCTGGTAGTCGGCGACCTGCAGGCGGATGTCGTCGAGCTCGATGACCGCGTTTCCCGTGGGGCCGGCGGGTCCGAACTGGCCGCCCACGCCCATGAAGAACACGAAGACCGCGCCCACGAAGGTCACGAGAAGCAGGGTCAGCCAGCGCTGGCCCTTGCGGATCGACTCGAGCATGTGTGGCCCCGGGCGGTCCGCGCAGGGGCGCGTCGCCGCCGGCTCGCCTCGGCGCGGACCCCGTCGCCCGACGGCTCCGCACGGCGGCTCTTGAAGTCGCGGAGAGTACGGAAGCCCCCCGACCCGGGGCAAGCGAGCCGGTGGTCGCGCGAGCCGTGCCGGTGGGGCGTGGCCGGATGCGGATCTGCTCGCCGACCGGCCTCGTGGTGCCCGAGCCGCTTGCTCGTCCGGGCGCGCACTGTTACTTTCGTGAACAAGTGGATACGCCCGTAAATTTGCTTCCAATCCGGCCACTTAGCGCAAGGATGCTCAGCGCTTCCTGCGGTCGTCCGGCGCCTTCGGGAGCGCCGGGAATCACTGGAGGCGGCGCTGGTCGCGAGCACGGGCGAATCGAACGACGTTGCATCGGCGGCGCGGCTGCCGTGCGACGCACAGGGGGAAGTGCGACGTGATACTCGACACGGTGCTGGGCTGGTTCTCGAGCGACCTCGCGATCGATCTGGGGACGGCCAATACACTCGTCTATGTCAAGGGACGAGGCATCGTGGTCTCCGAGCCGAGCGTCGTCGCCGTCTTGAAGGACGGGCGCGGGCCCGACAAGGTGCGCGCCGTCGGTAAGGCCGCCAAGGAGATGCTCGGCCGCACGCCCGGACACATCGTGGCGACGCGTCCGATGAAGGACGGCGTCATCGCCGACTTCGAGATCACCGAGGCGATGCTGCGTTACTTCATCACGCGCGTGCACGATCGCAAGCGGATGGTCAGGCCGCGCATCGTGATCGCCGTTCCGTCCGGCATCACCGAGGTCGAGAAGCGCGCCGTCAAGGAGAGCGCCATGCTCGCCGGCGCGCGCGAGGTCTACCTCATCGAGGAGCCGATGGCGGCGGCGATCGGCGCCGGCCTTCCGGTCACCGAGCCGTCGGGCAATATGATCATCGACATCGGCGGCGGCACCACCGAAGTCGCGGTGATCTCGCTCTCGGGCATCGTCTACTCCAACTCGACCCGCGTCGGCGGCGACAAGATGGACGAGGCGATCATCAACTACGTCAAGCGCAAGTACAACCTGCTGATCGGCGAGCGAACCTCCGAGCTGATCAAGATCAAGATCGGCACCGCGTTCCCCGCGCAGACGCAGGAGCACATCGAGGTGAAGGGACGCGACCTCGTCGCCGGTGTGCCGAAGACCTTGGAGATCAAGTCGGAAGAGGTGCGCGAGGCCCTCGCAGAGCCGATCAACGCCATCGTCGAGAGCGTGAAGATGGCGCTGGAACGAACCCCCCCCGAGCTTTCCGCCGACATCGTCGACAAGGGCATCGTGCTCGTGGGAGGCGGGTCGCTGCTGGCCAACCTGGACATCCTGCTCCGGGAGACCACGGGCCTGCCCGTGATGCTGGCCGAGGACCCGCTGACCGCCGTCGCCATCGGGACGGGGCGCTGCCTGGACGAGCTGCGCCTCCTCAAGGACGTCACGATCCGCTCCTAGCCGCTCACGTCGGCGCGGGTTCCAGCCGATCCATGGGGATCGGAAAATTGGTGCCGGCCCGGGGGGATGCCGCTCTGGGCGGGCGCGGGGAGCCATGCCCGGATTCCTGAAGCGACTCGCTGCTCCGCTGGCCTTCGTGGCGCTGGTGCTGCTGTCCACCGTCACGATGGTGCGCGATCGCGGCAGCGAGGCCGGCGCGCCCGGGCGTGACCTGGGGGGCTGGCAGAGCGTGCTGCTCGAGGTCGCCGTGCCGCTGCAGCGCCTGCTCGGCGCGCCGGTCGATGCGGTGCGCGCCGGCTGGGAGAGCTACGCGGACCTGCTCGGGGTGCGCGAGGACAACGAGCTGCTGCGCGCGCGGATCGCCGCGCTCGAGGAAGAGAACCTGCAGTACCGCGAAGCCCTGGTGACGAGCGAGCAGCTGACGCGGATCGCCGCCATGCGGGACGGCTTCGAGATTCCCATGCTGCCGTCGGAGGTCGTCGGCCTCGACGTCTCGCCGTGGTTCCGCAGCGTGTTGGTCGATCGCGGCAGCAGCCACGGCGTATTGTCCGGGCAGCCGGTCATCACCGAGCAGGGCGTGGTCGGGCTGGTCACCCGCACGTCGCCTGGCGCCGCCAAGACGATGTTGCTGCTCGACCGGCAGAGCGCGATCGACGCGGTCGTGCAGCGAAGCCGGGCGCGGGGCATCGTGCGCGGGCTCGGCACCGACGAGCTCGAGTTCGAGTTCGTCGTGCGCGGCAGCGACGTCGCCGTGGGTGACGCGGTGATCACCTCCGGGCTGGGAGGCGTGTATCCGAAGGGGCTGCGCGTAGGACGCGTCGTGTCGCTCGAGGATCCGGGCGGCAGCCTCGTGCAGACCGCTTCCGTGCAGCCCGCCGTCGACTTCGGCCGACTCGAGCAGGTGTTCGTGATGCTGCGTCGCGGGCCGACCCTCGACCTGCTGTACGGCTCGAACGTGCCGGACGATTCTCACGAGCCCGAGCTGCTGCCGGCGCCAGTGCCGCCGGCGCCGCCTGTGCCCGCGGTCGTGCCGGCGCCGACCGGGCCCACCGAGACCGCCGACGCGTCGGCCGCGCAGCCCGGTCTGGCGGCCGCTGCGCGATGATCAAGCTGACGCTCGCGCTGTTCGCGGCCGGGCTGTTGGCGCTGGTCGTGCAGGGCGCCCTCGCCACCATGCTGCCGCCGCCCTGGTGCCCCGATCTGGGCCTGCTCGTGGTGCTGTCGATCGGCCTGCGTTGGCGCGGTCTCGCCCTGGGGCTCGCGCTGGCGGCCGCGCTGGGCTTCGCGGCGGATTGGCTCTCGGGCTCGCTCGTCGGACAGCACGCCCTGCTGCGGCTGATCGCCTTCACGAGCGCCTTCCTGGCAGGTCGGCAGCTCAACCTGAAGGGCTCGCTGCCGCTGGTCGTCTTCGTCTCGTCGGTGAGCTTCGTCTACGGGCTCGCCGTCTACGCGGTTCTGGGCTTCTTCGTCGGCGACGGCGTGCCGGGCTTCAGCTGGCTGCTCGACGGCGTCTGGCACGCGCTGGTCAACGGCGCGGTGGCGCCGTGGGTGTTTGCGGTGGTGACACGGGTGGCCCTCTGGGCCGGTGGCGACGGCGCTCCGTCGCGCACGCTGCACATCGACACGCGCCGGAGCACGGCGTGATCTCCAAGGGCATGGGGGACGACCGGCTCTCGTCGGCCAACGAGGCGCCGAGCGAGCTGAGGCTCGGGCTGATCGCCCTGATCGTCGTGGCCGTGTTCGTGGTCTTCGTGCTGCGGCTCTTTCAGCTGCAGGTCCTCGAGGGCGCCGATCTGGCGAGCCGCTCGGTGCGCAACTCGGTGCGCACGCTGAGGCTGGAGGCGCCGCGGGGCGACATCGTCGACCGCGAGGGCCGGGCGCTGGCGACGAGCCGGCCCGCGTTTCGCGTGCAGGTGATCGCCGACGACGTGCAGTCCGCGGGGCGCACGTACTCGGTGCTCGGCGACCTGATCGCCCGTGACGCCGCCGAGATCGGCGCTCTGGTCGGCCGACCCACCGGGCGCAAGCGGTTCCAGCCGGTCGTGATCGAGGGCGACCTCGGCTACGAGGCACGGGCGCGTGTCGAGGCTCACCGCTACGCGCTGCCCGGCGTGGTGACCGACATGACGCCGCGGCGCCACTACGTCGAGTCGCACCGCGCCGCGCACCTGCTCGGCACGATCGGCGAGATCGACGCCGAGCAGCTCGGCAGCGGGGCGTTCGCCAACTACCGGTCCGGCGAGGTGGTCGGCAAGATCGGCATCGAGGCCGAACTCGAGCCGCACCTGCGCGGTCGTGCGGGCGGGCGCAACGTGGTGGTCGACGTGGCCGGGCAGGAGATCGAGGTGATCGGCGAGATCGCCCCGGTTCCGGGCGGACGCCTGGTGCTGACGCTCGACCTCGACTTGCAGCGCGCCGCCGAGGAGGCGTTCCGGTCGGAGGATCCCGAGGAGCCCGACAGGATGGGCGCGCTGGTCGCGATCGACCCGCGCAACGGCGACGTGCTCGCGATGGCCTCTCTGCCCGCCTACGACCCGAACGCCTTTGCGGGTGGCATCGACAGCGAGACCTGGTCTTCGCTGACCGGCGACGAGTGGAAGCCGCTGCGAAACCGTGCGATCTCGGCCCAGTATCCCCCGGGCTCGACCTACAAGCCGATCGTCGCGCTGGCGGGACTCGCCGAGGGCAAGATCGACTCCGGCACCACGGTCTTCTGCCCCGGCTACTACCGCCTGGGACGCCGCGTCTACCGCTGCTGGAAGCGCGGCGGCCACGGTGAGGTCGACATGGTGGCGGCCCTGCGCGACAGCTGCGACGTCTTCTTCTACGAGCTCGGCATCGAGCTCGGGGTGGACACGATCGCTTCGTTCGCGAGGCGCTTCGGGCTCGGTGACCGCACCGGGGTGCACCTGGCGGGCGAGGCGTCGGGGCTGATCCCGACCAGGGCCTGGAAGGAGCGCGCGCGCCGCGAGTCGTGGATCAAGGGCGAGACGGTCTCGGCGTCGATCGGGCAGGGCTACAACCTGGTGACGCCGATCCAACTCGCCAACGCGTTCGCTGCGCTCGCGAACGGGGGCCGGCGCTACAGGCCGCGCGTCGTGCAGCGGCTCGAGACCTGGGACGGGCAGGTCGTGCAGGCGCTTGCGCCGAGCGAGCCGGTCGACGCGGGCATCGATCCGGCGTTGCTCGCCCGGGTGCGCACCGGTCTGTTGGCCGTCGTGGAGGGCACACCGGGCCGGCCGGCCACCGACTTCGACCCGGGGACGCCGGAGATCCACGGCACCGGAGCCCGCGCGCGCGTGCCCGGCCTTTCGGTGGCCGGCAAGACCGGCACCAGTCAGGTCGTGAGCCTCGACCTCGTCAAGGACCTGGAGGAGGACGAGGTGCCCGTCCGCTATCGCGACCACGCGCTCTTTGCCGCCTTCGCGCCGGCCGAAAACCCCGAGATCGCGGTGGCGGTGGTGGTCGAACACGCGGGGAAGGGCGGCGGCGCGGTGGCCGCGCCGATGGCGCAGAAGGTGATCGCGCGCTGGTACGAGAAGAAGCAGGGGCTCGAGCCGCCCGAGCCGGCGCCGCCGTCCGGGCCCGAGTCTGTGTTGGCGCGGGCCGAGGTGGCGGAGGCCGCCTCGCCTTCGGCCGGGGGCCGGTAGGCGATGCTGCATCTCGACCGTCGATCCGTACAGAACTTCGACTGGGTGCTCATCGCGCTGGTGGGCGTGCTGCTCTCGTTCGGCTTCGTGAACCTCGTCTCGGCCGCGGCGGCAGGCGTCGAGGGCGGCATGGCCGACGTGGTGCGGCGGCAGGCGATGGTGGCCGGTCTCGGTGTCTTCGTCGTCGCGGTCGCGGCCTTCGTCGACTACCGGCACATCGAGCGGTTCGGGCTGGTGATCTTCGGCGGGGCCCTCGCCCTGTTGGCGCTGACCCTGGTGGTGGGCACGGTCACGCGCGGCGCCCAGGCGTGGCTCTTCGAGGGCAGCATCCAGCCCTCCGAGCTGGCGAAGATCGGCCTCGTGGTGGCCCTCGCCCGCCACTTCCACCGCAATCCCCCGAACCAGATCACCCGGCTGCGCGATCTGGCGGTTCCGCTGCTGATCACGGCACTGCCGGTGGGGCTGATCATCCTGCAGCGCGACATGGGCGTGGCCGTGCTCACTCTGCTGGTCGCGCTGACCTATCTGCCATTGGTCCACATCCCGCTGCGCGCCTGGACGGGGGTGGCCTTGTTCGCGGTGGCCGGGCTGGCGGCGCTCTGGAGCTTCGGCCTCAAGGTCTACCAGCGCGAGCGCATCCTCGACTTCCTCGATCCCTCGCGCGATCCGCTGGCCTCGGGCTACCAGGCCATGCAGTCGCGCATTGCGGTGGGCTCGGGGGGGCTCTTCGGCACCGGCTGGCAGG
Source organism: uncultured Spirochaetaceae bacterium (assembly GCA_964515335.1). Taxonomy (GTDB): domain Bacteria; phylum Myxococcota_A; class UBA9160; order UBA9160; family UBA4427; genus TMED88. The sequence goes on from CAZETS010000068.1 coordinate 26,701, forward strand.
AGGGCACGCAGACGCAGCTCCGCTTCCTGCCCACGCAGCACACGGACTTCGCGTTCAGCGTGCTCGCCGAGGAGTGGGGCTTCGTGGGCAGTACGGTGGTGTTGGTCGTGTTCTTCTCGTTCCTGCTGTGGGGTCTGTGGATCGCGCGCAACTCGAAGGACGGCTTCGGCGCGATGCTCGCGGTGGGACTGGTGGGGACGCTCTTCTGGCCGGCGGTCATCAACATCGCGATGGTGGTGGGGCTGGCCCCGGTGATCGGCGTGCCGCTGCCTTTCTTCTCCTACGGCGGATCCGCTTTGTTGTCCGCCGCTTTGGCGGTGGGGTTGCTGCTGAACGTGTCGATGCGCCGCTACGTCTTCTGAGCGCGGTCGGCGCCGTCGCCGGATCGCCCTCTTTCCGTGCTGGAACTCGCTCCAGGGGCTCCCTAGAATGGACCTTTCCGCGCCGCCGAGGACGGCGCGAGAGGAGACCCCCGATGAGCGCACCCTGGATCACGTTTCGGCCCGAACTGAAGGTGCTCGACTGCACGGTTCGCGACGGCGGGCTGGTCAACGACCACCTGTTCGACGACGAGCTCGTGCGCGCCGTCTACCAGACCTGCGTCGACGCCGGCATCGACTACATGGAGCTCGGCTACAAGGGGTCGAAGAAGCTCTTCGCGCGCGGGAAGTTCGGCGACTGGAAGTTCTGTGACGAGGACGACATGCGCCGCATCGTCGGCGACAACGACACGTCCCTCAAGCTCGCCGCGATGGCCGACGCCGAGAAGACCGACTACCACGAGGACATCCTGCCGAAGGGTCAGAGCGTCCTCGACGTGATCCGTGTCGCCACCTACGCGCACCAGATCCCGCTCGCCGTCGACATGATCCAGGACGCGGCCGACAAGGGCTACGAGGTCACCTGCAACCTGATGGCGGTGTCGGTGCTGCAGGATGCCGAGATCGAGCAGGCCCTCGAGTCGCTGCGCGACACACCGGCCAGCACGGTGGTGGTGGTCGACAGCTTCGGCTCGCTCTACGGCGAGCAGATCGCGCGCCTCGTCGAGAAGTACCGCGCCGCGCTCGACGGCACGGGCAAGGAGGTGGGCATCCACGCCCACAACAATCAGCAGCTCGCCTTCGCGAACACCATCGAGTCGGTCATCCACGGCTGCAACCGCGTGGACGCCACCATGGCCGGCATGGGTCGCGGCGCCGGCAACTGCCCGATGGAGCTGCTGATCGGCTTCCTGCGCAACCCGGCCTACCACGTGCGCCCGGTCCTGCAGCTCTTGCAGGAGCATTTCGTGGGCCTGCGCGACAAGCTCGAGTGGGGCGCGCTCGTGCCCTACAACATCACCGGCCAGCTCAACCAGCATCCGCGGAGCGCGATCGAGATGCTCTCGGGCGACGACCGCAACAACTTCGTCGAGCTGTACGACAAGCTGGTGGCGGACCTGTAGGCAGGAAGGGGACAGATCTTGAGAGCCGTCGTCTGCAAGGAGTTCGGTCCGCCGGAGAAGCTGGTCATCGAGGAGCTGCCGGATCCCGATCCCGGGCCGGGGCAGGTGGTGGTCGACGTCGAGGCGGCGGCCGTCACGTTCCCCGACACGCTGATGCTCGAGGACAAGTACCAGTTCAAGGCGCCGCTGCCGTTCGTGCCCGGCGGTGAGGTCGGGGGCGTGGTATCAGCGGTCGGGGAGGGCGTGACGTCGCTCTCGGTGGGCGACCGCGTGGTGGGCAGCCTTGGTGTCGTCGGCGGCTTCGCCGAGAAGGCGCTGCTTCCGGCCGACGGCACGCGCGTGTTGCCGGAGGGCGCGGACTTCGCCGAGGCCACGGGCCTGCTCTACGCCTACGGGACCGGCTATTACGGGCTCAAGTACCGTGGCGGCCTCCAGCCCGGCGAGACACTGCTCGTGCTCGGCGCCGGCGGCAACGTCGGTCTCGCCGCGGTCGAGCTCGGCAAGCTGATGGGCGCGCGGGTCATCGCCGCCGCCTCGAACGACGAGAAGCTCGCGCTCTGTCGCGAGCGCGGCGCCGACGGCACCATCAACTACGCGACCGAGAGCCTGAAGGACCGCGCCAAGGCACTCACCGACGGCCATGGCTGCGACGTCGTCTACGACGCGGTCGGCGGCGAGTATGCCGAACAGGCGATCCGTGCGACGGCCTGGGGCGGGCGCTTCCTGGTGATCGGCTTCACGGCGGGCATCCCGAAGGTCCCGCTGAACCTGACGCTGCTCAAGAGCTGTCAGATCGTCGGCGTCTTCCTCGGCGCCATGGTGTCGCGCGAGCCCGAGCTGCGCGAGGAGATCGTCCGCGACCTGCTCGAGATGACGGCGACGGGCCGGTTGCGTCCCCACGTGTCGCGGCGTTACTCGCTCGACGAGGGCCCGCAGGCTCTTCGGGACATGATGGACCGCAAGGCGGTCGGCAAGATCGTCGTCGAGCCGTAGCGCGAAAGTCCGACAGGGCGCTTCTCACCTTGAACAGTGGATCGAGGATTGTGCCTGGCACGGTTTCTGCTTGA
>CAZETS010000069.1:0-11515 GCA_964515335.1 uncultured Spirochaetaceae bacterium
GGGCGTCCTCGGACGACCGGGCGCATGCTTTCGGTGGTAGCAGGAGCCCGCTACGACCGAAGCGAGTCGGGCGCCGCAGCGCCGGCGATCTCCACTGGAATCGCTCCCTAAGCCCCCTGAATCCATCATGCGTGGGGGCGGGATGAGATCGCCATGGGATACGCGATCGCCTCGAATCGACATCCCTCGCCCAACCACAATCGCGCGTCGTCGAGGAATCGCGACGGGACGGCATGTGATTGCGCTTGAACTCAGGCGCCGCGACTGAGATGGTTGCGATTCTCAGTCGGAAGGAGAGGGAAATGCGGGTCCTGGTACGTGCTCTGATGCTGTCTCTCATGCTGGCGACGCTCTCGACCAGTGCGCTCGCGAGCGCGATCTACCAGTACACGGGGAAGATCTACGGCGCCGCGGCCCAGATCACCGACAACGATCCCCCAGCCGGGGCATACGACCCCTCGATGCGGATTCAGATCACACTCGAGCTCGCAGAACCACTCGCTCCCAACCTGCCCTTCTACGATATGACGGGCGCATCGCTGAGCTTCACCGCATCGGATGAGCGTGATCTCGGATGCCAACTGGGATCCCGGCTCGACGCTGTTCGCGTTCACGACGGACTCTGGTGGCAAGATCGTAGGGTGGACCACCGTCGTCACGAAGTACATCCAGGCCCCGCATGGCGGCTGGCAGATCGGCGACATCAGCGGGCGATCCTTTACGACCGCTCAGCCGGAAACCGTGAACGCCTACGTGCGCGCCTGCGCGACCATCGATTGCACGTCTACCTTGATGGATGAGGTGGACGTGGGCGCTGGGAGCAGCGGATCGTGGAGTCTCGTGCCCGAGCCGTCGACCGCGGTGCTCGTTGGGCTGGGCCTCGCTGCCCTGGCGGCGCATCGTCGCCGGCCGTAGCCAGAAACGAAAGCGCCCGGAGACCGAGGCCTCCGGGCGCTTCTGAGTGGTAGCGGGGGCAGGATTCGAACCTGCGACCTCCGGGTTATGAGCCCGACGAGCTACCTGACTGCTCTACCCCGCAGCAAATTGGGGGCGTAGTGATACAGAGGCCTGAACCCCCTGTCAATGCTCCGGTTTCCGGTTCTCCGGCGATGTGCGGATCGGCGGCAGGATGAGCTTTTCGGGGCCTGGCCACCACATAGGGTCACTGGAGGACGCAAACCCATGTCGTGGTTGAAGACTCATGCCGCCGGCGCGCGGATCGCGCTCGTGGCGGTGGCGGGATTGGTGTTCGGTGCCTCGGCCGAGGTGTCGGCCGAAACGGTCTACACGTGGACGACCGATGACGGCACTGTCGCGTACACCGACGAAGACAAGCGCGTTCCCGCGCGGTACCGGGATCGTGTGCAGGTGGAGACGCTGGACGGCCTGGACGGCTATGACCGCTTCACGCGGGTCGACGAGGTTGCCCGGGCCCCCGAGGCGCAGGCCGCGCCGTCGCCCTCGGCGGTCGAGAGAGTGCGGCCCGTGGTCGTCGCCGAGGCCCGCAAGGCGAGCACCTACGTGCTCTCGGGCGGCGGTCGCTACGGAGGCGGCACCAGCGTCGCGGTGCCGGTCGGCTCGATGTCCGGCTCGAGCGACGAGCCCATCGTCATCGAGTCTCTTCGCGTGAAGCTCGATGACAGCATGGCGACCACCCACGAGACCGTGGTGCGCCAGGGCGACCGGGTCATCTCGGTTCGCCGCAACGAGTCGTCCCAGCGGGACGGTACTGGAATGGTTCCGCCGATCGACTGATCGGCCAGATACACCCGGATAGCCGCAGAGGGCCCCCTGGTCGGACGCAGGTCGCGTCGGGCCAGGGGGACACCGGCGTTCCGGGCGACCAGCTTCTCGCTCACGCCCCCACGGACGACGGAGAGGTCGCGTAGGCGTTCGGCGTGTGCTCCCAGATGAAGTCGTCGAGGGCGCGCATGGCAACGCCGTTCATCGACACGAAGCGCAGGCCCAGCTCCACCAGCCGTCGGTCTTCGGTCTCCCGGCTCCAGATCACCTCGGCGAGCGGCGACAAGGCCGCGCTCGTGTCGGGCAGGGTGATCTCGACAGCCACCTCGCTCTTCGGTTCGAGGTCGCAGTCGGCCTCCACCGAGATGCCGCCTCGCGAGATGTTCCGCGAGGTGCCCCAGGTTCGCAGGATCGCGTTGCGCAGCTGAACCGGGGCGCGCACGTCGACGCGCGGAAGTCCCTTCGACAGGCCCTGCTCGAGGAAGTGACGCACGACGTGGATCAGCCGGTCGCGCTCGAGCGGCTTGCCGAGCATGTCGTTGGCGCCCGAGTGAACCGCGCGGGCGGCGTCGTCGGGGTCGTCGGGTCGGATCAACATGAGGATCGGCAGCTCGTCGAAGCCCGGCTGGCCGCGCACCCGGGCGCACAGGGCCGCGCCGTCGATCTCGGGCATGTGGAGGTCGGCGATCAGCAGGTCGATGCGCTCGCGAGCGAGGATCTCGAGCGCCTCGGCTGCGCTCGCCGCCTGCAGGACGCGCGCGCTGCGTGCCAGGAAGACGGCCACCAGATCGCGGAACATCGGCACGTCGTCGACGACGAGGATGGTCTTGGCTCGGGACATGCGATGCGGCTCCGCGGGGCGGGTCGCGCCTCAGTGGGCGGCCAAGCGGTCGAGGTTGCGGAAGTCGGGGCGCACGATCCAGTTGTTGCCCTTGCCTTCACGCTGCCAGGTCTGGATCTCGGTCACCTTCACTTCGATGGGGCTGCGCATCGAGTAGCCGCGGTAGGTCACTTCGATCACGGCCTTTTTCTTCTCTTCCTGGTCCTCGAACTTCCAGGGCTTGGCTTCCCAGTCGGTGAACCGGACGACGTCGAACTCGGGCATCTGGCTCAGGAAGGCCGTGCGATCCTCCTCGTGGACGAAGCCCGAGGCCTCTTCGAACTTCGACCAACGCACCAGGTCGGTATACGACTTCTGCATGTCCTCGAGGCTGAACTGACGCTTCCAGGGATCGTCGGGCCGGAATTCTCCGAACGCGCAGCCGCCGCCGAGCACGACGAGCAGGGCCAGCATCACGATCGACTGGGCGGGCGCGAAGGGGACGTGGATTCGCATGGGACGGACTCCGTGAGCCGGCCTGTGGCCGGCAGAAGGGCGGCCAGGGGCCGGCCCGGGTTCGGCTTTGTATCGGCCGATCCGAGCCCCGCCTGAATCCCGCGCGCCGGCCCGGATTCCGCTGTGGGCGGATTGGTTCGGCAGCGCGCGCCCGCCCGAACCGGGCCCACCCCCAGGGCGGCTCCAGGGCGCTCGCGTCGACCTAAAGGCGACGCTCGGAGGTCGCCTCGACGTCGGCGCGCAGCGCCTCGAAGCTTCCGTCGGCGATCGCCCGCCTCGTGCGCTCGAGCAGGGCGAGGTAGAAGCGCAGGTTGTGGAGGGCGGCCAGGCGCGCCCCGAGCGACTCTCCACACTTGAGGAGGTGGCGGAGGTAGCCGCGCGAATGCCTCGTGCAGGCAGGGCAATCGCAGCTCGCGTCGATCGGGTCGTCGGCGTCGCGATGGCGCGCGTTGCGCAGGCTGAGCACGCCGGCCCGGGTGAAGAGCAGGCCGTGGCGGCCGTTGCGGGTCGGCACCACGCAGTCGAACAGGTCGACCCCGCAGGCCACTCCGTCGAGCAGGTCGACCGGGCGCCCGAGGCCCATCAGGTAGCGGGGCCGGTCGGCGGGCAGCACCGCGTGCGCGACCGTCACGGCCGCGCGCCGCGCCTCCCGGCTCTCGCCGAGGCCGAGGCCGCCGTGCGCGAAGCCGTCGAACCCGAGCTCGGCGGTGCCCTCCGCCGAGCGGCGCCTGAGCTTCTCGTCGATGCCGCCCTGCACGATGCCGAAGACGGCCTGCTCGTGGCGGCGGCGGGCCGCGGCGGCCCGCGCCGCCCAGCGCAGGCTGCGCGTCATCGCGGCCTCGATGCGGGAGGCGTCGGGCGCGGCGCCGTCCTCGGGCACGGGCGGCAGGCACTCGTCGAGCACCATCGCGACGTCGCTCCCGAGGGCTTCCTGGATGGCGATCACGCTCTCGGGGGTGAGCGTTCGCCGTTTTCCATCCAGCGGAGAGCTGAACGTGACGCCGTCGTCGTCGATGCGCATCCGGTCGGACAGCGACGTCACCTGGTAGCCGCCGCTGTCGGTCAGCCAGGGACCGCGCCAGCCCGTGAATCCGTGCAATCCGCCGAGCCGCTCGACGACCCCCTCGCCCGGCCGCTCGTGCAGGTGGTAGGTGTTCGACAGCAGGATCTCGGCGCCGATCGCCTCGAGGTCGGCGGCCGCGATGCCGCGCACGGCCCCGTAGGTGGCCACCGGCATGAAGGCCGGCGTGTGAACCACTCCGTGAGGCGTCGTGAGACGCCCGCTGCGCGCCGCGCCGTCGCGGGCGGTGATCTCGATCCCGAAGCCTTCTGCCTTCACCAGGGCCGCTCTCCAGCCTGCAGTCGAGCCAATCCGCCGTTCGTCCCCGTTTCGGCGCGGGTCACAGGATAAGCATCGCGTCGCCGTACGAGTAGAAGCGAAAGCGCGCCGCGACGGCGTGGTGGTAGGCGGCGAGCAGCGCCTCGCGGCCGATCAGCGACGCCACCAGCAGCAGCAGCGAAGAGCCGGGCAGGTGGAAGTTCGTGAGCAGCCCGTCGATCACCCGCGGCGGGCGGCCCGGGCGCAGGAACAGCTCCGTCTCGCCCTGCGCGGCACGCACCCGGCCGTCCGCCGCCGCGCAGGTTTCGAGCACGCGGGTCGTGGTCGTGCCGACGGCAATCACGCGCCCGCCACGGGTCCGCGTCCGGTCGATCGCCGCGGCGGTCTCTTCGGGCAGCGCATAGCGCTCGGCGTGCAGGCGGTCGTTGGCGACGTCCTCCGCGGACAGCGGCCGGAACGTGCCGAGGCCGACGTGGAGCACCACCTCGGCGCACTCTACGCCCGCGCGCCCGAGTGCCTCGAGCAGCTCCGGTGTGAGGTGGAGGCCCGCCGTCGGCGCAGCCACGGCGCCGGGATGGCGGGCGTAGACGGTCTGGTAGCGCTCGCGATCGAGGTCGCCGAGCGCCCCGCGCGCCTGCTCGGCGCTGCGCTCGATGTAGGGGGGCAGCGGCACCTCGCCCACGTCGTACGGCGAGCCGTCGCCCGCGAACGTGAGGGTCACCCGGCCGTCGTCGTGGAGCGAGCTGATCTTCGCCGACAGCGCCCGCTCCTCGGGACCGAAGCACAGCTCGAGTCCGACCCGCAGGCGGCCGTTGGTGCGCACGAGCGCGCGTTGGCTGCGCGCGTCGCCGGGCTCGGGCCCGAGCAGCAGCGCCTCGGCGGCGCCGCCGGTGGCCTTGCGGCCACGCAGGCGCGCGGCCAGCACCCGCGTGGTGTTGACGACCAGCAGGTCGCCCTCGCGAAGCAGCCCGGGCAGGTCGCGTACGCGATGGGGGCTCTGCGGCTCGACGATCGCGCCGCTCGCGCGGTCGACGCGCAGCAGCCGGGCGTCCTCCCGCTCGTCGGAAGGGCGCTGGGCGACCAGCTCCCGGGGCAGCTCGAACGCGTAATCGGCGAGGTCGACGTCGGCCGCGGCCGGCTCGCTCATGGCGCCGAGGCGGGGACGACCTCGGGCGTGTCGCCCGCCCGGCCGGCAGCGCCCTGCAGCGCGGCGTGCAGCTCGGGGGCGTCCAGGATCGAGTCGTACGAGAACAACACCTCGCCGGGCAGGCCCGCCGACCGGGCGATCTCGACCTGGGCGAGGGCGCGGCCGGGCTCGCCGGAGAACAGCCACACCCCGAGCCCGCCCAGGATGCGCTCGCCGTGCGGCCGCCCCGCGAAGTCCTCGAGCTGATAGCGCAACAGCCGGTCGTCGCGCGTGTAGGCCATCGGGATCGCCCAGTCGATCAGGTCCTCCTCGAGCCAGCGCAGCCAGTCCTGGGCGAGGCTCAGGTAGGCGCGGTCCGCATAGCTGTTGACGGCCGCCGACAGCACCAGGTCGCTGCGCCGGGCACGCGCCGCGGCCGCGATGCCGGCCACCAGGTCGGTCACCTTCTGGCGCCGCCAGTCGTCCCAGGCGGTGGTGTTGACCAGCCGGGTCGGGTCCGGCGTGTCGGCATCGCGGTACGGGCCGCGCAGCCCGGTCTCGCGGCGGAACCTCTGCTGGGACGCGTTCCCATACCCGAAATCGAGACCGACGCCGAAGCGCGAGCCCGGCACGAAGGGCAGGGCGCCCGGGTGGCGGATGTAGTCGAGGTGTAGGCCGTCGAGGCCCGGGTAGCGCTCGAGCAGCTCGTCGTAGACGGCGATCAGCCGCTCGGCCACGCCCGGCGCGCCGGCATCGAGATAGACGCCGCGCGTGCCCATCCGGTACCAGCTGCGGTCGGGCTCGGGCAGCTCGAGGCCGGGGTAGTCGAGCACCGAGCGCCCGTGGCGGTCGACGAGCACGGCGTCGCGGCCGAGATCCTCGAGAATCGGCGCGCCCGTGTTGGTGCTGAGCGAGAGGACGTTCACCCAGGCGTGCACCCGCAGGCCCTCGGCATGGGCGCGCTCGAGCAGGAGGGCGAGGGTGTCGAGGCCGTTGGCGGCGAGCAGCCGCTCGTAGGGGGTGCGGTCGGCCAGGGAGGCGTCGTACCAGGCGCGGCCGCCCCGATAGACCTGCACGAAGAGGTCGGTGGCGCCGAGCGCCCGGGCGTCGGCGACGAGCTGCTCCACCTCGGCCGCCTCCTCGAGGACGCGTCGGCTGCCCTCGGCGAGCACCCAGAGGCCGCGCACGCCGGCCGGCGAGGGGGGGCTGGCGGCGGCAGGCGGGGCGGGCGCCGGGTCTGCCGCCGGGGCGGGCGGCGACGAGACGGGGGGCGGCGACGGCGTAGACGGGCCGCAGCCGACGAGCAGCGCGGCGGCAGCAAGCGCGAGAAGCTCACGTCGCGCGCGATCGATGACGAAACCAGTCCCCAAGCCGCGAAACCTACCCGAGGCCCATGGCCACTACAAACCAGGGACCCCGTCCGCGGCCCGGATCCAGGGCTTCCGGTCGGTGGGGGGATCGCGCACCCTGTGGAGCCCGCCGCCCGTGCAGGCGGGCTTGCGCGGGCCGACGAACAGGAGACGTCTTGGGGCAGGCCAACGGTCGATACGCGGCAGGATCCGGCGCGCGCTTGGCCCTCGTCGCGAGCCTGCTCGTTGCCGTCGCGGGCAGCGTCGCGGTGCCCGTCGAGGCGCGGCGCGGCGACACGGCGGTCTCCCGCGGCCCCGGTGCAGCCCCGGCGGCCGACCGGGTGCTGCGCGAGCGCAGCCGCCCCCTGCTCGACGACCCCGCGGCTTCGCTGCGCGCGGCGCGCGAGGCGATCGACCGGCACGACAGGAGCCACGCGACCTGGCTGCTCGGTCAGGTCGCCGACCGCCACCCGGTGGTCGCCGACCACGCGGCACTCATGCAGGCGCGGCTACTCGCCGAGGGGGGGCACGCCGAGGCCGCCGCCACGGTGGCCCGCAAGGCGCTCGCCCGTCACCCGGACACGCCGCTGCGCGCCCGGCTGCACGCGCTGCTCGGCGACGCCCTGCACGCGTCCGGTGGCTCCGAGGGCGCCCACGCCGCCTGGCGCGCCACCCTGGACGAGAGCCGCGACGACGCGCTGCGCGCGCGCGTGCTGCTGTCCATCGCGAACTCCGAGGAGGAGCAGGGGCTCGACGAGGCGGCGGCCACCACCTACAAGCTCATCTGGTACGCGCATCCGACGGCCGACGAGGCGGCCATCGCGCTGCATCGCCTCGAGCTGATCGAGGACTACCTCGAGCGCCCGCTGCGCAACGGCAGCGACTGGCGGCGCCGCGCCGATCGGCAGTTCCGCGCGCGGCGCAACGACGAGGCGCTGGCCGACTACCAGCGAGCGCTGTCGCTCGGCCTCTCGCCCTCCCAGGCCAGACGGGCCAGGAGGCAGGTTGCCCACACGCTGTTCCGACTGCGCGAGTACCCGCAGGCCCTCGAGGCCTTCGAGGCGCTCCGGCAGCGCGACGACGTGCCGATCTGGCGGGCGCGCTCGATGGCCCGGGCCGGCCGGGTCCCGGAGGCGATCGAGGAGTTCGAGCGGATCGCGGACGAGAGCCGGGGGCGCCAGGCGGTTCGCGCGCGCTTCCTGGCCGCGCTGCTGCTCGATGGACGCGGCTACGCTGAGCGCGCCGAGCAGCACTACCGCGCGGTCTCGAAGAGCAGCGCCAGCGCCGGCATGGGCGACGCCGCCGACTGGCGACTCGGCTGGGCGGCCTATCGCCAGGGACGCTACGACCGCGCCACCCTGTACTTCGACCACCTGATCGCGGGCAAGCAGGGAGACGCCATCGGCCAGCTGCGCCCGCGCTACTGGCGGGCACGCGCGCTCGAGCAGCAGGGCGACCCCGCCGCCCGGGCGGCCTTCGCGAGCATGGCCAGTGAGTTTCCGATCTCGTACTACGGCTGGCGGGCGCGAGCCCGGGCCGGCGAGGCCGCGCTGCCTCCCCGCAGTGACGCGCCGCGCGAAGGCCGGCGGCGGATCGCCCCCAGCGCCCTCGCCCGGGCGCGCATCCTGCTCGAGGCGGGCCTCACCGAGGAAGCGCGGGAGGAGATCGATCTGCTCGCCCGCCGTGCGCGGGGGCTGTCCGAGCGCATCGAGCTCGCGCAGCTCGCCACGGACGCCGAGGACTACAACCGCGCGCAGCGCCTGGTCGTCGAGCCCTACGCGGAAACCCTCGCCCGCGGCCCGGTGCCCCGCTACGAGGATCTCTGGTGGTACGCCTGGCCCTCCGCGTTTGCGCCCTTCGTCGACCGGGCCACCAACGGACCGGACGGCGTCGATCCGGCCCTCGTCTACGCGATCATGCGCGAGGAGAGCGGCTATCGGGCGCGGGTGGTCTCTCCGGTCGGGGCCCGCGGCCTGCTGCAGATCATGACCCCCACCGGCGAGCGGCTGGCTCGCTCGAAGGGCCTGACCGGCTTCCACGCCGACGATCTGTTCGAGCCGCATACCAACATCGACCTCGGCTCCCACTACCTCGCGCAGCTGTCCAACCGCTTCGGCGCCCGGATGTCGGCGGCGATCGCCAGCTACAACGCGGGTCCCGATGCGGTCTCGGGCTGGAAGTTCGGCGCTGCCGAGGACGACGACGAGTGGGTCGAGTCGATCCCCTACGATCAGACGCGCAGCTACGTGCGCCGGGTGCTGCGAAGCCTGCACGCCTACCGGGTGCTCTACTGACCGGCTGAGAGCGACCGCCCGCGCGCGGCGGGCGGGGCGGACAGGTCGGGCAGGGCGCGAACAAGGCGGAGAGGGGTCCCCAGGTGTCGATCCGCGGCGAGCGTCTGTGGCCCGAGCGGCGAGACGGGGCGGCTCTCGACGTGGTCGGGCTCGGGGAGAACTCGCTCGATCACCTCTGCCTGCTCGAGCGCTGGCCCGAGCCGGGCGAGAAGCTCGACCTGATCCAGGCCGACGCACGTCCCGGCGGGCAGGTCGCCAGCGCGCTGCTCGGGTGCGTGCGCCTCGGCCTGCGGTGCGGCTACGTGGGCGCGGTCGGGAGCGACGCCGACGCCGACCGGGTGCTCGATCCGCTTGCCCGGGCGGGGGTCGACCTCGCGGGCGTGCGTCGCGTTCCCGGGGCGCGCACGCGAACGGCCACGATCCTGGTGCGCCGGAGCGACGGCGAGCGCACCGTGCTCGCGCACCGCGACCCGCGGCTGCGGCTCGCGCCCGCGCACCTCGAAGCGCGCGAGGTCGAGCGGGCGCGGCTGCTGCACCTGGACGCCAGCGACCCGGATGCGGCGCTCTGGGCCGCCCGCACCGCACGACGGGCGGGAATTGCAGTCGTGCTGGACGCCGACCAGGTCTGGCCCGGGGCCGAGCGGCTGCTCGGCGTTACGGATTTCCCTGTGGTGTCGAAGCAATTCGCCGAAGAGTGGGGGGGGACGGGCGATCCCGACGACGGTCTGGTCAAGCTGGCCGGCCTGGGAGCGCGCCTGGCCGTGGTGACCTGCGGCGCCGAGGGGGCCATCGCGCGGGCCGGTGACGAGCGGCTCGACGGACCGGCCTTCGAGGTCGCGGTCGCGGACACCACCGGCGCGGGCGACGCCTTCCATGCCGGGTTCATCTGGGCACTGCTCGACGGCCGGCACGTCGGCGAGGTGCTGCGCGTCGCCAACGCCGTGGCGGCGCTTGCCTGCACGGCTCTCGGGGCTCAGGAGGGCCTGCCTCGGCGCGAAGAGCTGCTCGCCTTCCTGGAGGCCCGGACACCGGTGTGAGCGTCACCGGTCGTTCCTGGCCGCCTGGGGCGGGCTGGAGGACCGGAAATGACGACCGAGGACCGGAGAAGAGCGGGGGGGGCGCTCGTCCAGCTGCTGGTCCTGCTCGTGGTGGTGATCGCGGCAGGGGGCGCGAACTACTACCGCAACTGGCAGGCCGAGGATCAGCAGGCCCCGGCGCGTCCGTTCCAGGGCTATGCGGCCGGTGACCTCGAGGCCCTGCGCGCCGCCTACGCGCAGGAGGTCGAGTCGTTCCAGCAGCGCTACGCCGCCCAGGAATCCCGGCGGCAGCGGCCCAGCGGAACCGGCCTGATGGATCAGCGCGTGCGCGAGTTCGAGCGCGTCCAGGCCACCTCGCAGCGGCTGCGGGAGCTCCGCGCCGACGTCGCCGAGCGCGAGGCGAGGCTGCGCGAGGTCGAGGCCGAAATCGCCCTGCGGTCGGACCCGGCCGCAGGCCTCGCCCTGCACCTGGGACGGCTGCTGACGATCTGACGGCCGGGGCGGCGCGGCCCGGTCAGGTGAGGATGTCGTCGGGGTCGACGGTCTCGACGTCCTCGCCGTCGCTCGGCTCGACCGGGGTGAAGATGGCGTCGTCGAGTTCGGGCTCGGCCTCTTCGGAGGTCTCGGCCTCGCCAGACTCCTCGTCCTCTCTGGCGATCCGGGGCCGCTCCTCCTCTTCCTCGAGCAGGGGGGCCATCGGTCGGACCGCCGGGCGCTTCGCGGACCCGCCGCTCGACGAGTCGAGCGGGCGGTCGCGCTGGTCCTCGCCGCACTTCGGACACACGGGCTCGGGCTTGTCGAGGTCGTAGAACTTCGCGCCGCACGCGAAGCAGGTCCACTTGTAACCGAGCTTCGGGTGCTTCGGGCCACTCGGCGGCGGCGCCTTGGCGCGCTGCTTCTCGAGCTTCTTCTGGGCCGCGATGCGCTCGGCCGCCGCCTTCTCGGCGGCTCGCCGGGCTTCGTCTGCGGCCTTCTTCTCGGCAGCCGCCTTGGCGGCGGCCGCTTTCTTCCTGGCGAGCTCCTCGGCTTTCTTCTTGGCGGCGGCCTTCTTGCGGGCGATCTCGGCAGCCTTCTTCTTGGCGGCAGCGGCCTTCTTCTTGGCAGCAGCGGCCTTCTTCTTCGCGAGCGCAGCGGCCTTCTTCTTGGCCGCAGCGGCCTTCTTCTTCGCGGCGGCCGCCTTCTTCTTGACCAGTGCGGCGGCCTTCTTCTTGGCCGCGGCCTTCTTTTTCGCTGCGAGCGCAGCCTTCTTCTTTGCGGCCGCAGCCTTCTTCTTTGCGGCCGCGGCCTTCTT
>CAZETS010000069.1:11615-28526 GCA_964515335.1 uncultured Spirochaetaceae bacterium
CTTCTTTGCGGCCGCGGCCTTCTTGGCGGCGGCCGCGCGCGCGGCGGTCTTCTTCGGGGTGGGGCTCATCGATCCGCTCCTCTGGCCACTCGAATCACCTCGCCGGCGTCCTCGATCCGGCCGATCCCGCTCTGGGTCGCCTCTTCGGCGGAGTCGATCCGCGCGTGGTCCACCTCGATCGCCTCGACGTCTTGCGGTAGGTGGATGCCGGCTTTGGCGAGCCAGTTTCGGTACTGCCGGTCGAGATCGCTTCGGGCGGACGCGGGCGAGTCCTTGCCCTCGGCATTCTTGATCGGCGAGAAATCCTCCTCGGGTCGCACCTCGAGCACGCAGATCCGCTCCGCCGCGGGCAGGGCGTCGAATACGAACCGCTCCAGCTTGTAGCCGTTGGGCTCGTCCGGCGCCACGGTTCGACCACTCCGCTCGACGGCCGGAATCTTCTTCGCCGAAGCGTGATAGGGCAGGCAGTGCAGGGCGTCGCCGCGCACCCGCCGGACGAAGTCGGTGTCGAGCACGTGGATCGCGGCGTTGCCCGCCCAGTAGACGAGTCGTCCGGCTTCGTCGCGCAGGCTGCGCTCGGGCTCCTGCAGCTCGGTGTATTCGACGATTCCGGGCCGGCCGTCGATGCTGGCGACGACCCCCACCTTCTCGTCGGGATCGGTCTTGCGGATCACCTTGCACGACATCTCGGCGCCCTCGAGGTCGTGCAGGCCGAGGAATTCGGGGTCGGCGATGCGCACCAGCGGGTTGTCGACCTGGTAGTAGAAGATCCGGTCGATCCCGCGCCCGGCCATGTCGTCGAGCGCCCCCGAGTCGGCGAGCGCGAGCAGGGCGCCTCCGTGGCCGTTCGGGCTCTCGACGATGCGCTCGGGCGATTCGAGGATCAGGCGGCCCTCGAAGTCGCAGGCCGGCACGACGTCCTGGCTGAAGATCATGACATCGGCCGGGGCGAGGCCGAAGCAGCCGGCCTCGTCGAAGAGGGCGCGGGTCGCGGCGTCGGTCGCCGGGCTCGTCATGACGTACCAGGGCACGGGACGCCCGAGACGCCGGGCGAGGCCGCGGATCTTCTGGGCCTGGAGCGCGAAGAGGCTGCGCGAAGTCACAGGGCCCACCGGGAAGGCCCCCTTCGGCTCGGCGAAGCCCAGCCGTGTGCCTTGCCCCCCAGCCACGACGAAGACGCCGACGCGCCCCGCAGCCAGCATCTCGTGGCCCCGGGCGGCGCCCCGTTGGCGCAGCGCGCCGTCGCCACCGTGCTCGGGCAGCGCGATCGCCGGAGCCGCGGCGAGGGCCCGCGAGGCGGGGGGCGAGGCGAGCGCCTCGACGGCACGGCTGCGGCCGAGCTCCCACTCGGCGAGGTCCGGCGCGATGCGAGCCGCCTGCGCGAGCAACGCCTCGCGGCCGCTGGCATCGATCTCGTCCCAGAAGGCGAAGACGTGGTCCTGGCCGTGAGCGCCGAAGCTCCGGCGCAGTGATTCCATCTCCGGTGCCGCGGTGGCCACGCGTCTCCTCGAGATCCCCTACAGGACGCGGCGTATAGCACAGGGCTGCCGCCCGCGGGCAGAGCCGTATTCCAGTGAGAGCGAGCTGCCGGCAGCCGAGCAGGGCGAGGGCTAAGTGCTTGCGCCGTTTCGGGATTCGTGGGCCTCGCTGGCGCTCCGGCCGGCCGGAATCCTATTTGACATAATCTATCTTATCGGACATTGATCCGAGGGAGCCGAGGGCGGTCCGGGGCGACGCGAGGAGCCCGAAACCCGCCGCTCAGCTGCCGTTCGCGGCGACGTCGAGCTCGCTCAGCCGGGCCTCGACGTACGGGGCCAGCTGGTACGCGGGGGCCTCGCTGCGGATCCGCTCGTAGGCGGCGACCGCACGCTCGCGATCACCTGCCTGGGCCCACGTGCGCGCGGCGTCGGCCAGCGCGTCGTACCGCAGCGCGTAGCCGGCCACGCCCGCGGCCTGCTCGAACGCCGCGGCGGCCTCGCTCCACTGGCCCTCGGCCTCGTGGACCGAAGCCAGGCGGGCCAGCAGGAACGCTCGGATCGGGTCGTCGGCGGCGATCTGCTCGAGCCCCCGCTCGAAGGACGCGATGGCCTCGGCGTTCTCGTCGAGCTGTTGCTGCAGCTTGCCCGCCTCCAGCAGCGCGATCGCCGCGGACCGCGTTTCGGCGTGCTCGGCGGCCACCTCTTCGTAGCCGGTGATCGCCTCGGCGCGCAGGCGCTCCGCGGTCTCGGGGTTGGCGGGCTCCGGGACCTCGAGGCTCCCGGGATTTCCCCCCATGGCGGTCCTGTACTGCGCCTGCACGCGCGCGAGTGCGGCGGCCGACTCGCTGGCGCCCGAGTCCGAGAAGTCGCGGGTGAGTCCGAAGACCGCAGCGACGACCAGGATGCCCACGGCGGTTGCCAGAATCGGGGTCGGGTTCTCGGTGACGGCGTGAACGATCCGATCGCCGAAGCCCTCGATGGCGTCGAGGGTCTCCGCGGCGGAATCGGGTTGTTGGCGCTTCTTCTGGGCCACGGCGGGACAGCCCTCCAGTCTGGGTGCTGCTCTTGGTTTCGCGGGGGCGTCGGGCGCGCATTGTATCCAAGCAACGACGCCTTTCGAGGGCGGACGGCCGCGCCTCGGATCAGTCTTCGCCTCGGCGCTCCCGGTCGCGCAGCCGCAGCCGGATCGGCGTGCCCTCGAAGCCGAAGGCGGCCCGCAACTGGTTCTCGAGGTAGCGGCGGTAGGCCGGCGGTATGCCCTCGGCGTCGCTGCAGAAGAGCACGAAGGCCGGCGGATGGACGCCCACCTGCGAGGCGTATTGAAACTTGATCGGCGCCCGCGCCTTGCCCCGCTTGGCCATGCCGGGCGGATTGCGGGCGGCCACCTCCTGGAGCCAGCGGTTGAGGTCCCCGGTGGGAATGCGGCGACCCGCCGAGTCGGCCACGTGGGCAGCCGCGGGCAGCAGCTTGGCGACGCCGGCCCCGGTGAGCGCCGAAAGGTTCACCAGCGGCGCGTCGACGAGGAAGCGAAGGGCGTGGTCGATGCGCTCTCTCAGCTCGGAGCGCTGGCCCGCTTCGACGAGGTCCCACTTGTTGGCGACCACCACCACTGCGCGGCCGAGGTCGTGGATCGCCCGGCCCACGTGGGCATCCTGGTCGGTCGGCCCTTCCGAGGCGTCGACCACGAGCAGCGCCACCTCGGCCCGCTCGAGCGCACGCACGGTCATCAGGGCGCCGATGCGCTCGCCGGTGCCGCGGCGGCGGCCGGGTCGCCGCAGGCCGGCCGTGTCGACGAGCACGTAGCCGCGGCCCTCGTGCTCGAAGCGCACGTCGATCGCGTCGCGCGTGGTGCCCGCCTCGGCCGAAACCACGACGCGCTCCTGGCCGAGCAGCCGGTTGGCCAGCGAGCTCTTGCCGACGTTCGGCCGCCCCACGATCGCGATGCGCAGCGCGTCGTCGTCGTCCCCCGGCGCCTCGTCCTCGGGCGGGAGCGCGCCGACGAGGGCCTCGAGGGCGTCGAAGGCGCCCCCGCCGTGCTCCCCCGACACCGCGTGGACGTGCTCGAAGCCGAGGCCGTGGAACTCGAGCACCCGGCCCCGGTGGTGGGTCGGCTGGTCGACCTTGTTCACGGCGAGCACCAGCGGCTTGCGGGTGCGCCGCAGGGTACGGGCGATCTCCTCGTCCTCGGGCAGGAGCCCCGCCTTCCCGTCCACCACGAAGAGCACGGCGTCGGCGTCGCGGATGGCCGACTCGGCCTGTGCCTGCACGGCGCTCTCGAGCCCGGCCTCGGCGTCGGGATCGAGGCCCGCCGTATCGACCAGTACGATGCGCCGGCCGGCCACCTCGAGCTGCTCGGCGATGCGGTCGCGGGTCAGGCCCGGCGTGTTGGCCACCAGCGCCCGTCGATGGCCCGCGAAGCGATTGAACAGCGTCGACTTACCGACGTTCGGGCGTCCCACGATGGCGACGATCGGAATGCGCGCTCGGGCGAACATGGCGGGCGCAGCATACCCCGGAAGCCGCGCGGGACGGGCCACCCAGGCGGGCCCGACGGGCCATCCGCCGCGCCGGGCTGCTAGGCTGGCGCTGTCGCTCGAATCTGGGGGATCCGACCGGCTCGTCCCGATCGGGCGCCCTGCTCCGACCTCGATCTCAACCAGGAGCGCCCGTGATCAGCTTCCGCAGGAGCCAACGGCTCGTCCCCGCCCATCGCGGCGGCCTGCCCCGCATTGCCACCGCCCTCCTCGCCACCTGCCTGCTCGCCGCGCTGGCGGCGGCCCCCGCCCAGGCATCGCCCGACACACTGCGGCGCGGTGTCAGCAACATCGTCGGCGGGCCGCTCGACATGGTGCTGTCGCCGTTCACGGCGGTCACCACGGTGGCCACGAACCTCCAGGACATAGACGACACGTCGGCGGTGCGTGTCGTGTACGCGGTGCCCGGGATCGTGTGGCTGACGGGGCTGAACTTCGGGTCGGGAGGCATTCGCTTCTTCACGGGCGGCCTCGAGCTTCCGCCCGGCGTGATCCTCTTTCCGTTCGAGCGCGACGTCGACACGCTCTTCGATCCGGTCGACGACGCCGGCTCGCTGATCGACCTCGAGAATCCGATCCAGTGGATGGAGAATCCCTGGGTCTACAAGAATCCCCTGGTGGTTCCCTTCGCGATCCAGCCGAAGTGGGGCATCAACTACACGCGCGCCGACTTCTGACCCGCGCGGGCAGGACGGCTCGACTCAGGCCGGCGCGCTGCTGCGCGCGGGTTTCGCTTCGGGGCGTTCGTCTGCGAAGAACGAATCGACGCGACCGAAGACGTCGTCGGCGCGGGCCGGGTCGAGCCAGACCACGCCCTCCACGCGCCGCAGCCAGGTGCGCTGACGCCGCGCCAGGCGTCGCGTGTCGGCCTGCATGGCGGCGAGCGCATTCGCGAGCGTGTCCACGCCGTCTGCCACCGGCTGGATGTGCCGGTAGCCGATGCTCTGCATCGAGCGCAGCTCGGGCCCGTAGCCCAGCTCGCGCAGTCGCCGCACCTCGCGCAGCAGCCCGCTCTCGATCATCTCCTCGCAGCGCCGATCGATGCGGGTGGCCAGCGCCTCGCGCCCCGGGTCGATGGCGAGCTGCAGGGCCTCGAAGGGCCGATCCTCGAAGGCGTGGTCACCGCGCAGCTGCGAGGCGGTGGCGCCCGACTGCTCGATGATCTCGAGGGCGCGAATGGTGCGGCGCACGTCGTTCGGGTGGATGGCGCTCGCCGCCTCGGGATCGAGCTCCGCGAGGCGGCGGTGCAGCCGCATGGGGTCGCCCTGCCCGGCCGCCCTCCGCTGCGCGGCCTCGAGCCGCTCGCGCACCTGCTCGAGGGCCGGCCCGGTGCCGACGAGTCCGCTCAGGAAGGCGCGGATGTAGAGCCCGGTGCCGCCGCAGAGGATCACCCGCCTGCCGCGGGCGTGGATCTCGCGAGTAGCCGCCCGCGCCTCCTCGGCGTAGCGGCCGGCGCTGTAGTCGACCTCGGGCGTCACCACGTCGAAGAGGTGGTGGGGCACCCGCGCCCGCTCCTCGAGGGTCGGCTTGGCGGTGCCGATGTCCATGTAGCGGTACACCTGCATCGAGTCGGCGTTCACGATCTCGCCGTCGAAGGCCTCGGCGAGCGCGATCGCCAGCGCGGTCTTGCCGGCGCCGGTCGGACCGGTGACCACGACGACGCGGGGTCGCTCGGGGGTGCGCTCGCGCTCCTCGCTGCTCGGGTCGGGCTTCATGGGGCGCGGGAGCGTAGAGCCGCACGCAGGTGGGTCAATGGCGGCGCTCCGGGCGGGTCGCTACGTGCCTAAGAGCGGCCGAAGCGTCGTTCGATCTCGCTGCGTGAGATCCGCATCGCGACCGGGCGTCCGTGGGGACACGTCTGGGCCCAGGGAATCGAGTCGAGCCCCTCCAGGATGGCGCGCTGCTCCTCGGGCGGCAGGTGGTCGCCGAAGCGGCGCGCGCTGTGACACGCCAGCGTGGCGAACAGCCGGTCCGCCGCCCCCACCAGCCGCGTCGAGGCGGCCTCCGGCCCGCCCGTACGTGAGCCGCCCTCCCCTGCGGCGATCTCCCCGGCGAGATCCCGCACGAGTGCGGCCGGATCGTTGCCGGCCAGCAGCGCCGGGATCGCGCGCACCGCCACCGCGTTCTCGCCGAAGCGCTCGACCTCGAAGCCGAGGCCGGCGACCGCCTCGCCGGCCTCCTCGAGGGCCGCGACCGCGAGCGGATCGAGCTCGACGGTCACGGGAATCAGCAGGCCTTGGCGCTCGACCTGCGCCTCGAGCCAGCTCATTCGCAGACGCTCGTACAGCACACGCTCGTGCGCGGCGTGCTGATCGATCAGGATCATGCCCTGGTCCGCCTCCAGCACGAGGTAGCTGGCGAGCATCTGCCCGAGCAGCGGAAGCGACGAGAGCGCCAGCGAGCCGTCGAGGGGATCCGCGCGCCCGGCCGGTGCCGGCTCGGTGGCGGGCAAAGCATCGGACTCGCGCACACGATCCGTGGGTGCTGCGGCGGTGGACGAGAAGATCCAATCGCCCCGCCCCGTCTTCTCCGCGCGGCCGGCTCGCTCGACGCGCCGCCAGCGGTCGTCCCGACCGGGCACCGGCGAGTCCGGCGCCGGCTCCGGCACCGACTCCGACACTGACTCCGGCACTGACTCCGGCAGTTCCCGTCCCGGCGCGATCAGGTGGTCGCGTCCGCTCATCGCGTCGCGAACCGCGTGGCGCACCAAAGCGTGGATCGCCTGAGGTCGACCGAAGCGCACCTCCCACTTGGCGGGGTGTACGTTGACGTCGACCTCGGCCGGATCCACCGACAGCATCACCACCGCGACCGGGTGGCGCCCGCGTGGCAGCCAGTCGCGGTAGGCCTCGAGGACGGCGTGGCGCAGCAAGCGGTCGCGGACCGGCCGTCCGTTCACGTACAGGTGGACCGCATTGGCGTTGGCGCGGGTGAGATCGGGCGGCGAGAGCCAGGCGTCGACGTGACCGTCGGGCTCCTCGCGCGTGACGGGCAGCAGCCCACTGGCTGCCTCGCGGCCGAGCACCGCCTCGATCCGCGCGAACGGGTCGTCGGTGGCGGGCCACACCGCCACCTCGCGATCGTCGCGCACCACCTCGAGGTGCACGCCGGGCAAGGCGAGCGCCAGCCGCCCGAGCCAGTCGAAGGCGTGGCCCCACTCGGTGCTGGGCCGCTTCAGGAACTTGCGCCGTGCAGGCACGCCGGCGAACAGATCCGCGACCTCGATGCGCGTACCCACCGGACAGCCCGCGGCGCGGTCGAGCACGATCCGCCCATTCTCGACGCGCAGCTCGTGGCCCGTGCCGTCGCGATCCGGCGCCTCGCGCGGGCGGGTCACGACTCGCAGGCGCGAGACCGAAGCGATCGCGGGCAGCGCCTCGCCGCGAAAGCCGAAGCTCGCGATACGCTGTAGATCGTCGGGCCCGGCGATCTTGCTGGTGGCGTGTCGCTGCAGCGCGAGACCCGCCTCTGCGGGCGTCATCCCGATGCCGTCGTCGGCGACCGCCATGAAGGCGTTGCCGCCCTCGCGCAGCTCGACCCGGACGCGCCGCGCATCGGCGTCGAGGGCGTTCTCGACGAGTTCCTTCACGACGGAGGCCGGGCGCTCGACGACCTCCCCGGCCGCGATCTGATCGATCAGATTGTCGGGCAGGAGGCGAATCCGAGCGTTTTCATTCCGCTGGTTTTTTATGGGTGTATCTAGCCCCACCTATTCTCTCGATTCGTCTGCGAATTCGCAACGTTGCAGGTTCGCAACTCCAGCAGCGTGGACCGAGGCCCCTCCCAGACCGGCACGCCACCCGCAAAAACATTTGACAAGAGCCCGAAACCCCAATACTTCTGCTGTAGACCGCAAACCACCTGGGGGATTTGCGCCATGTCGGACAATCGATCCTATCTGGATGCGACGGCTAGCGGGACCGGGGGGACCCTTGCCACATCCAGTCCGAGCGCCTCGAGCGAGGTTGCTCCCAATTCGAGCGACACGAACCTGGCCGGTCGGATCCCGTCTGTGGAGAACGCCGCCGCCCGTGACGGTCGTTCTCGCAGTGATCGCATCATCCTAGCAAGCGCCGCAACCCAGCAGGCCGTCGATCAAGCCTCGGCGGTGGCGCGCTCGAACATGCCGGTGCTGATCGTCGGCGCAGCGGGCACGGGTCGAAGACATATCGCGCGCGCAATCCATGCCTGGAGCCAGCGCGCGGGCGGGCCGCTCGTCCAGGTCTCCGCCGGCGGCACCGCCGAGGGCCTGCAGTCGCGCGAGATGTTCGGCGCCACCGCCGAGGCCGATCCGCTCGGTGGCCAAGGTGCTGAGGGTGCGCTCGCGAAGGCCGCCGACGGCAGCGTGATCGTCGAGCGGATCGATCTGCTCGCTCCTTCGGTGCGCATGCGCCTCCTCGACGCCCTGCGCCTCGGCTCGTACTCGCGTGACGGGGCGGCTGACGCGCGGCCGCTCAACGCTCGCGTGCTGGCGACGGCCGAGACCGCTGATGGTGCGAGCCTCGGCGACGTGCCCGTACAGCAGATCGACCTGCCTCCGCTCGCCGATCGCAAGGAGGACGTGCTTCCACTCGGTGCGCACTTCCTCGCGGAGTTCGCCGAGGAGGAGGGATTGACCGCGGTGGGCTTCACGGTCGACGCACGCCGCTGGCTCGTCGAGGAGCCCTGGACGGGCAACGTCCGCGAGCTGCGCGAGCGCATCCGGCAGGCGGTCAGCCTGGCGGGCAGTGGCTCGCTCTCCGCCGAGGCGCTGATGCTCTCGACCGAGGGAGACGAAGTGCCGTCCTTCAAGGAGGCCAAGCGCGCCTTCGAGACCCGCTACGTCGAGGGGCTGCTGCGCCGCTGCTCGGGCAACATCAGCCGGGCGGCTCGGCTGGCCAAGAAGGACCGCAAGGACTTCTACGACGTGATCCGCCGCACCGGGGTCGATCCGAAGCGCTTCCGCACGTAGACCGAAGCTTCTTGCGCGTCGCGATCGTCCAGACCTGCTCGAGCGACGACCTCGCGGGAAATCTCGAGCGCGCCGCCGAGGGCCTCGTCGAGGCGGCGGGTCGCGGGGCGTCGCTCGTCGCTCTGCCCGAGAACTTCGCGTACATGCGTCGCGAGGGGGAGCCTTTTCCCTGCGCGCAGGGTCCGCAGGGCGAAATCGTCTCGTTCCTGCGCGAGTCCGCCGCACGGCACGGGGTCTGGCTGATCGGCGGAACGTTTCCCGAGGCGATTCCCGGCGACACACGCGTCTACAACACCAGCGTAGTGGTCGCGCCCGACGGGAGCGAGGTGGCGCGCTACCGGAAGATCCACCTCTTCGACGTCGACATCGGGGACGCGGGCGAGGACTCGTACCGCGAGTCCGCCCACTTCGCGCCCGGCGAAGACGTCGTGGTAGCCAAGACCCCGTTCGGTGGGATCGGGCTCTCGATCTGCTACGACCTGCGCTTTCCGGAGCTGTACCGGCGGCACGCCGACCAGGGGGCGTGCTTCGTCACGGTGCCGAGCGCCTTCACGCCTCAGACCGGACGCGATCACTGGGAGGTGCTGCTGCGCGCCCGGGCCATCGAGGCGCAGGCGTTCGTGATCGCGCCCGCGCAGTGCGGCCGCCACTCGCCGGACCGCGCCAGCCACGGCCGTTCACTGATCGTCGACCCCTGGGGCCTAGTTGTTGCCCAGGCGGGTGACCGGCCCGGGGTGATCGACGCCGAATGCGACCTCGCCGATCTCGAGCGCATCCGCGAAGCCATCCCGGCCCTCCGCAACCGGAGGCTTCGCTGAGCTGGCCCCAGCGCGCAGGCGGTCGTCTCAAGCCGCCTCCGCGCAGGGCCGATACGCCCGGTGCGCCCTGCCCTCCCCAGGCGCGCAGGGAGCGACGAAGGCCATGGAGTGCCAGCGATCCGGACGGGTGCGCGCGAGGCTGCTGATCCGCAACGGCGGGTTCGAGGGTATGGCATATGACCTCACCGCGGACGAGACGCTGATCGGCCGCAACCCGACGACCGACATCACGTTGCTCGACGAGGGGATCAGCCGCGAGCACGCGCTGATCCTCCGGGACGAGGACAGCGACGAGTTCTCCGTCGAGGACCTCCAGTCGACCAACGGAACCAGGGTCAACGGCAAGCGTGTGCGATCTGCCACGCTCGCCGAAGGCGACGAGATTCAGGTCGGGCACACGCGCTTCGAGTTCTCTCGCGACGGATCGTCTACATGACTTCGATACGCCGCGCGTCAGTTTCGCGGTCCCGGGAACAGAGCGATCGGGTAATCATCTCGGCCGTGCGCGCCCGTCAGGGGGATGCGGCGCGCCGGGCACGATCGCCGCAGTGCACGGCGGGAGCGCGATGAAGCCGCTTCCCGCGCGCCACGCGTGCTGGAGGGAGAACGAAGTGCGAGGCAACCAACACCCGGGTGAGCCGCGCTGGACGAAGCGGGCCTGCACCACTCTGCTCGTCCTGCTCGTCGGTGGACTGGCCACCGCCTGCTCGACCACACTCACGCCGCCGCCGGTGCGGCCCGACGCCCATACCTACGTGGTGGGCCCGCCCGACCAGCTCTTCATCTCGGTGCTGCCCGATCCGGTCATCGAACGCTCCGCCGTGGTGCGTCCCGATGGCATGATCTCGATCGACCTGATCGGCGACGTGCAGGCCTCCGGGCGCACCACCGAGCAGATCGCCCGCGAGATCGAGCAGCGAGTCGGGCGCTTCAAGCGCGACGCCAGGGCGACCGTCTCGGTCGTGTCGTCGCAGAGCGCCGCCGTGACGGTCTTCGGCGAGGTTCGCGACCCGGGGACCTTCCCGCTCAACTCCGACACGCGCGTCTCCGAGGCGATCGGGCTGCGGGGCGGCACGACGATCTTCGGGTCGAAGCGAAAGATCCGTTTGATCCGCACCAACGGCGAGTCGACTCGGGTCTTCACGATCGATCTCCAGGGCATCCAGGGCGGCGACCTCAGCAGTAACATGATGCTGCGCGGCGGCGATATGCTCGTGGTGCCGCCGAACGTGCTGGCGCGGGTGGGCTACGGGTTACAGGTGCTGCTGTTCCCGTTCCAGCAGATTCTCTCCGCGGGGACTGGACTCTTCACGGCGGCAGCGATCTTCTGATCCACCGTCGGCCCGTTTCGGGCCGGTCACGCAGGAGGAGGTCCGTTTGACGGATCGACGCACCGCCGTCCTGCTGTGGGTCGTGCTGATCGCCGCCGGCGCCTTCGCCTGGGGGCTGCAGCTGCGCCCCGGGTTGCTGGCCGATGCCGGGAGCCTGGCCTCCACGCCACACGCCATCGCCGGCTGGACGGGCGAGGACCATCCCCTCGCCGAGGGCGTCGAGGACATCCTGCGGGCGGACTTCCACTTGAAGCGCACCTACCGCGGTCCCGCTGGTGAGTTGGTGTGGCTGTACGTCGGCTACTACGGGACGAATCGCGGTGGCCGCCCCGAGCACACGCCCCGCGGCTGCTACACGGGCGCCGGCTGGGGGATCGTAGACTCGCGCATCGTGACGAGCGATCCCCGGGCCGGCCTACGTGTGCAGGAGTACCTCGTGGAGCGAGGCGGCGAGCGCCGGTTGGTCCACTACTGGTACCGATCACACCGCCGGACGGGCATGGTCGGCGGGCTCGACCAGAACTTCGATCGCCTGCTCGGCCGCCTGCTCGACGGGCGGGCCGACGGGGCGCTGGTGCGTGTGAGCACGCCCATCGAGTCGGACGACCTGGTCGCCGCGCGCGGAAGGCTGGTCAGCTTCGGCTCGCAGCTCGACCCGTTGCTCGCCGATCGCTGGCCCGATGAGCGCCCGCTGCGGGCCGAGGCGTCGTGAGGCGTCGTGCCAAGCCCGCCATCGCTGATATGTGTGTCGGACGCCGGGGCCGCTGGATTACGAGTTTCCCCCAGGGGCCTGCCGGCGTCGAGGTTGCGCGGTGCGTTATAGCCTGACACTTTGAGTGGCGGCGTGGGTACTTACGGACGCTCGACTCGGCTTGCCGGAGCGCCCGGGGGGCCGATGATTGGCGTAATCGTACGCGGATCGGGGTGATCCGCGCAGTTGCCGTTGCGCGCACAGGTCGGGACAGATCAGGAAAGTCGATGTACGAGCGATTCTTCGGACTCCGAGAGCCGGCGTTCTCCCTGACCCCGGACCCCCGCTTCCTGTGGCTCAGTGAGACACACCAGGAAGGCCTGGCCACCCTGGTCTACGGCATCGTTCGTCACAAGGGCTTCCTGCTGCTGACCGGTGAGGTCGGCACGGGCAAGACGACTCTGCTGCGGGCGGCGCTCGGGCAGATCCCGCCCGAGACCGACACCGCCCTGATCCTGAACACCGTGGGCCTCACGCCGATCGACCTGCTCAAGCTGATGGCCGCCGAGTTCGGCATCCAGCGCGAGATGGTCTCGGCGGCGGACTTCCAGATCGCGCTGAACCGGCTGCTGCTCGATCGGCTGCGCGCGGGCCGCAACACGGTGCTGATCATCGACGAGGCGCAGAACCTCGACTCCGAGACACTCGAAGAGGTTCGGCTGCTTTCGAATCTCGAGACCGATACCGAGAAGCTGATGCAGATCGTGCTGACCGGCCAGCCGGAGCTGCTCCACAAGCTGGCGAGCCCCCAGCTGCGTCAGCTGCGCCAGCGCATCGCGGTGGAGCACCACATGGAGCCCCTCGGCCCCGACGACATGCGGTCCTACCTGGCGCATCGCATCGAGGTCGCCGGCGGCGACTTCGATGAGATCTTTCTGCCGGGCAGCGAGCAGACCTTCTACTGGTTCTCGGGCGGCTGTCCGCGGCTGATCAGCCTGCTGGCCGACCGCGTGCTGCTCGCCGCGTACTCGAAGGGCCTGCGTCCGGTCGATCCGGGCTTCGTCGAGGCCAAGGCCAAGAGCATGGGCGCGACGCGCCAGACGGGGCTCGTGTCCGACATTCGCGTGGGAAGCTGAGTGGGCGAGATTGCCGAGGCGCTGAAGCGCCAGCGCGAAGAGCGAGAGGCTACCGAGGCCGGGGCCGCCCCGCCGACGACCGAAGCAGCGTCGCCCGCTGGCGTGACACCCACTGCCGGTGCGCTGGCCGCGGCGGCCGCCGAAGCGGCCCCCCCCCACTCCCCGGTCGTTCCGGGGCCGGTCACCGAGGTCCACGCGCTCGACGACGAGACGCTGGATTCTCTCGGCAAGGTCGAGTTGCACCGGCACCTCGCGCTGCAGGTGGCGGCCCAACTCGAGAACCGCTCGGCGAGGTGCCTGGCCGTCGTGAGCGCCCTGCGCGACGAAGGCAAGACGACCGTCGCCGCGACCCTCGCCCTGGCGCTCGCCTCGCTCACCTCGCATCGTTGCGTGGCGCTCCTCGATCTCGACATGCGCAATCCATCGATCGCGGGCCGGCTCGGCCTGCGACCGGCGGCCGGGATCGAGCAGTTCCTGCTCGGCCGGGCGGACATCGAGAGCATCCGGGTCCCCCTCGAGGCGCCGCAACTCGACGTCTATCCGAGCGTCGAGCCCCAGCCGTCGGCCCACGAGTTGATGGCGAGACCACAACTCGCGGCCCTGATCGAGCTGCTCGAGCAGCGCTACCAGACTGTCATCATCGACACGCCGCCGACGCTCATCGTGCCCGATGCGAGCATGTTGCTGAAGCGCGTCGGCGCCTGTGTGGCTGTGGCTCGCATGGAGGTCAGCCGGACGCGGCGCATCCGGGAGATGCTGGACATCCTTCCGCCCGAGGTGATCGTCG
The DNA here is from genome assembly GCA_964515335.1 of uncultured Spirochaetaceae bacterium. Lineage (GTDB taxonomy): Bacteria > Myxococcota_A > UBA9160 > UBA9160 > UBA4427 > TMED88. Next base: position 25,342 of record CAZETS010000069.1, read on the forward strand.
GCAAGGTGCTCAACTCGGCCGCGCTGCCGAGCCGCGACAGGAGCTACTACGAGTACGGCTACGGGACCGAGCAGGATTCGCAGGCCGAGGCCGACAGCGAGCCGACGCCCGAGGAGGTAGAGCGTTCCGACGCGTAGCAGCGCGGGTACGCTCGAGAGGTCGCGATGGACCGAACTGGACACGACGAAGAAGGCTCGAGCGCTCTCCAGATCCAGCTGCTCGAGCTGGCGAAGAACCCGCTCGGCGTCGTGCGCCGACGCTGGCCCGGGATGTCGCTGGCGCTCCTGCTGGGCCTGTTGGCCACCGGCGGTCTGGTGGCGACTCTCGAGCCCAGCTTCCAGGCGACGGCGACGGTGCTGGTCTCCAGCCAACAGATCCCCGAAGACTTCGTCAGGTCGACGGTGCGCGGTTTCGATTCGCTCTCGAACGTGAACGCGCTGGTTGGCGAAGTGCTGTCGCAGCGCAATCTGAGCGGGCTGCTCGACGAGCACTCCCTCTACCCGAAGTCGGGCAAGGGCGTGCCGCGCAACGATCTCGTCGACCGATTTCGCTCGAACATCTCGATCGAACAGCAGCGAAACGTCAATCAGCAACGGCCTCGCGAGAGCACCGCCATCTACGTGATCTCCTACGAGGGCGAGACGCCCGAGTCCGCCGCCGAGGTCTCCAACGCGCTGGCCTCGATCCTGATCACCGCGAACCTCGAGAAGCGCAGCGAGCAGGCCCGGCGGACGACGGAATTCCTCCGCCGTGAGCTCGGGCGGGTCGAGGCGAAGCTCGCGTCGGCGAACAGCGAGATCACCGAATTCAGCCAGAAGTACCGCGGCGAGCTGCCGGGCGACCTCCAGCCGCTGCTGCAGAAGCTCGAGCGTCTCCAGGCGCAGCGGCAGAACCTGAACGAGCAGATCAGCGCCGCCTCGGACCGGCTCGTCAATCTCGAGACCGCCGAAACGACCAGCAGCGCCGAGCAGCAGCTGCTGCAGATGCGGCTGCAGCTCGACCAGGAGTCGGCGATCCACACCGAGGAGCATCCGAACGTCATTGCCCTGCGCCGGCGCATCGAGCGCATGGAGGCGACGCTCGGCCAGCGCAGCAACGGCGAGACCAGTCGCTTCTCGACCCGCGGCATTCAGATCACCGACGCGCGAAGACAGCTCGAGGCACTTCGTGAGAAGCTCGCCCTCACCGAGCAGCAGCTCGCCGAGATCGACACGCGCGTCGACCGGATTCCGGGGCGCAGCGAGGATCTCGCGGCGTTGCAGCAGCGGGCCTCGGTGCTCCGGGAGTCGCACCTCGAGTTCATGCGCAAGGTCAAGGACGCCGAACTCGCCGAGACCCTCGAGTCGGCCCAGCAGGGTCCGCAGGTCTCGCTACTCGACCCGGCCCACATACCGACCGGTCCGGTGCGCCCGCCAGGCCTGTTCCTGCTGCCGGGGCTGCTCGGCGCGTTCGTGCTCGCCGCAGCCATCGGCATCGGGCTCGAGGTGCTCGATCCGGTGCTGCTGAGCGCGGGGCACTTCGGGTCGCTCGGCAGCGCCCCGGTGCTCGGCAGCGTCTACCGCCAGAGCTGAACCAGGCCCGTCAGCTCGAAATGCGCCGGCGGATCGGTGGGCCGAGCTTCGTCGCCAGTGCAACGGGTAACCGCGTCCATACCCTCGACAGGCCGGCAAGCAGCCCGCTCGAGCCCGGTGCAGCCAGCGCAAGCGCGGTTCCGTCGGGGGCGAGCCGACGCCACGCGAGCTCACGGGGTGTCGCCCCCCAGCCGATCTTGAAGCGATGAGTGCCGCCGTCGCGGGGTGAGCGGCCGAAGTCGACCCGGGCGGCTCCGCGCTCGACCGACCAGCGCAGCGCCTCCCAGTAGATCTGGTTGTTGGGACAGCGTCGCCTCTCGCTTCGCAGCGCCGACGCCCAGGGGATCGTCACGGTGTCACCGTAGTGGATCGCGACCAGTCCGCCGACCGGGCGGTCGCCCAGACCCGTCACCACGAAGCGAGCCGAGTCGCCGAAGGCGGCCGCGATCTCGGCGAAGAAGCGCCGAGCGTGCACCGGCGACCCGAGGTCGCGCATGTTGATCGTGAAGGGCTCGTAGAACGCATCGATCTGCTCGGCCCCGTCCCGCTCGATCAGGGTGAGGCCCTCCTTCTCGGCCTTGCGTGTCTGGTTGCGCACCTTCGCCCGCACCGCGTTCCATTGCGCCTCGACGTCCGCGGCGAGCTCGAGCACGAGATCGACCCGATCCGGCGGTGAGGGCGACTCACCGTCAGCGGCGAGCGATCGCATCATGAGTGCGCTCGCACCGCGCCCGCGGGCCAGCCCGAGCGCGGCCTCGAGGAGCGCCTCGGCCGCCTCCGGCTCGGCGGCGAGCACGCCTGCACTGTCGAGGTACGGCAGCGAAACGAGCTCGCGACCGCCTCGCAAGCCGGGTACGAAGGCAAGCGGCAGCACACCGGCAACTTCGCCACCGGCCCGCCGCGCCGCGAGCCAGCGTGTCTCGAGTCGGTAGCCGCGTGCCAGCACGCCCGCCCAGGCGGCCGCGTGGCCAAGCATCGCACCGGGCTGGGAGAGTGCGAACTCGTCCCACTCGGTGCCGGGCGTTTCGATGTTCTCGATCTTCATGGACTCCGCTGTGGACGTTCGTCCCTCGCCGCCGTCCGCCTACGTCGCTCGCATCGGTCGTCAGGACACGTGCGAGAAGCATTACCCGACCACGAGACGCATCGACTACGAGTCATCGAACGCCTTGTCTACGCCGAACGTCGAGCCCGTCTCATCTGTGCGGCGTACGCCCCGATGCGCAAGCGACGTGCAGAATGCGCTGCATCTCCTTCTTTCGCAACGCACGTCGGTTGCTCCGCAAGTGCTCATGCGACCCACCATCATCGTTAGAATCCTACTCGGGTTTCAAGAAGCAGCAGTCGCTTCGAAATGGCTTTATCATTGCAGTCCTACACGGACCCCTGTTAGAATGCATCTGATTCGTCGGACCCCGCCGCAACCACCACGCCACCTCTGATCCCGCAACGGGCACTCGCCGGGCAAGACTGCCAGGCCGAGTCGCCAGCTTCCTGCGGCGCGGAGTCGGCAGCGGGCGTTCGTACGAATTACACCAGGAGACTCGAGGTCGTAAGAACCTGAGCGATGCGTTACTACCTGCTGAATCCCTTCATCGGTCGCGTGGCCGCGGT
>CAZETS010000070.1:0-27698 GCA_964515335.1 uncultured Spirochaetaceae bacterium
CGGTCCTTGCGGGTCCGGAGCTAGGGGACCTCGGCATCGCGGGTGCCGTTGGCCGGGCGCGTGGCGCCTGCAGGCTCGGGTGCGAGGCGGGTGCGTTCGAGCCAGATCTCCCGCCAATACTGCAGGTCGCCTCGAGGGCACGAGCCGAAGTTGTAGTAGCAGAGGCACTCCAGGCCGCGCAGACTGACGGTGTTCTTCAGCTCGCGCATCTGGCCGGTCGTCTCGACGATGATGCGATCGACCCGGTCGAGCACTTCGTACTCCCGCCCGCAGTTCATCGTCATGGCCGTGGACATGCGAAGGCCGCGATTCGCCGAATTCTGATCGAGTGTCTGCTCGATCTCCGGTGCAGACTTGATTCGAACGCGTTCGCCCGGACGTAGGCCGAGCGCCCGGGTGGGGGTGCGCCTGTTGGGGCCCCGGATCAACAGAACCCGATCGCCGATCCTTCGCTTCCTGATCGACAGTCCGAGCCACTGCGCCATCAGGCCGGCCATTTCGAAGACCGACCGATTCCCGACCCAGATCTCTCGAAGGGCAACCCAGGCCATCTGCGGGATCACGCCGAACTTGTACGTCGGCGGGAAGTACTCGGTCGCCGAGGCGAGCCGGGTCGACTGGCAGTGATAGTGGGTCGCATCCGTCTTGACCTCGAGTCGAGCGCGGAGGCGCTGGATCGCGCTTTCCTCCGGTAGGGCGATATCGTCTTCGGGCGACACGCGCCGGAGCCATGCTTCCTTCCAGAAGATCATGCAGCCCCGCCGGCACTCGTCGTGCTCGTCCCCGCTGCAGCGGATCTCCTCGAGCAACACGACGTCGTTGCCGGGGAATCGCCGCTGGGTCCAGTGGCCCTCGACGCAGGTCTTCTCCGCCCGCCGCGCGACGCGAAGCCGCCTGCCGAAGCACGACAGCATCTCCGGCATGAACGGCAGCGAGTCCAATGTGCCGTCGGCGTCCAGGGTCGCGCCGATCTCGTCGGGAGTCCGCAGTACGACCTGGTCTCCGGCGCGAAGGTAGCGGCGGCTCATCGCTGGCTTGCTCCCCGATTTCGGCCCGGGCGACACTGTGGAGCAGCGCCAGGGCCCGGCGGCAGGCTGACACTATGGCGCGACACCCAGCATCGTGTCGGTCGCGACCGATGTCAACTGATCGGTCGAAAGCAACTCGTGTGCCAGCGGGGCCATCAGTTCAAGGTCTAACGGTCTCCTTTTTCCTAACGGCAATCGTGTAATCGGGTCGGCGAACCGTGGCGGTGTACAGGCGTGGCGAGAAGCGAGCGAGGACCGGATCACCTGGAGGCAGCCGGACGTTGATGAAGCTCCGGTGCCGAATGCGGTTCATCAGCACCACCACGTCGGGAAGTTCGGCCGGGTCGTCGTAGTGCGACGCATACACCCGCCTCATGGCCTGGTTGCCCTGGTGGACGCCGGCCGGGGGGAATGTCCACACTGTCGGCGTGGCGGGACGGAGCGCACTCATCAGGTACCCGCCGGGGAAGTGGTCGAGGAAGGCGACCGATCGCACCTGGTCCGGCAGAGCGTCGAGGTCGCGCTGCAAGGTGGCGATGAACGCCTTGCGGTGGGGCGTCGAGATCATGCCGCGGTAGACGCCTTCTTCGATCCGTGTCGTGAGCCCGCCCATCGGTGTGTCGCGGTAGACGCCCGTGAAGAGTTGGTGGAGGGCGAAGAGCAGGAAGCCGGCCAGGAAGACGAGGCCGGGCAGGTCGTGCCGCGTCATCGTCGGCCGGGTGCGGGCTTCGGTGCGCACCCGGCCCGTCACCACGGCAAGGCCGATCAAAGAGGCAGGCAGCAGCCCGAGCGGCGCATTGCGCAGGCCGTTCGCCGACGCCCACAGCACCGTCGTTCCGGCCACGAGCGAGGCGCTGCAGAGTGCGAAGAGGGTGGCGTGCGACGGGGCGCCGGCGTGGCGCGCCTCGCGCCAGAGACCGATCGGCGCGAGCAGCGCGAGCACGGTCAGCGCATAGGTGGTCGTGGTGTATGGCTCCGTGGCGGGTACCTGCAGGCGCGACGCGAGAACGAGGCCTGGGAAGGTGAGCAGGACGGCCGCACTCGCGACAAGGCAAGCGGCGATGCGTCGGGGCGCTGCAGCGTCCCTCGATGAGGGTCGGTCGAGGGCGCGGATCAGCGTCCGGCAGGCAACGGCTTCGGCGAAGAAGAGTGCCGAGAACGCGAGCAGCATCGACAGCTCGACACCCACCTCGCGCAGCAGGCCGGATAGCTTCGACGCTCCGCCCCCCTGGATGCCCATCGCCCGCGTCAGCGCCAACACGCGATCGACGCCGTCCTGCGCCGAGGTGCCCACGGCGACGAGCCCGGCGATCAGCGTGGCGATCGCCAGCGCGAAGCCGATTGCCCGGGCGGCGGCTGCGCGCGAGTCCGGCCCCTGGCCGCCTTCGCGCAGTGCGATGGCGATCGCGAGAGCAAGAGCAGCTGGGACGAGCATCGGCGGGTAGGCGAGGGCGGCCGCAGCGAGGGCGAGCGCACCGCAGAAAGGTCCGAGTGCCGTGCGGGGCCGCGGATCGAGAGGCACGATCAGGAGCAGTCCGGCCAGCGTTCCGAAGCACGCCAGCGTGTTGTAGCTGAGGCTGGGAATGCTGAACGGCACCCACGCCAACACGACTGCGCCGAGCGAGGCCGAGAGCACGCGCGGCACGACGTGGCCGAGCCGCCTCGTGACCAGCACCGCGCAGGCGATCGCCACGACGAAATAGCAGTGGCGGAAGTAGAGGTAGAGGCCCTCCACGCCGCCGGTGAGCTCGAGGCGGATCCACGCGACGGGGTACGCGACGAGGCCGCCCAGCTGGTGGATCAGCGACTCGTCGACGAAGGGCCGGTGGCCGAGCCAGAACGAGTAGGGCAGGGCGGAGTAGAAAGATTCGTCGCTGAAGTCGATGCCGTAGCGCAGCCTCACGAAGAGGGCGGCCGCAACCGCACCCGGGATCGACCAGTACGCCGCGCGGCCCAGGGCCCGTGCGACCGCGCGCGACCAGCGACTCATGCCCGGGAATGTGCCGCAGGAGGACCGTGGAGGGCGCCCGATGGCCCCGAGGGAAACGTGCCGCTTGCGGATCGCCATCATTACGATACGATCCGTATCGTAAGCAAAAGAAACGCGCGGGCCGTGCCCGCGGTGCCCACCAGGAGGACGCCATGGACTTCGACTTCTCGCCGGACGAGCAGGCCTTTGCGGAGGAGGTGGAAGCCTGGCTGGTCGAGAACCACGACCCCGTCGTGATGGACCACCACCGGGAGAACTTCACCCAGCTCTCGGACACGCCCGAGCGTCGTGCCTTCATGAAGAAGCTGGCCGCCAGGGGCTGGCTCGGCATGTCCTGGCCCAGGGAGTACGGGGGGCAGGAGATCGACGGCGTCTACGAGTACATCCTCAACGAGGCACTCTCGCGGCACGCTGCCCCGCAGATCGGCAAGGGTGTCGGCATCATCGGCAAGACGCTCATCCGCCACGGCAGCGAGAAGCTCAGGAAGGAGTTCCTGCCGCAGATCCTGAGCGCCGAAGTCGAGTTCGCGGTGGGCTACAGCGAGCCGAACGCGGGCTCGGACGCGGCCAACATGCAGCTCAAGGCCGACAAAGTCGAAGGCGGCTGGAACCTCAACGGCCAGAAGATGTGGACCACGTCCGCCCACTTCGCGGACTGGTACTGGGTCGGCGCCCGTACCGACCCCGACAAGCCGAAGCACGAGGGGCTCTCGCTCTTCCTGATCCCGATGGATCACCCGGGCCTCGAGATCCAGAGCCTGCCCACGATCGGCAAGGACACCACCAACCAGGTCTTCTTCGAGAACGTCTTCGTGCCGGACGACTACCTCGTGGGCGAGCGCGGCAAGGGCTTTCAGTACATCTCCGAGGCTCTCGATCTCGAGCGCTTCACGCTCTTCACGCTCTCTCCGGTCACGAACCGCTCGGATGTCCTGATCGACTGGGTGCGTGAGGCCGAACGCGACGGCCGGCCCCTCAAGGACGTGCCGGAAGTGCGGCGCTCGATCGCGCAGATCGTGACTGACACGGCGGTCGCCAAGGGGCTGAGTACGCGCTTCGTCTGCGCGGCGAAGGATCCGGGCGGCAAGCCGCCCACCATCGAGTCGTCGCAGTACAAGCTCTTCACGACGACGCTCTCGCAGCGGGTCTGCAGGGACGCGCTCGACATCACCGGTCACGAGGGCACGATTATGGAAGGCGAGGAGGAGGCCCCGCTGCTCGGGCGCTTCGAGGGCGCCTACCGGGCGACGATGAACGAGACCGTCGGCGGCGGTTCCTCGGAAATCCAGAAGAACATCATCGCGCGGCGCCATCTCGGCCTGCCCAAGAACTTCTAACCGGAGGCCGACGACATGGATCTCGACTTCAGCGAAGAGCAGCAGATGATCGTGGATACCACGCGTGCGGTGCTCGACGAGTACTCGTCCACCGAGGTGGTGCGCGCGATGGAGGACGACGCGAACGGCGTCGCCGAGAGCCTCTGGAAGCAGATGAGCGAGGTTGGCCTGAACGGCCTGCTCATCCCCGAGGAGTACGGGGGCGGCGGCATGTCGTTCTTCGAGGGCGCCCTCGTCTACGAGGAACTCGGACGTGCGATGGCGCCGGTGCCGCATTTCGTGAGCTGCGTGATGAGCGCGGGCGTGCTGCTCGAGGCCGGCAGCGAGGAGCAGAAGCAGGCCTGGCTGCCCAGGATCGCCGACGGATCGGCGATCCTGACCACTGCCTGGTACGAGCCCGGCGGCGGCCAGGGCGAAGCGGGCGTCACACTCGAGGCCCGGCGCGACGGTGACGACTACGTGCTGACCGGCGTCAAGCGCTCGGTTCCGTATGCCGGCGTAGCGGATCGCCTGATCGTCCTCGCACGCAGTGAAGACGGTGTGGATCTGTTTCTCGTGGACCCCAGGAGCGACGGGGCGAAGCTCACGTTCCATCGCTCGCAAGGCCGCGAGCCGCACTTTCGGATCGACTTCGACGGGGTTCGCGTTCCCTCCAGCGACCGTATCGGCGGCCCGGGCACCGGCTGGGCGACCTGGGACAGCGTGATGCATGACGGCATCGTGCTGGTGGCCGCGCAGGCGATCGGGGGCGCGGATCGCTGCCTGATGGAGACGGCGGAGTACGCCAAGGAGCGCGTGCAGTTCGACAAGCCGCTGGGCGCCTTCCAGGCCCTGTCCCACTACATGGCCGACGCTTCGACGAACATCGACGGTGGCCGTGTGCTGGTTCACGAGGCGGCCTGGAACCGAGCGCAGGGCCGCAGCATCGCCCGCTTCGCGCCGATGGCGAAGCTCTTCTGCTGCGAGACCTATCGCGAAACGACGCGCGTGTGCGCCCAGATCTGGGGCGGCGTGGCCTTCACGATCGAGTACGACGTGCAGATGTTCTTCCGCCGCGCCAAGCACCTGCAGCTCTCGTGGTGGGACACCCCCTACCTCGAAGAGCTCGTCGCCGCGGACGTGCTCGATCAGCAGCCGGGCTAGCCGCGCGCCCCGCGCATCAACAGATCGAGCATGCGGCGGGCCGACTCGCGCCGCACTTCGCTCGGCTCGGCCTCCACGGCCAGGAAGCCGAAGAGTGCCGTCACCACGATGCGCGTCAGCGCCGGGGCCGGCAGGTCGGCTTGGATCTCGCCGCGGGCCCGCGCCGCGTCGAAGCGCTCGTTCAGGAATCCGAACAGCGGGTTCCCCTCCCAATCGGTGCCCTCGGGCTCGCGGATCACGAGTGCGAAGACCTCGCGGCGCAGGGTCGGGTTGGTTTCGGCGAGCATGTCGAAGAGCGCGTCGACGAGGCGGCGCGTGAAGTGGGGCGCATCGGGATCACCGAGCCGGGTGCGCAGCTCGACGAGCAGCATGCCCTGGGTGCGCGACTCGAGCTCGCGCAGGAAGTCCTGCCGGGTGGGGAAGTGGGCGTAGATGGTGGGCCGCGTCACCCCCGCACGGCGAGCGATCTCGCCTATCCGCGCCCGGTCGAGACCCTGCTCGGCGATCTCTTCGAGCGCCGCCGTGAGGATCACGCTCCGGGTCAGCAGTCGCTGCCGCAACCGCGTGGGGAGGCGTCCACGCAGAGCCTCTTCAGCCGCCATTCGGTCCCCCTTGGGGCGATCGGTCTTATTAATTTATCGGATGTATTGTCATATTTCTATTGAAAAGTGACTTTACAAATGTTTAATTCAGGGTCCTGCACCGCGGTGGCCCGGCCTGGCGACGATCGAGTTCCATTGCCGGGGACCACGGAGCCGCCGGCGGCTGGACGGCACGCACGGGCGCGGACGCTGGGGCTAGGGTCGGGGTTGGGGCCGGCTGAAGAGGGGGAGAAGACCTGATGGCGCGTCTCGATCAGCGCGTGGCGGTCGTCACCGGCGGAGCCCAGGGCATCGGCCTCGGCGTGTCGCGTGCGCTGGCCGGCGAGGGCGCTCGCGTCGTGATCGCGAACCGCACACGCGAGACCGGCGAAGCCGCCGCGGCCGCCGTCAACGCCGACCTCGCGGGCGCGGGCGGCGAGGCCCACTTCGTCGAGACCGACGTGTCGTGCGAAGACAGCGTCCGTGACGTCATCGCCCGGACGGTGGAGCGATTCGGCCGCATCGACGTCCTGGTCAACAACGCCACGCCGAGCGGAGGCACGGCGCGCCTCGAGCACATGAAGCAGTCCGTCATGGAGCAGCACGTCCGCGTCAACTACTACGCGGCATTCTGGGCCATGCAGGCCGCTTTTCCGCACATGAAGGCCGCCGGCCACGGGCGCGTGATCAACATGGCGTCGCTCAACGGCATCAATGCGCACCGCTACACGGCGATGTACAACGGCTCGAAGGAGGCGTTGCGCGCGCTCACCCGCACGGCGGCGGCCGAGTGGGGGCGCTGCGGAATCACCTGCAACGTGATCTGCCCCGCCGCCGAGAGCGATTCGTGGCGCGCCTTCCTGAAGTACGACCCCGAAGGCGCCGCGCGGATTCTCGACGCGAATCCCTCCGGACGAATGGGCGATCCGGAGGCCGACATCGGGCCGCTCGCCGTATTTCTCGCGTCGGATGAGTCGCGCTACGTCACCGGCAACACGATCCACGCCGATGGCGGCGGCCACATCAACGGCGTTCCCTGGCTCCCGGACATGCCCGAGTAGGACGGGCCCTCCGTCCGCTCGAAGCAGAGGTATCCCATGGCCCCTCCGATGGCGCAGTTCCTGCCGTTTCCCGAGCTGCTCAGGCTGCGTCGGCGTCACGAGATCGATCCCAAGAGCGCAAAGAAGCTGCGCTCGTGGATGATCTTCAGCGCGATCGTCGAGCCGATTCGTTGGTACGAGAAGCTCCGCTACGGGCTCCAGATGCGGCGCACCCGCATCGAGGAGCCGCCGGTCTTCCTGCTCGGCTTCGGCCGGAGCGGCACGACCCATCTCCACAATCTCATGTGGAAGGACGGGCGATTCGGCGTGGTCTCCAACTATCAGGCCAGCGTTCAGCCCATCGCGCTGACGGGCCGTGGCTGGCTCCAGCGGTACCTCGCGGAGCGGATGCCGAGCAAGCGGCCGATGGACAACGTGGCCGTCACGTTCGACAGCCCGCAGGAGGAGGAGATCGCGATCCTCAACGCCAGCGCCGACGCGCCCCTGCACTTCATGAGCTTCCCGCGTGCGCTGCCGGACATCTACGAGCGCTGGGTGAGCCGGCTCGGCTCCGACGAGGCGGACGTCGCGAAGTGGAAGCGCGACTACCTCGAAGTCGTCAAGAAGGCGACGATCCTCTCGGGCCACAAACGCCTGGCGTTGAAGACGCCCACGAACACGGCCCGCGTCCCGATCCTGCTCGACCTGTTTCCGGAAGCGCGGTTCGTGAACATCGTCCGCGATCCGTACCGCGTCTACCAGTCGATGCGCAACATGTACCGCAAGGTGATGCCCGGGCAGGCCATGCAGGCGTTCGAGTGGGACGACGTCGACGCGTGGGTGCTGTCGGCGTACCGTGACCTGATGTCGAAGTACATCGAGGACCGCAAGCAGATTCCCCCGGGCCACCTCTTCGAAATCAGGTACGAAGACCTCGACGAGCGGCCTCTCGAGGTGCTGCCGGCCCTCTACGATGCACTCGAGCTGCCCGACTACGAGGTGTCGCGCCCGCGCATCGAGGCCTACCTCGAGAGTCTCGGCACGTTCGAGAAGAACGTCTTCGACTATCCCGACGACGTGATCGAATCCGTCAACGAGCACTGGGGATTCGCGCTCGAAGCCTTCGGCTACGAGCGGCTCTCGCCCGGCCAGAGCAGCGGCTGAGCCCAGACGACCAGCGCGTACCGCCTTAGCGGGCGCGCGGAGAGGATTCACATGAGCGAGCAGGCCTTCGGCGAAAGACTGCGGCAGATGATCGCCGGCGAGCTTCCGGTGGACGACGACTACAACGAGTTCGTGGGCCACGCGGACGTGTTGCGCCAGCTGCTCGAGGTGGCGCCAGACGCGATTCGCGAGGACGTGCAGTTTCTCCACGATCTGATGGCGCAGGCCCGCGACGCCAAGGGCGCGCAGGTGCTGGGAATCTTCCCGGCGCTCTGCGATCCCGAGCTGGCCGGCGTCGAAGGGCGAATCTCGGACTACATCGCCGAGCACTACGGCATCCGCTACGGCGACGGCAAGTACGAGGTGGGCCGGACCATCGGCGAGTCGAACTGTCCGGGCTGGCCCGGTGTGGGCAGCCCCCTCACCAATAATCGCTTTCCCTATCTCATCGACACGTCCGCCTCGAACTACTTCAGCAACCGCTTCTGGTACGGCGACGGCGCGCCCCCCGGATTCCACCCGGTGCCCGAGGGCGGGCGGGTCGAGTTCAGCGGAGAGTTCCCCTACGCGCGCTACTTCGCGTTCCATCCCTCCGATTTCGACACCAACAACCTCGAGACGCTCGTCGACGTGGATCTCGACCCGGACGAGGGAAGCGCCAACCCTTTCCGCGGCCCGGTGCCGGAAGGGATGGGCCGCCGCTTCACCGCGCACCTCGTCTTCAGCGCGAAGCCCGAGGATCCGGCGCCCAACACGAGCTACGTCGGCGAAAAGGTGAACGGCGGAAACAATCAGGCCGTCTTCGTGATCTACCGCACGACGGGCTCCGAGCTCGGTGCGATGCCGCCCAACAACACGGGCGTCCCGGTGCCCGCGATCACCATCTACGACGCCGACGACAACGTGACGCTGCACTTCGACGAGGCGGATCCGTACCCGTCCGGCTCGACGCCGCCGGTCGAGACGACGAAGTTCGCCCCGCTGCCGATTCCGGACTCGCGCGCCATCAACTGGCCCGAGGGCTTTGGCGTCAAGTCGAACTGGGGTCTTCCCTACGACATCCTCGCCAGCGCCGACATCCTCTACGTCGTGACGCCCTACACCGACCGTCTGGGCGACGTCTTCGTCTGCCGCGGCAAGGCGTTCCAGACGCCGGCGACACCCCGCGAGCCCGTCTATGCGCCCGGCAAGGACATCCGCGGCTATACGGTGACGACCTACAACTTCTGGGCCGGCATCTGCAACGATGCGGTCATCGACCACGAGATCGTCGTCGACGAGGACGGCTTCTACACGCTGGTCGTGTCCACCGCCGACGCGCGTCCCGCGAACGCCTCGCCCGAGAACGGCGTGACCTGGCTCGACTGGGGGCCCTACCTGGACGGCCAGCTCACCTGGCGTTTCCTGCTGCGCCGGGAGCCCATGCTGGTTGCCCTGCACGACGCGATCGTGAGCGGTGAGCCGACGCCGGAGATCGCCCCGTACGTGCCCGTCGCGCGCCACGTCTCGAAGGCGGCCTTCGAGGACGGCAGCTGGCGGGAGCGCTTCCCCGCTCGCTAGGAGGCGGCTGCGGGGCGGGCGCGACGAGGGCGGGGCGGGGTAACCCTAGCCCCGCATCTCCGCCACCACGTCCGCCCAGTGGGTCGGATCCGGCGCCCGGTTGTGGGTCAGGGCGACGCCGTCCGCGATGCCGTCGAGCCGCTCGCGGAGCTTTCGTCCGATCTGGTCGCGCGGACCCACGACGGCGATCGTCTCGAGGATTTCGTCGTCGATCAGGTCCGTCATGTCGTCCCAGCGGCCGGCCTTGGAGAGCCGGTTGAGCTCGCGGTGCAGCTCGTCCCAGCCGTGGCACTCGAGGGTGGGCAGATAGGCGGGCGTCGAGCCGTAGAAGGCCAGCTGCTTGCGGGCGGCGAGGCGCACGCGCTCCATGCCTTCGTCATCGTCGGCGGTGACGGTGAGCGTCGAGCAGATGATCTCGAGGTCTTCCCGCGTGCGGCCGCTCTTGCGGAGCCCTGTCTCGAGGGCCGGCATGGTGTTACGGAGCAGCGATTCGCGGCTGTTGAAGGGATGCGCGAAGAAGCCGTCGGCCACCTCGCCCGCCACGGCGGTCATCAGGGGGCCGAAGCCGCCGGTGAAGATCGGGGGCGGACCGAAGGGGTTCGGGCCGGGATCGAAGGCTGGGATCATGATGGTATGGCGGTAGAACTCGCCCTTGAAGTCGAGCCTCGACTTGCCCTCCCAGCAGTCGAAGATCGCCTTGATGGCCATGACGATCTCGCGCATGCGGGCCGCGGGCTTCGACCAGGGCATGGAGAAGCGGTTCTCGATGTGGGGCCGCACCTGGGATCCCAGGCCGAGCACGAACCGCCCCCCCGTGATGGCCTGCAGGCCGTGGCCGAGATTCGCCAGGTTCATCGGGTTGCGCGCGAAGGCGATCGCGATCGCCGTACCCAGCCGCAGGTTCTTGGTGTGCTCGGAGGCGACTGCGAGCGGCAGGAAGGGGTCGAGCTTCGCTTCGAAGGAGAACGCGCCGTCGTAGCCGATCTCCTCGAGGTGGCTGAAGGTCGTGCGCGCGTCGCGCGGGTCTTCCATCGGGGCCGTGGTGTAGATCTGCAGTCGCTTCGCTTCGCTCGTCATCGGGTTCTAACTCTCGCTTCTCTCGTAGCGCCAGGTTCCGCCGTGCATGCACAGGCGGTGGCGGGGGCCGGGCAGGGTGGCGTCGCTCGTCGACCAGCCGGCGTCGCCGTGCCAGATGGCGGTCGGTCCGCCGTCCTCGACGGCGATGTGGGTCTCGAAGCGCTCGGGGGTGCGCGCCCGAGCGGTGGCGAGTGCCTCGGTCACCGTGGTGGCGCGCGACAGCTCGAATAGCGTCACCCAGGTCGGGGGCGCCAGCTCGATCTCACCCGCGTCGCGCCGCTCGAGGGCGGCGCCGGGTGCCATCCAGTCGTGCTCGTGAATCTCGCCGCCGTCTATCGAGACGTCGCCGTCGGGGGCGGGCGCCACGAAGAACCAGGTCAGGAAGCGCCTCGGTGTGATCGGGGGGGGCGTCCAGTGCGAGAACGGCACCAGGTCTCCGCCGGCGAGCACTACTCCCGCCTCTTCCTCGGCTTCGCGAATCGCCGCCCGGCGGGCTGTCGCCAGCTCGTCTTGCGGCGCCTGCGGATCGGTGTCTCCGGGATCGACGCGCCCCCCCGGAAAGACCCACATGCCGCCGAAGGCGATCTTCGAGTTGCGGCGCAGCATCAGCGTCTCGAGGCCGCCGTCGCCGTCACGCACCAGCACCACGGTGGCGGCGGGCACGGGCTCACTGCCTGGCTTGCCCTTCGCGGCCCAGCGGGCGAGCCGTTCTTCATGCTTGCTCTTCGTCACGAAATTCGTCCGATTGGGGCGGGGCCGCGGGGAGGTGTGAGGCTAGCGCGATCCGTCGGGTTCCCGGAACTGCTTGAAGTCGGGCTCGCGTTTCTGCATGAAGGCTGTAATGGCTTCGACGTTCTCGGGCGAGCCCGCCAACTTGCCCATCAGCTCGTCCTCAACGGCCAGGGCCGCCTCGATGCCGGATACGTGGGCCGCGCGCAGCGTTTGCTTGATGGCTCGGAGCGAGGACACCGGCCATCGCGCGATCGCACGAGCCTTCGACAGCGTGGCGTCGAGCAGCTCGGCATCCGGCAGGACGCGGGCCACCATGCCCATCTCGCTCGCGCGGGCGGCGTCGATCCACTCGGCCGAGAGCATCAACTCGGCGGCGCGCTGACGTCCGATCGCGGCCTGCAGGGTGTAGCTGCTCGCGATCTCGGGAACCAGGCCGAGGCTCGCGAACGGAAGCCGCATGCGCAGGCCCTCGCCGGCGTAGACGAAGTCGCAGGCGACCGCGATCGTGCAGCCTCCGCCGACCGCGACGCCCGTCGCGGCCGCGATCAGCGGCTTGTCGAAGGCGAACAGCGTGGCCACGAAGGCGTGGAAGGCGCTCACATGGCCATCGCTTCGGGGCGGAGGCCGCTCGCTGAACGAGCTGAGGTCGACGCCGGAGGAGAAGTTGCCGCCGGCCCCGGTCAGGACCACCACGGCGACCTGCGGGTCCTCGCGGGCCGAGCCGAGCGCGCGCGTCGCGGCGTCCCACTGCTCGTCGTTGAAGGCGTTCTTGCGCTCCGGCCGATCGAGGGTGACGAGCAGGACCCCTTCGGCGTCGAGCTCGGTCCGGACCGTGTCCGATCCGCTTCGCGTGCTGGTCATCTTCTCTCTTCCTTCCTCTCTCTCTCTCTCTCTCGAGCCGGGCCCGCTTCGATCGGTGGCTCGGGAGCGTCCACTATACTGGCCCCCCCGCAGGACGAGGAGTGCGCCCGGTGACCTGGAATTTCGGAGATCTGCTCGAGGGAATCGACGCCGGCCATCCGGTCGACGCGCCCGCCCTGATTCAGGGCGACGTCACGGTGACCTGGAGTGAGCTCGCCCGGAGCAGCAACAACCTGGGCCGGGCGCTGCGCGCACGGGGCCTCGCGGTGGGCGACAAAGTGGGCTTCTACATGCGCAACCGGCCCGCCTACATGGAGACGCTGGTGGCGTGCTTCAAGGCCCGGGCTGTGCACGTCAACGTCAACTACCGCTATCTCGACGACGAGCTCGCCTACATCCTCGACAACTCGGACTCGACCGTCGTGGTGTTCAGCGAGGAGTTTGCCGAGCGCGTCGACCACGTCCGCGGGCGGCTGCCCAAGGTGCAGACCTGGGTGCAGGTCGGCGGCGCGCCGGCGCCCTGGGCCGAGTCGTACGAGGCCCTCGTCGACGAGGGGGACGGGCAGCCTCTGGCGCTCGAACGATCGGAAGACGACCTGCTGTTCATCTACACCGGCGGCACCACCGGCATGCCGAAGGGCGTGATGTGGCGCGCGGGCGATCTGTGGGGCGCCCTCGGCTACGGGCGCAACTCGCCGGCCAACAACGGCGAGGCGCCGGCTACGCCCGAGCAGCACATCGCCAACGTGATCGCCGCAGGCCCGGTCGCGAAGCAGATCACCGCCTGTCCGCTGATGCACGGCACCGGCCTGCTCACGGCGATCGGCACGATCTCGGGCGGCGGCTGCATCGTCATGCTCGAGGGCGCCGGCTTCGACGCCGAGGAGTTCTGGGACGTCGCCGAGCGAACCGGCGCGAACTCGGCGGTGATCGTCGGCGACGCCTTCGCGAAGCCGATGCTGAACGCCCTGGATGCCAACCCGGGCCGCTGGGACCTGTCGACCATGAAGGTGCTGCTCTCGTCCGGCGTGATGTGGAGCCGGGACGTCAAGGAGGAGCTGCTCGGGCACGCGCCGCACCTGATGCTTGCCGACATGTTCGGCTCGAGCGAGGCGGTGGGCTTCGGGAGCAGCGTCACGAGCAAGGGCGCCGGCACCAAGACCGCGAAGTTCACGATCGGCGACGACTGTCGGGTCTTCACCGAGGACCATCGCGAGGTCGAGCCCGGCAGCGGCGAGCGAGGCTTCATCGCGAGGCGCGGTCCGATCCCGCTCGGCTACTACAAGGACGACGAGAAGACCGCGAAGACGTTTCCCACGATCGACGGCGTCCGCTACTCGATTCCCGGCGACTGGTGCACGGTCGAGGCCGACGGCACGCTCACGCTGCTCGGCCGCGGCAGCGCATGCATCAACACCGCGGGTGAGAAGGTGTACCCGGAGGAGGTCGAAGAGGCGCTGAAGACCCACGCGTCCGTCGAGGACGCGCTCGTCGTCGGCGTGCCCGACGATCGCTGGGGCACGGCCGTCACGGCTGTGATCGAGCCGGTCGCCGGTGCGGGCTTCGAGGAGGCCGCCCTGCGCGAGCACGTGCGTGGTCTGCTCGCCGGCTACAAGGTGCCCAAGCGCGTCTTCGCTACCGAGCGGATGTTCCGGGCGCCGAACGGCAAGGCCGACTACAAGGGCGCGCGAAACCACGCGCTGGCAGCCCTCGGTCTCGCCGGGGACGGCGCCTGATTCCGGCCGGGAACTCGCTCAGGCGGGCTGCTCGAACTGCATCGAGGCCATGTTCCAGAAGCCCCGTAGATTCGTGATCTTTCCCTCATCGTTCGTGCGATAGGCGAAGATCCCGCGCACCCGGCTCACGACACCGTTCGGCAGGGTGGTGGTGAGCGTCATGACGTGGGCCACCTCGTCGGCCTCGGAGGTGTACGACTCGTGGGTCTCGACGCGGATCGTCGCCTGAGCCATGTGCTTGTCGTAGAACGCGCTCACCGCAGCCTTGCCCCGCACCCCCTTGCCGTCGGGATTGGTCGGCGCGACCCCGATGGGGTCCTCGATGCACACGTCTTCGGCCATCAGGTCGAGCCAGGCGTCCTTGTCGCCGGCCTGCACGGCGGCCCATGAGCTGCGCGCCGCCGCCATCGCGGGATGGTCGGTCGTCATCGTGTCTCCTTCATGCTGTTTCTAGTTGCCGAAGTCCCAGCCGTCGCCGCCACGGTACTGCTTCAGCACGTTCTTCGCGATCAGGATCTTGTGCACCTCGTCCGGGCCGTCGGCGATGCGCAGCGTGCGCGCGCCCTGATACATGGCCGCCAGGGGCAGGTCGCCGGTCACGCCGGCGGCGCCCCAGACCTGGATCGCGCGGTCGACCACGCGGGTGTACGCCTCGGGCACCATGATCTTGATCGCCGAGATCAGCGTTCGCGCGTCGCTGCCGGCCTCCATCTGCTCGGCGCAGTGCAGGGTCATCAGCCGCGCCGACTGGATGTCGATGTACGAGTCGGCGATGAAGCCCTGCATGAACTGCTTCTCGGCGAGCAGGCCGCCATGCACCTCGCGGCTCTGGGAGCGCTCGACCATCAGATCGAAGGCGCGCCACATCTGGCCGATCGAGTTCATGCAGTGGTAGACGCGGCCGGCGCCGAGCCGGTCCTGGGCGGCCTGGTGGCCCGAGCCGGTCTGGCCGAGCTGGTTCTCGAGCGGCACTCGCACGTCTTCGTAGATCACCTCGGCGTGACCGCCGACGCGGCCCCACACCTCGATGTCGCGCACGATGTTCACGCCCGGGGTGTCGGTGGGCACGATGATCTGCGTCATCTTGCCGTTGCGCTCGCTGGGGCCTTCGGGATCGTCGGTGCGGCACATGACGATCAGGAAGTCCGAACGGCTGCCGTTCGAGGTGAACCACTTGTGGCCGTTGATCACCCACTCGTCGCCCTCGCGGCGGGCGGTGGTCTTGATCGAGCGGGGGTCCGAGCCGGCGTTGTCGGGCTCGGTCATCGAGAAGCCCGATTCCATCCGGCCCTCGGTGAGCGGCACCAGCCACTTCTTGCGCTGCTCTTCGGTCCCGTACTTGAGCAGGATCTTCTGATTGCCCGAGTTCGGCGCCACCACGCCGAACAAGGCGGCCGCGCCCGTCGCGTAGGCGAGCACTTCGTTCATATAGGCGTGCTCGAGAAAGCTGAGCCCGCAGCCGCCGTACTCGTCGGGCAAGTGTGGGGCCCAGAGGCCGGCTTCCTTGACCCGGTTCTTGATGTGCTCGCGCAGCTCGCGGGCCTGAGCCCTTTCGCTGTCCGAAACGGTCCCGTCGCGGTGGTAGCGCCACAGCGTGTTCTCGTTGGGGAGGATCTCCTTGTTGACGATCTCGGCGGTCAACAGGCGGATCTGATTGATGCGATCGGGCAGGGCGGCGATCGACTGGACGTTCATGGCCATGGCGGGAGCTCCTTGATGCCTTTCGGTGCCTTTCGCTCAGCGGATTCTGGAATCCTGCGGAGACCGGGCAGTATCGCCCGTACACGCCGCCGGGCGCCAGTGTCGGGGAGGCGTGTGGCGTGGCCTTGCCGGGGTGGGCATTGTGGCATTCAATATGCCATCAGTCCGCAGGCCGCGGCCGCCGTGTGAGGCGTTTCGGGACTGCACGGATGCCAGGGAGGACTGTCGTGAAGCGGGCCGTATTCGTCGTGGTGGCCGTGATCCTGGCGGTCGCCGCGCTCCTCCTCGTCTTCCGGGATCCGATCACGATGCGGCTGGTGGAGCGAGTCGCCGCCCGCAACATTCAATCGACGCTGCTCGACGAGTTGCCCGACGGTCTGCACGTTGGCCTCTGCGGGGCGGGCTCGCCGCTTCCCGATCCGCTGCGCTCGGGACCCTGCGTGTTCGTGATCGCCGGCGAGCAGCTCTACGTGGTCGACGCGGGGGCGGGCTCGGTGCGGACCTTTCCGCGCATGGGGGTTCCGGCGGGCGAGATCGACGGGATCTTCCTCACGCACCTCCACTCGGATCACATCGACGGGCTCGGTGAGCTCGAGATGCAGCGATGGGCGAACGGCGGACATGCGGAGCCGGTTCCGGTGTACGGGCCGCCGGGCGTGGGTGAGGTGGTCGCGGGCGTCAACCGGGCCTATGGGCCCTCGCGGCGCTACCGGGTCGCGCACCACGGCGAGGCGATCGTGCCGAGCAGCGGGGCCGGGGCCGTGGCTCGTCCGTTTCGCGCGCCCGAAGAGGGCGAGTCGCTGCGGGTCCTCGAGCGGGACGGCCTGGTCGTGACGGCCTTTCGCGTCGACCATGAGCCGGTCGACCCGGCGGTGGGCTACCGCTTCGACTACGCGGGGCGCAGCGTCGTGATCAGCGGCGACACGAAGAAGTCGGACAACCTGCAGGCCTTCGCGACGGGGACGGATCTGCTCGTCCACGAGGCGCTGTCCGCTCGGCTCGTGGGCGCGCTCACGCGCGCCGCCGAGGCCGGGGGGCGCCCCAACCTCGCGAAGATCACGCGCGACATCCTCGATTATCACGCCACGCCGGTCGAGGCCGCCGAGGTGGCGGAGGGGGCCGGCGCCGGTCACCTGCTCTACTACCACATCGTGCCGCCGCTGCTGATCGCGCCCATGGAGGCGGTCTTCCTCGACGGCGTCGACGAGGTCTACGACGGCCCCACGACGTTGGGACGCGACGGCACCTTCGTCCGCATGGACGCCGACAGCGACAGCATCGAGGTGCGCGAGCTGCTCTGATCCGGGCCTTGGCCCGGTTGCCCGAGCCGCCGTGTGTGGCGTGCTGGTGGGCGAGATGCGGGCCCGGTCGCAATGGTGCACGCTCAGCTTGCGGCCTTGGCGCACGCCGCGCGTTGGAGGCGTGGTCTCGGAGGCGGGGAGACGGGCATGGGCGTTTGCGATGGACGGGTTGCACTGATCACCGGCGCGAGCCGCGGCATCGGCCGCGCCACCGCGCAGCGGCTGGCCGCGGAGGGAGCGGCGGTCGTGCTGGTGGCGTCGCGGATGGGGGCGCATGGTGACCTCCGCGGCACGCTCGAAGAGGCGGTGAAGGAGATCGAGTCGGCCGGTGGCCGTGCTGCCGCGCTGGCGGCGGACCTGTCGGACGAGTCGGCGCGCGAAGGGCTGGTGGACCGGGCCGCCGAGGCCTTCGGTCCCGTCGACGTCTTGATCAACAACGCCGCGATGGGCGTGTGGGGCATGCCGAGTGCGGTGTCGCTGTCGGACCGCCGGAAGATGCTCGAGGTCAACCTGCACGCTCCGGTCGACCTCGCCCAGCAGGCGCTGCCGGGCATGCGGGAGCGCGGGCGGGGCTGGATTCTCAACATCGGCAGCGACTCGTTCCGCCAGCCGCCGCTCCCGTACCCGGACACCCCCGAGGCCGCACACGTGATCGTCGCCTACGGGGCCACCAAGGCCGCGCTCGCCCGCTACAGCGAGGGCCTCGCCCACGAGGTCGAGCCGGATGGGGTTTTCGTGAACGTGCTGGCGCCCGTGTCGATCGTGCTCACCCAGGAGACGGCTCGCTTCGTCGGCCACATCGCGAGGCGACGACCGGACATGACCGAGCCGCTCGAAGTGATGGTCGAGGCTGCGCTCGAGTTGGTGACGGCCCGGCACGTCGGCCGCGTCGTCTACAGCCGCGAGATCCTGCACGAGGTTTCACGCCCGGTACGATCGCTGGACGGCTCGGAGACGCTCGGCAATGCCCTGATGCCGGCCGACTTCGAGACCGAACCGACGTGACGGAGGCCGCGGGCGATCGTCGACTATCGCGACGTGCTCGCCGTGCCTGCTTGCTGGCCCCGGAACGAGCGCCCGGCAGAACGGGCAACTTCAACGCCAGCCACGAGCGCGTGAGCCGCCCGCTCTGAGCAATCGATGTTCAGCGCCGCGCGGCGTTCCGGGTGGCCCCGCCGGGCGCGTACCAGATCGGTGACGTGTAGGCACGCTCCTGGATCCACCAGGGCCCCTCCTCGACATCGCGCGGATCCTGGCCGAGTGCGAGCGCGTCGAAGACCGAGTGGCGCGGCGTCGGAATCTCGATCACCCGCGCGTAGTAGAACGCCGAGGCGGCGGGGTCGAAGTCGGGATCGATCCAGCGTGCGCTCAAGCGGGGGGCGCCGATCGCGTTCGTGTAGCGGCCGGTGTCCGGATCGACGGTGTTTCCGACCGCGGGCAGGCCGCCGGGTTCGGGCTCGCGGTCTCCCGACCAGGCGACGTCGTAGACGCGCTCGTGGGTCTCGCCGTTCGCCCCGATCCAGCCCTTCACGATCTGGATGCGGTCGAGGTGCGCGCCCTTCGGGTCCTTGGCGGCCTCGACGACGAAGCCCGGCGAGGCCCCGTCCGGCCGCGACGTCAGCACGCCGCCCATCGAGACGTCGGACGCGATCTCGGCCCCCCAACCCCCACGCACCTGCACGCGGATGCGCGGCCCGGTGGTGGCGTAGACCTCCCTGCGTCTGAAAGCCTCGAGGATCGCGGCGCGGGTATTCTCCTCGGCCCACACCGCCGCCAGCCCGGAGGCCGACATCGACCAGCCGGTCGGGCCACCGCGGCCCATGCCGAGCCCGCTCTTGTTCTCCGGAATCGAGTCGCGCGCGAGCTTGCCCCAGAAGTTCGGCTCCTCGGCGGAGGCGACTCCGGTGTGGGAATCCGTCGAGCCGATCAGACCGAAGCGGTAGGGGTTCCATCCGATCCGCTCCTCGATCGCCAGACCGAGGCGCAGGGCCGAGCGCACGTAGTCGCCGGGCCGCACCTGGTAGGGGGGTGGGTCGTTCTGGATGTAGTGCGGATAGGTCTCGAAGTCGGCGAAGGGGTCGTCGGGGGAGAGCTCGGGGTGGGTCTCCGAGTCGCCCTTGATCTGCGTCACCTCCACCACCGGCTCCCAGGTCAGTCGCCGCCGCGCTGTCTCCTCGGTGAAGGGCTCTCCTCGCAGGGTGCCGTCGGTGAACATGTACCCCTTCGAGATGTTCGAGTTGTGCGGAATGGCGACGAACTGCGCGCCCGTCCGTGTGCTGGTTTCTTCGAGCCAGGTCCACAGATCCTCGGGATACTGGCTGTCGATCGAGCTCCAGGGAAAGAACCTCGCCGCCACGTCGGCCCCGGCGCTCGTGAACACCACCCGGTGCAGATTGGCGCCGGCGGGGATCGAGCTCCACTCCCAGCCGATCAGCGCCGTGAAGGTGCCCGGATCGTTGTGGGCGTCGGCGGTGCGGATGGCCTCCTGCCAGACGTCGTGGCTCATCGCGAGCGCGCCCGGGATGCCGGGCGGGGTCGGCTCGGCGGCCGCCGACTCGACGTCGTTCGTTGCCGGGAGGAAGGAGCGGAATGCGTCCATCCCCTCGCCGCCGGCGACCACGCCGCGGATCCAGTACTGGACGTACCAGGCCTTCACGGTGTCGACGATGCCCAGGTCGTCGGTGGGGATGCCTTCGTTCACGATGGTGGGCATGACGCCGAGGTACTCGGCGTGATCCGAGACCACCAGGAAGTCGAGCGGGGTGCCGATCTGCACCCGCGCGCGGTGGTAGGGGTGGACGACCGGGAGCCCCTTCGCATAGCGGTAGGCGGTGTCGGGGTCGGCCGAGGTGTTTTGGTTCAGGTAGGCGTCGAAGGAGTTGCTCGAATGGAGGTGGGTGTCGCCCCACAGCAGCTTCTTGTCGGGGCCGTGCCCGGCGGCCTGGCCAGAGCCGGCCGGCAGGACGGCCATCCAGGCGATGATCGCGGCTGCGGCAAGGGTCGTCCCTCGTGCCGTGCAGCGGGCTGTGTCCATGGGTGCACTCCTCGGGCCGTGGCTCTGGATCCATGCTCTAGCCCACCCGTTGCCGATGCGAAACGCGTCGATCGCGGGCATCGTCCGATTCCCTGTGTACTCTTGGCCGGTGTTCGGACGGATCTTTCGGCTGCTGGTGCTCGTGGGACTGGGCGGGGCCCTGTATGCGCTGAATCGATTCGGCGTCTTCGAGGCCGCCCTCGCCGGAATCGGAGCGCTGGGTCCGTGGGCGAAACCCGCCTTCCTGGCGCTGCACGTCGTCTCGGTCGCGGCCTTCGTGCCCTCGGTGGTGCCGACCTTCGCGGCCGGAGTGCTCTTCGGCATCGAGTGGGGGCTGCCGCTGACGGTCGTCGGCGCGGCCTTCGGCGCGTTGTTGGCGTTCGGCCTGGGCCGCACCACGGCGCGCGGGTGGGTCGAGCAGCGCTTCGCCCGCGACCCCCGCTTCCAGGTGCTCTCGCAGCTGGCACGCGAGCGGGGCTGGAAGATCGTGGCGATGGCGCGGCTGACGCCGATCTTCCCGTTCGGGGTGGCCAACTACGCGTTCGGTGTCACGCCCATGAAGGCCTCCCACTATCTCCTGGCGACCGGGCTCGGCACGATTCCCTCGAATGCCGTCTACGTCTACCTCGGGGTGCTCGCGGGTGAGGTCGCCGCAGCCGGGGCGGGCGGGCGCGAGCGCTCTCCGCTCGAATGGGCGCTGCTCGTCGCCGGGCTGATCGCCACCGTCGGGCTGGCCGTCTACCT
The DNA here is from genome assembly GCA_964515335.1 of uncultured Spirochaetaceae bacterium. GTDB lineage: Bacteria > Myxococcota_A > UBA9160 > UBA9160 > UBA4427 > TMED88. The sequence goes on from CAZETS010000070.1 coordinate 21,030, forward strand.
GCGGCGGGTCGCGGCGGAAGCGGTCTCGGAACGGAGCTGAGCGACGGGCGGGCTGCCACGGCGGGTTCTGCCCGGTGATCCGCGCGGCGTGACTGGGATAGCTTACGCTCGTCGAGCCAGTGAGGAGGGCCACAGTATGTCGCGACGAGAGCCCGTCATGCCCATCACCGCGAGCGATGCCGAGATCGCGGCCGCCCTCGAGCAGGCCGAGCTGCCCCCGCTGCTGGCGACTCTCGTTCACCTGACCGGGGATGCCTCTCTGCTACGCGACGATCTGGCCCTCGACCCATTGCTGATGGGCGAGCCCCAGGGCGGCTGGAGCGAGGCCCAGCAGGCGGCGGTGCGAGCCCTGGCGCTCGAGGTCCTGAGACGTCACCGCGAGGCGGGTTCGCCAGAGCCCGCGCTCCCATCGCGCGATCTCCTCACGCGGATCATGAGCTTCACCACCGGCACCCCCGACATGGAGGCCTACGTGCCGCTCCTCGAAGAGGAGCTGGCGATCGCCGGCGACGACCTGCGCGGGCCGCAGTGGCGACGCCAGGAGGTCGCGGCGGAGGTCGACTTCCGCGTGGCGATCATCGGCGCTGGCATGTCGGGGCTGCTGGCCGCCTACCGGCTCGAGCAAGCGGGCATCCCCTTCGTGATCCTCGAGAAGAACGCCGACGTCGGCGGCACCTGGCTCGAGAACACCTACCCGGGCTGCCGCGTCGACAATCCGAACCACAACTACAGCTACTCGTTCGCCCAGCGTCACGATTGGCCGCTCCACTACTCGACGCAGGACGTGCTCCAGGGCTACTTCGCCCGGTTCGCCGACGAGCAGGATCTGCGGCGGCACGTCCGTTTCGAGACCGAGGTGTGCTCGGCGACCTGGTCCGAAACCGAGCGCCGCTGGACGCTCGCCGTGCGCAGCGCCGAGGGCGAGGAACGGATCGAGGCGAATGCCGTCATCAGTGCCGTGGGCCAGCTCAACCGTCCCCTGATGCCGGACATCGCCGGGATCGACGAGTTCGAAGGGCCGACCTTCCACTCGGCGAGGTGGCGGGAAGACGTCGAGCTCGCCGGCAAGCGGGTGGCGGTGATCGGAACCGGGGCGAGCGCCATGCAGTTCGTGCCGATCGTCGCCGAGGAGGCCGACGAGCTGCTCGTCTTCCAGCGCACGCCGGCCTGGCTGGTGCCGACCCCCGACTACCACGACGAGGTGCCAGAGGGCCTGAAGTGGCTGTACGCCCACGTGCCGTTCTACAGCGAGTGGAACCGCTTCTGGATCTTCTGGAGGATGGGCGACGGGGCCCTCGCGATGGCCGAGGTCGACCCGGCCTGGCGGGGCCGGGAGGACACGGTCAGCGAGATGAACGCCTTCGCGCGCGAGCTGAACGTGGCCTACCTCAGCGAAGAGTTCGGCGATGACCCCGAGCTGCTCGACAAGGTGATTCCCCGCTACCCCCTCGCCGCCAAGCGCATGATCCGCGACAACGGTGTGTGGGCCCGCACCCTGAAGCGGCCGAGCGTGAAGCTCATGACCGAGGGCATCGAGCGGATCACGTCCCGGGGTGTCGTGTGCGGGCGCGGGGTCGAGCATGCGGTGGACGTGATCATCTACGGCACCGGGTTCCAGGCGTCGCGCTTCCTCGCGCCGATGCGGATCACCGGCCGGGGCGGTGTCGACCTCCACGAGCGTTGGCACGGCGACGACGCCAGGGCATATCTCGGTGTGGCGGTGCCGGGCTTCCCGAACTTCTTCATGCTCTATGGGCCCAATACCAACATCGTGGTCAACGGCAGCATCGTGTACTTCTCGGAGTGCGGGGTGCGCTACATCCTCGACTGCCTGCGCTTGCTGCTCGAGGAACGGGCGGGGGGGCTGGTGGTGCGCGCTGAGGTTCACGATGCCTTCAACGAATCCGTCGACGAGAAGAACCGCGCGATGGCCTGGGGGGCCTCCCGGGTGAACAGCTGGTACAAGAATTCGCGCGGGCGCTCTGCGCAGAACTGGCCCTTCACGCTGCTCGAGTACTGGCAGCGCACCAGGCAGGTCGACGCGGCCGACTACGAGCTGCTGGGGTGACGGCCGCGTAGCGCGGCCGGAGGAACACTGGGATGCGGGCGGCGGCGTGGTGCGCGTTGGGTGCGGCGATCGCGCTGCACACGACCGGGGCGAGCGCCGAGGTGACCTCCGCGCGCCCGAACCTGCTGTTGCTCGTCGCCGAGGACCTGTCGCCGCGCATCGGGGCCGCGGGCGATGCCCACGCCCACACCCCGCACATCGACGCGCTGGCCCGCGAGGGTGTCCGCTACACGCGGGTCTTCACGACGGCGGGCGTGTGCGCGCCGAGCCGGGCCGCGCTGATCACCGGTCGTCACGCAATCTCGATCGGCGCACAGCACATGCGGGCCTCGAGCCGGCCGGCCGGCGGCTACCGCAGCGTGCCCCCGCCCGACGTGAAGGCCTTTCCCGAGCTGCTGCGGGCGGCCGGCTACTACACGTTCGTCACGACCAAGCTCGATTATCAGTTCAGCGGCACCGGGACCGGATCCGGACCATTCACGATCTGGGACGCCGAGGACGACGCAGCGCTGTGGGCCGGCCGCGATCCCGGCCAGCCGTTCTTCGGGATGCTGACCTACATGCAGACCCACGAGAGCGGCGTATTTCGTCCGATCGGAAGTTGGCCGCACAGCGTCATGCACCTGCTCGTGCAGCTCTGGCGCGCGTGGCTGTTCGGCTGGGGGGAGCCGGCGGCCGTCGTCGATCCGGCTGACCTGCGCTTGCCTCCCTACTACCCCGACACCGCGACCGTGCGTGCCGATCTCGCCCGCCACTACGCGAACGTGGCGGCCATGGACGAGGCCGTCGGCGAGGTGCTCGACCGGCTCGAGGCGGACGGCCTCGCCGGGTCGACGATCGTCGTCTGGACGACCGACCACGGCGACGGTCTGCCGCGGGCCAAGCGCGAGCTCTACGACTCCGGGCTGCACGTGCCGCTGATCGTTCGCTGGCCGGAGGCCCAGCGTCCGGCCGGGATCGAGCCCGGGTCGACCGACGACCGGCTGGTGAGCTTCGTCGACCTCGCCCCGACGCTGCTCGAGATGGCCGGCGTCGAGGCGCCGAGCGGTCTGCACGGACAGAGCTTCGCTCGAGCGGAGGCGCCGCGGCGTGACGCCGTATTCGCGGCGCGCGACCGGATCGACGAGGTGCCGGATCGCCAGCGGGCCGTGCGCGACGAGCGCTACAAGTACATCCGCAGCTGGCATCCCGAGCAGCCGGGCGGGCATCGGCTGGCGTTCCGCGACGACATGGACATGATGCGCGAGCTATGGCGGCTGCGAGAGCAGGGCGGGCTCGACTCGGTGCAGCGCCAGTGGTTCGAGCCGCCGGGACGCGAGCGGCTCTTCGACACGCTCGAGGACCCGTACGAGATTCGCGATGTCTCCGCAGACCCGGCCTACCGCGGCGTGCTCGAGCGCATGCGCGGGCAACTCGGTGCGTGGCTGGCGCGGGTGGGCGATTGGAGCGAGGTGTCCGAGGACGAGATGGTCGCCGGGTTCGCGCCGGGGGGAGATCCGCCTCGCACCGAAGCACCCATTCTGACGGCAGGCGACGGGCGGGTCCGGATCGATGCGCCGACGCCGGGAGCGTCGGCCTGCTACCGGATCGGCGACGACCGCTGGCGCCTGTACGTCGCACCCTTCGACGCGCCGGCCGGCTCGACCGTCACCGCACGCGCCGTCCGCTACGGGTGGGAGGCGAGCGACGAGGTGTCGTACCGGTTGGCCCCGACGGCAGCAGGCGGCGGCTGATCGAGCGGCCGGTCCCGGCCGGGGTCCGGGGCGCCCCGGCGACCGGTCATCGCCAGGGCACCACGCCTCGGCGCCCGCACCTCACCACTTGCACCTGACTGCCGCACCTCAGTGCTGTGGGCTGCGCTCTCCGCTGTCGACCGCCCCGCTCAGTCCTTCGGGAAGTTCATCAGCGGAAACACCGGAAAGAACCCGTTCTGGGCGACGTTCAGCAGACCGATCTGAAGGGTCTCGATCTCCTCGGTGATGTTCAGCAGGCCGAACTGCACGTCGGACTTCTCGGAAACGGAGGCGATCCCCACGTCGATGTTCGAGTAGCCCCGCGCGTAGTTGACCATCCCGAGATTCGCGCCCTGACTCATGCTGCCGACGATGTTGACCATCGACGCCATCACGCCCGTCGCGTCTCCCTCGCAGTTGTTGACGAAGGACAGGGAGGCGCCCGAGGTGTCGCCGGTCACCCAGGTGCCGCCGAACACGAAGCCGAACCCGTTGAGGCTCGAGCTCTTGCTCACCGAGAAGATCCCGAGGTCGAAGCCCCGCATGCTGTCGACCTCGCCGTAGAGGAGGGAGGCGCGGAAGCCGTTCACGTCCGAATCGTCCGGCGCCCGAAAGCCGGGGGCGGCGAACTGGGCCGATGTTTCGGCCAGCGCCGGAGCGGCGAGCAGGGCGGCGGTGATCGTGGCGGTCAGGATCAAGCAGATGCTTCGCATGGCTGTCGTTCCTCTTGCGGTTACCGGGTTGGTCGACGGGCGCTTCGACGTGGACACTGCGCTGGCGCGGGGAGATTCTGGCGCAGCCGAGCGTCTGCGTCGACGACTCGTGCCCTGCGAGCCGACCGTCGCCTCGGGCTTGCTTGCCGACGAAGGGTCCGCGCTCGTTGATCGGTCGCAGGCCTTCGAGGGTTTCGGGGCGCAGGAACGAGCGGTTGACGGCGCGGGCCTCGATCAGCGGCCCCTCGTCGAGGTCTCGTCCGTAGCCACGCACCGCAGCCGTCTTTTTCGTTGTCAGGCGGCCGTCAGTCCCGCTGCACCCGCGACGAAGCGCCAGACTTGCTCGGTGAGCGCGTCGGGGTCCGGTCGAGCTTCCCGTTCCAGCGCCTGGGTGATGCCGTGCCGCACGCCGCCGAGCACCATGGCGGCGAGCAGGGCCGGGTCGCGGTCGCCGGGAATCGCCGCCTGGGCCTGGCCTTCCGCCATGTATCGGGCGCCCATCTCGACCTGACGACGGAAGCGGTCCTGCTCGACGGCCACCACCTCGGGCGCACGGTGGACACGTCCGAGCAGCACGGTCGAGAGCGCCTCATGCAGGTGGAACTCGACCACCCGGCGGATGCGCTCGCGCTCGCGCTCGGCCCATGGCCCGCCGATCCGGCGCGCCATGGCGACCTCGTCGAGGCGGTCGTAGAAGTCGGCCAGGACCGCTGCGATGAGGCCACCCTTCGAGCCGAAGTGGTGATACGCGAGGCCCACCGATACCCGGGCGCGCCGCGCGACGCCCTGCATTTCGAGGTCGCCGCTGTGGGCGAGGAGCTCCTTCGAGGCTGCAGCCAGCAGGCGCTCTCGAGAGGAACTCCGGGGTCTGGATGTGGGAGCTTGCGGCACGTGATATATTGAACTGAATTCAATTCACTATGTCGACAGCGCCGAATCACGTGTTCGCACCAGCGGATGGGGTGAAAAGACTACCCCAGATGCTCTCATACCGGAGAAACTGTGCCAAAGTGGCCATTCGCGAGCGAGTGACATGAGAATCCTCGATGAGAAGATCGTCCGCGATGACGTGGCCCAGCTCGACCAGGCATGGTCGGGGGACTCCAGCTTCTGCATTCGGCCCACCCGGAGCGGCGTAGAGGATGCCTGGCTGGAAGAGACCCTTTCCGCTCTTCCCGCTGAACTGGCGACGGGGCATTTCGCACTGCTCACCTCCGGGAGCACGGGCCGGCCCAAGCTGGTGGTGGCCAGGAAGAGCCGCTCCGAGAATCTCGCCCGGGTGCTGGACGAGGCGCAGCGCAGCCAGGTTGTAGAGGCCGCGGTCGTGACGTTGCCGCTCAGCTACTGCTACGCCCTGATCAACCAGTGGCTCTGGGCCCACGTCATGCAGCGGCGACTCATCATCACGGATGGGCTCAGGTCCATGGCGCGATTGGCTGACGTCCTCGGTCAGCAGAGTGCATCGTCTTTGTGCCTGGTGGGTGCCCAGGTGCGTCTTCTGGCCGAGGGACTTCGGGGCCGTCGATTTCCCGGCATCATCCGTGTGAACTTCGCGGGGGGGCCATTTCCCCAAGGCGATCTCGAATCCGTTCGCACGCTCTTTCCCAGCGCCGAGATCTACAACAACTACGGGTGCACCGAGGCGATGCCGAGGCTGACCCTTCGCCATGTCGACGAGGACGACGATCCGTCCGTGGTCGGGAAGCCGCTGCCCGGGATCGTCATGCGGACGGGCGAAGCGGGCGAGGTGCTCTTCCAGAGCCCCTATGGTGCAGTCGGAGTCGTCGATGAAGGAGGCGAGTACGCCGAGATCACCGACGCCGATTGGGTGCCGTCCGGCGACCTGGGTGAGTGCCTTCCGAACGGCTCGTGGAAGATCCACGGACGTCGGGGGGATGTCTTCAAGCGATTCGGGGAGAAGATCTCGCTCTCTCAGGTCAAGGAGGCGATCGGCCGCTCCTGGGATGGAGAGATCGCCTTCTATCGGGAAGAAGACTCCGGCGGCGAGCCCGGCTACGTCGTCGTCCTGCAACCCGAACTCGGAGAAGCCCAGGTACGGGGAATCCTGAAGGCGCTGAGAAAGGACTTCCCGCGGACCCATTGGCCCCTCAGGCTGGAGGGTGTCCAGGCCCTCCCGCTTCTTCCCAACGGCAAG
>CAZETS010000071.1:0-26582 GCA_964515335.1 uncultured Spirochaetaceae bacterium
TGAGCCGCCGGGGGTGACGATCGGGGTGATCGGGAGGCGGCTCACGGTTCGCGCGATCCTCAAGACCCGATTGGTTCCCCGGAAGCGGGAGCTCTCGCCCTGGCTCGAGCGGTGCTACTGGGGACGGATCCCGACGAGGCGGTTGCCGCAGATCCGGGTCCACGCGGCACGGTTCGCCGTCTAAGCGCCGAAAACCACCGCGAATCGACAACTTCGAGTCTTCTTGGGCCCAATCTTCGAGCCACCTCCGAGTCTTCGAGCCACCTCCACAGACTGCCGCCCCGCGCCAGACAGACGTCAGCCCCCGGCGCCCATGAACTGCAGGAACGTCTCGAGCGACGTCACGCGCAGGAAGGGATTGCTGCGCTTCTGCTCGCCCATCGTCGAGTGGCCTTCCTGCGAGTAGAGGTGCCCGGGGAAGAGCAGGGTCTCGTCGGGCAGCCGCTTGAGGGTGCCGGTCAGGCTCTCGTACATCTGTTCCGGATCGCTGCCCGGCAGATCGACCCGGCCGCAGCTGCCGAGGAAGAGCGTATCGCCCGAGACGAGCTGCCCGGCGCGTCCCGCCTCTTCGACCAGGAAGCACTGCGAGCCGGGCGTGTGGCCCGGCGTGTGCAGTAGGCGGATCCGGAGGGCGCCGACTTCGATCACGTCGCCGCCCTCGTGCTCGGAGAGCTCGCTGCGGGCCATGTCGGCCACCTTGGCGACGCCCTCGGCCTCGTGCTTGTTGACGTGGACGACCGCCGAGGGGAATCGCTCCTTGAGGCGCGTGAGGCCTTCGATCTCCATGCCGAAGAGGCTTCCGCCGATGTGGTCCTGGTGGTAGTGGGTAACGAGGGCGCCGGTGACCTGCATGCCCTCTTGCTCGGCGTGGTCGACGAGGGCGTCCACGTTCCAGGCCGGATCGACCACCAGGACCTCACGGGTCGAGCGGCTGCCCACCACATAGGCGAAGTTCGCCATCTCGCCGACCAGCATCTGGCGAAAGTAGAGATCGGATGCGTCGTCTGCGGCTGCGTCGGTCATGTCACCTCCTCGCGGCACCCGAGTCTACCCGCGGGCCCGTCATGACGCCCACGCACGGCGCCGCCGCTGCTGTATGCTGGCGATCGCAGCCGCAGCGCCAGGCGCGAAGCCGCCGCTGCTCGCGGAGCCAGTCAGGCCCCGACGTCTGCCGAGAACACCGCTGAGGAGCGAACCGATGGCGACCGCCGAAATGCCCCTGCCGGGCTTCAATCTCGTCTACCCAAAGGACTACGCGGAGCGCGGCTATCCCCACGACATCTGGACGTGGATGCGCGCCAACGACCCCGTCTTCCGCTGGGAGGACACCGACGGTCTGCCGTTCTGGGCGATCACGAAGCACGCGGACATCACGGAGATCGGGCGCCTGCCCGACAAATTCCAGAGCGGACCGCGCATCAATATCTCCGATCAGCCCGAGCCCCCTCCGGAAGAGCGCGAGATGCTGCCCCCTACGCTGATCCAGCTCGACCCGCCGAAGCACGGCGTCTACCGGCGGCTGATCAGCGATCGCTTCACGCCGCGCGCCCTGCGTCGCTTCCACGCGGACATCGAGCACATCGGCCGAGACATCGTCCAGCAGCTCATCCAGGACGGCAAGGACGGCGAGTGCGATTTCGTCGACCGGATCTCGGCGCAGATCCCCATCGCGGTCATCGCCTGGATGCTCGGGCTGCCGAAGTCGGACTGGCAGCTGCTCTTCGATTGGACGAATCGCATCATCGGCGCCCAGGACCCCGCCTTCAAGATGGAAGGCAAGACACCCGACGAGGCCGCGCGCGAGGCGATCACCGAGCTCTTCATGTACTTCACGAAGCTCGTGGAGGAGAAGAAGCAGAACCCCGCCGACGATCTCGTGAGCCTCTTCACGCAGATGCGGGTGGACGGCGAGCCGCTGCCGCCGATGGACGTTCTGGCGTGGTGTCTGATCATCGTGGTCGCCGGCAACGAGACCACCCGCAACGCCACTACGGGCGGCATGCTGGCCTTCATCGAGAATCCGGGCGAGCTGCGCCGTCTGCAGGCCGACCCGACCCTCCTCAAGTCGGCCGTCGAGGAGGTGGTGCGCTGGACGACGCCGATCATCCACTTCGCGCGCACGGCCACCGAGGACTACCCGCTGCGCGACAAGGTCATCCGGGCGGGTGACGTGGTCGGGCTCTTCTATCCCTCGGCGAACCGCGACGAGGAGGTCTTCGAGGAGCCCTTCACGTTCCGCATCGATCGCAATCCCAACCGCCACCTCGGCTTCGGGGTGGGCGAACACTTCTGCCTCGGCGCCCATCTCGCGCGCCTCGAACTCGAGGTCGCCTACAAGTACCTGCTGCCCCGCCTCGAGGACGTCGAGCTCGCGGGGCCGGTCGACCGGCTCCACTCGAGCCTGGTCGGTGGCGTCAAGCACCTGCCCATCCGCTATCGGCTGAGGGACGCGTGACCACGCGCAGCGTCGACTCCTGGCGCTTCGCCGGCACCTTCATCAAGAACGCGCTCTCGGCGGCGATTCCGGAGGGCCCGTTCGCGGGCGACATCCCCTGGGCGCCGGCCGGCAAGTCTCTGTCGCAGTGCCGGGTGGCGCTGCTGTCGACGGCGGGGATCTCGATGCGCGGCGATCCGCCCTTCGACATGGAGTACGAACGGCAGAACCCGACGCGGGGCGACTCGAGCTGGCGCCGGATTGCGGCCGATGCGCGGACGGGCGACGTCGAGGTCAATCATCTCCACATCGACACCAGCTACGTCGAGCGCGACCTGAACGTCGCGCTGCCCCTCGAGCACCTGCACTCGCTCGCCGACGAAGGGGTGATCGGCGAGGTGGCGCCGAGCCACTACGCGGTCATGGGCTTCCAGGGCAATGACCCGAGCCGGCTGGTGGAGGAGAGCGCGCCAGCCATCGCCGAGCGCATGAAGGACGAGCGGGTCGACATCGCCCTGCTCGCTCCGGTCTGACCCGACTGCTGCCGGTCGGTCGGACTGGTATCGCGTGTCATCGAGGCCGCCGGCGTGTCCACCGTCACGCTGGAGATGATCTGGGACTACACGCGGCTGATCGGCATTCCGCGGGTCGCCGCGATCGAGCATCCCTTCGGACGCCCGTTCGGCGACGTCGACGACGCACATACCCAGCGCGCCGTGCTGATCGCCGCGCTCGGCGTGTTCGAGAGCGCCCGTGAGCCGGGCCACGTCGAGCACCTGCCCTTCGAGTGGCCCGAGCCGCCCGGCGACACCAGGTGGCACCCACCCGAGCCGGCACCGATCATCCAGCTGATCAAGCAGCGGCAGCGGAAGAAGGGCTGATCAGTCCGCGCCGGGCCGGCCGTCGGGGGGCCAGGGCGTCACGCCGTCCTCGAGCGGGATCTCGAGACTGCGCACGATCTGCGAGATGCCCCGCCAGGTCGAGATGGCGCCGACGAGCTCGATGCACGCCGCTTCGCCGCCCACGTGCTCGAGGCAGCGGGCGAAGGTTTCCGGCGACACGGCACCGTGCTCGAGGGTCTCGTCGGTCGCCGCCAGCACGGCGCGCTCGGCTTCGCCGAAGTGATCGGCCGACCGCCAGTCGCGCACGCCGAGCAGATCGGCCTCGCTGCAGCCGAACTGCTCGAGAGCGATCTTCCAGTGCTGGGTCCACTCGTAGTCGCAACGCGTCGCCCAGCCGAGCCGCATGATGACCAGCTCGCGCAGCCGGTGGTCGAGGCTGCTGCGAAACAGCAGGCCCAGCAGGAGATCGCTCATCGCCTTCGCGAGAGGCGCGCTGTGCAGCAGCACGCGGAAGATGTGGAGCCGCGCCAGCGCGTCGGGGACACCGGCCTCGGCGCCGCGCTTGGCGGCCTCTTCTTCTGCGAGCAGGCCGACGCGGGCGCCGGCGTCCACGGTCTCGATCATGCCTGGTCTCCGGGTGCCTTCCGCCGCGACCGGGGCGCCGCGCCGGGAGCAGCCAGGATGGCATGCGGGCGGACGGGGCGCACGGCGCTGGCCGCCATGCTATCTGACCGGTGCCGAGGACCGGGACGGCCGGATCTTCGGAAATACGCCCAGGAGGTACCGCCATGGACTCGATCCGGCTCTGGGTCGAGCAATCGCCCTACACGGCCGCCCTCGGCGTGCAGCTCGCCGCGGTCGACGAGCAGAGCGCGTCGATCAGGCTGCCTTTCGACGACCGCAACGCCAACCCCGGGCGGGCGCTCCACGGCGGCTGTGCGGCCTCGCTCGCCGCCGTGGGCGGACAGTGCGTGACCCGCGCCGCGATGGGCGACGCCACCGGCCCTTGGCACACGGCCTCGGTGCAGATCAACTATCTCGCTGCGGCGATCGGCGAGGACGTGCACGCCGAGGCGAGGCTGCTGCGGCGCGGCAAGGACATGTGCTTCGTCGAGGTCGACGTCGCCACCGAGGCGGGGAAGTCGATCGCCCACGCCACCACGATGGTCCACGCCCGCCACGCCGCCGAGCCCGCCGAGCGCTACGCGGCGGACGGTGACGATGGCGCGGCCGATCCCGGCCCGATGGGGCCCCACGTCGTCAAGACGCCGTACATGGCGGCCCGCGACATCGTGATCGAGCACATGCAGGACGGGCGATCGCGACTCAGCATGCCGCTGTCGGACGCGAACGCCGACGGCGCCGGGGGCGTTCACGAGGGCGCGGTGCTCGCACTGCTCGATACGGCGGGCGCGATGGCCTCCTGGGCGGAGACCGGGCCGGGCCCCTTCAAGGCGTCCACGCCTTCCCTGCAGGCCCAGGTGCTGGCGCCGGCCCCGCAGCAGGGCCTCGTCGCCTACGGCCGCGTCGTGCAGCGCGACGAGGCGATCTTCTGGTCCGATGCCGAGGTGGTCGGTCGCGACGACGGTCGCGTGGTGGCGCGGGGCACGGTGATCTACCGCATCGTCACCTGATCGCCCGGCAGCGGGCGGCCCGGCTCAGATCACGTCGGAAGCGCCGCGCACGAAGATCGGCTCCATCGCGAAGGCAGCGACGTCCGCCTCGAGGGCCGCGGAGTCCGTCGCCGTTTCGGCTTCGTCGGCGTCGAAGTCACGGGCGGCCTCGAGGATGGTGCGCAGCAGCGTCGCGTCGCTCGAAGAGTTGAGGAATACGCCGGGCCGGCCGAGCACGAAGTGCACGGCCCGCCGGATCGCCGCCTCGTCGCGCAACGGCTCGTACCACGAGAAGCGCGGGCCGGAAGCGTCCTCGGGCCAGCGGCGGCGCGCGACGCCCTTGATGGTTTGAAGCGCCACGCCGCGCTCGTTGCACACGACCTCGAGTCGCTCGAAGTCCGCCGCGTACTCGGGCGACTGCATCATCAGATAGCTGTAGGGGACCAACACCGAGTCGAACGCGAAGCGCGCGAGGCTCTGGAGGTGCATGGCGGCGGCGAAAGTCCCGTGTCCGGTCACCCCGATGTGCCGCACGAGCCCCTCGTCCCGCGCTGCGATGCAGGCCTCGAGCGCCCCGCCCGGCCCCATCGCGATCTGCCAGCCGGCCTCGTCGGTGAGATTGTGGAGCTGGATCAGGTCGAGGTGATCGATTTCCAGCCGCTCGAGCGAGCGCTGGATGCTTTCGCGGGCGGCGGGGCCCTCGCGCTCGCCCGTCTTGCTGGCGACGAAGAAGCGCTCGCGCCCGCCGCGCAGCCAGGGCGCCAGACGAAGCTCGGACTCGCCGTACGAGGCCGCGGTATCGAGGTGATTGACGCCGAACTCGAGCAGGGTCTCGAGCACCCGGTCGGCCCGATCGGGCTTCATGGCGGCCACCGCCGCGGCACCGAAGAGGATGCGCGTGCTCGCGTGGCCGGTGCGGCCGAAGGGCTGCGTGGCGATCATCGGCGTCTCCTCGTGACTGGTGCCGCTCGTGGGGCTCGTGCCGCTCGTGCGGCCGCGTCTGCGCGGCAGCGGCCTCGTTCTCGGAAAGTCCGGCAGCAGGCCGACGAGCGCAAGTCACGGCGCTCCGGAAGCTCGCCGTGCTCTCCCGCGGGCCGGGGCGCCGGCCCGGACGCGTTGATATGATCGTGACCCCGGAGTTCGCCTCCCGCCGCCGCGAAGCCGCGACACTCCCTTCCGAAACCCGAGGAGACACGAAGACATGAAGGCCGCCATCCTGACCGCGCTGAACACCCCGCTCGAGGTCCGCGACGACGTATCGCTCGGCGACCTCGGACCGGGCGACGTCCACGTGAAGATCGTCTCGAGCGGCGTCTGCCACTCGGACGTCTCGGCACAGAACGGCACGATCCCGAGTGGCACGCCCTGCGTGCTCGGCCACGAAGGCGCGGGCATCGTGCAGGAGGTCGGGCCCGGCGTAACCGATCTCGCAGCGGGCGATCACGTCATCCTGAGCTTCGTGCCGGCATGCGGGAAGTGCCAGCCCTGTCTGCGCGGGCAGACCTACCTCTGCGGCCAGGCGATGGTGGTGGCGACGAGCCCGCACTTCGTGATCGACGGCAATCCCGTCGGAGGCTTCACCGGTCTCGGTACCTTCGCCGAAGAGCTGATCATCAGCAAGGACTGCCTCGTCAAGGTCGACGACGACGTGCCGCTCGACATCGTCTCGCTGGTCGGCTGCGGGGTCACGACGGGAGTCGGCGCCTCGATCAACACCGCGGAGGTCTCGCCGGGCAGCTCCGTGGTGGTCTTCGGCTGCGGCGGCGTCGGCATCAGCGCGATCCAGGGCGCCCGCATCGCCGGCGCGGCAGAGATCCTGGCCGTCGACATGGTCGAGAGCAAGCTCGAGCAGGCGAAGCACTTCGGCGCCACCCACGTCTGCACCCCGGATGCGCTCGATCAGCTGAAGGGCGAGATCACCGCCGGCGAGGGCTTCGACTACGCGCTCGAGTGCATCGGCAATCCGAACACGATCCGAGGTGCCTTCGACGCAGCGCGACGGGGCGGAACGGCGGTGGTCGTCGGCGTCGGCCGCCTCGACCAGGAGGTCAAGTTCAACGCCTTCGAGTTCTTCTTCAGCGACAAGAACCTGCGCGGCTCGATGTACGGCAGCGCGGACGTGCGGACATTCATGCCCAAGCTGCTGCGCCTCTGGAAGGCCGGCAAGCTCGACCTCGAGAGCATGATTTCGCGGCGCATCCAGATCGAGGAGATCAACGACGCCTTCGAGGCGATGCAAGAGGGCAAGGTGATCAGATCCGTGATCGACTTCAGCTAGATCCCGGTGGGGCCGGAGCAGTGCGGAGCGGGTGCCAGGAGCGCCCCGAAAATGCGAGGGAGCTGAGTTGGAGACGCGGGAGCTCTTCGATCTGAGTGGCAGGACGGCCGTCGTGACCGGTGGCGGCCGGGGAATCGGGCTCGATCTCGCGATCGGGCTCGCCGAGGCCGGCGCCGACGTGGTGGTGGCGTCACGCAAGCAGGCGAACTGCGAGGCGGCGGGGTGATCATCAACGTGACCTCGATCGGGGGCTACAAGGGTGCTCCCGATGCGGTGCAGCCGGCCATCGCCTACAACTCGAGCAAGGGTGCGGTGGTGACGCTCACGAAGGACATGGCGGTGAAGTTCGCGCCGTTCGGGATCCGGGTGAACGCCATCGCGCCGGGCCCCTTCCTCACCGACATGATGGGGCACGTTCGCGACAACGAGGCGGCGCTCTCGGTGATGACCGGCGCCGTCCCGCTCGCGCGCACCGGGACGCGCGACGACCTGAAGGGTGTCGCGGTCTTCCTGGCCGGTCCGGCCTCCGGCTACGTGACGGGTCACGTGCTGCCGGTGGACGGCGGCATCATGGCGACCTGAGCGGCCGAGCGGGGAGCGCGGCGGTGGATCTCGGCCTGAAAGGCAGGACCGCACTGGTCACGGGCAGCTGGCGCGGCACCGGCGCGGGCATCGCAGCGGTGCTGGCCGCCGAGGGGGCCCGCGTATTGGTGCACGGACTCGAGCCGGGTCAGGCCCGGCCGGTGGCCGCTGACCTGACCGACCGTGGGTTCGAGGCCGCCGCGGTCACGGGCGACATCCGTACGGACGCTGGCGCCCGCATGCTCGTCGACGAGGTCGAGGTCCTCGGCGCGCAGGTCGACGTGCTCGTCAACAACTACGGGGTCGCGGAGGGTGGCGACTGGTCTACGACCCCGACCGACGAGTGGGTGTCGATCTACCAGAAGAACGTGCTGTCCGGCGTGCGACTCGTGCACGCCTTCGTGGACGGCATGCGGGAGCGCGGCTGGGGGCGGATCGTCTTCGTGGGTACGGTGGGGAGCCTGCGGCCCGCGGCGCGGATGCCTCACTACTACGCCTCGAAGGCGGTGCTGCCAAACATCTGCACGAGCCTCGCGAAGTCGCTCAGCGGTACCGGCATCACGGTCAACCTGGTGAGCCCGGGCATCATCGGCACCGCCGAGGTGCGCGAGGCGCTCATGCGCCGTGCCGAGAGGCGCGGCTGGGGGAGCGACTGGGCGGTCGTGCAGCGCGAGGGCGTCAAGGAGATGTTCGACAACCCGACCGGCCGGGTCGCCGAGGTCGAGGAGGTCGGGCACCTGGTCGCCTTCGTGGCGAGCGGGCGGGCGGGCTACATCAACGGGGCCAACCTCCGGATCGACGGAGGCGCCGCCGACTGCGCGGTCTGACCCGGGCGTGACGCCGGCCCTGGGCCGGCACATGGAGAGAGGCGAATGAGCGAGTCCACCGCACAGCGAATCGAAGCGATCCGGCGCCGCATCGACCATCCCATCGTCGACGCGGACGGGCACACGGTCGAGTTCATCCCCGCCGTGCGTGACTACGTGGCCGACGAGGGCGGCGAGTCGGCCGCTCAGGCCTTCGAGGGATTCTTCTCGGCGGGCCGCGTATCGCGGACGCTCGACGCCGACACGCGGCGGGCCCTGGGCCTGCACCGTCTCAGCTGGTGGGCGTTCCCCACCGACACCCGCGACCGCGCCACCGCCATGCTGCCCGCCCTGCTCGCCGAGCGGCTGCCCGAACTCGGCATCGACTACGCGGTCGTCTACCCGACGTTCGGGTTGACGGTGCCGCACATCGACGACGCCGAGCTGCGCCGGGTGACGTGCCGGGCCTTCAACCGCTATTACGCCGACGCCTTCGCGGGGCACGAACGGCGACTGGCGCCGGTCGCGGTGATCCCGATGCACACCCCCGAGGAGGCCGTCGCAGAGCTCGAGTTTGCGGTGAATACGCTCGGCTTCAAGGCCGCGGTGATCGCCGGGCTGGTCGGGCGCCCCTTGCCCGGCAACAACGAGGCCCGCGCGGCGCGCTGGATCGACAGCCTCGGGCCAGACGACCCGACCGCCTACGACGCGGTCTGGTCGAAGTGTCGTGCGCTCGGCATCACCCCCACCTTCCACTCGAGCGCCATGGGGTTCGGCAGCCGCACTTCGCTCACGAGCTACGTCCACAACCACATCGGCAACTTCGCGGCGGGCGGCGAGGCCACGTGCCGCTCGCTCTTCCTCTCGGGCGTGCCGAGCCGCTTCCCGGAGCTTCGCTTCGCCTTCCTCGAGGGCGGCATCGCCTGGGCGGCCAGCCTCTACGCCGACCTGATCGGCCACTTCGAGAAGCGCGGCGGCGATGCCGTCTTCCAGTTCGACCCGGCCCGGGTCGATCGCGAGGAGTTCGCAGGACTCATCGAGCGCTACGGCAGCGAGGCCTTCGTCTCGGCGATCGACCGGCTCGAGGAAGGGCTCACGGTGATGTCCGATCCGGCCGAGGACCCGGCGACACTCGACGAGTTCCGCCACACGGGCATCGGCTCTCCCGAGGACATCCGCCGCGTCTTTACCGAGCAGCTCTTCTTCGGCTGCGAGGCCGACGACCCGCTCGTCCCGATCGCGTTCGACGGCCGCACGGCCCCTCTCGGCGCGCGGCTGCGGGCGGTCTTCAGCTCGGACATCGGGCACTGGGACGTGCCCGACATGTCGCGGGTGCTCGAGGAGGCTTGGGAGGCCGTGGACGAGGGGCGCCTGGACGAAGCCGACTTCCGGGACTTCGCGTTCGGCAACGCCGTCGACCTCTTCACGGCGGTGAACCCGGGCTTCTTCGAGGGCACGGAGGTGGAGACCGCTGTGAAGGACGCGCTCGCACCGAGGTAGCTCGCGGATTCGCTGGGCGCCTTCGGGGGTGGTCAGTCGCGAGCCGGCCCGGCAGACTGGAGAGTCTCGATCATGGAGCGGACACCCGCATGAACGAAGCCAACGCCGACGAAGCCCTGCCCGCCTGGATGGGCGGCATCGATCCCAGCCAGCTCGGCTTTCCCTTCGAGGTGGATCGCAGCCGCTATGTGAAGGAGACCGGCCTCGCCTACAAGCACACCGACCGAGGGGAGTTGCTGCTCGACGCCTACCGTCCGACCCACGGCGACGAGCCGGCGCCGCTGGTGGTGATGATCCACGGGGGCGGCTGGCGGGGGGGCGGCCGCTACCAGATGGGGCTCACGCGGTGGGCCGGCTACCTGGCCTCGGCGGGCATGGCGGTGGTGTCGATCGACTATCGGCTCGCCCCGGCCACCTCGTACCCCGATTCGTTCCAGGACTGCCTGGACGCCGTCGACTGGGCGGTCGAGCACGCACACGGCCTCGGGGCCGACGTCGAGCGCATGGGGCTCTGGGGCGATTCGGCGGGCGGCCACCTCGTGCTGTTGCTCGGCACCTCGCAGACGCGCGACGACTACCGGGGCCCGCGCCTGCGAGCCGGCGCCGAGCGCATACGCAGCGTCGTGGCGTGGTACCCGCCGACGGACCTGCTGGCCCTGCACACCGCCGAGAGCCGCGCCCACGACGGTCCGACGGTGACCGGCGGCTTCGTGGGCTGCCCTCCCGAGAGCGACCCCGAGCGCTGGCGCCTCGCTTCGCCGATCGAGCAGGTCCACCCACAAGCGCCCCCCACGCTGATCCTCCAGGGCACCCGCGACCTGCTCGTTCCCCAAGCGCAGGCCCTCGCCTACGCGGCACGCGCCGAGGAGCACGGCGCGGCCCACGAGCTGCACATCGTCGAGGACGGCGTTCACGGCTTCGATCGCGTGGCACCGGGCGAGGATGCGCGGCGGCTCATCGAGCGCACGCGAACGTTCCTGCTCGATCATCTCGAGGCCGAGCGGCACTCGCAGCCGCCAGCCGAAAGCGACGGAGTAGCGGAGGCATGACCGATATCGGGTCCGGTATCACGGAGAAGCTCGCGCGGCTGGCCGGCGGCGGACTCGCGCTCGCCACGCTCGCGCTCGCGGGATGTGCTCCCGATCATCCGATCGTGATGGAGTGCGCGGACGCACAAGGCATCCACGCGATCTGCGGCATGCAGAACCCAGAGGATCTGGCTCTGCTGCCCGACGGCCGCACGGTGGTGGTGAGTCAGTTCGGCCTGATGGACGGCTCGCAGGCCGGCAACCTCGCGCTCTTCGACCTCGACCGGGAGACCGTCGAGGTCGCCTTCGCGGGCGGTACGACAGCCGCCCGCCTACCCACGGCCGGCTGGGGGGACCCCGAGTGTCCCGGACCACCGGACGCCGACTTCAGCCCCCACGGCATCGACCTCGCGCCACGCCCGGACGGCCGCCTGCGCCTGCTCGTCGTCAACCACGGCGGCCGCGAGTCGATCGAGTTCTTCGAGGTCACCGCGACGCCGGCCGGACCCGAGCTCAGCTGGCGCGGCTGCGTGATCCCGCCGGGCGACGCCTACCTGAACGACGTCGTGAGCCTTCCAGACGGCGGACTCCTCGCCACCCACATGTTTCCGCGCGGCGGGGAGGCCCTGGGGCTGCTGCGCGGTGCTCTGGGGATGGACACCGGCCACGTCCTGGAGTGGCGGGCGGGCGGGCGTTGGCGCGAGGTCGCGGGCAGTGAAGCGCCCTTCCCGAACGGGATCGAGCTGTCGGAGGACGGGCGCTCGATCTACCTGAACGCCTACATGGCGGGCGAAGTCCGGCGCATCGATCGCGAGAGCGGCGAGGTGCTCGGCGTGGCCCGGGTCTCTTCGCCCGACAACTCTTCGTGGGGGCCCGACGGGCGTCTGCTGGTGGCGTCGCACCTCGGCGGACTGCGCGATCAAACCGCCTGCTACGGCCTCGTCGAGGGAGCGTGCCCGATGCGCTTCCGCATCGTGGCCGTCGATCCGGAGAGCATGGCGACCGAGACGTTGATCGAGCACGCGGGCCCGCCGATGGGCGCCGGCACCATCGCGCTCGATCTGGGCGACGAGCTGCTGATCGGCACCTTTGCGGGCGATCGCATGATTCGCGTGCCGCGGCGCCCGTGAGCTCGAAGACGACCGCCGACGAGGCTCCGTCCGACGAGCAGCGGGTGCGCGAGTGGATCGAGCGCACGCTGGGCGCCCGGGTCGTCGAGTGCGAGCGCCAGGCGCGCTGGCGACCGGCGTGGTACATGGTGGCCGAGCGCGACGGCGAGCGGCTGCCACTGTACTTCCGCGGCGACCGCGGACTGCAGCAGAGCGGCACCTACGAGCTCGAGCACGAGTACCGCTGCATCGAGCTGCTGGGCGCGGACGGCATTCCCGTGCCCCGGCTCTACGGCTTCTGCGACGCGCCGCGCGGGATCCTGATGGAGCGTGCGCCCGGACGCTCCGACCTGTCCACCGCCGCGAGCGAAGCCGAGCGCAACGCCGTACAGGACGACTACATGCGCATCCTCGCCGACATCCACGCTCTGGACGTCGCTCCGTTCGAGGCCGCGGGCCTGGCGCGGCCGGCGGGTGGCGGGCAGATGGCTCTCTCGGACTTCCCGGGCTGGGAGCG
Organism: uncultured Spirochaetaceae bacterium; assembly: GCA_964515335.1. GTDB lineage: Bacteria > Myxococcota_A > UBA9160 > UBA9160 > UBA4427 > TMED88. The sequence continues at coordinate 12,710 of CAZETS010000071.1, forward strand.
GGGCTATCGCAAGACGAAGGTGCGGCCCGACCCGCTGCTCGAGTTCGCGATCCAGTGGATGCACCGCAATGTGCCGGACAGCGACGCCGAGGTGTCGTTCGTGTGTGCGGACTCGGGCCAGTTCGTCTTCGAGGACGGTCGCGTCACGGCGGTGCTCGATCTCGAGCTCGCGCACCTCGGCGATCCGGCGGAGGACCTCGCCGGACTGCGCACCCGCGACCTGAGCGAGCCCCTCGGCGACCTGCGCCGCGCCGTGGCGACCTACGAGCGGCTGACCGGTTCGCGGGTCGACGTGCGGCTGGTCGACTATCACACGGTGCGCTTCTCCCTCGTCACGCCGCTCGCCACCGCGGCCATCGTGGCGCGCCCACCTCCGGGCACCGACCTCGTCCAGTACCTCTGCTGGTACTGGGTGTACGCGCGCTCGGCGCTCGAAGTGATCGCCCACATGCGCGGCATCTCACTTACCCCGCCCGAGCTTCCCGACGAGGGCGACACGCGCTTCTCGCCGGCCCACCAGTCGCTCGTCGACGCGCTCGCGCCGACCGGTCGGGAGGACGAGTTCGGCGCGTACCGCCTCGAGGCCGCCGCCCGCCTGGCCGAGTACACGCGCCGCGTGGAAGTGCATGGCGGCGCCCTAGAGGCCGCCGACCTCGCCGAGGCCGCGGACCTGCTCGGCGAGCGGCCCGGAAGCTGGATCGAAGCCGACCGGGCCCTCGAAGCCCTGGTCGCCAACGCCGGCCCCGGGCGGGACGCGGAGCTTCTACGCTTCTTCCACCGGCGCGCGCTCCGCCACGAGCATCTGCTCGCCCCGGTGATGCGCGAGCTCAGCGACGTACGCATCCAGATGCTCGACTGAGCGCTGGCGCCGACCTCCCCGGCTGCCCATCCCTCGGCGTGCGCCGAGTGAAGTCTAGCCCCTGGGCTGCGCGCCTCAGAGCTGCGCGCTGTCACCCGGAGAGGCGGGTTCGCTGCGGGCCCGGGCGAGCGCCTCATCGAGGCACCCGTCGAGCCAGCGGCGCAGGTCGAACATCTCCGAGGCGCCGAGTCCCTGACCAATGAACGCGGCCCCGTATACGAAGCCCGCCGCACCGACCGACAGCGCCGTCGAGACAAGGCACCACGGCGAGCGCCCCATCGAGATCTCCGCCAGGGCGTACATCACGCCCGACAGCCCGAGCGCGAACAGCACCGCATACGTGAAGACGAAGGCGAGCCACACGGGAGGATGCGGGGCGAAGCGAACCACGACGCGGGAGGCGCCGGGCCCCCGATCGGTCGGCTCGATCAGGATGTCGAGCTGCGGCGACCACAACCGCCGGCGTTCGGGCGGGATGCGCACCACCCCGTGCCGCTCGGCGAAGACGCCGACGAACGACTGCGCGTCGGCCTCGAGGCGCCCGCGCAGACAAGCCATGATCGTCTCGGCGCCGGTCTCGACGTCGACGACGAAGCGGGGTCGCATGCGGGGGCGCGCCATGCGGATGGCCTCGCGGGTTGAGCGACCCGGCGGCCGCCTGCCGACGATGCTAGCGCGCAGGAGCGCAGCCGTCGCTGCATCACCGACAGCGCATCGCGACACCAAGCGAGCGTCAAGCCGATCGAGTTGGCTCGTTGCCGCGCGAAGACCTGCCCGACCCCTGCTGCCCCCTGGTCCCGGACGATCTCGCTGCAGTCGTGCACGCGGGCAGAGAGGCACGAGTCCGCTTGGTCATGGAGGCAATCGGAATACGGTCGAGCACGCGGCCGAGCGGTCGGGTGGCGCCCCCGGCACGACTCGAACGTGCGACACCCGGTTTAGGAAACCGGTGCTCTATCCAGCTGAGCTACGGGGGCGTGGCGACGGCGTCGCCCACCGCGACCCACCTGCCACAGCGGCGGGTCGTCGTGGCCGAGAGTATAGGAGGTTCAGTGCGACCGGGCTGGGCTGTAAGTCGACGGTCTATTTCGGACTCGAGAGTGACCCAAACCGCGTTCCTGGTCCACGCTCTGTGTGATTCGTCTCATTTGGAACGGGAAGATCAGACCATGCGGAAGAGTCGATACAAGATCACACGCAGCCCCCGTCATCGGCGGTCACGGAGGCGTTGGAGCATGTGCTCGAAAATCGATGTCAGGCCCGCACGATCCAGGTGGACGACGGGAGGGAATGCACGCCGAACCCCTTCGCTGCCTGGGCCTGGCGCCGAGGCATCGAGTTCGACTTCATCCGGCCGGGGAAGCCGATCGACAATGCGCACGCCGAGTCGTCAAAGGGCCGTCTGCGAGACGAGTGCCTCGAGGCTCTATGGTTCGAGAGCGTCGACGACGCGCACCAAGCCTTGCAGGCCTGACCCAGGGACTACGACGAGGTGAGAGCGCACTCGTCGTTGGGGCGTCTTCATCACGTCGGGGTACGCGCAGCCCGATGCGAGTGTCCGGCTGGGTGACCTTTCGGTGGCGGGCTTCATCGCGAAACCCTTCACCCGACTCGAACTCGAGACTCGAGTTCGCGCGGCACTCGCGACACAAGCCGCCTGAACGGCGACGTCACCAGGCTCCGCCTCGAACGATGCGTCGGAGTCATGCGCCCGAGTGTCGCTTCAACGTGTGGGAGTGAGGCGAGCCGCCGCATGGCGAGCAAGAACTTCCACTGAATCGGACATTCTGCATGACCGCGCTGCCGACGAAGGTCGAATCCGGGAGCGGAGGACCGCTTCGCAGCATCGCCGTGCTGTCCTGATCCGACCCGAGGAGCCGAGCCCACCGACGTGGGCGCATGCACGGGGGGCACTCCTGCCGTACGCTGACTCCGGCGCCAGGCAGGCAGGAGGCAGCGATGGATGCGGGTTCGACGCCGAGGCGACTCCCTCTGATCGCGTCCGGTTTGTTGGGCCTCGCCCTCGTCGTGGCCGCCGCCTGGGCGGCGGTGCGGCTCCTGCCGTTCGGACTCCCTGACGCCGAACGCTACTTCGACCCGCTGGAGACGCGTGAGCTCCAGGAGGACGAGGCCGGCCAGCTCACCAGCGTGCTGAACGAGTACCGGACGCTGAGCATGACCGCCGACGAGTTCGTTGGCTGGAATCGCGAGAGACGGGAGTTCTGGAAGTACACGATCGCCTTCTCGTCCTACGGACTGCCCTCGGCGATGCTGATCGGCGCCGAAGAGAAGAGCGTCCTCGCGCACCTCATGTCGATGATGATCCAGAAGATGAAGTCGCGGCTGGTGTGGGGCGACTTCACCGAGTGGGGCTTCGGCAAGGATCCGATCTCGTTCCAGAACATCATGTACAAGGGCCATCTGAACCTCATGTACGGCCTCTATCAGCTGACCACGGGCGATACCCGCTACGCCCGCGAGTACACCTGGCTCACGCAGCAAATCGTCGACGAGATACGCCTCCATCACGACGGGATCTACGAAGGCACCACGTGCGAACCCGACCACTGGTTCGTGGAGTGCAACGTCATCGGGCTCCTCAGCCTCCACGTCTACGACCAGCTCTTCGGCACCGAGTACGGCGAGAACGAGATCCAGTGGACGCTCCGCTTCATCGACGAGCGGATGGTCGATCCGGAGACCGGCCTCTTCTACCGGCAGTACCATCCCAGTCACGACGCCGTCGACAAGCGTCTGCTCGGCTACAACAACGCCTGGATCATCACCTTCCTTCACGCCCTCCGTCCCGAGGTCTCCGAGCGTCTCTACCCCGTCTGGAAGGAGACGTTCGTTCGGGAACTCGGGCCCTACGCGACGGTCGACGGCGAGAGAGGCGGCGCTCCCGACGAAATCGCGCACGTGTTCGGGCTTTGGGTCGCAAAGGAGATGGGCGACGTCGAACTCTACGGGAAGCTGCGCAATACGACGGATCGTCTGGGCGAGCTCGAGCAGGACGCCAGGACCGGCGGCATGACGTACGACGCCGAGGACGGCCTGCTCATCAACGGCGTGACGCTCGCGACCAAGCTCCACGTGGGATGGAGGAAGGTGCTCGAGCACGACTGGGGGCGCGAGGCTCCCGCCACCGTGCCCGATGTCTCCGACATGACCTGGACGGACGTGCTCCCGGTGAAGCTATATCGGTTGGATCCGTCCCGCCCGTTGCCGCAACCGACGGCGAACCGGGCGTGCCCCAGCTGTTACTGGGGCGACTACGACCCGCCACGGCTTCGCGACGCCGGGTAGAGGACCGGAGACCCAAGCCCCCTACCCGGCTCCATGTGCGATCAGTGCGCGACGGTGAACGGATCCCAGTCTTCTTCGACCGGGATGACGTTGTTGCGCTTCGCCCAATCGTCGTAATAGCCGATCATGCGCCGAAGGCGCTCGGGTTGCTCGGCCTCGAGCGGCACCATCTCGCCCGGATCCTGGACGATGTCGTAGAGGTGCCATTGGCTGTCGTTGTACATGCCCTCGCGGACACGGATCGCCTTGTAGTCTCCGTCGATCACGAATTTGTTGCCGAAGAGTTCGAAGGCGAACCAGTCGTCGCCGCCGCGGACACGCTCGGCCTGGCCGTTCAGCACGGGGCGCAGCGAGACACCCGAGGGCTTCACGACCTTGCGGCCTTCGAACTCGCCGTCCACCGGTGCGACACCCGCGAAATCGAGGATCGTGGCCGGGATATCCTTCACGCTGAGCGCCTGTGCGCTCATCTTGCCGGCCTCGGGTTGGCCCTCGCCCTGCCGCGGTGCGACCATGATCATCGGGACGCGCACACCGCCCTCGGCAACGAACCATTTCCACCATTGCAATGCGCCGGTGGATGCATTGGCCCAGCCGTCGCCGATCTGGCGGCTCGAATCCGGACCGCCGATATCCTCGAGTTTCTGGCTGAAGTTGGCATGCGCCCAATCCGTCCAGGCCTTGTTCGCCAGCGCACCGTCGGCGTCACCGCCCTCCGGGCCGTTGTCCGTCATGTAGACGATCAGCGTGTTGTCGAGTTCGCCCAGCTTCTCGAGGTGGTCGAGGATGCGCTGGATGCTGCGATCCTGTGAGCGGATCATCCCGGCGAAAGTGGCGTAGATGCGTGCCTGCTCCTTCCGATCTTCGGCGACCTGCGATTCCCAGGTGCGCGCCAGCGTGCTCTTGCTCGGGAATTGCGCTGTCTCGGGGATCGTGCCGAGCTTCTGCATACGCGCGAAGCGTTCTTTCTTGAGCCCTTCGTAGCCGAGCTCGGCGTAGCGCTTCTCGGCCTCCGGATCGATCAGCTCCGCCGGTGCCTGGATGGGGAAGTGCGCCGTTGTGAAGGCGACATACGCGAAGAAAGGCTGACCGTTGGCGTGCCCCTCGTCGATGTATTCGATCATCTTGTCGGTATAGAGGTCGTCCGAATAGACGCCTTCGGGGCGCTCCACGGGCTTGCCGTTCTCGAAGAAATCGGCCTGCGTGCGCGGCGGCACTTTGCCTTCCTTCATGGCCGCCACCGCAACCGGATCACTCTGGTCAGCCACCATATCGTCGCTGTTCCAATGGCTGTTGCCGCCGGAGTGGAGCCCGTAGGTGCGATCGAAGCCCCACTCGTGCGGACCCCAGCCGCCGTCGCGCGAAGCACCGAGGTGCCATTTGCCGACATGGTAGGTGTTGTAGCCGGCCTTCTGCAGCTGCTCGGAAATCGTCGCGGCGTTGCGCGTGAGGTAGCCCTCGTAGCCAGCCTTGCCGGCCGCGCCGTGGTAGACCGCATAGTCGAACGAGCCGAGCCCGACCTGGATATTGTCGGCACCGGTGAGCAGCATGCCGCGTGTCACCGAGCAGACCGGCGAGGAGTGGAAATTGCTGAAACGTACTCCCTGCTCGGCCAGCGAGTTCAGCGTGGGCGTGGGGATCTCGGAGCCGAACGGCTCGATATCACCAAACCCCATATCGTCGCCGACCAGGAGCAGGATATTCGGGCGCTCGTCGGTGGCGGCCGGTGCCTTGGTGGCCGGCTGCGGTTGGGTCGTGCCGTGCGTGCAGGCCGTCAGCCAGAATGCCGCCAGCACGGCAGCGCACAGCGAGTGCGAGTTGCGAAGCGAAAATATGCGTCTCATCCGGGAAAGGCTGCCATAGAGGGCGTGAGGATGCGAGAGAGAGGGGAGGCTTGTCGGCTCTACTTGGCTGTTCGCCGCCGGGGCCGTCCTCGCCCGCCCGTCTCGGCGCGCCCCTTGGATGACCGCACCGTACGGGGCGCGCGGCCATGGCTCGTCAGGCCGAGCCTGAGCCAGCGCTCGAGCTCCTCCCGCAGCGCGGCCGGCTCGAGGACCTCGACATCATCGCCCCACGTAAACAGATGCCACGCCATCTCTCGGATCCCGCCGGCACGAAACCTCACGAGGAGCGAGCCGTCGGGCTGTTCCTCCAACTCCTGGTCGGGATGGAAGATGTGATCGCGCGCTTCGGCGGCCGCGGCCGATCGAAAGCGCCAGACCACCTCGAGCGGGTCCTCCTGGAATACGCCAAAGCTCTGCCTCGCGAATGCGTCGAGGTCGAAGTCGGGCGGCGCGTCGAAATTCGACTCGAGGAGCTCTACACGATCGATCCGGGACAAGCGGAACAGGACGACTTGTTTGCGACGCTCGCTCCACGCAACGAGATAGTGCCGACTGCCATAGAGAAAGCCGAGCGGGCCGAGGGTCTGCCAGCTGGGACGTCCCTCGGCGACCTTTCGGTGACGAACCCGGACTCGCCGCTCGACAAGGATGGCGTGCCGCAGCTGCTCGAGCAGCTGGTCGTCGACACGCGGGCGCGGCCCTGCGCGAAAGGCATATCCCTGTGCCTCCGCGATCGCCTCGAGGTCCGGGTCGACGTGCACCAGCCAATCGGGAGGCGAAAGCGCCCGAAGCTTGCGACCGACGGCGGAAATCTCCTGGGCCAGGCGCCCGTCGCCTTCGCGGTCGGCGAGCGCGTGAGCTTGCTCGAGCGCCGCGAACTCGTCTGCAGAAAGACGGAACAGGCCGCCAACGGCCGGACGAGCCAGTCGCCACCGCTTCTTTCCGTCGTGGCCCACTTCACTCTCGAACTGAGCCTCCCCCACTGCGCGGCGGACGGCCGTGAGCATGCGCGTTGCCGTCCGACGAGACACGCCGTAGCGCGACATCACGTCATCGAGCGCGATTCCCGCGAACGATCCCTGCAGGTCGAGCGCGAGCTCCAGTAGCTGTTCGAGGCGTCCGAACCGAAGGTCATCAGCGGGCATGGGCGGAATATGGCTTAGCATTGGTTGGCCGGCACCTTGCGGCTGCCCAGGAGGAGCGACGAATGTCCGTCCCGAACATCTTCGGATTGCCGGGCGACCTGCCCCCCAACATGGCCCTGCTGCAGCTCATCACGGGGAAGTGGATCATGCAGGCGATCTACGTTTCCGCCGAACTCGGGATTGCGGATCACCTGAAGGACGGCCCGCGGTCGAGCAGCGACATCGCGCAGGCGTGCGATACGGACGAAGATGCCACGTACCGGCTCATGCGCTGCCTGGCGAACATCGGCGTTTTGGACGAGCGCGAAAGCCGCACATTCTCGCTCACTCCAGTCGGCGAGTTCTTGCGAAGCGACGTGCCGGGCTCACTGCGTGGCTACGCTCGTTTCCTCGGCTACAAGCCGACCTGGGCCGCATGGGGAGAAGCGCTGCATAGCGTGCGCACCGGCCAGCCTGCCGTCGACCACCTCTTCGGTGAGAACATCTTCGAGTACTACGCCAAGCACCTCGACGAGTCGACGATCTTCGACGATGCGATGACGTCCATCAGCACCGTCGAGTCGCATGCCGTCGCGGCAGACTACGACTTCTCGGGCATCCGAACGCTTGCGGATATCGGAGGCGGCCGCGGCTATCTCCTTGGGACGATTCTGGAGGCGAACCCGGAGATGCAAGGCGTTCTCTTCGACCAACCGCACGTCGTGACGGGCGCGCCACCTCTGCTGCGTGACTTCGGCATCGAAGAGCGCGTGCGTGTCGAGGGCGGCAGCTTTCTCGACACGGCGCCGAGCGGTGCCGATGCCGTGGTCATGAAGCACATCCTCCACGACTGGAACGACGAAGACTGCGTGCGCATCTTGCGCAACTGCCACCGCGCGCTGCCGACAGGCGGCCGGATCCTCATCGTCGAAGCCGTCGTACCGGCGCCGGAGCAACGCGGATGGGCGAAGCTTCTCGACCTCGAGATGCTCGTGCTCACACCGCGCGGGCGCGAGCGCAACGAAGCAGAGTTCGCGGGCCTGCTCGAGGAGGCGGGCTTTCGCCTGACACGGGTGGTTCCGACCGCGTCGCCGGTCAGCGTCGTGGAGGGAGAGCGACTCTAGTTGCTTCGATGGCTGGGAAAAGGGACCCTGGGTTCTTCCTGCGGAAGCGTGCGCGACGCTACTTGCGGCATACTGCGCACGGAACGGCGCTGCTCTACGATCGCATCCAACAGGCGTATGCAACCGGCCTATAATCAGCGGGCATATTCAACAGGAGCACAGTCCAATGACCGTCGAGCTCACCATGCTCGTCTACAGCGTGATTCTCACCTTCGTGATCATCAGTATCCCCGCCGTTGCGGGCATCCTGCAGAACGGCCTGGCAGCCCAAGCGGGCGCCCGAGACGATCTGCCCGAGCCCACGGCTTTTTCCAAGCGCGCGCGGCGGCTCCAGGACAACATGATCGAGAACATGGTGCTCTTCGTCCCACTGGTGCTCGCCGTCCAGGCAGCCGGTGTCTCCAGCGCGAACACCGCGTTGGGCGCGCAGATCTTCGTCGTGGCCCGGGTGATACACGCCGGGATCTACCTGGCCGGTGTGCCCGCTATTCGCCCCCTGGCTTGGGCAGTCAGCATCGTGGGCCTGATCATGATCGGCTCGGCGCTCCTCTAGGCAGTCGGCGACACATCCGGTGGCCGAGCGCCACCCGGTCGGGCGCCCTCGCTATTGGACCCCCAGCAACTCCACCTCGAAATGAAGCGTCGAGTTGGCAGGGATCTTGGGCGGCCGGCCGCGCGGCCCGTAGGCGATGGCGGGCGGGCAGATCAACAACGACTTGCCCCCCACCTTCATGCGTTGCAGGCCTTCGGTCCAGCACTTGATCACCCGGTTGAGCGGAAAGCGCGCGGGTTCGCCCCGATCCACGCTGCTGTCGAACACCCGCCCGTCGGGAAAGGTGCCGTGATAGTGCACCACCACCACGTCGGTGGCCGAGGGCGATACGCCCTCGCCCGCCACGAGTTCTGTCATGACGAGGCCGGAGGGGAGCGTATCGGTCTTTCCCGGTGCGGCTTCCGGAGCAGCCCCCGTCTCGGCAGGCTTCTCCGGAGAGCAGCCGAGAGCGCCAATCAGCATGCTCGAGCACAGCATGCCCAGGGCGAGAGCCAACCAAGAGTATCGGGCCGTGGTCGCATTCTGAGTTTTCATGAAGGGCATGTGTAGCAAAGAAACCCGGTACGAATGTCGTGCAAATGAGAACGCGTCAGCCTAAACCACACATATCGCAGCTGAGGCTTCGAACGTCGGGACGGGGGGCGCGGGATCAGGCACCATCGGTGGTATGGCGATCACCGTTCGGCGCATCACCCCTGAAGACGCCTCCCTGCTGAAGTCGGTGCGGCTGGCGGCGCTGCTCGACACGCCGTCGGCCTTCGCGAGAACCCACGAGGAGGAGTCGACCTACCCCCACTCGCTGTGGGCGGACCGGGCGCTCGACAGCGCCACCGGTGCCGAGCACACCACCTTCTTCGCCTTCGACGGCGCATCGTGCGTGGGTCTGGTGGGCGGCCACCAGGCGGTCGACGGCGACCACGTCGACCTCGTGTCGATGTGGACCGACCCGGCGGCCCGGCGGAAGGGGGTCGGGGCCGCCCTCGTCGATGCGGTGATCGACTGGGCCGACGGTCGCGCAGTCCATCTATGGGTCAGCCAGGAGAACGACGTCGCCCAGCGGCTCTACACGCGCTGCGGGTTCGCCGTAACCCGCGACGTCCGCCCGCTGCCGTCGGATCCCCGCAAGCACGAGGTCCGTATGCGGCGGGCGGCGACGACCGCCCGCATCTGAACACTCTGTTACCGCCGCGCTTCGCCGGCCCTACATCGCCTGCCGGTGTGCTGGTTCGGCGACGAGGCCCCCCGCCGCTTTCCCTTGCCGTGCCGCGCGAGTCAGCAAACAGCCCTGCGCCTCCACAACTCTGCCCCCAGCAGCCCGAGGCCGAGGCCGACGCCGAGAAGGAGCACCATTCGACCGGGGACGTCCATCGCGGGCACTGGCAACGCCTCCTGCCTGATGGTGGTTCCATAGAAATCTACCGCGTATTCGTCTCTTCCATTCGAGGCAACGAGGTAGACATCAAAGCCATCACCCGATGCGTTGACCTTGGTGCTGATCCCCCGAGGCGGGAGCCCGACGGCGGCGTAGGGCAAGCAATTCGCACCCATTCCCTGCCGAACAGCGGCGATGTCGACAAATCATGGGGCGATCGGTATCTCCTGCTCCATGCGCAGCTATCTGGTGACGGCGCTGATCGCGATCTTGATGTTCCTGGCGGGCTTCTGGACGGGGCTGATGTCATCGCCCTTCGTCATGCTTTCCAACCCGGCATTCACGGACCTACGCGATCGGACCGTCGACCGGGCGGAGGCACCGCCGTCGCTCGCGCCACGAACTGAGCTGAGCCAGCAGGACATCACACGGCTGACCGAACAGTGGCTGGAGCCCTCCTCCGACGGTGCTCCGGCGCAAGAGCTCGTGCGGGCCCTGTCGGATTGGGGGGGCAATCCGCAAGCGGTCGTCGAGGGAGTCATCGATTCCATGAGCGATGACCAGATCAGTGCTCTCCTCACGAGCCTGACGAGCCTCGACCACGAGGCCCTCGATGACGCCTACGACGTCCGCGCCTACGCGAATCGAATGGCCGAGTTGGCACTCGGCGACCTCAGCGGCGAACCGGCCCTCAGAGACCCCGGCCTTGCGCCTGTCTACTTTTCGGAGGCGCCCGACCCTCAGCGTGCAGTCGATGAAGACTCGAGCGAGTTCGAGAACCCCGTTCGACTTCACGCCATTCTCCCCATGGAGGATTACGAAGGCGATCAGGTTTTCGTCAAATGGACTCGGGTCAGCGATCAGGAAGTCATGTTGTTCGATCGATATCCGATACGGACCAATTCGGATTACAACTGGGTGTACCTCGAACCGAGAGAGGGCTGGCCCGCTGGGGAATACAGCGTCGACTTCTACTCCAGCGATGAACGAATGCACCCCCTCGCCGGGGGCGATTTTCTCGTCAGGTGAATATCCCTGGCCCGGCCGCCTCGGAGATCTGAATCGACGGCCGCGCGCGGGAAGGCCCGGCTACCTCTGCGCGCGGTGGATCGTCGACGGCGAGCGGAGCTCTCAGGCCCTGCCACCGAATCATGAAGTAGCCCTGGTTCGCTCCCCCAGCGGCCAGCCAGTTGGCCACGCCGGGATCGCGTTCGCAGATGAGGCCGGCGTCGGCGCTGGCGCGGCGAGGAGGGATCACGTTTTCGGGCAGCTGTCGAAGCCCCGCCAGATAGTGTTCGGACCAGAGCCTTGCGATGCGTTCGAGGTAGTCTGCAGCCAGCTCCATCTGGATCGGTCCGTCGGGCAGAGGCGTCCGGTGCTCGGGAGGGACGTGCCGCCTAGACTCCGTCCCGCCGCCGCTGCCCCGGTCGTCGGAGTGAACGGGAATTGAGTCAGAGCCGATTCGTGCCGATCCTCGTTTCGCTGTGCGCGTTGGTCGCGTGCGCGAGGCCGATGCAGGCGCCGATCGCCGACGTCATCTACGCAGGCGGCCCGATCCTGACGATGGAAGCGGCCACGCCCGTCGCCGAGGCACTCGCCGTCGCGAACGGTCGGATTCTCGCCGTCGGCGCCGAGCAGGACGTCGCTCGGCACCGCGGCGACGCTACGCGAACCATCGATCTCGATGGGCGCACGCTGATGCCGGGATTCGTCGACGCGCACAGCCACCTCACGCTCACGACCGCCAAGCTCGCGGTCGCGAACCTCGACCCGCCGCCCGCCGGACCGGCCGCGAGCATCGCGGCGATCCAGGACGTGCTTCGCGCGCGCCTCGAGTCCGAGGGTGTAGGTGACCTCGGCTGGCTCGTCGGCTGGGGCTACGACCATGCGATGCTCGAGGAGAAACGCCACCCTACACGCTTCGATCTCGACGCAGTCAGTCCCGAGGTCCCGATCGTCCTGATCCACTTCTCCGGCCACCAGGTCGTCGTGAACAGCCTGGGCCTCGAACGCGCCGGCATCTCGGCTTCGACGGCCGATCCGACCGGCGGCCGGATCGAACGGCTCCCCGGCAGCCGCGTGCCGAACGGCATCCTGCAGGAGAACGCGATGTACGGCGTCGCGTTCCCGGTGCTCGACGGGTTGCAGGGCGGCGGCCCGGCAGTCGACATGGCGGCGCCGCCGGACGCGGCGACCCTCGAGCGGCTCGAGCGCGCCGTCCGGCACTACGTCGCGCAGGGACACACCACGATCGGCGAGATGGCGGCGACGCCCCTCGGCCTGCGGCTGCTTCGCGCCGGCGCGGCGGACGGGCGCTTCCCGGTCGACGTCTTCGCGGCCGCGCTCACCAAGGCGTATTCGCCCGAACAGGTCGCGTCGATCTACTCGCCCGACTACCAGGACCGTTTCCGGGTGGGCGGCGCGAAGATCGTGCTCGACGGCGGCTCGCCTGGCCGCACCGCACATCTCCGCGCCCCCTATCACCGTCAGCTCCCGGGCGAGCGAGACTATCGTGGCTTCTCGCATTTCGGCGCACAGGAGGACGTCGACGTACTCGTGACGGCACACATGAAGGCGGGCAACCCCCTCTTCATCCACGCGCTCGGCGACGCCGCGGTCGACGAGGCGATCCACGCGCTCCGGGCGGCGCGCTCCGCGGTCCCGGACGGCGATCGCTCCGTCCAGCTCATCCACGTGCAGCAGATCGGGGAGGACCAGCTCGACGCGCTGCCTGCGCTCGACGCGAGAATCACCTTGCAGGTCGCTCACAACTTCTACTTCGGCGACTTCCACACGACCGAGATCTACGGACCGGAGCGCACCGCGCGCCTGAACCCCGCACGCTCGGCCCTCGATCGCGGCCTCTCCGTGAGCCTCCATCACGACTCGCCGGTGCACCCGGTCGATCCCTGGATGCTCGTCTGGAACGCCGTGACGCGCACGACGCGCAGCGGCGCCGTCATCGGCCCGGAGCAGCGCCTCACCGTCGCCGAGGCGCTCCGGGCGTCCACCCTGGAAGCCGCGCGTCAGCTCCACGAGGCGGACGACAAGGGCTCCCTCGCGCCGGGCAAGCGCGCAGACCTGGTCGTGCTCGACCGCAACCCGCTCGAGATCGAACCCGCGACCCTGCGTGACGTGCGGGTCCTCCAGACCATCAAGGACGGAGAGGTCGTGTACGCGGCCGAGTGATCAGCGCGCCTGAGAATGGCGCGCCGTGTCGTTCTCGAGCAGGTTGATCTCGCCGGGCTCGAGCCTCATCGCGCTTTCGAGGCACTGGGTGCGGCGCCAGCGGATGCGGCGGATCGGCATGCTCGCGCAGCGGCTCCCGCCCGGCCCGGCCGGGTTGTGGCGGCTCCCCTCGTCTCCGATCGCGACGAAGCGCGAGGGGAAGGCAGCTAGCGTCTGCGCGCAGCGAGGCCGATGAGCCCGAGGCTCATGAGGAGTGCCGTGCTGGGCTCGGGGACGACCTGGAAGGTCGCGGTTCCCGAGTAGCCCTGGATGTTGTTGATCTCCCGGTTCGCAGGGACCGCCTGTCCGAAGATATCGGTCCCAGTCAGTGAGAAGAGGGCGGTGAGATAGAACTTACCCGCGAGCTGCGCAGCGGTATTGGGTGCGAGCAGCATCGCTCGGCTATTCGGGGTGCCCGTTCCGGCCTCGTACCACGTCTCTACGCCAGAAACGAACTGAAACG
>CAZETS010000072.1:0-25082 GCA_964515335.1 uncultured Spirochaetaceae bacterium
GTCTTGGGCCCAATCTTCGAGCCACCTCTGAAATGAAGGGGCTAGACTCCGCACGCCTTCCCCCCGGCGCCCCCGTCCGCACCACCCGCCTCCACGCCCGGGAGCCCGACCCACGATGCTGGACTGGATGCCCGCCGCCCTGCCCTGGCTCCGGGCGCTTCACGTGGTGGCGGTGATCTCCTGGATGGCGGGCCTGCTCTACCTGCCGCGGCTCTTCGTCTACCACTGCACCGCGGAGCCCGGATCGACGATGTCCGAGACCTTCAAGGTCATGGAGGACAAGCTCAGCCGCCTGATCATGTTTCCGGCGATGTGCGTGAGCGTGCTCGTGGGGCTGTCGATGCTGGCGACACCCGGCTACCTGGCGGGCGCCGGCGCCTGGATCTGGCTGAAGATCGTGCTGGTGGCGGGGCTGCTGGTGATGCACGGGCTGATGGTGCGCTGGCGCAACGCCTTCGCGCGCGACGCGAACCCCCACCCGCAGCGGTTCTTCCGCATCGCGAACGAAGTCCCGACCCTGCTGATGATCGGCATCGTCGTGCTCGTGGTCGTGCGGCCTTTCTGACTCGTGACACGAGGCGTCGCGGTCAGCGCGGAAATCGTCGTCGCTCCGCGCCAGGCAGTGCGCGCAGCCTGGCCGTTGCTGCTCGTCCTGCTGCTCGCGCCGGGCCTCGCCGCAGCCGACGAGCCGGCGCCGAACGACACCACCGGCGCGGGAGGCGTGCTCGCCGAAGAGAGCCCGCCGGCAGACGGCGACGCACTCGAGATCGGCTACGGGTTCGCGATCGGCTATGGGCACGGCATCGCGCTGCGAAGCCGTCAGCGCGGACGCGACGTCGCGGACGTGCAGGTGCTCACCTTCGAGCCCCAGGTGCGGCTGCTCGTCGCAAGACTCGGCGACGGGCGGTCGTGGTATCACGGCGACCTCGATGGCACGCTCGAGGGCCTCCTGATGTTCAACTTCTCGCCACACGGCGGCCACGCCGGCGGCGTGAATGCCGGCCTGCGCTACCGGATGAGGCGCGAGCGCCGGGTGCAGCCCTTCGTCGAGGGCGCCCTCGGGATCGGCGGCGTCGGCTTCGATCTCGCCTCCCAGGACGACGGCTTCACGTTCTTCATACAGGCCGGCGCCGGCGCGCGCTATCGACTCGGCGAGCGGTTCGCGGTGAGCGGGAGCCTGCGCTGGAATCACGTCTCGAACGCACAGACCCACCTCCCGAACACCGGGATCGACACGATCGGCTTCCGGATCGGGATCGAAACGCCCTAGTCCGGGCTCGCCCGCTTGACACCCCGGGCCCTCCTTCCGAACACTGGGCCGCTCGGCGGGAGGGCGATGTGGCGGAGTGGACGAACTGGTCGGGCCGGATCACGGCGTCCCCGGCCCGCATCTCCGAGCCGCGCGACGAGAGCGAGCTCGTCGCGCTGGTCCGGGATGCCGCCGCTCGCGGCATGCGGGTGCGCACGGTGGGCGCCGCCCACAGCCACGCGCCGCTCGTGCCCACCGAGGGCCTGCTGATCGATCCGGCACGACTCGCCGGCGTGGTCGGGGTCGACGCCCGGGCGCAGACGGCGCGCATCCGTGCGGGCACCCGGCTCGCCGACCTCGGGCGGCCGCTGCGCGACGCCGGCGTCGCGCTGCGCAACCAGGGCGACATCGACCGTCAGGCCGTCGCGGGCGCCACCGGGACCGGCACCCACGGAACCGGCGCCACGTTGCAGAACCTGTCGGCCTCGGTGTCGGGAATGCGACTGGTGGCGCACGACGGCCGCGTGGTCGAGTGCAGCGCCGACAACGAGCCCGAGCTGTTCCAGGCGAGCCGCCTGCACCTCGGCGCCTTCGGCGTGGTGACCGAGCTGGTGGTGGCCGTGCGGCCCGCCTATCGACTGGCCGAGCGCATTTGGCTCGAGCCGCTCGACGAGGTGCTCGAGCGCATCGACGAGCACGTCGCCGCGACGCGCCACTTCGAGTTCTTCTGGATGCCCGGATCCCCCCGCGCCGCCTGCAAGTCGCTGCAGGAGACCGACGCCGAGCCCGTCTACCCGCTGGCCGAAGAGGGCAAGCGGCTCGCCTGGTCGTACGAGGTGCTGGCCAACGATCGCCCGGACAAGCACAGCGAGATGGAGTACTCGGTGCCCGCCGAGCACGGTCCCGACTGTCTGCGCGCGATCCGTGGGCTGATCGCCGAGTCGTTCCCCGGCCTGGCCTGGCCGATCGAGTACCGCACCCTCGGCGCCGACGACGTCTGGCTCTCGACCGCCTACGAACGGCCGACGGTGACGATCTCGGTCCACCAGGGCGTCGACCAGCCGGACGAGCCGCTCTTTCGCGCGTGCGAAAGCGTGTTTCGCGATTTCGACGGCCGGCCCCACTGGGGCAAGGTCCACTACCTGACGGGCGACGAGCTGGCCCGCCTGCATCCGCGCCATCGGGACTGGTGGCGCGTACGCGACGCCTGGGACCCGGACGGGCGCTTCCTGAACGACGCGCTCGCCGCCCTGCGGCCACCGGACGCGTGATGGGCGGACCGGACCGACGCGACCTGCTCGAGGCCGCCGGCGCCGTCGCGCTGCTGCTGGTCGGCACCGCCGTGCCGATCGCGACCCTAGGCGTCGTGGGCGCGCTCGTCGCGAGCAACGACGCGGCCGGGACGTCCTGGTGGACCTACTACCGGGTGGTCGTACTGAAGGGCATGCTGCCGCAGCTCCTGGTGGCGCTTCCCCTCCACCCACTGCTTCGCCGCTATCGCCGCCGCCACGCCGGCCCGGCCCAAGCCGCCGAGGCGGCGCGGCCCGGCACCTGGGCGCGCCTGGTCGAAACCTTCGTGCTCGCGTCGCTCGCGTACTGCGCGGTGGCGCCGACGCTGCTGGTCGTCGCCTGGCCCGGCTGGCCGGCGCTGCGCATGAGCGGCCCGGCCGAACAGATCGGCAGCTACCTGGGTATGACGTGCCTCGTCACGCTCGCGATCCGGCTCGCGCCGTGGGCCACCTCCGCCGTGCTGCGCCGCCGCGAAGAGACAGACGCGGATGCCTGACGCCGGCCGCCGTCGCGTCGAGTGGACGCTCGCGGGCATCTGGTGGTTCACGCTTTCGGGCCTGGGGCTGTTCTTTCCGTTCTACACCCTCTACCTGCGACACGGCGTCGGGCTCTCGGGCACCGAGGTCGGCGTCGTGGCCGCGATGATCCCGGCCACCGGGCTGCTCGCCCAGCCGCTCTGGGGCCGCATCGCCGATCGCACCGGCGCGCGCGCCCGTGTACTGACGGTGATCGCTTTGGGCAGCGCCTGCGGCTATGCGGGGCTGGCGCTGCCGGCAACCTGGTCGGGCTTCCTGGTCGGCATGACGCTCTTCGCCTTCTTTTCCACCGCGCTGATCCCGAACTGCGTCAGCGTGAGCCTCGCTTCGCTGCCCGACGCCGACCCGCACGCCTTCGGTCGCGTGCGCGCGATGGGCACGATCGGCTTCGGGGTCTCGGTCGGCCTCGCCCCGTACGGGCTGGGCTGGCTGGGAGAGGTCGACGGCGCCCACGAGGCGGCCCGGCTCCGCTACCTGCTGCCAGTCGCCGGCGCGTGCGTCGCCCTCGCGGGAGCCGTGTCGCTGTCCCTGCCCGCGCGCGGCGCCGTCGCGGTGCGGGCCGCCGGCGGCGACTGGCGACGGCTGATCGGAGATCGGCGCTTCGTGCGCGTGCTGGCGTTCGCCTTCCTCACGTTCTTCTTCACGCAGGGCGCCATGGTGCTCTTCCCGATCCTGGTGAGCGCCCAGGGCGGCGGCATCCAGGCGATCAGCCGGATGTGGCTCCTGATGCTCGCCCTCGAGCTGCCGCTGGTGCTCGCGTTCGGCGCCGCGATGAGCCGCATCGGTCCGCGGGGCGTGATCGCGATCGGCACGGCCGCCGCCGCCGTGCGCTGGACGATCAGCGGGTTCGTCGAAGACCTGACGATCGTCGGCGCCGCGCAGGTGCTCCACGGCGTCAGCGTCTGGGGCATCATCCTCGGCGTGCCGTTCTACGTGGATCGCATCGTACCGCTGCAGCTGCGCGCCACCGCCCAGGGGCTGGCCGCGATGGCGGGCATCAGCCTCGGCTCGATCCTCTCGAACCTGGGCGCCGGCTGGCTGACCGAGACGTACGGTGCCACGGCGCCGGCGCGCGTGGCCGGCGTGGCGAGCGCGCTGCTGTTGCTGGCGCTGCCTTTCCTGGTGGCGCCGGTCGGAGACGAACCGGAGCGCGTCGAAGCATCGCGCGGTGTGGACGGAGGCGATGGCTGAGCGAGCCCGCTTCGAGGAGCTGCTCGACGACCGCGGCGTCCTCGTTCCCGCGCCGGTGCTCGAGTTCGCGGGTTGGCGCGCGGCGGCAGCCACCGGAGGGTCGGCGGTGCTGCCCTGGCGGAGCGACTGGCTGGCCGCACGAGCGGCCGGCGCAGACGCCCATCCCCACGTCGACGAGGTCGACCAGGCGTGCTTCACGCAGTCTGTCGTTCACTTGCAGAAGAGCCGCGACGCCACCTGGCGCGACCTGCACGCGGCGTGGACCCGCCTCGAGCCGGGGGGCCACCTGCTCTTCTGCGGCGGCAACGAGCTCGGCGTGGTCTCGGCCGTCAAGCGACTGGCTCGGGAGATCGGGCAGACGCCGCGTGTGCTGAGCAACCGGCGGCGGGCGCGCGTGGTGCTGTTCGAGCGAGGACCGGCGGCGGGCCCGGCGCCGGCCGCGACCGCGACCGTCCCGGCCGGCCTCGGCGACGCGGCACCGGTCGCGCTCGAGGCGGCGCCCGGCGTATTCAGCGCGAAGCGACTCGACCCGGGCACCGAGATGCTGCTCGAGGCGCTCGGCCGGCACGACACCGAGCCGCAGCGAATCCTCGACCTCGGCTGCGGGATCGGGCCGCTCGGCCTGGCTGCCCTGTTGCGCTGGCCGCGCGCGCAGGCGACGTTGGTCGACGCCGACGCGCGGGCCGTCGCCAGCGCCGCCCGCAACGCCGAGCGGATCGGCGCTTCCGATCGATGCACGGTCGTCTGGTGGGACGCCGCCGAGCCCGCACCGGCCGAACGCTGTGACCTGGTGCTGCTCAACCCGCCCTTCCACGCCGGCAAGGCCGTCGACCTCGGCCCCGCGCGTGCGATGTTCGCGCACGCCGCGGGCGCGCTCGCGCCGGGCGGCACGGCGCTGATCGTCGCCAACCGCACGCTGCCCTACGAACGCGACCTCGAGTCGATCGGCCGGGTGCGCGCCCTCGCCGAGACACGGCACTACAAGGTGCTCTCGCTGCGCGGCCGCACGCGGCCCTCCGGCTCGAGCGGGCGCAGCTCACGGCCGGCACGCCGCCGGGGCGGAGGCTAGATTCGTCGATCATGCCTGACGAGCCGCGCCAACCACGCCGGTCCACGAACGCGTTCCGCGTCGCCCTGACCCTGCTCTGGATCCTCGGTGGCGCGACCAGCGCGATCGCCCAGCTGCCGCCGGTCGTCCAGGAGCCCGGCCCGGCCGACATCGCCAAGAGCCAGCGCCAGCGCGAGGACGTCGCCCTGCTCGCGCGCCGCCACCTCGGCTCACCGCTCCGCGGCGGAGACCTGCGGGACCTCGAGGTGTTGCAGCGGCTGCTCGACCGCAACGTGGTCGATCGCGAGGACGTGCTCGGCCTCCAGGCGCTCGGCGTGGTGCTCGGCGACGTCATGGCGTCGAACCTGCCGCTCGACTGGGTGACGATCGACGACGAGTACGGCCACAGCCGGGCGCTGCGGCTCGGCAAGACCGACAACCTCTACTTCCCGATCACGATGATCTCCAAGCGCGTCGTGAACCGCGAGCAAGTCGACGTGCAGGCGCTGTACGACAAGGTCGCCGGCGACGTCGAACTGCTCGAGTCGCGCAAGCGCCCCAAGCGCCGGCCCATCCAGCTGCCTCCGCGCCCGGTGTTCGGCGAGGGCGGGAGCGGAGACGAAAAAGCGGGCGACTGAGGCGGGGCGCGCGGTCAGCCGACCCGTCGAGCCGCCTCGTCGTCCTTGGCCGAGAGATCGGCCTGCAGGGTTCGCGCGGCGAGCGCGTAGTGGGTGACCGACCAGGCCGCGAAACCCACCACGGTGATCAGCAGCGCGTAGCGGAGCGCATCGACCTGGAAGGTCGGCGTGAGCAGATCGCTCAGGATGCCGACCCCCTGCGGCCCGAGCCCGAGTCCGATGATGTTCAGGATGAACAGCAGGATCGCCGAGGCCGTGGCGCGCATCTCGGGCCGCACCAGGCTCTGCGTCATCGCGAACGTCGGACCGAGGTACATGCCGCCGAGGGTGGCGCCCGGCAGCCACAGGACGAGCGCGGTGCGGGCGTCGGGCCAGAGATACAGCAGGAACGCGAAGGGGATGTAGACCAGCGTCGCGAGCGCCGGCACCCAGACGTACCAACGGACGTCCCTGGCTCCGTAGCGATCGGCCAGCCAGCCGCCGAGGTACGTGCCGGCGACGCCGCCGGTGAAGCCGAGCACCGCGAGCCAGGTGCCGATCTCCCCGGTCTCGAGCCCGTGCGAGCGGACGAAGAACGACGCGATGAAGGCCTGCGCGCCGTAGCCGTAGAAGGCGTGGAGCGCGCCGCCGAAGGAGATGTGGCGGAAGGCGCGCAGCGACCACAAGAACGAGAGCGCCTCTCGGGCGGACGGTCGCGCCACATCGGCCGCCGCCGGCGGGTCGTACACGCCACGGGGCGGCTCGCGCAGCGTGAAGCGCACCAGGGCGGCGAGCAGCACGCCGGGCAGTCCCACCACGATGAATGCCGTCCGCCAGTCGAAGAGCTCGTTCAGCCATCCCCCCGCCAGGAAGCCGATGCCCCCTCCGATCGGAATGCCGAGGGCGTAGATCGACAGCGCCGTCGCGCGGCGCTCGGGTGGAAAGAGATCCGAGATCAACGAGTGGGCCGGCGGACTGCAGCCCGCCTCGCCGACGCCGACGCCGATGCGGGCCAGCGCCAGCTGGCCGAAGCTTCGCGCCAGTCCGGTGACCGCCGTCATCGCACTCCAGGTGAAGAGCGCCAGCGCGATGATGGTTCGGCGATTGCCGCGGTCGGCCCAGCGCGCCACCGGAATGCCGACGACCGTGTAGAAGAGCGCGAACGCGATGCCCGAAAGGAAGCCCAGGTACGTATCCGACACCTGGAACTCGCGCTTGATCGGCTCGAGCAGGATCGCGAGGATCGAGCGGTCGATGAAGTTGAAGACGTAGACGACCAGCAGGATGCCGAGCGCGTAGCGGGCGACCCCGCGCGGCACCGGCTGCGCCGCGGCCCCCTCGGAAACGTCGCCGGCGGAGTCGGGCGCGCGGGATCGTTCCATCAAACGAAGCCTAACAGCTGACTCGCGGGGCGCGCTCGCCTTCGATGGCGGCGGCGATGCCCTTCTGCGCGGCGCCGGGCCGCGTCTTCGGCGAGAGCGCCGCCGCATCTGCGGTGCGAGCGCCCTGCGCGGCGCCGTCAGTGCACTAACCTGCACAGCCATGACCGATCCCCAGTCCGAGTCGACCGCCAAAGCGTCCGCGAGCCACGACTCGCGGCGGCGCCACGTCGTCGTGGTCGGCGGAGGCGTCGCGGGCCTGTTCACGACGCTCGCGCTCGCGAGGCGTGGGCATCGCGTGACGCTGCTCGAGCAGGATGCGCTGCCGACCTGCGCAACCCCGGTCGAAGCCTTCGAGCGCTGGGAGCGCCGGGGCTCGCCCCAGTCGTGGCACTCGCACGCGTTCCTCGCGCGGCTCCACAACGCCATCGAGCGAAACGAGCCGGCGCTGTACGCCGCGCTGCGCGAGGCCGGCGCCGGCACACTCACGTTCTCGCAGATGACGCGCGAGTTCTTCCCCGACGCCGAGCCGCTGCCCGAGGACGGCGAGATCACCCTGCTCGCCTGCCGGCGCATCACCTTCGACTGGGTGCTGCGGCGCCACGTCGAGCAGTCCACGGACGCGGCGCTGCGCAAGGGCATCAGCGTAACCGGCCTCGAGGCCGAGCCGGACACGACCACGGGGCTGCCGCGAGTCACGGGAGTGCGGGTGCGCGCGGCCGACGGCACGAGCGAGACGCTGGCGGCCGACCTGGTCGTCGACGCGAGCGGGCGCAACACCAAGCTCGGCGGGTGGCTCGAGGCGGTCGGCGCCGAGCCGCTCGAGCAGGAGTCGGAGAGCTGCGGGATCTTCTACTGCTCGCGCTTCTACCGCCTCCTCGACGGCGTCGAGCCGCCGCCCATGGAAGGACCGATCGGCGCGGATCTCGGCTACATGAAGTACGCGATCTTTCTCGGCGACACTCGGATCTTCTCGATCACCCTCGCCGCCTCGCCGAGTGACGACGCCTTGCGCCGCGTGCGGCACGCCAGCGTCTTCCAGGCCGCGGCGCAGAACCTGCCGAGCACGCGCCGATGGGTCGACGCGTCGGTCTCCGAGCCCATCACCGACGTCTACACGTACGCGAACCTGAAGAACACGCTGCGGCTGTTCGTGCGGGAAGGTCGGCCGCTCGCCCTCGGCCTGTTCCCGGTCGGCGACGCGCTGATGCACCAGAATCCGCTGGCCGGGAGAGGCTGCACGCTGGCGTGGGTGGCGGGACACCTGCTCGCCGACGCCTTCACCGAGCATCCCGGCGATCCGCTCGCCTTCGCGCGCACGCTCGACGCTGGGGTCACGCGCGAGATCCTGCCGTGGTACCACGCGATGCGCGACCAGGACCGCGGCGCGGCCGAGATGGCGCGCGAGGAGTCGAGCGGCCGCGATCCGTACGTGTTCCAGCGCGAGGACGGCTCCATCGAGCCGCGAGCCTACATGCGCTCGCTGCTGCGCGACGGTCTGCTGCCCGCCTTGCGCGAGGACATCTCGGTGCTGCGCGCGTTCATGCGCGTCTTCAATCTGCTCGAAGCACCCGGCGACCTGCTGGCCCGGCCCGAGCTGATGCAACGTGTGCTCGCCGTCTGGCAACGGCGCGACGAACGCGAGCCGATCTCCTTCGGACCCGATCGGTCCGAGATGCTCGCGACCCTCGAGCAGACCGCGGCCTGAGCGCGCAGCGCCGGGCCGCACGCGCTGCTATACCGCACGCATGCCGACCGGAACCCAGCGCGGCGAGCCGCGCACCGCCGTCGTGACGGGCGCCTCGTCGGGGCTCGGCGTGGCCATCGCCGAGGCGCTCGGCGCGCTCGGGTGGCGGGTGGCGGTGGGGGCGCGCCGCACCGGGCGCCTCGAGGACACGGCGGCAGCGGTCGAGAAGGCCGGCGGACGGGCATTCGCGCATGCGCTCGACGTCTCCGACGTCGCGTCGATCGACGCTTTCTTCGCTGCGGTCGAGGGTCACTTCGGAACCGCCGACGTGGTGGTCAACAACGCCGGCTCGAACACGCCGGGCCCGCTGCACGAGCTACCCGCCGAGGCCGTCGAGCGTGAGGTGGCCACCAACCTGATCGGCCCCATGCACGTGGTGCGGCGCGCGGTGCCGGCCATGCTGGCGGCAGGTCGGCGCGGCGATCTGGTCTTCGTCACCTCGGACGCCGCCAGGAACCCGCGACCGCGCCAGGCCGTGTACACCGCGACCAAGTCGGGTCTCGAGGCCCTCTCGCGCACGCTGTCGATGGAGCTCGAGGGCACGGGCATCCGCTGCACGGTGGTGCGGCCGGGCCCCGCCCTCTCGGAGTACGCGGCAAGCTGGGACGCCGCGATCATCCCCGACCTGCTCGACTATTGGCGGCATTTCGGACTGCAGCGCCACGAAGGCGTCATGCAGGCGTCGGCCGTGGCGCGGACGGTGGTGATGGCGGCGACCACCGAGCCGGGCGTCTGTCTCGATATCATCGAGGTGCAGCCGGAGGCGCCGGTCGGGCGCTGAAGGCAGCAAGGCGGCCGCGCAGTCCGCGCGGCCGTGGAGCGGGGCACGACCGCGACCCGAGCAGGGTCCCATCATTCCGAGGAGGAGCCGATGGCAGACGACGATCGCTGGCAGAAGGGATTCGAGAAGTTCGAGCAGGTCTACTGCGGGGACGTGGTGCCGCTGCCCCGCGGCAGCAGCGCCTTCTTCGACCTGATGATGGAGAACCTGTTCTGCGACGTATGGACGCGTGAAGAGCTCGACCAGCGCGATCGACGCCTCTTGATGATCGGCGCGATCGCGGCGCTCGGTGAGCACATGACGTTCGGCATCCAGCTCAAGGCGGCCCTCAAGCTCGGCGAGCTCACGCCCGATCAGGCACGCGAGGTGCTCATCCACATGAGCCAGTATGTCGGCTATCCCCGTGTCGCCCCGCTCGTCGCGATCGTCGAGCAGAAGATCGCAGAGGTCGCGAAGGAGCAGGCCGAAGGCGACGGCTGAGCGCCGAAGCGGCGCCCCGGCCCTCTCCATGTCCACGTCCCGCGCCGTGCGGAGCGCCACACTGCTCGGCCTGGCAGCCGCCCTCGGCCTGCTGGCGCCGGCGGCGGGCGCCGGTCCGATCCGGACGCGGCCGGGGCCCGCGCGCCCGGCCCCGGAGCCGGAGCAGAGGCAGGCGGCGGAGACGCCCGCGGTGCCTCCGCTGCCGGCGGTGGGCGGGCTGCGCTGGGAGGGCAACGAGCATCTCGCCGACTCGCAGCTCGCCGCCGTGGCGTTCACGCGCGGCCCGAGCTGGCGCATCTGGCGCAAGGAGCCCGAGTTCTCCGAGTCCACGCTCGCGGGCGACATGAGGCGCATCGAGTCGCTCTACCAGCTGCACGGCTTCTACGAGGCGCGGGCCACGTACCTGCTCGAGTGGAACGACGACCGCAGCCGGGTCGCCATCACGGTGCGGATCGACGAGGGGCCCGGCGTCACGCTGACGCGCTTCGAGGTCGAGATCCCCGACGACCTCGACGCCTCCGACGAGGAGCGATCCGGCCTGCTCGCCGACCTGCCCCTCGTCGTCGGCGAGCGCTTCAGCGCGGATCGCTACGCCCGCGCCAAGCAGTCGCTGCTCGATCGGCTCGCCGAAGCCGCGCATCCCCTCGCCCGCATCGAGGGCGGGGCCACCGTCGAGCTCGAGGACCACCACGCCGAGGTGACGTGGCAGGTGGTGCCGGGTCCCACCATCTATTTCGGCGACGTGCGCATCACGGGGCTCTACAAGGTCAGCGAGCAGACAACGCGGCGCGAGGTGCGCTTCGAGCGGGGGCAACGCTACTCGCCCCGCGCCCTGCAGCGGACGCGGCGCCGCCTGCAACAGCAGGGCCTCTACAGCTGGGTGACCGTGCAGTCGCGGCCGGCCGAGGCCGAGCCCGCCGGCGAGGACGCGCCGGGCCCCTCGCCGGACTCCGAGCAGATCTGGCCGGTCGAGATCCGCGTCACCGAGCGGTCGCCGTACACGCTCGATGCCGGCGTCGGCTACAGCAGCGACGAGAGCTTCCGGGCGAGTGTCGGCTGGCGCGACGGCAACTTCCTGGGCGACGCGCGCAAGCTGCGGCTCACAGCCCTCTACTCGGGCATCCTGTCCAAGCTCCAGGCCGAGTACACCCAGCCCTACTTCCTCGATCGGGACCTCTCGCTGATCGTGCGCGGATCGCTGCGCCGAGAGAACGAGCCGGTCTTCACCGCCGATCGCGTGCTGACGAGCATCGGCCTCTCGCGACCGCTCTGGGGCAGCTGGCGGGGGCGCGCCAACTACGAGTTCTCCTGGCAGGACGTCGTGCGCACGAACCTCGGCGCCTCGGTGATCCTCAGAGAGCCGGAAGGCGTGTCGAAGACCGCGACCATCGAGCTCGGTCTCCGCCACCAGACCCTGGACGAGCTACTCGCGCCGACCCGCGGCACCTGGTTCGACTTCGTGGTGGCGCCTTCGTTCGAGGAGATCGGCTCCGACTTCGACTTCGTCACGTTCTTCGTCGAGGCGCGCGGCTTCCTGCCGCTCTACCAGGGATCGGTGCTGGCCGGGCGCATCCGGATCGGCGCCCAACAGCCCTTCCGAGACACCACCGCCCGATCGATCCCGGTGACGTCGCGCTTCTACGCGGGCGGCAGCTCCTCGCACCGGGGCTTCCAGTACCACCAGATGCCGCCCTTCGGCGTGCTCGACGTCAACGTCGGCGGCACGAGCCTGCTCGAGAGCACGCTGGAGTGGCGCTTTCCGATCTGGCGCAGGATCGGCGGCGTGGCGTTCGTCGACGCGGGGCTGCTCGACCTGAGGCCCTGGACATATCACCTGGACAAACTCTTCTGGGCCGTGGGTCCCGGCCTGCGCTACGACACGGTGATCGGGCCGCTGCGCTTCGACTACGGGTTTCTCATCAACCCGCCGCTCGGCGCCTCGCGCCACCAGTGGTTCATCTCGGTGGGGCACACGTTTTGACCGCTCGAGAGACGCGACCGAAACAGGAGAGACCGGCGCATCACCGCGCGATTCGCGTCGCGCTGTGGTCGCTGCTCGGTCTCTGGGTCGCAGCCCTGGCCGCCCTGCTCTGGCTGGCGCTCGCGCTCCTCGAGGGCTGGCAGACGACCCGCCTCCGCGACGGAATCGAGTGGCTGGCGCCCAGCGTGCTGAAGCGCGAGGTGCGCATCGGTCGTCTCGAGGGCGGGCTGCGCGACGGACTGGTGGTGCACGACGTACGCATCGCCCCGCTCGGCGAAGACGCCGACGCGTTCGGCGAGATGCGCGTCCTGCGCATCGGCGTCCGGCTCGACGAGCGCGCCAGCCTGCGGCGAGGTGCGATCGTGCTCGCGGACCTGACGATCGTGCGCCCGACCGTCGAGCTGTCCCGCGTCGACGAGCGAGGCTGGCTGGTGAGCGGTTGGGGCCCGCTCCGCGACCCCGCGCGCAGCGGGCCGCCCACCGTCCTGCCGCTGCCGATCCTGCTGGGCACCCTCGTGCTCTCCGACGCCGAGCTGTCGCTGACCCGAGACGTCCGTTCCGGGCTCGAACGGTCGTCGGGGCGACTCGACGCCAGCGCCCACGGGATCCGACTCGCCGATGCAATGCGCCTCGATTGGCCGGTGGAGGCCTCGGTTCGCCTGCAGCTCGAGCACGCCGGCTGGCGGGGCGTCGACTTCGGGCACGGTGGCCTCACCGCACGACTCGACGGTCCGGCGCTGCGCATCGAACGCTTCGAGCTCGACGGCCCGGTGGGCCGCCTGCAGACGACCGGCGCAATCGCGTTCACGGGTCCGCTCGACCGGCCGCGCGCGCGCAGCGGAGACCTGCACGGCCACGCCGAGGGCATCGACCTCGCGGCGCTCGCTCGCCGCGGCGAGCCCGCCTCGAGCGAGGACGACTGGACGGCGCTCGACGGCGACGTCGAAGTCTCGCTGCGCGACCGGGCGACCGAAGGCGGCGAAGGCTTCGACCTCGCGATCAAGGCGCTGCTGTCGCCTTCGATCGTGCTCGGCGGTCGCATCGAGCGCGCCGACCTGTCGGGCGCCTACCGGACGGGGGTGCGACGCTGGTGGCTGCACGAGAGCACCGTCGAGCTCGCGGCGGCTCGCGTCGAGGCCTCGGGGACCGGCGTGGCTCTGAACGCCGATCGCTTGGAGCTGCGCGCGGACGGCGTCGACCTGGAACGGTTGCCGGTGCCCTGGCGTCGCGACACCGCGCTCAGCGGTCGGGCCGACATCGCGGTGTCGCTCCGGGGCGCCCTCGGCGACCCGGCCGGCTCGCTCGACCTGTCCGCCGACGGGCTCTTCGTCGACGGCGCGGGACCGAGCACGCTGGCCCTCGAGGCCGAGGGGCTCGGCGATCGCCAGTACCGCCTGGATGCGCTCGAGTGGCGCTCCACCTCCAAGGCCGGCCGCTTTGCCGACGCCTACCTGCTGGCGAAGCGCGCCGCGTCGCTGTCGCTGGCCGACGGCGCGCTCGCCATCGAGGACCTCGCGCTCGAGTGGACCGGCGGATCGCTGGCGATCGATGGCGGACTGCGCGACGGGGCGCTGCTGCCGAGCCACGTCGAGATCGAAGCGCTCGACCTCTCCCTGGCCGCCCGCCTGCTCGGACTCCCGGACGCGCCCGGCGGCATCGTGTCGGGCGGCCTCGACGTCTCGGGCCCCGTCGAGCGGCCGGACGTGCGGGCGACGCTCGACTGGTCGGAGCCCCGGTACCGCGGCCTGCACGCCGAGCACGTCGCGCTGCAGATCGACGGCGACGCGGGGCACCGCCGCGTGGCGGCGCGCATGACACTCGACGGCCGCGAGGCCCTGCGGCTCTCGGCTCGCCTACCGCGGCCGATCGAAGCGGGCGACCCACGCGGCTGGCTCGGCGACGCGCGCACGCGCGTCGAGATCGACGCGCAACAGCTCGACCTCGCCTGGCTCTCACCGCTGACGAGCGACCGCGGTCTCGAGCCCGCGGGCCTGCTCGACGGCCGTCTCGCTCTCGCGGGGTCGCCCGAGGGCCCGACGGCGAACGGCGAGCTCGAGGTCGACTTCGTGCGCCTCGAACGCGTCCCGAGCGAGCCCGGCGCGCTGCCGGTCGCGGGCCCCCTCACCGGCGGCCTGCGGCTGGTCGGTCGCTCGGCCCGGAGCGAGGGCCTGAGTTACGGCGTGGGCGTCGACGAATTCTCCCTCGACGCCGAGCTCGGCTGGTCGGGGCCACGGGCCTCGGACGTCGACTTCTCGGCAACGGTGACGGGCATCGGCTTCCGGGGACGCGCCGTCGCCAGCATCGCGCTTCGCGGCGACAGCCTGCTGCCGAGCGTGCTCACCTTCGACGACTTCGAGGTGGCGGAGATCGCCCGCCGCGCCCGCACGGCGGCACCGCTGCTCGGAACGCTCACCGGCGAGGTCGTCGTCCGAGGCCCGCTCGCCGAGCCCGACTTCCGCAGCCGCCTCGAGTGGCGCGACCCGCAGGCGGCCTCGATCCGCGCCGATCGACTCGTCCTCGAGGCGCGCTCACAGGCGGACCTGGTGCTGCTGCGCGGCGACCTCGAGCGCGGCGGCCGGCGCGTGCTCGAGACCGGCGGGCAGCTTCCGCTCGATCGGCGCGCACCGATCGACTCGTGGCTCGGCCGGCTCGGGCGCTGGCCGACCGATCCCGACACCCGGCTCGGCGTGACCGCCGACGCGTTTCCGCTCGACTGGCTCGCGGTGCTCGCCCCGGGCCTGCCGCTCAAGACCGATGGTCGCGTCACCGGGCGCATCGACCTGACCGGTGGCGATCCCGCACCGGAGATCGACGGGTCGCTCGCCGTCGATCGCGGCACCTTCGCGCTCGCCACCCAGTCGGCCAGCGTCGGCCCGCTGACCGGGACGATCCACTTCGAAGGCCAGCGGGCGCGTTTCGACCGTCTCCACCTCTCGGCCTCGCGCGGCGCGGCCGTGCTGGCGGGACGCTTCGACTGGGCGGGCAGCGGCGACCAGACGGTCTCGCTTCGCGCCGACTTCGACGGCTACCGGTTCGACCAGCTCGGGCTGCTCCAGGCGAACCTCGACGGCAGCCTGCTCGCCGAAGGCGCGCTCCAGGCGCTGCGCATCGAAGGCTCCCTGGCGCTCGACGACATCCGCATCGCCTTCCCGAGCCAGGAGGACCCGGTCCTCAAGGAGATCCGCGTGCGCGGTCTGCGCAGGGATCGCGCAGCGGCCTCGATCCTCGAGAGCGAGGCCGAGATCGCGGGCATCGAGGAGCAGTCGACGGTGGACGTCTCGCTGATGCTTCCCCGTGGCAGCTGGGTGCGCGGGATGGGACTCGACGCGGAGATCACGGGAGAGATCGACGTCACCAAGGTCGCCGGCGGCGAGCTCCGCTACCTCGGCCGCATGCAGGTCGAGCACGGGCGCTACACGCTCCAGGGCAAG
This sequence comes from uncultured Spirochaetaceae bacterium, assembly GCA_964515335.1. GTDB lineage: Bacteria > Myxococcota_A > UBA9160 > UBA9160 > UBA4427 > TMED88. The sequence continues at coordinate 15,731 of CAZETS010000072.1, forward strand.
CGCTTCGACCTCGACAGCGGCATAGCCTTCTTCACCGGCGGCGAGAGCCCCATTCCCGACCTCGACATCCAGGCCCATCGCCGGGCCAGCCGCAACGTCGAGGTGTTCGCCCACGTGACCGGCCCCGCCGACCAGCCACGCCTCGAGCTGACGAGCGACCCGCCGATGGACGTGGCCGAGATCATCTCGTACCTCTACTTCGGCCGCTCGGCGAGCGTGGGCGACCGCGAATCGCAGGGGATCGGCGCCTCGGCCGGGGCGATGGTGGGGTCGATGCTCGTCGACAACGTCGCGCCCGAGCTGCGCGAGACGCTGCGCATCGACGAGATCAGCGTCACCTCCGCCGACGACGGCGCGCCGGCGGTCGAGATCGAGACCCAGGTCACGCCGGACGTCTATCTGCGACTGATCCAGTCGTTCGGGGCCAGCGCCGACGAGGCGGTCGAAGTGCGCTGGCGCTTCTGGAAGGGGCTGAGCGTCAAGAGCCGCGTGAGCCGCAGCGGCAATTCGGCGGTCGACCTGCTCTGGGAGTTCGACTTCTGGGGGCTCGAGAACTACGGGGTGGGCGGCCTCACGCCGCCGCCGCCACCCTACCAGGCGGGACCCGCAATCGACACGAACGAGTGTCGGCCGCCATTGATCTGCCCGTCAGGCTGACCCGCCCGGCGCGCGGATCAACGATCCGCGTCTCCCTGTTGCGCGCGGCCGGTCATGGGCACGAAGCGCACGGCCATCAGGTCCTCGCTGACGATCCCCGAGGCGTTCTTCGTCACGAGGCGTAGCTCCTGGAAGAAGTCGCCCACCGGAATCACCAGCCGCCCGCCCTCGGCGAGCTGCTCGATCAGCGCCGGGGGAATCTCCTCGGGCGCCGCCGTGACGACGATCGCGTCGAAAGGCGCCTCCTCGGGCCAGCCCGCGTAGCCGTCGCCGACCCTCACCGTCACGTTCTCGTAGCCGAGCGACGCGAGCGTCTCGCGCGCTTCCTCGCCGAGCGGCTCGACGATCTCGATCGTGTATACGTGGTCGACCAACTCGGCGAGAACCGCCGCCTGGTAGCCCGAGCCGGTGCCGATCTCGAGCACCTTGTCGTCCGCTTGCGGGCGGATCGCCTCGGTCATCACGGCCACGATGTAGGGCTGCGAGATCGTCTGCCGGTGACCGATCGGCATGGGGCGATCCTCGTACGCGTACGCGGCGACGCCCTCCGGAACGAAGCGATGCCGCGGCACCTTGCGCAGCGCCGCCAGCACCCGCTCGTCGCGCACGTCGCGGGCCGCGATCTGGCGCTCGACCATCCGGGCGCGCAGCGCTTCGTACGGTGCGTCGTCCCGGTCCTCGCGCACGACCTCGCTCCTCTCCGCGCACGCGGCACCCGCCACCACACAGGCGAGCCCGACGAGAACGAGCGGGGCGACTACACCGCCCCGACGAATCACCGAGTCGTCCACCCGGGCCCTCCCGTCACCGCGCCCCGCGCCGACCATGCGCCGCCGCGCCGCCGCCTTCGGACCCGATGCTACCGGACGTTGGCTACGCGGCAGGCACGAGCCCTCGGAGCTGCCCACGACTCCCGCGAGGAGCCTGCGCTAGGCAGAACGCCGCGACCGCCGCAGGTGACACGCCGTGGTGGCGGCGACTCCCACCACGCAGAACGGGCCGAGCAGCCAGCCGCCCCGCGCGTAGGGGGTGGGCGCCTCCGCGGTGTTGCGCGGCAGCGCCACGTCTTCCACGAGCAGCTCCGGCGGGAAGTCGGCGAGGGTATCCTCGGCGACCGGTCGCAGAGGGATGTGGGCGACGAGCCGCCCCGCCGCATCGATCACTGCGCTGACGCCCGTGCTGACGCTGCGCACCATCGGAATGCGGTGCTCGACGCTGCGGAGCTGTGCGAGCGCGAGGTGCTCCCACGGCTCGGCGCTGTCGCCGTACCAGGCGTCGATCGTGACGTTGACGAACAGCTCGACGCCTCCCGGCAAGGCGGCGACCTCGCGCACGAAGCCAGGGATGATGTCTTCGTAGCAGATCAGCGGGCCGACGTAGACGGAGCGGCCGGCGGCGCTTCCGGAGGCGAGCGTCTCGATCGCAAACCGCTCCGCCGCCTCGCCGGCGTGGTGATGGGCGATCTGCGGAATCCAGTCGGTGACGACGTCCGGGTCGATGATCGGGATCTTCTCGCCGATCGGAACGAGGTTGACCTTGTCGTAGCGACCGGTCACCTCGCCGTCTGCCGCGAGCGCGTAGACGCTGTTGTAACCGAAGCGCTCACCGGGCACGCGGGTGTTCGCACCGAAGATCGTCGGCAGCCGGTGGCGGGCGAGCACGCGCCCACGGCCGAGCGCCGCGTCGTGACGATGCGGCCGGGCGACGCGGTAGGGATAGGCGCCGGCCTCGGGCCAGACCACGATCTCGGCGCCGGCCTGCTCGGCCTGCGCCGACGGACCGGCGAGCCGCTCCATCCGGGCGCGTGCGGAGACGCTGCCGACGGGCACGTTGGGCTGCACGATGCCCACCCGCACGACCGGCGCGCCTTCGGCCTCGCGGTCGAGGGCGCGCATGCGGAGCGTCCCGTAGCCGAGCATCAGCGGAGGAATCAGCGCGGCGACGCCGAGATCGCGCAGAGCGGCGGTGCGGCTCGGCGCCATCACGCCCCGCGACAACAGCATCGCGAACAGCACGACGATCGCCTCGACGAGCGGCACACCGCCGAGTTCGGCGAGCTGGAGGAAAGCCGGCCGCTCCGCGAAGCCGAGCAGCGGTGTGTAGGGAAACAGGTTCGGCCACACCGCCTGCAGCGCGACGAAGAGCGCCACCGGCCAGAGGATCCCCCGGGCCCCGCTCCGTGGCCCCCGTTGCAGCCCGACGGCGAAGAGCCCGTACGGAATCGCCATCCAGAGCGAGAAGCCGGCGAGGCCGAGCCAGCCGAGCGCCCAGGGCACGCGGGCGAAGCGCACGAGCATCTCGGCGATCCACGGAAAGCCGCCGAGCCCCACCCCCATGCCGCCGGCGATCCCGAACCAGAGCGCCGTACGCGTGTCGACCCCCGTGCGCCGCACCATCACGATCAGGGGAACGAGGCCGAAGAAGTGGCCCGGCAGCCAGCCGTCCGGCGGCGCGCCGAGCGCCAGGAGGAAGCCCGAGGTGGCCGCGACGGCCAGGCTCGGCCAGAAGCCCAGCGTCCGGATCCACTGCTGCATGGCCGGGAGCGTGTGCGATCGGACCCCGAGCCGCCACCCGTCTCCGCGCGAAGGCAGCGGCAGCTCGGCGCTATCGTCGAAGCAATGGGCGGCGTACGGCGGTGGGGGGGGCTTCTCGCGGTGATGGCTGCGCTGCTCGGCGCGGGCAGCGCCCGGGCAGACGGCGACGCGCCGCTCTTCCGAATCGGGCCGCACGACCTGGGACTGTCGATCGGCTACGGCCACGGCTCGTCGATCACCTCCACCGGTCGCATCGAGGGCAAGCTGGTTCGCGAGCTCGTGGTGGTGGGCGTGTGGCGGATCGCGCTGACCCGCGAGCCCCTCGAGCCGGCCCTCTACAAGGGCGTGCTCTCACTGCGGATCGAACCGAGCCTGATCGTCAACTTCGAGCCGCGCGGCGGCGTCGCCGGCGGCGCCGCCGCCATGCTGCGCTACGAGCTGACGCGGTGGGGCCGCACGCGCCCGTATCTCGAGGGCGGCGCGGGGATCATCGGCCTCTCGTTCGACCTCGCCGATCAGGCCGACGGACTCGCCTTCAATCCGACGGCGGGCGTCGGCCTCGTGCATCGGCTGAGCGACCGGCTCACGCTCGACGTCGCCTGCCGCTTCCAGCACATCTCGAACGCCTTCACCGCTTACCCGAACGGCGGCATCGAGGCGTTCCAGTACCTGGCCGGCATCAGCTACCGCCTGTAGAGGCGGTCAGGCCTCCTCCGACCCGACGACCCCGGCCGCGCGAAGCTCGGCGATCTCGTCGGGGGTGCGCCCCAGCTCCCGCAGCAGGGTATCCGTGGCGTCGCCGCAGAGCGCGCCGGCCCCGTAGCGCTCGGCGACACCGCCGACGGTCACCAGCGGGCCCCAGCGCTTGATCTCGCCGAAGCGGGCGTGCCGCGTTTCGACCACGAAGTCGTTCGCCAGGATCTGCGGATCCGACGCAAACGTCCGCCCCACCCCGGGGCCGTCGGCGCGCACGCATCCGACGCGAGCGGCCCAGAGCCGCTCCTCCCACTCGGCCGTCGTCCGCTCGGCGAAGAGCGCGGCCAGCCGTTCGGCGGTGCGCGACACCGGCGCCTCGAGTTCGGGGCACGGCGCGGCGGCGGCGAGGCGCAGCCACTCGGCCTCGCTGCCGATCGCCAGACACACCCAGCCGTCGCGCGAGCGATACAGGCGATGGCCCGGAGCCAGGCCCATCAGCTCGGCGTCCAGACGCGGGCGCGGGGGCCGTCCCGGGTACGCGGTGAACCCGTCGGCGTTCGCCCAGGCGTTGGCGACGAGCATGCTCACGTCGATGCGCTGGCCGCGTCCGGTTCGCTCGCGCGCGACGAGCGCCAGCGTGACGGCGGCGGCCAGCACCACCGCGGTGTTGGGGTCGGGGTTCGCCTCGTTGGCGCGCATCAGCTGACGCGCCGACTCGCGGATGTCCTCGAGCGAGTCGGCGGGGCGGGAGAGCGCTTCGCCCGCCTGGAATCCGGCCCCGGACATCGCCGCGCCCACGACCGGATGCGTGGCGGGCCGCAGCGCATCCGGACCGCTCGCCCCGTACCCGCGCACCGCCGCAAAGACGACGTCCGGCGCGAGCGCGCGACAGCTCGCCTCGTCGATGCCGAGCCGCTCGTCGACACCCTCGCGGAAGTTGTGGACGACCACGTCCGCGCTGGCGAGCAGCTCGTGCACGATCGCCCGCCCCCGCTCGGACTTCGCGTCGAGCGCAATCGATTCCTTGCCGGCGTTCGTCTTCACCGCCAACAGGCCCAGCGGGAGCAGCTGGCGATAAGGGTCTCCGGCGACGGCCTCCACCTTGATGACCCGCGCCCCCAGGTCGGCGAGCATCGTGGTGCCCAGCGGTCCGGCGATGATCGTCGAGAAGTCGACGACACGGATCCCGTCCAGCGGCCGACCCCGAGGACCCGGCCGCCCACGTGCGGGCGCCGGAGCGCGCACCGGCCACGGCCCCTCGCGAAAGGCGCGATCGTGCTCGCCGACCGTCGGCACGCGGGCTCCGGCCCGGCCGGGCGTGCCGTCGAGGGTCGCGATCGGCCCGATCGTCCGGACGGCGCCCCGGTCGGGGTCGGCCACCTCGACGATCGCGCCGTTGGCGATCAGATCGGGGTGCCGGGTGGCCTCGGCGGGATCGAGATAGGGCTCCGCCGCCACGTTTCCGTTCTCGCGAAACACCGCCATCCACTCGTCGGCGGAACGCTCGCGCACGCGCAGCAGGATGCGGTCGCGCGCCGCTTCGACCGTGTCGGCATCCCACTCGACCGGCGACGCCTGGAAGCGCTCCTCGGCGAGCATTTCGCCGAGCAGGTCGAGCGAGTCGAGGAAGGCCAGGAAGAGGTGCTCGAGCAGATTGCCGCACTGGATCCAGCGGCCGTCGGCACACAACACGGGGTGGTAGTTGAGCGTGGGCATGTCGCCGAACGCCGGATCGACCGGAGGAATCACGCCGCCGTCGACGAGCTGCGCGAGCAGCAGATCGACGAGGTCGAAGGGCAGCATGGCCTGGAGCAGGCTCGTCTCGACGCGCTGACCGAGGCCCGTCCGCGACCGCTCGAGCAGCGCCGCCGCGATGCCCTGCACCGCGCCCATCGCAGCCAGGTGCGAGGCGACGGGCAGGGCCGCGAAGCCGGGAGCGTCGCCGCGGATCTGTCGTCCGAAGGTCTCGAAGCGCCCGGACCGCGCGGCCACCAGCGGCTCGTAGCCGGGCACCTCGCTCTGCGGGCCACGCGCACCCCAGGGCGTGATCGAGCAGTGCACCAGTGACGGGTTCGTGGCGGCGAGCGCCGCGGCGTCGAGGCCCCGCCTGACCGAACGGCTCGGCGGCCCGCCGCACACCAGGACATCGGCGGCGGCGATTGCGCCGCGCAGGATGTGGCGCTCGGCCTCGTCCTCCAGATCGAGCACGGCGCTTCGTTTGCCGCGCAGCCAGAGCGCACTGCTCGGAAGCCCGCGAAACCGGTCGCCGCCGGGCGGCTCCACCTTGAATACGTGGGCGCCGAAGTCCGCCAGCACCGTCGTCGCGACGCCGCCTACGGGCCCCGTCGTCAGGTCGACTACACGCAAGCCCGAAAGAGCAGACTCCACGCCGCGAAGGTACCTTCGCGGCACGCGTCGTCGAGAGTCGAGCAGGATGCGCGTCGAGACCGGAGGCGAGGTGTCGGGCGGAGCAGAAGGCAGCGTGGAGGAGGCGCCCCGGCAGGCTTCGCCCGACGCGCGGACCGGCGCGAGGCGCTGGTTGCCCCTCGCCCTGCGCTTCGGCGGCACGATCCTGATCTTGGGCCTCCTGCTCGCCCAGCTCGACGTCGGCGAGGTGATCGCCGCGATGGCGCGGACGGGCCTCGCGCTCTGGCTCGCGACCCTGTGTGGGCTAGCGCTGGGCCATCTGCTCGCTGCGTCCAAGTGGCTGCTCTTGCTGAACGCCTGCGGGCTGTCGGTCGAGCGACGCGACGCGTTGCGGGCGCACTTCGCCGGGCTGTTCGCCAACACCATCTTGCCGTCGATCGTCGGTGGCGACGCGGTCCGACTCGGCATGGTGGTGCGCGACGGCAGCCGCCTCACTGCCGCCGCAACCGCGGGCATCGCCGACCGGGCAACCGACGTGGTCGCGCTCATCGTACTGGCCACCCTCGCCGGCGGCTTCGTCACGCTCGAGTCGGTGGCACTGCAGATCCTCTTCTACGCGGCAGGACTGCTGCTCGCCGGGATCGCCGTCGGCGTATGGGCGATCCGCTCGATCGACGCCTCGCGCCTACCGGCCCGCCCCGCCAAGGCCGTGAGCGGGCTGCAGCTCGCCATCACCGACCTCTCACGACGCAAACGCGCCTTCGTCCGGGCGCTGATGATCGCGTTGATCGTCCAGGGAGCGTTCGTCGTCCTGAACGTGTTCATCGGCAACGCGATCGGCATCGACGTGCCCCCGACGGCCTGGTTCGTGGCGTGGCCTCTCGCGAAGCTGGTGGCGCTGACGCCGCTGAGCCTGGGCGGACTCGGCGTGCGCGAGGGCGCGATCGTCGCCCTTCTGCTGCCGTTCGGCGTCGACCCCGACTTCGCCATGGGCGAGGCGCTCGTCTGGTACACCCAGATGCTCGGGATCGGCCTGCTGGGCGGCGCGCTCTCGTGGTGGATGGGGTGGACGCCCGCCAAGGCATCTTCGTAGCCGCCAGTCGCCCCGAGCAGTCGCCGACGCCGCTGGGACTGCGCCGCTCGATGGCGTTGCGAGCTTCGAAATCGCCCCTGCTCTCGTAGTCCCGGGTCACGGCCTCGGGGCAGTTGGAGTACACACGATGCTCCTCGTGCCACCGCTGCGGGTCGACGAGTCTTTCGCGCACCGCCTCGCGATAGAGCCCGGTGCCGCGGGATGGGCGATCGCGACGAAGAACACCGCCATGCTCGGGTGCAGCTGTTTGCCGGGTCGATGGTGATGCGGATCGTCTCGTCCGTCTCGTCCGTCTCGCCCGGCGAACCCACCAGGAACGTCGTTTAGGCCGCGATGTCGCGATGTAGAGGGTCCCCATCGGCGGCAGGCCGTGACTGGGCTCCTCTCCCGGGATCAGCGCGGGGTGGACGAGTGTGACCCTGACGGGCGACCTCCCCGCTTGCGTGTCGCCTCGAGTTGCATGCTGCCGTCGCCCGCACAAGTGACGATCCTGCGGAGCGCGCTGCGACCAGCCTGCACGAGAAGCCCCACCCGCGAAGTCGCCGTCCGGCTGACGGCGGCCCGCTTCTCGCACGAAGCGATCGCCCTCGGCCCCGAGGGGGATTCGAGTCCGGGCCGGCGTCACCCCGATCGCGCGTGCCCACGAGCCACCCGGCCGTAGCTGGCCGTAATGAGCGCTCCACCTTCGCGCAGACCTGTCTCCGGGGTTGTCCGCGAACCCCAATCTCGCCGAACGGCCCCGGGGTCACATCTCGCTGCTCAGACATCGGGCGACACCGGCCGATGAAATGACGGTGGATGACTTCGAGAGCGCCTCGACGCAGCGAGTGCCCGCGAACCCGAGCCGGACCCGCCTGCTTGCAGCGCTCTTCGCAGCCCTGCTCGGCCTGCCGGTCACGGCCGGCGCCGACGAGCCCGGGGCGCCGCTCGTCCTCACCCTCGAGGACCTCGAGCGGGTGGCGTCCCGGGGAAAGCCCGGCGCTCCTCAGCGCCCGGGCAGCGACGAATCCGCCTTCACGCTGATCGATCCCACCGCGGCGATCCCGCCCGCCGATTACGACTCGGGCCAACCCGCGGCCGCCGCACCCGAAGCCGACCGCGTCGCGCCCTCCTGGCGCGAGGAGTACTTCCGCCTCAAGGCGCTCGCCCTGCGTCAGGCAATCGCGCGCGGCGAGCCCGTTCACTTCGGCGACGCCCCGCCCGGCCCGGCGGCCGCCTCCGAGGCCGGCGCCGAACCGCCCATCCCGACGGCGGGCAATCGCAGCTGCGTGTACGACCGTCGCGGCCGGCTGCTGCACGCACCGAGGGGCGTGGCCTGCCGGCCAGACCAGCGCCAACGCCAGACCTCCCGTCGCGCAGGCGAGGGGGCCTGCATCTACGGCCTACGCGGAGAGCTGCTGCACGCGCCGCCGGGCCGCGAGTGCGACTCGCCCTGACCGGAGCCTCGGGCGGTCCCTAGTGGATCGTGCGCGGCGCGAAGATGCGGGTGAGCACGTCCTTCACGCGGACCTCCCCCGCATCGGGCTTTACCTCGACCATGCGGAGCTGGAAGGTCGGGCGTCGCAGCGCCGGAAACTCCTCACAGAAGTCGCCAGCGAGGCGTTCGAGCACCTCCTCGGCGCGCTGCGGGTCGACGTCGGCGAGGTGCACCACCGCCCTCTCGCGCGTCATGCGGAAGATACCGTCCTCGACGCGCAGCGCAGACTGCAGGAAGTGGATGTACTCGGGGAAGGCGAGGTCGCCCTCCTCGGCCGTGAGTCCGGCCACCACCGAAGTGATGCCGTGCTCGGCGGCAAGGTCCGACACCCGCGCGATCATCGCGCTGAGCTTCCGGGGATCGTCGTTGGTCTGTCCCGACACCGCTTGTTCGAACATATCACTGTATTCATCGACGGCAGCCGCCGGAATCTGAAGCATTCCGGGACCCCGGAGGGCACTTCGGCTGGTGTCTCCAAGGTGTCTCGACAAATGGGCCTGTGAGGATCCGAAATGGTCGATCCGAGCA
>CAZETS010000073.1:0-23786 GCA_964515335.1 uncultured Spirochaetaceae bacterium
GGCGCAACTACGTGAAGTCGACCTCGGAGAACCGGAGGGATGAGCCTCCGGGGGTCACGATCGGGGTGATCGGGAAACGGCTCTCGGTCCGCAAGGTCCTCAGGACCCGATTGGTTCCCCGGAAGCGGGAGCTCTCGCCCTGGCTCGAGCGGTGCTACTGGGGACGGATCCCGACGAGGCGGCTACCGCAGATCCGGGTCCACGCGGCACGGTTCGCCGTCTAAGCGCCGAAAACCACCGCGAATCGACGACTTCGAGGTGTCTTGGGCCCAATCTTCGAGCCACCTCTGAAGGCTCAGCCCAGCGGCGGCGCTCAGGCCATCAGCCGGTTCACGCCGTTCCCGGCGTCCTCGAGCGTCACCTCGCGACCGACCCACTCGTCGGCCTCCAGCTCGCGCATCAGGTCTGCGTCCTCGCTGCGCGCGTAGCAGCGCGAGCCGTCGGGCAGGTCGCAGACGGCGACCGCGAAGGCGGGCCCCTCGCGCCCGTGCACCACGCTGTAGGTGGCGACCTTCGCCTTGCCGGTCGCGGCCGCCGTGATCGGCCGCCGCTCGGCCGCGTCGGTCCGCTGCTGGGCGCCCTTTTCGTCGGGTGGCGAGACGGGACCGGGCTCGGTCGAGTAGACGGCGTGGACGTGGTTCGTCATGTGCATGCCGACGCCGCTCGCCATCCCGAACGAACCCGGCTCCTCGCGCAGGCGATCGACCAGCGTCGCGACGCTGTGAGTGAGGTAGTTGTTGCCGGGCCCGCCGTGGAACGGCAGGCCGCCGGTCACCGTCAGCGGCCGCGAGTCGTCCGGCGAGATCCCCAGGGCATCGCACGCGAAGCTCACCGAGCTGGCGAAGCAGCTGTAGAGGTCGAGGTGTGCGACGTCGTCGAGGCCAACGCCCGCCGCCTCGAGGGCGACGCGGCTCGCTTCCCGCATCCCCGCGCTACGCCACAGCTCGGCCCGCTCGGCGACGTAGACGGGATCCTTCGTGTGGCACCAGCCGCGCAGGTACACGCGGCGGTCCTTCGGCACGCCGAGGGCATCGGCCTTCTCGTCGCTCGCCAGCAGCAGGGCGGCCGCCATGTCGATGTCGATGATCGACACCAGGTGCTTGGGGTACGGCCAGGCAATCATCCTGTTCGCGGGCGTCACGGTGATCAGCTCGGCCGCGTCGTGCGCCTCACGAAGCCAGGCGTACGGGTTCGCCGCGGCGACGCGAGACATTGGCGCGAGCAGCTCGCCGAGCTGGCCGAGGTACTCGTCCGGGGAAACACCGCGGTGGGCGCGGCGCGCAACGTCGAACATCGCGAAGGTGAGGTACGCCTGGAAGACCTGGTGGGCGACCTCGGCCGGGTGGAAGGGATCGTCGAAGGGCATCCCGCGCTTCTCGGCCGGCGGATGACTCCACGCGGGCCTCGCGCCGGCCTTCTTCAGGCGGCGCGTCGTGGCGAGTGCCTCGGCGCCGGTCACCAAAGCGAGGTCGCTCTCGCCGGCCAGGATCCGCAGGGCCGCATCGTCGAGCATCTTCTGCGGCGACGTGCCGCTCAGGCCCGACAGCGTGCGACGCCCCGCGCCGAGCCCGAGACGCTCGGCGAGACGCGCCGGCGCATCGTCGTACACCCACGACATGCTGTACACGACGTTCACGTCGTCGATCGTCGCGACGACGTCGTGCCCCCCCGAGTCGGCGGCCGCCTGGCGCGCGGCCTCCTCCCACAGATCGAGCGGCTCCGGAGCGTCGCCGTCCTCGGGACGGACGGTGCGCCGCGCGGCGCCGATCACGCAGGGGGCGCGGCCGCCACTCACTTGCCCGACCACTGCGGCGGGCGCTTCTCCGCGAAGGCCTTCGGCCCCTCCTTGGCGTCGTCGCTCTGGAAGACCTGCTTGGCGAGTTCGCTCTCGATCCCGTAAGCCTCGTCGAGCGACACCGACAGCCCGCGCACCACGCTCTCCTTGGTGGCCTGCACCGCCAGCGGCGCGTTGACGGTGATGCGCCGGGCCCACTCGGTGGCGCGCTGCTGCAGCTCGTCCTCGGCCACGATCTCGTTCAGCAGACCGAGCTCGAAGGCGCGCTCGGCCGGGAAGTGCTCGGCGGTCAGCAGGAACTCCATCGCGGCCGGGAAGTTCAGCTGCCGCGGCAAACGCGCCGTCGTGCCCCCGCCCGCGAAGAGTCCGCGCTTGGGCTCCATCACGCCGAAGCGCGCGTGCTCGGTGGCAAGTCGGATGTCGACGCCGCCGAGCATCTCCATGCCGCCGGCCACGCACGGTCCGTTGATCGCGGCAATCACCGGCTTGTAGAGCTTCACGTTGCGGAGCACCGCGTAGGTGCCATCCGAGAGCCGGCAGCCGTCGATCTCGGTCACGTCGCCGGCGGCGATCTTCTTCTGCAGCTCGGTGATCTGCGGGATGTAGGTCTTGAGATCGGCGCCCACCATGAAGTTGCGCGCGACGCCCGTCACGATCGCCACCCAGGCGTCGTCGTCGCTCTCGAACTCTCGCCAGGCGCCCGCCAGGTCGCGGAAGTGGTAGAGGTCGAGGGCGTTTCGCGCCTCGGGGCGGTCGATCGTGATGCGGACGACGTGCTCGTCGTCCTTCTCGTAGTGGATCGGCATGGCTCTCCTGGGGCGGTCTGCCTCGCTGCCGGCGGCGCGGACGCCCGCCGACCGGGATCGCATTCTACTACGTGGCTCGAGCCCCCGACGAGTCTGCCATCCGGTTGCTAGGCTGACCCGCATGGGCGGGTCCACGATCGACACGCAGCGTCACCTGGCCGAGATCGAGGAGCAGGGCTACACGCTGCTCGAAGGCGTGGTCCCGCCGGAGCTCTGCGACGCCCTCTCCGAGGCGCTGCTGCGCATCGAGCGCCACGAGGGCATCGTCCCGGCCGCGAACCCCTTCGAGGGAAGCCGCACGGTGCGCATCTACAATCTGCTCGCCCACGGCGAGCCGTTCACGCGCGTGCCGATCCATCCCGCGGTGCTTCCGGTCGTCGAGGGTGTGCTCGACGACGGCTGCCTGATCTCGTCGCTTTCGTCCATCTCGATCGACCCGGGCGAAACCACCCAGCCGATCCACGCCGACGATCAGCTGATCGGCCTGCCCCGCCCGCACCCCGCCCTGGTGTGCAACACGATGTGGGCGATCACCGACTTCACCGAAGAGAACGGCGCCACGCGCATCGTGCCAGGCAGCCACCGCTTCGACCACTGGCCCGAGTACGGCAAGCCCCAGGACAGCATTCCGGCCGAGATGAAGCGCGGCAGCGTGCTGGTGTGGAACGGCAGCCTCTGGCACGGCGGCGGCCCCAACCTCTCGAACACGCGCCGCGTCGGCATCGCGATGAACTACTGCGCGGGCTTCATCCGCCAGCAGGAGAATCAGCAGCTCGGCGTCCCGCGCGAGCTGGTCCGGAGCTTCCCCGAGCGGCTGCAGCGGCTGGTCGGCTACGGGGTGTACCGAAAGCTGATCGGCCACATCGACAAGCACGACCCGATCGGCCTGCTCGGCGCCGACGACGCGCTGAAGACCGTCTGGGAGCGCTGACCCTGCACCCGCGGGCAGCGCGGGCGGTCAGTCGAGCAGACCCATCTCCTTCCACGCCGCCATCGAGTCGACCATCATCTTGGCGGCGTCGAAGGTGATCCACTTCTCGGGCACCACCTCGATCACCAGCCGGCGCTCGCTGTGCAGCATGTGCTCGAAGGCGTCGCGCAGCTTGCCGGCCACCGGCACGTTGGCGGCCGCGCAGAGCGGGTAGAACCAGGCCTTCGTCTCTTCGTCTTCGTGGATGATCGCCCGGCCCTTGGCGGTGATCCCCTTGGCGGGGCCGAGGTCGGTGCCGTGGCTCGACACCACCACCGAGACGCGCGGATCGCGCCGGATCGCGGCGATGCGCTTGCGCTGACTCGTCGCCGTCACCCAGAAGCTTCCGTCGCGCCACACGTAGGTCATCAACACGCCGACCGCCCAGCCCGTCCTGGGGCCCCAGATGAAGGTGCACTCGATCTGCTTGCGCAGGATCTCCTCGCGCACGGCGTCGTCGAGGGGGTAGACGTCGACTTCTTCGTAGTTGCGGATCGTCACGGGTGCTCCTCCCACGGGTCGCGCCGCCTCTCAGGCGCCTGCGCAGCGTAACCGAACCGCCGCGGCATTTCGTTAGAGTTGGACGTCCGCCCACGCCTCGTCCGAGGAGCCCCCATGCCCGTCTCGAAGCTGCTGATCGCCAACCGCGGAGAGATCGCGATCCGCGTCGCCCGCGCGGCCGCCGGGCTCGGCGTGCACTCGGTGGCGGTGTATCCCGAGGACGACGCCCGATCACTGCACGTCAAGAAGGCCGACGAGGCCAGGCTGCTTCCCGGGCGCGGCGCCCTCGCCTACCTCGACACCGATGCCGTCGTCGAGGCGGCGGTGGCCTCCTCGTGCGACGCCCTGCACCCGGGCTACGGCTTCCTGAGCGAGAGCGCCGGGCTCGCGCGCGCCTGCGCGCAGGCCGGCATCACCTTCGTGGGCCCGTCGCCGGGCGCCCTCGACGAACTCGGCGACAAGGCCCGGGCGCGTGCGCTCGCCGAGGCCTGCGGGGTGCCGATCCTCGCCGGCACCGAGGGCCCCGCGTCGCTCGACGACGCGCGAGCGTTTCTCGCGTCACTCGGCCCCGGCCGCAGCGCCTTCATCAAGGCCATCGCCGGCGGCGGCGGCCGCGGCATGCGGCCGGTCGAGCGCGAGGACCAGCTCGAGGAGGCCCTCGAACGCTGCCGCTCCGAGGCCGAAAAGGCCTTCGGTCACGGCGACGTCTACCTCGAAGAACGCATCGAGCAAGCGCGCCACGTCGAGGTGCAGATCGTCGGCGACGGCGAATCCATCAGCCACGTGTGGGAGCGCGAGTGCACCCTGCAGCGCCGGCACCAGAAGCTCGTGGAGGTGGCGCCGAGCCCGCGGCTCGGCGACCCCCTGCGCGAGCAGCTGCTCGACGCCTCGGTCACGATGGCGAAGCGGCTCGGCTACGCGGGGCTGGGCACCTTCGAGTTCCTGCTCGACGCCGACGACCCCGAGCGCTTCGTCTTCATCGAGGCCAACGCGCGCCTGCAAGTCGAGCACACGGTCACCGAGGCGGTGACGGGCATCGATCTCGTACAGGCGCAGATCGAGATCGCCGGCGGCGCCCGGCTCGCCGACCTCGGCCTCACCCAGGCCGACGTCCCGCGGCCACGGGGCTTCGCGGTGCAGGTGCGGATCAATACCGAGAAGGTCGCCCGGGACGGCTCGCCGCGGCCGGCGGGCGGCACGTTCACCCACTACGAGCCGGCCACAGGAGCCGGGCTGCGCGTCGACGCGTACGGCTACGCGGGATACAAGACGAGCCCCGCCTTCGACTCGCTCACCGCCAAGCTGATCGCCCACTCGCCCTCGCCCGACTACGGCCGCGCCGTCGACCTCGCCCGCCGCGCCCTGCGCGAGACGCGCATCGAGGGCGTCGCCACCAATCTCGGCTTCCTGCTCGACCTGCTCGGCCAACCCGAGGTGCGCGAGCACCGGGTGACGACCCGACTCGTCGAGCGCATCGCTCGCGAGCGGGCCGAGGCCGGGGCCGGGGCGGCCGAAGCATCGCCGCTCTACTTCGTCGCAGAGCCTTCGGCCGAAGCCGCGGCCAGCGGCGCGGCGCCCGCCCTCGCGGGCGCGCGCCTCGACTCGAAGGACCCCCTCGCGGTGCTCGAGCACGGACGCGGCGGCGGCGTGGCCACGGCCGCGCCCGCCGCCGGGCGCGCTGCCGAGCCGGCCCAGCTCGCCGACGCGCAGCCGGGACCGCCCGGCTCGACGGCGGTGTGTGCGCCCGTCCAGGGCACGGTGGTCTCGATCGACACGCGGGCCGGCGCCCTCGTCCGCCCCGGCGAGCCCCTGCTCGTCATGGAGGCGATGAAGATGGAGCACGTCATCGCGGCCGAGGTGTCCGGCGAGGTGGTCGAGATCGCCGCCGGGGTGGGCGACGCCGTCTTCGAGGGCCACCCGCTCGTCCACATTGCGCCGCGCCAGGTCGAGGGGGCGGCGGTGGAGAACGCCGTCGAGGAGGACCTCGACCGCATCCGACCCGACCTCGCCGAGGTCTTCGAGCGAAACGGCTACCTGCGCGACGAGAACCGCCCGGACGCCGTTGCGCGCCGGCGCAAGACCGGCCAGCGCACGGCCCGCGAGAACGTCGCCGACCTCTGCGACCCCGGCAGCTTCGTCGAGTACGGCGGCCTCACGATCGCCGCCCAGCGCCGGCGGCGCGACCTCGACGACCTCGTCCGCAACACGCCGGCCGACGGCATGGTGACCGGCGCCGGCAGCGTCAACGGCGACCTCTTCCCCGACGCCGACAGCCGCTGCCTGATCCTCTCGTACGACTACACGGTCCTCGCCGGCACCCAGGGCAAGATGAACCACGCCAAGAAGGACCGCATGTTCGAGCTGGCCGCCGACTGGCGGTTGCCGGTGGTGATCTTCACCGAAGGCGGCGGCGGACGGCCAGGCGACACCGATGCCGTCGGCGTCGCGGGCCTGGACTGCTGGGCGTTCACCTACTTCGGCAGGCTCTCGGGCCTGGTGCCGCTGGTCGGCATCAACTCGGGGCGCTGCTTCGCGGGCAACGCCGCCCTGCTCGGCTGCTGCGACGTGGTGATCGCCACCCTGAACTCGAACATCGGCATGGGCGGCCCGGCGATGATCGAGGGCGGCGGCCTCGGGGTCTTCCGGCCGGAGGAAGTGGGACCGATCGAGGAGCAGGTCGCCAACGGCGTGGTCGACGTGGCCGTGGCCGACGAGGCCGAGGCGGTCGCGGTCGCCAAGCAGTACCTCTCGTACTTCCAGGGCCCGCTCGATCACTGGGCCTGCGCGGACCAGCGGCGCCTGCGCGACGTGATCCCCGAGAACCGGCTGCGCATCTACGACGTACGCACCGTCATCGAGACGCTCGCCGACGAGGGCTCGGTCCTCGAGCTGCGGCGGCACTTCGGGCACGGCATGGTGACGGCGCTCGCCCGCATCGAGGGGCGCCCGCTCGGCATCATCGCCAACAACCCCACACACCTCGCCGGGGCGATCGACCGCGAGGGCGCCGACAAGGCGTCCCGTTTCATGCAGCTCTGCGACGCCTTCGACGTGCCGATCCTCTTCCTCTGCGACACGCCCGGCATCATGGTGGGACCCGAGTCGGAGAAGACCGCGCTGGTGCGCCACGCGTCGCGGATGTTCGTGGTGGGCGCGAGCGTCACGGTGCCTTTCTTCACCATCGTGCTGCGCAAGGGCTACGGGCTGGGCGCGCAGGCGATGGCGGGCGGCAGCTTCAAGGCGCCGTTCTTCACGGTCTCGTGGCCGACCGGCGAGTTCGGAGGCATGGGGCTCGAGGGAGCGGTGAAGCTCGGCTACCGCAAGGAACTCGAGGCCGAGACCGACCCCGAGCGGAGGCTGGCCCTCTACCAGGAAATGGTCGACCGCATGTACCAGCACGGCAAGGCGGTCAACATGGCCTCGCACCTCGAGATCGACGACGTCATCGACCCGATGGAGTCACGCACCTGGATCATGCGCGCGCTGCGCTCGGCGCCGCCTCCCGCGCCGCGGACGGGCAAGAAGCGCTCGTGCATCGATACCTGGTAGCTGCGGCCGGGCGAGCCGGCCACGCGTCCGCGGACCGCCCGTCCGCTCAGAAGCTGCCGAGCGGCCGCTCGAACGTGTAGCGGTAGCGCTCGCCCACGAACACGTCGCTGGCAGTGTCGTAGTCGTTCGAGAAGACGAGGAACGGCGCCGCGGCCGCCAGGAAGCCGCACCCGACGCCGGTGGCGACCGCGCCAAAGGGCCGCAGGATCACCGCGTCCATCGTCACCTCGCCTATTCGGGAGACCTGCCCGCCGAAGCTCTGGGGGCCGGCCTCGCCCCCCGGAGCCGCGTCGGCGGGGGTCGCCGCAGAGGCCGTGGAGGCCGCCCCAGCGCCCGCGGCTGCCGCCCCGGTGGTTGCGGTGGTGGCGGGGGCGCCGGTCGCCCCGGTGGCCCCCTCGGCGTCTTCCTCGAGCCCATAGGAATCGATGTCGACATAGTCGGGCGACTCGTCGTCGGCGTATTCGTAGTCGCCCGCGCTCTCGCCGTCGTCCGCCGCATCGGGCTCCGCGAAGGCACTTCCGGCCGCCAACAGCAGCCCTGCCACCAGACAGACGAACAGTTCGGATCCAGCCGACCGACGAGACATGACGCCCTCCTGCCGCTCCCTTAGAGCGAGGTCGCGAGTATCCCATCCAGGACCCGCAGTCACAAGCGCGGCCGCAAAATACGTGCTCCGGGCGTCGCGCAACCGGGTGAAGCGGACCGCGGAGCGGGGTCGGCGGGGGGCGCGGGCGAAGCCCAGCGGCGGGGCTCGCTCTGCCGGGTGATCGGCACGATTCTCGTGGGCACGTCCAAAAAGAAATGCCGGGCGACCCGAAGGCCGCCCGGCATCCCGGACTTCATGTTGCGTATGGCCGAGCCATGCGGTCGCCGGCGTGCCGGCCGGCCGCCAGGCCCGCGAGCGTCAGCTGCTCTGTGCGGCGCGCCGATTGAAGGCCGCCATGCCGACCCCGACGACCACAGCCAGCATACCCACCAGCGCCGGCCACGACGCAAGCGGCACGGTCGGCGACGACTTGAAGTTGAGCACCACGATGTCGAGCGCGGAGAAGTGATTGCCACTCGGGTTCCGCTCACTGGTCTGACCAGCGACCATCGTGATCTGGCCACGGCCGAGGACGGTCCGCGAGTCGGTACCCATCGCGGTGAACGTCGTGGCCGGATCGTTGGGACCAGCGGCCAGGTTCTTGATCTTCACCGTGCCGGTCGTCCAGGGCATACCCCAGTCCTTGTTCGCCGAGCCCGGCAGGCTGAAGATCAACGGCCCCTGAGCCGTGATGATGTCACAGCCCGCAGGAGACGGAGGGAGGCCGATCCCGCTCGTGCACGGGGTGGACGTCATGAACGTCGCGTGCACGGGACCGTTGGCGAGCACGAGCGAGCGGTGGGCGAAGTACTTGTTGCCGCCCATCTGGGGACCGAACGTCGGGTTGGTCGTGCCACCCACCAGCTGGTGGAGCACCGCACCCGCGGGCGTCGGCAGCGCAATCGAAACGACCGCGGTGTCTCGCAGCATCATCGCCATCGTGCCACCGAAGGCATTGGCGCCAGCGGTGTACGTGAACTTGGCGCCGTAGTCCCCGTAGGTGCCGAGGCCCGCCGTAAGGCAAACGCCCGCGGGCGGGCACCAGGTGAAGTTGGCGGCCAGGCGCGCGGCCTGCTGCGGGTCAACGCTCCAGTTGTTGGCCTTGAAGCTCGCCATCGTGCCGCCGCCGTTGCCGCCAGTCGTGGTCACGAGGCCGGGGCCCATCAGGCTGAACTGCGACTGCAGCTGGATCACCGTCGGGATACCGGCCACCGCGGCGGTCTGCCGGTTGGCCGCGCCGCCCACCTGGGTGAACGCGCTGCTGTTGTTGACCGAGAAACCCGCGGGCGACGCGCCCGTAACAGGAATCGGGAAGAAGGCCGTCGCACCGGCCGCCTTCGGGGCCATGCCGGTCGCCGCACCACCAGCCGTGGCCTGGATGCCACCAAACATGGGCTTCAAGCCGGTGCAGCCGTCCGGAATGCTAGGCGCGCAGCCGACCGGACCACCGTTGATCGGGATGTCGACGAGCGGACCCCGGTTCTGCCACCACTCACCACTCATGGACAGGGTGCGGGTCTGGGCATCCGCCGTAGCCGCCAGCAGCAGCGCCGCCACCGTCCCCGTCAAGAGCATCAAGCTTCGACGCATCATATACTGATTCTCCTTGAAAATTCGCCGGTAGGGATCATGCTCGATCCACCCAGCATTTGTAAAGCAATTACGGTGCCAGCCTCGGCCGAAGCCCGCCTGATCGGCGAAATCGGCACAACGACGACCACTTGCGGACTTCCGGTCACTCGCACTGCAGACAATGGCCCCGCTGGCTTCGGGGCAGAATCCACCACAGCAACCAACCCCAGCGGCGCACGAATCGAAATCTCCCATGAATTACGGAAACTTGGCCCATGCAACCGCTCGGGGAGCGATCTGCACCGGCGCAGGGATGATGTGCCGCTGCAAGAACCGCAGCGCCCCCATGGCACTGATTCGACGGGTCGAGGAGATGACTTGAGGTACGCGGGCCGCGCACCGGGCGGGGCCCCGGCGCCTGCAAGAGAGCGACCCAGCGGCTAGTATCCGCCGCCATGTCGAAAATCACCGTCGGAATCGTCGCCATCCTCTGTCTGATCGCCGGTTTCGGAGCGAGTCGATACCTGGAGCCCCCGCGGGATACGGGCCCGGTCCTGCCTCCGAGCCGCAGCAAGACCACTGTGCCCGAGAGCTTCGCCCCGCCCGGCCTCACGGGCGAGGTGCGCCAGATCCTGCTGATCCCCGACCTGCTCGAGCGCAGCGAGAAGCTCGCGGGCCTGCTCCGTGGCCTCGGCCCCGAAGCGCTCGTGCCGGTGCGCGAGGCCTACGACACGGTCCTGCTCGATCTCGGTGACACCGATCTCGTCCTCTTCGGCGAGTGGTGGGCCCGCTTCGACCCGCGATCGGCGCTGGGGTGGACGCAGCAGAACTGGCCAACCCGGCAGTCGATCCCGGTCCTACGGGCCGTCATACGGGAATGGGGCCGGACCGATCCCGTCGCGGCCATCGCGATGGCCGGCACCGCACCGGGCGATCGGGTCAGGCTTCGCTGGACGGAGGCGGCGGTGCGTGGATGGGACGAGGTCGTGCCCGACGGGGCTCTCGAGTACGCCGAGTCGCTCGACCCCGGGCCTGCTCGCCAGTGGGCGCTCTACGTGGTGGCGAAGCGCAAGGTGCTGCGTGACGGACCCGAGGCGGCGATCGCCTGGGCGGAGGGCCTGTCGGACGACGACCCGACGTTCAAGCTCAACGCCATCCGTCGCGTCGCCGGTGCGGCGGCGGCCGTCGACGCCACCGTGGCCGTCGAGTTCGCCGAGCGGCACCTCGACGGTCCCTACGCGAAGGACCTGCCCCGGCGCATTGGGATGGCCTGGGTGCGCTACGACCCCGAGAGCGCCTTCCGCTGGCTCTCCGGTCTTCCCGCCGGCCTGAATCGCGACGACGGGGTCCGCGAGACCTATTCGGAATGGCTGGCCTTCGACCCGCGCGCCGCCAGCACATGGGTCCTGGCGGCGCCGCGTGAGCAATGGGCCGACCCGGCCCTCTCCGTCTACTCCAAGTTGGTCGGAATCAAGAAGCGGGACCCAATGGGCGGGCTGGCGCTCGCCGCCGAGATTCAGGGCGAGCATGAGCGGAGTCTGGCCCAGGGCCTCATCGCGCGGCACTGGCTGGTTCTCGACGAGCCGGCCGCGAACGCCTGGCTCGAGCAGTCGGCACTGCCACCCGAATTCATCGAGCGTGTGCGTGTCATCCCGGATGGCCTGCGCCGGGCCTACCGGGACGGTGAAATCTAGCCTGCTAGAGGCCATCTCACGAACCAGCGCACCGGACTCGGTCCGCGGTCCATGGACATGGAACGACCTCTGATGGAATAACCTCTAGGGGTCGCGCAGCCCCGGATCGACGCGGGCCAGCAGGCGCGCGGCCTCGTCTTTCTGGCCGAAGCGCTCGGCTCGGCGAAGCTGCAACAGCACGGCCGGATCGGATCCGCCGCCCTCGCGCTCGAGCATGAGCTGCGCGAGGCGGAGCGCCGCGGAGCCGTCGTAGGGGTCGCGCTCGAGGAGGGCGAGCAGCAAACGCTCCTCGTCGGCGTGTCGGCCGGCTTCGGCGTGGATCTCGGCGGACTCGCGCAGCGCCTCGGTGTCGCTCGAGTCGGCCTCCACGGCGCGCGCCAGCAGGGCGAGCGCCTCTTCGGACCGGCCCTCGGCGCGCTCCCTCGCCGCCAGGCCGCGCAACGCGAACACGTCGTCCCCGTCTGCCTCGACGGCGCGCTCCCAGCCCGCCCGGATGGCGGCCGCGTCGCCGCCCGCCTGCTCGAGCGCAAAGGCGTGCAGCGCGTGAAACACTCCCGCATCCGGCCGCGCCTCGAGAGCCGCCTCGGTCCGCGCCACGGCCTCGTCGACCCGCCCGAGTGCGATCAGGTCGCCGACGACACTCCGGAGCGCTGCGACGTTGCGGGGGTCGTTGGCGTCGAGTCGATCCGCCTGCTCGACCACCCGCAGGGAGGCTTCCGGTCCGCGGTTCACTCGCGCGCCACGCGCAATCGCGGCGACCGCCTCCGGCCAGACTGCGGGGGGGCGGACCTGGGCCAGCAGGCGCTCCGGAAGCTGGTTGGCCCGGCCCACACGGGCCATCAGCTCGATCTCGAAGAGCACATAGCCAAGCGGGTCGAGCGCGGCTTCCGCATCGGCCTCGTGGCGGATCGCATGGAGGGCCTCCTCGTCCTGGCCGGCCGAGCTGTAGAGACGAGCGAGCCGCATGCGGGCGTCGGTCGCGGAGGCGTCCGCCCGTGCCGAGTATCGATACTCCTCGATGGCGCGATCGAAGTCGCCGAGCCTCTCCGCAGCGAGCGCCGTGAAGTAACGCGATACGGCGTTGTTGGGCCAGAGCTTCTGCCCTTCGCCGAAGTGGCGCAGAGCCAGGGCCGGATCGCCCTGCTCCAGCGCCACGCGGCCGCGCACCAGCTCGCGATGCGGCACCAGCGTCATCCGCTCGGTCAACGCGAGCGCCTCGTCGTAGCGCCCGCCGGCGACCAGTACGTCCGCGTAGGTGAACAAGAACTCCGCTCCGGGCTCGGGCACGAGCTCCAGCGCCTGCTCGAAGGCCGAGATCGCCCCGTCGAGATCGTCGCGCTGGAAGTAGAATCGGGCGAGGTCGGCGAAGGCCGACGCCGCGACCTCCGGCCGCGGGCTCTCTGTCGCCTCGAGCAGGAGCTGCTCGGCCTCCTCGTACTCGCCGAGGGCGGTGAGCCGGTGGACGAGCGACAGCCGGTAGGACGGCAGCTCCGGGACACCCTCGAAGGCGGCTCGAATGATCTCGAGCGAACGCTCGAAATTGCCCCTCTCGTCGAAGAAACCGGCCGCCTCGTCGACCACCAGGAAGTCGACGGGGTGCTCCTCGACGCACTCCTCGAAGATCTCCTCGGCGCGCTCGAGCTCCTTCTTCTCCTTGGCGAAGATCGCCCGGACTACGCAGAAGCGGGGCGACGCGGCCAGCCCCAGGCCGACCTCGTCGTAGTGGGTGGACGTGGCCTGGATGGCCTCGCTGGCCTCCTCGATCCGCTCGAGACCGAGCAGCGCCACCGCCCGCAGCACGAGGGCATCGCCGTTCTGCGGATCTTCCGCGAGAACCGCGTCCGCATCGGACAGCGTTCCCTCGTAGTCCTGCCGGCTCTGTGCCCGCGCATAGGCGCGCAGCAGCACTCCACGGGTGCTCTCGGGATTACGCTCGATCAGCTCGTCGAGCAGGCTGGTCGCCATGTCCCAGTCCGTCGTCATCAACGACAGCTGAGCCAGGTGAAGGACCGCCGGCTCGTACCACTCGGGGCTCTCCATCGCCTTGCGGAGCGGCCAGACGGCCTGCGTGACCTCACGCGCGCTGGCCAGGGCCACGCCGTACAGGTAGTAGACCTCGGCATCACCGGTGCGCGCGTCGACGAGCTCGCGCAGCGGATCGAGCGACTCCTCGAAGCGCCCCGACGCATGAAGCTCGCGGATCTCCGCCAGCGGGTCGTCGGCACCGCAGCCGAGCCCGAAGGCGAGGACGAGGGACGCGAGGGTTGCGCGCAGCGGGACGGCGCGGACCACGCGTCCCGCACTCCGAAGCATGCCCGGAGCGGGCGGAGCGATACGTGTAGGCAGCATGGGGGCGGAGGCTAGCAGTCCGGCGCAGAGACCGCGCCGAGCACTCTTCGCTAGAGTCGGTTCCCATGAGCAAGACCGCGAATGTCCTGAGTCAGCGCTGGCCGTGGCTCACCCTGGCCGCCATCGGCGTCGTCTTCGTCGTCGCCTACGTCCTCTCCAGCTTCGTCGAGGTGCGGCTCGCCCCGCGCGACGACCGGAACGTCGGGGGCGCAGAGGAGATCGCCGCCCTGCGCGAGCGCGACGACGTAAACCTCCTCTTCGTGCTGATCGACACCCTGCGTGCCGACCATCTCGGCGCCTGGGGATACGCTCGCGACACCAGCCCGGTGCTCGACGACCTCGCCGCCGGCGGCGTCCGCTTCGCCCGGCAGATCGCGCAATCGTCGTGGACCAAGTGTTCGATGGCTTCCCTGTGGACCGGCCTCTATCCCACGCGATCCGGCGTGACGCGCTTCGACCACGTGGTGGCCCCCGAAGCCATCATGCCGGCCGAGATCCTCAGCGAGGCGGGCTTCCGCACGGCGGGCCTCTTCCGCAACGGCTGGGTGGAGAGCTACTTCGGGTTCGACCAGGGCTTCGAGGTCTACGCCAAGCCGGCCGGCAAGCCCATGGCGGCCTCGGTGCGGCGCGAGAACCCGACGCTCTCCGAAGTCGGGACGGACCTCGACGCCGTCGACGCAGCGAAGGAGTTCCTGCGGATCTACGGGGAAGAGCGCTGGTTCCTCTACCTCCATCTGATGGACCTCCACGAGTACACGTACGACGAAGACTCGGCACGCTTCGGGACCAGCTACGAGGACGTCTACGACAACGCGATCCTGCGCACCGACCTGGTCCTCGCGAGCCTCTTCGAGTACCTCAAGCAGGAGGGCTACTACGAGAACACCATCATCGTGATCGCCTCGGATCACGGCGAGGCGTTCAGCGAGCGGGGCTACGAGGGGCACGCGCGCTTCGTCTACCGCGAGACGACCCACGTGCCGCTGATCATCAGCCTGCCGGTCAAGCTCGAGCCGGGGCTGGTCGTGAATCGCGTCACACGAAACGTCGACATCTGGCCGACGCTGCTCGACCTGCTCGGCATTCCCGGACTGGAGGAGGTAGACGGCCGCTCGCAGCGGGAGGCCATCCTGGCGGCGGCCCGCGGCGAGGCGTTCACCGACGAAGAGCCCGCCTATGCCCACCTCGACCGCACCTGGGGCGGACGCATGCCGGAGCCCGCCGACACCGTCTCGGTCGTGGACGGCCGCTACCGCTACGTGCGGACGCCGCGCGACGGCGGCGGCTACGACGAAGAGCTCTTCGACACCGCGAGCGACGCCGCCGAGCTAGAGGACTTCCACGAGCGCTCGGCCGACGTGACGGCGCGCCTCAGCGCGCTGGCCGACGCGTATCTCGAGAACGAACCACCGTGGGAGGGCGGCGCCCCTACCCTCGAGATCGACGAGATTCAGCTCAATCAGCTTCGGGCGCTCGGCTACAAGGTGCCGTAGCAGCCCGCGCCACGCCTTCGGAGGCGGCTCCTCGGTCCGCACGGTTCGCCGCCCGAGCTCCGAAACCCACCGCGACCCGACAACTTCGAGCCGTCCTGCTCGGGTCGTCCTGGGCCCGATCTTCGAGCCACCTCTCAGAAGTTGAGGGTCACGTCGAAGCCGCCGGTGCGCGGCGGACCGACGAAGTTGAGGACCACGTCCGCGAAGACCGAGGCGTCGAAGGCGGATGTCTTGTAGCGAACGTCGGTGAGGTTCCTCACCCAGCCGGCGATCGACAGGTTGCCGTCCTCGCTCGTCCAGGCGAGCCGGATGTGGTGCTGCGCGTAGGCCTTCTGGCCGACCGTATACGGCGGCAGCTGCTCGCCCGTGAGCTTCGGAACGCCCCGGCCGTCGCTCGGATCGAAGAAGATGTCGTCCGTCCAGTCGATGTCGTAGCGCGGCGTGAGCGTTCCGTACCGCCCGAAGTCGAACGGATACTCGATGGCAGCGCTGACCTTGAACTCCGGCGAGCTGGGCAGGCGGTTTCCCCGGTAGTTGACGACCTGGACGACCGACCTCGCCGGTGCTGTGGGGGTCCCGGGCGCGACCGTCTCGATCTCGTTCACGAAGTCGAGGAACTGGCTCTCCAGCCAGCCGAATCGAACCGTCGTGCTGAGGTCCCAGAACGGTTCGGGAATCCACTCCCAATCCTGGAGCGGAACGGCCTGCAGCTCGAGCTCGGCGCCGTACTGCTCGGCGTCGTTCGCGTTGATGATCTGCAGGAGCGGCGGCCGGCCGGCGGCGTTCTCGAACAGGAAGAGCTGGTAGTTCTTGTACTTGTAGTAGAAGATCGAGCCGCTGAGCCGGACTCGTGCATCGAGCCAGGAGCCGTTGAAGCCGGCCTCCAGGGAGTCGACGGTCTCCGGGTCGGCCGGCGCCTGGATGCCGCCCGCGGCAGGGTTGTAGTTCGCGTTGTAGTGCCCCGGCTTCCAGCCCCGCGTGTACTTCCAGTACCCCGAAAACTCCTCGGTGAACCGGTAGGTGAGGCTGATCAGACCGGTCGGCGCGCTCCAGGTCGATTGTTCTCCCGGAGGGTTGGCCGTCACGAACCCGCTCTGCTGGAACAAATTGAAGGACTTCTGCTCCCAGTTGTACCGCACGCCCATGTCCAGCGTGAAGTCCTCGAGGAAGTCCCAGCCGAAACCTCCGTAGAACGCGAAGCTGCGCAGCTTCTGGTCGTAGAGCCTCAGGAAGTCGGCCTGGGCAACAGATACCTGTTGATTGAGCGAGGCGTCGAGGTCTTCCATCAGGAAGTAGCCGCCGGCCTCCCAGCGAAGCATCCCCTCCTCGCTCTCGCCGCTGGCCTTCAGCTCCTGGAAGAACTGCCACGCCTCGTCCTCGGCGGGCGCCCATTCGAAGAGGACGAGCGGCGTGAAGTCGATGTCCTGATCACGAACCCGCCGATAGCCCTCGTACCCGGTGATGGATTGGAACTCGACGGGGCCGAGGGCCGCCACGTCGACCGTCATCGTCCCGTTCAGCGAGACGCCCCAGGTATCGCGGATGGTCTGGCCCACGCGGTTGTAGTCGCCCCGATAGGGCTGCGTGTCCAGCGGCCGGCCACTCGCGAGGATCTCCCCAAGCTGGTTCTCGGCGGCCTCTCGGGCCTCCGCGACCGGCAGGCCCGCGTTTATGAGCGGCAGGGCGATGGACAAGAACTCCGCCTGCTGATCCGGCTCGATGTACGTCGGACCCGCACTGCCCGGGTCGCCCGTGTTGCGCTGGCTGTTCGCCGTCCTGCGGCCCAGCTTGAGGCTGTGACCCGGTACCGGGTTTAGCGCGCGCGTTCCCATGGCCTGGCCGAGCGTCGACTGCTCGTCGAGACGGCTGCCGTGGACGCTCAGCAGCCAGTCCATGTCGAACGCCGTCGGCTGTAGGCGAAAGAGGCCTCGCGCCGCCCATCGATTCTCGTTGCCGACACGGGACGGGAGCCCGGCAGGAACCGTGATGCTCTGGTTGGGAAGGAAAGTGCCGCACGGAGAGTTGGAGCGGGGCTGCGGCGGCATACCCTCCCCACAGCCGTTCGTCTGGAAGGGGTCGGCCTTCTGGATCATGAAGCTGAGGCGCGTCGACAGGAGGTCATCGACGACCGGCAGCTGGATCGCCCCGTTGTAGCGCTGGATCAGGGCCGAGTGGGCGACGTCGCTCCAGTACGAGCCCAGGGTCGACCGGAACTCGGCCTGGTAGTCGCCGGTGGGTTTTCGCGACTCGAGCAGGATCGCACCCGCCGATGCGTTGCGCGAGCTC
Organism: uncultured Spirochaetaceae bacterium; assembly: GCA_964515335.1. Lineage (GTDB taxonomy): Bacteria > Myxococcota_A > UBA9160 > UBA9160 > UBA4427 > TMED88. The sequence goes on from CAZETS010000073.1 coordinate 17,602, forward strand.
CCCCAGCCCTGCGGGCCCCGGAGCACGGCGAGATTCTGCAGATCGAAGATGCCGGCGAGCTGGAGAACCGACGCGTTCAGCGGCACACCGTCCTGATAGACGGCCACGGCGCTCGCCGAGTTGGCACTGAAGTCGGCGAGCCCGACCCCGCGGATGAAGAAGTTCGCGCTGGTGGCGCCGGACTGGGTGATCTCGAGGTTCGGCGTCACGCGGGCGATGTCGCTGATGTCGGTGGCCCCGAGCGCGTCGAGCTCCGCTGCATCGAACTGCACGCTCGACTCGGCGGCGTCGCTCTGCAGGATGCCACCCGTTTCTCCGGTGATCGTGAACTCTTCGACGTCGGAGAAGTCGGTCTCGATGTCGTCGGCGAAGACGCCGTCTTCTTCGTACTCGTCTTCGTACTCGTATTCGTCCTGCTCTCCGCCCGCGGTCTCGTCACCCCGATCCGATCGGGCCGAATCCTCCACACCCGTTGCACCCGTCGCACCCGTGGCGTCGAGCGGCGCCTGCGCGAGCAGCAGGACTTCGTCGTTCTCCTCGGTCGCTGCAGCGACACCGGGAATTGTGCAGGCGATGAGCGTTGCGACGAGCACGCGAATCGCGCGAGGTGGTACGGAGTGCCACTGCAGAAAGGCCCGGGCCGAGCGAGGTGTTCGAGACGGTTCGTTCGTCTGGCTGCCGCGAATGTGGACTCGGTCGTCGGCTCGCACTCGGTTGCCTCACCCTGCCCGAAGCGCCCAGAGCGTCGCATTTAGGGCGTTTGCGCAAGGTCGCTGGGCCGCCATCACGCACTTACTCCTTGCGGGTGGTGACGTAGCTGCGCGATCCTCGCCCGGATGGGTGATTTAGTCAAGTTGTCGAGGCCGGTCATTGCGATCGCACTGCTGAACGCGCTCGCGAGCCTGATCGGCGCGAGCAGTCTGCACGCCGAGTCGGGAGACCTCGACAGGTGGGTTCCGTCACTCACCCTGCAGAGCGGCCTGAACTCCCAGATGGCCGAGGGACATCTCGCGACGGGAGACGTCCTCGGCCCCCAGTATGAGCCGGTCCCGCCCCAGCAGCCCTCCCTGCAGCCCATCACACAGGGATCACCCGCCACGACCCGGGACCGCATGATGACGCCGTACGCGGCCATTGGGCTCGAGTTGATGGCGCCGTCGTGGCTCGACGTGCCGAGCCGGCCGCGACCGTTCGTGCACGCCGAGGTGGCGATCACCTTCGGCCCCACCTACGTGCTTCCGAACATCGGCAACTACGAAGACGAGCTGCGCCTTCCCACCAGCTTCCCCGGATTCAACGTAACGCCAACCGAGGAGACGATCCTCGGACAGGGCGCCCGCAACGAGGCCCTGGTGCTACCACTCCAGGTGACGGCCGGTGCTGGTATTGCGTTCACGAAGTCGCTGGGTGATCGCACACTTCGGATCAAGACCTCCGTCGAGTACCTGCGCGAAGAGGTCGAGTTCACCGGGCGCGTCTCTCGTGCGGTCCGCTTGACGCAGAGCCTCGCGGGGCTCCAGAACTTCCGCCACATCCTGCTCCAGGCCCAGCAGGTGTACGTCTACCACGGCATCGGCCCCGGCCTCGAGGTCGAACTCGACACCGGAAGGGCGGGCCCCTTCGTGCTGTCACTCTTCGCCGCCGCGAAAGGCTACGCGTTCATCGACAACCAGAAGCAGGTTCTGGTGGCCAGCAACGAGTTCGACGAGGTCGCGGAGTTCACTTTCCTGAAGAACAAGTGGGCGTTCGGAGGCGCGCTCGGGATGCGCTTCCGCTGGGTCCCCGAGAAGAAGTAGGGAGCACGCCGCCCGTGCGCGTGTTCCGCATCGCGCCCGCGACCGTCGCGGTCTTCGGTCTGCTGGTCGTCCTCGCCGGTGTTCTCTTCGCGGCCGGCCAGCCGCTGATCACCGATGACGCGTGGCTGCACTGGTCGCTCGGCCGCGCCTACGCGTCGAGCGGCCCCTGGCTCGCCGGCGATCCGCTGCTGGCGAACGCACTCGGCCCGCCGACACCAGCCGCCTGGCTGTTCGACGTGGTGCTATACGGCCTCGAACGCGTCGCCGGCTTCACGGGGCTTCGCGCCCTGCACGTCGCGCTGGTCGCCATCGCGCTCGGGCTCGTGTGGGCGGCCCTGCGCCGCGCGGGGGCCAGCGTCGTGGCCGGTGCGGTCGGCCTCTCGGTCTTCGTGGTGCTCGCCGCCTATCGGCTGATCCAGCTTCGCCCGCACCTGCTCAGCATCATCGCCGCCCTCGTCCTCTACCGGCTCGTGGTCGATCGCGCCCGGGCGCCCTCGCGGGCCGGCTGCGCGGCGGCCGTCGTGCTGCTCGCGGTGTGGGCGAACGTCCACGCGGCCTTCCTGCTCGGCCCCCTGATCGTCGCCACGGCGTTCGGCGCGCTGGTCGTCTCCCTGCCGCTGCAGAGCCGCGAACAGAGCCGCCCCGAAGAGAAGCAGGCCACACGCGCGCGCCTCCTCGCGCTCGGCGTGACCGGCGTGCTCGGGCTGCTGGCCACCCTGCTCAATCCGGCCGCCGCAGAGCCTCACCTGGCCTGGTTCGTCGCCGGCAGCGAGACACCGAGCCTCGCCCGGGTCGCCGACGAGTGGCTGGGCTTCAACCCCTTCGCGTGGCCGCGAGCGGGCCTCCCGCCGAGCCCCCTCGGGTGGTGGCTGCAGTGGGGACTGATGCTCGGCACCCTCGCCTCCACCGCGTATGCGATCGGCACCTGGCGCAAGGGCGGGAGCGGCGAGGATGCGAAGGAGCGGATCGACCCGGCCCTGGTCGGGCTCGCGTGGCTTTCGATCTCGCTGCCCTTCGTCGCCGTCCGGTTCCTTTGGCTCGGCGTCTTTCCCGTCCTGCTCGTGACGAAGGTCGCAGCCCACTGGATGGCCGAGCACCCTCGAGCGTCTCGCCCGGCCGCCTGGGCCGGCGCGCTGGCAGCGGTCCTCCTGGCGCTGGGCTTCTTTCGGATCGGCCCGTGGCTGATGATGCGCGGAACGCTCCCCACGACCTGGGCCGCGTACCAACAGGCTTATCCCACCGGCAAGTACCACGCGCGACTGGTCTGGCTGGTGGGTGACGCCGGTCTCGAGGGGACGGCCTTCAGCGACTACAACATGGCCGGCTTCGCGGGCGCCTACCTCGCGCCGGAAGTCCGCATGCTGGTCAACGGCACGCTCAACGTCCCGGCCGACGTCATCGCCGCCAACCTGCCGCTGCGCGAGCGCCGCGGCGAGCGCGAGGGCGAGCGCTTCCTCGACCTCCTCGATCGGCACGGCGTCGACATCTACTTCGGCATCCGCCTGCCCCAGCTGCGGAACACGCCCCGTCCGTTCTTCCACACCACCGGGCACCTCGAGAGGACGCCGGGCTGGATCCCCGTGTTCCGCAACCTCGCGGGCGCCGTCTACCTGCGAAACGACGACGACAACCGCGAAAACGTCGCCCGCGTCGCCGAGTATTACGCCGAGCAGGGCATCCCCTTCGACCCCGACTCGGGCTTCGACATCGAAGAAGTCGTCCGCGAGCGCTCCGATTGGGCGACGCGCAACGGTGTGATCCCGGTTCGGTTCGAAGAAGCGACCCTGCTCGCGCACGGGGGAAGGACGCGGCTCGCGTACGGGAAGACGCCCGAAGGGCGCATGTGGACGCGATCGTTCCTCGCCGCGACCTACGCGGCGCTCGGCCTCTACGAACGGACCGTCGAGCTCGACCGCGAGCGCGTCGAAGAGGACGAGCGCGCGGTGCGGGCGAGGCGCCGCCTCGTCTGGTCACTGCTGCGCCTCGGGCGCTACGCCGAGGCGGCCGAGGCGGCACGCGCACTCGAGAGACAGCCTGCGGCCGATCGGCTCTCGCACCTAATCGCCGACACCGCGCGGCGCGTCGCCGACGAGACCGACGAGGAGACGCGCGCCTCGCTCGTCGCGCAGCTGCCGGTATTCGATCCGGTGGACGTGACCATGCTCACCGGCCGGATCATGCTGCCGGCGCCTCGCCCGCTTCCTCGCTGATCGGCCGGACGATCGATCAGCCGGGGTCGAGCGCCGCCGGTCCAGCGGCGCTCGATGGCGCGCCCGGGCGGCGCAACCGGTGGAGAGCTGCTTTAGACTCGTCGGACTCGTCGATCACGCGACCGATCGACCAGGGAGGGCCGCATGCCCGGACCGCTCGACGGAGTGCGCGTCATCGACGTCTCGGCGGTGGTGTCGGGGCCGCTCGCCACGATGCTGCTCGCCGACCAGGGCGCCGACGTCATCAAGGTCGAGCCGCCCGGCTACGGCGACGTGCTGCGGGCGGGGATGTATCGCCGCGCCCGCATGGCGGCCTTCTACCTCAACTGCAATCGCAGCAAGCGGGGCATCGTGCTCGACCTTCAGCACGAAGCCGGGCGCGACCTGCTGCTCGAGCTCGTCGAGGAAGCCGACGTATTCGTCCAGAACTGGCGGCCCGGCGCCGCCGAGCGCCTCGGCTTCGGTTGGGACGAGCTGCACGAGCTGAATCCCTCACTCGTCTACTGCTCGGTGAGCGGCTACGGACCCGACGGCCCCTACGCGCAGCGCCGCGTCTACGACCCGATCATCCAGGGGCTCACCGGACACGTCGCCATCCAGGTGAATCCCGAGGTCCCCATCCGCGACCTCGTGCGCAACATCGTGGCCGACAAGTCGAGCGCCTATACGGCCGCCCAGGCCATCACGGCGGCGCTGTTCGCCCGCGAGCGCGGGGCCGGCGGCCAGAAGATCGACGTGCCGATGATCGACTCGTCGCTGGCGTTCTTCTGGCCCGACGGCATGATGAAGCACACCCTGATCGGGGACGGCGTGGAGCCCGGCCCCGCCCTCTACGACATCTACCGGCTGTGGGAGACGCAGGACGGCCACCTGCTCTGGTTCGCCGCCACCGACTCCGAGTACCACGGCCTCTTCCGGGCCCTCGGCAGGCCCGAGTGGTGCGAAGACCCTCGCTTCCACAGCATCAAGGCGCGCACCGAAAACGCCGAGGCGCTCGGCGTCGAAATCATGCAGCTGATCGCGACCTTCCCCACCCAGGACCTGCTCGCGCGCATGATCGAGGAAGACGTGCCGGCCGGCGCCGCCCTCGGCATCGAGGAGATGCTCGACGACCCGCAGCTCGCCCACAACGAGGCAATCATCGAGCAGGAACACCCGGTGGCCGGCCCGCTCCGCCTGCCGCGCCCGGCGGCGCGCTTTCACGGCACCCCCCAGCAGATCTCCCGCCACGCGCCGACCCTCGGCGAGCACACCGAGGAGGTGTTGCGGGAGATGGGGTGCGACGACGCGAGGATCGGGACGCTGCGCGCGGAGGGAGTGATCCCGTAGCGGGTGGCGTTCGCCTCTAGGCGCGCTCCGCGAGCCCGACGCGCACGAGGCAGTCCCCCAGAACGAAACAGAGGTGGCTCGAAGATTGGGCCCAAGAAGACTCGAAGTCGTCGATTCGCGGTGGGTTTCGGCGCTTAGACGGCGAACCGTGCCTGGTGGACCCGGATCTGCGGCAACCGCCTCGTCGGGATCCGTCCCCAGTAGCACCGCTCGAGCCAGGGCGAGAGCTCCCGCTCCCGGGGAACCAATCGGGTCTTGAGGATCTTGCGAACCGAGAGCCGTTTCCCGATCACCCCGATCGTGACACCCGGCGGCTCATCCCTCCGGTTTTCCGAGGTCGACTTCACGTAGTTGCGCCACACCGCAAAGATCGCCATCCGGTAGAGCGCCCCCTGCCGACGCTTCGAGAACGCGATCGTCTCCCGCTTGTGGTTCGCACTGCTGTGGCGCAGCAACAGATCCGCCAGGTTCACCGGGAACAGCGGGTTCTGCGTCGTCCGGCTCGCCTTCGACGAGGTCGTCTCGTGCTGGATGGTCCGGTCCGGGAGCTGCCGCAGAGCCCTCGGGTAGCTCTGGTGTTCGTCCGAGAGGATCGTCGCCGAGGCCCCGGGTGGCACGATCCGGCCGACCAGCTCCTTGACGCTGTCCCGGGTGGCCTGGGGGGCGGGGCGTCCGTGCTGCCTTTCGAGTCGGGCCCGTTTTGCCTTCTGAGAGGGCCTCATCGTGCCGCTCCTGCGCAGCTCGGCCTCTCCGAACCCGTAGACGTAGTGGGAGGTGCCGACGAGGAGGTTCAGGTCGAAGGGCCAGTACTGGCTGTGCTCGAAGGTGCGGAAGCCGTCCAGCACCAGGG
>CAZETS010000074.1:0-2169 GCA_964515335.1 uncultured Spirochaetaceae bacterium
ATCCCGACGAGGCGGTTGCCGCAGATCCGGGTCCACCAGGCACGGTTCGCCGTCTGAGCTCCGAAACCCGCAGCGAACCGACGACTTCGAGTCTTCCTGGGCCCAATCTTCGAGCCACCTCTGAAACGATGATGTTCGCCTCGGGATTTCATTCCTGGGGCAGGCCCACCGGCCCCCCATCCTCGATGCGGATCTCCCCGGGCATCACCGCGTAGCGGACCCGGTAGATCGATCCGACATCCGGCCTGAACCCGGTCTTTCCCGCGCTCTGCTCCGCGGTGCGCCCCTGGAGTGCTTCGTACAGGCGCTCGAGGATGCGATAGTGGGCCACTACCACCAGCGTACAACCCCGGGCCAGATCTTCCGTGAGTTCGCGGAGGAAGGCCTGCGCGCGAGTGTGGAGTTGGTACAGGCTCTCGCCGCCCGGAAGCGGCGCGTAGAAGTAGTCGCTGCGGGAGGGCATGGGGTGCTCGTCGCGGCGCTTGCCCTCCAGTTGACCCACGTGGAACTCCTTCAGGTTGTCGGAGCGATGGACCGGCAGCCCGAGAGCATCCGAGAGCCCTCGGATCGTCTCTTCGGCCCGGACCAGCGGGCTCGCGTAGATCGCGTCGATCGGTTCTGCACAGAGTGCCGCCGTGACAGCGTTGGCCTGGGCTCGCCCCTTGGCGCTGAGGGGAACATCGGACCAGCCGATGTGGCGTTCGCCGGTCCACTCCGTGTGGCCGTGACGCACGAGGAACAGCGTGCCGCCGACATGCGACGACTCCGGCGCTTCAGCCATGAGATCCTGGTAGATGGCATGGATGCGACCGCTCGCGTTCGTCCAGGAGAATTCCCGGGCGCGCGCGCGCCCGGCCTCACCGAGGGCTCGCGCCCGGTTCGCGTCGCCGAGCAGCGAGATCGCGGCGGAGGCGATGGCTTCGGGCGCCTTCCGAGGCACGATCAGAGCCGTCTCGCCATTCGTGGCGACCTCGGCGATGGCCGCGATGTCGCTCGCGATCACGGGTGCTCCCGACGCCATGCCTTCCAGCAGAGCGGTCGGATGACCTTCCCAGTGCGAAGGCATCACGAGCAGATCGAGAGCGCTGAGGACACGCGGCATGTCGGACCGGAAGCCGGTGAAGTGAACCTGTGCCTCGATGCCGAGGTCCCTGCTGAGCGCTTCGAGACGCGCCATCTGCTTCGGCTCGTCGGCTTGCCCGATGATGAGGAAGCACGTCTGGGGGAAGGCCTCGAGAATCGCCGGCCCGGCGGCGAGCAGATCGGCCTGGCCTTTGTGGGGCACGATGCGGCCCACCACACCCAAGGCGCGGTGCCCCTCCGGAATTCCCAAGCTCCGGCGCGCGTCGGCAGCGTCGTGGGGAGCAGCATAACGATCGAAGTCCACGCCGTTGGGAATGACCTCGATGCGCGCCCGAGGTGTCCCCACCTTTTTGTAAACCGCTCGCTGAACCGATTTCGAGACGGCGATCAACCGATCGGTGCGCTTCGAGAGCCTCTCGTCCAGCAGCAGCGACGTGCCCTGGCGCCACTTGTCCTTGTACTCGCTGTGGTAGTGCGCGATCAGCTTGACGTCGCCACACAGTACGGCGGCCATTCGCCCGAAGACGTTCGGCTTGTGGGAGTGCGTGTGGACGATGTCGATCCGCTGCTCGGCCAGGGAGCGACAGATGTCCTCCATCACGTAGATCGTCTTCTTGGCCGGATCCGCCAGGTGCACAGTGACACCCAGGTCCTCGAAGGCCTGGATGTGATCGCGCTGGATTTCCGGAAACTCGTCCGGCTGCGGGATCACGCAGTAGACGTGCAGCTCGTAGTCCCGCTTCGAGAGATCGCGCAGCAGGTGATAGACGACGGTGCGGACACCGCAGAATCCGATGTTGTTGACGACGTGTGCGACTCGGATCGGATCCATGGAAACAGGCAGGCGACTCGGCGCCAGGAGGAAAGGATAGCCGCGTCGAGGCCGCGCAGCCCCCCCCGGAGCTGTGCCGCACTCGAATTCGATCCCACCGGCGTCGATCCCGACGCTCCCCGGCTGACGCGCCCGCGCCGGGTCGACGACGAGAGATCTTCCCGGCATCCTCGGGCCAGCGACCAGCACGTTTCGGGGCGGGTTGGTGCAAGGAAGAGGCGATCGCCAGCGGCCATTGCCGGAAACACCGGGAC
>CAZETS010000074.1:2269-23295 GCA_964515335.1 uncultured Spirochaetaceae bacterium
GGGTTGGTGCAAGGAAGAGGCGATCGCCAGCGGCCATTGCCGGAAACACCGGGACACCCGAAGCAGACCAGACCGAATCGCGACGCGCACCGCGCCCTCGGATTTCGACAGTCTGCCGCCTACCAGCGCTGGAAGGCCCTGCTGCACCACTTCTACGACCCCTTCCCAGCCGTCGAGCACTACCAGCCGCGACTCGGACCGGGCCTCGCGGCGGAGAGGTGACGCCCCGACCCGAAAATCCTGGTAGCCTGACCTCATGGCAGGAAGCCCCGAAGCGCGAGAAGCCGCCACCCGGATCGTCGACACCACTGCTCGGGCCAGGAAGGTGCTCACGGCCGACCAGGTCGACACGTACACCCGGGACGGCTTCCTCGCCATCGAGTCGCTGGTCGACGACTCGTGGCTCGAGCGCCTCGCCGAGGTCACGCAGGAGTTCGTCGACAAGACCCGGGCACTGGAAGAGTCGAACTTCGTCTTCGACCTCGAACCCAGCCACACGGCGAGCGCGCCGCGTTTGCGCCGGCTCACCTCCCCCGCCGACCTGCACGACACCTACTGGGAGTTCGCGAGCCAGTCCGTGATCGTCGACCTGGTGGAAGACCTGCTCGGACCCGACATCAAGTTCCACCACAGCAAGCTGAACTTCAAGGCGCCGCGCGGTGGCGAAGAGGTGAAGTGGCACCAGGACATCCAGTTCTGGCCGCACACCAACTACGGCCCGCTGACCGTCGGCGTGTTCCTCGAAGACGTCGAGCCGGAGATGGGCAACGTGGGCTTCGTCCCGGGGAGCCACCTGGGCGAACTCTACGACCAATACGATGGGGAGGACTGGCGCGGCTGCATCGGGCCGGACGACCTCGAGACCATCGACCATGCGAACGCCGTGTATCCGGTGGGACCAGCCGGGACGGTCACCGTCCACAACTGCCGCACGGTCCATGGGTCGGCGCCCAACAGGTCACCGCGCGACCGGCCGCTGCTGCTCCAGACGTACGCGCCCGCCGACGCCTTCGTGTACACGGACCTGGTCCGGAAGAGCCCACGAGGCGACAGCCTGATCCGCGGCAGACCCGCGACGTGGGCGCGGCACGACCCGCGGCCGTGCCAGGTGGGGCCCTCCCGGGTGAGGACGATCTTCGAGGTCCAGCAGGGAGAGCCGCCCCGCGACTAGGGGTGATGCCGCAGCACGTGGCCGGCCCGCACGCCGGTGTGCTCCCCTTCGCGCACGTTCACCTCGCCGTTCACGAGAGTGGCCTTGTAGCCCTTCGAGCGCTGGATGTAGCGCGGCGCGCCGCCCGGGAAGTCGTTCACGATCTCGGGCTGCAGCTCGCTCACCGAATCCGGATCGAGCACGTTCACGTCGGCGCGCATGCCCGGCTGGAGCAGGCCCCGGTCCTTCAGGCCGATGATACGCGCCGGCCCGGAGGTCATACGGCGGATCGCCTCACCGATCGTGAACAGCCCGCGCTCGCGAACCCAGTGGGAGAGCACGAAGCTCGACCAGCCGGCGTCCATGATCTGTGAGACGTGCGCGCCCGCATCGCCGAGGATCGGAAACATGTGCGGGCTCTCGAGCAGCTCGCCGAGCGCCTTCAGGTCCGCGTTGAACTGGCGGTACGTGAAGCGGCCCTTGCCGCCCGTCTCCTTCGACAGGCGCAGGAAGGTCTCGACCCAGTGCTCGCCCTCTCGCGCGGAGATGGCGGCGAGGCTCGCATCGGGGCCCGCGGTGTACTCCGGGGTATTGCCCGAGCCCATGAAGAAGAGCTGGTCGGCGGGGATGGCGCGGCCGGGGCGGTCGGCCTCCTCGATCAGCTCGAGCACGAAACGCGTGTCGTCGAGCGCCGCCAGCCGGCCCTCGAGGTCCTTCTCGCTGAGCTGGCGCCAGGCGCTGCCGCGCACCGGCATGATCGTCTCGAGCGACATGATGAATCCCGAGCCCCGCGGCTGGGTGACGGCACTGATGTCGCGGCCTTCCTGGTTCAGCTTCGCGAGGTACTCCACATGCGGGAGACCCGTCTCGGCACCGCCCACGCCGAAGCTGAACAGCACCCGGCTGCCGGAAGTGGTCGCCAGGTCGCGCAAGAGCTGCGTGGTGAACTCCCACTGCGTGAAGTCGAGCACGTTTTGCATCAGGCCGTTGCGCTCGCCCACCGCCTTCGCGATCTCGATCAGCTCCGAAGCGTCGGCGTAGGTCCCCGGGATCGAGCGGCCATCGGGCAGGACGTGGGGCGGGTAGCGGTTCGTCGAGAAGCCGACGGCGCCAGCGTCGAGGGCCTTGCCCACGATCGCGGCCATCTGCCGCTTCTCGTCCTCGGTCGCCTGCTCCTCGACCCCGCGCTCGCCCATCACGTAGAAGCGCAGCGCGCAGTGGCCGACGAGACCCGCGACGTTGAGCCCGGGCTGGAGCTTCTCGAGCGCGTCGAGGTAGCCGCCGTAGTCCTCCCAGTCCCACGACAGGCCGTCGAGGATCGCCTCCTTCGGGATGTCCTCGACCGTCTCCATCATGCTCGCGAGGAGCTCGCGGTCGCTCGGCTTGCACGGCGCGAAGGTCACGCCGCAATTGCCGAGGAGCACCGTCGTCACCCCATGCCAGCTCACCGGCGTGCAATCGGGGTCCCAGCCGATCTGCGCGTCGAGGTGGGTGTGGATGTCGACGAAGCCGGGCGTCACCAGATGGCCGGATGCGTCGATCTCCTCGCGGCCGCCCTCACTGATGTCGCCGACCGCAGTGATGCGGCCGCCGTCGATGGCCAGGTCTCCGCGCACCGGATCCGCGCCGCTGCCATCGGCGATCTCACCGCCGCGAATCACGATGTCGTGTGCCATGGGTATTCCCTTCGTTTCGAGCTCTGGCCGCGAGGCTCCGTGGATCAGGTCGCCGACCGTCTCGCGGACGGCGCGTCGACGAGGTGCTCGAACTGTTCCGAAGCGCGGGGGCGCGGCATCGCCCACAGCATAAATCCGATAGCCCAACGACTCAATCGGAAGTAGAACGGCCCGACCGGTAACGCGGGGAATCCGCGATGAGCGAGCGCCTGGCAGGAGCCCGGCTCACCCGGATGAGGGCGGGATGCGACCCGGCGCGTGGTGGTGACAGCCCGAAATATCCTGATCTACCCTGATGTTTCCGGAAAACGACCTCCAGCGGAGACCCGTCATGACCTACGCCGAGCACCGACGCATCATCGACGTCGACAGCCACGTCATCGAGCTCGAGGACTTCCTGTTCGATGCCGCCCGGCCCGACGAGGCGAAGATCCTGCCGCGCATGAGCGACCAGACCGAGCTGCCCTTCAACCGGGAGGGGCACGACCGGGGCAAAGAGCTCTTCGCGAAGCGCCAGAGCGATCCGGCAACCATGGCGAAGTTCGAGGAGCTCCTGATGGAGGCGCGGGGCAATGGCTGGAGCCGCCTCGGCGCGTTCGACCCGAAGGAACGTTCGCACGCGCTCGACCTGATGGGCTTCGAGCAGCAGTGGGTGCTGCCGACGTTCACGTTCCATCAGATCGGCCACGAGGACGATCCGAAGGTGACGGCGACCGGTGCGCGGGTGCTGAATCGCGCGCTCGGCGCGTTCTGTGACCACGACGAGCGACTGCGCGCGGTGGGCTACCTGCCGCTCAGCCTGGGCCCCGAGCAGGCCGGTGATCTGCTCGAAGAGGGGCTCGCCGACGGGTGCTTCACCTTCATGGTCGACACCAACGAGCCCGACCCGAAGTCGAGGTCCTTCACCCACCCGGACTTCGATCCCGTCTGGGCGCGCTTCGCCACGGCCGACATCCCGTTCGTCGCGCACGTGGCGGTGAACGGCGAGTACCAGGCGGTGCCGGCGAGCTTCGGCAACAACGGCGTCCGCGCGCCCGGGTTCAGCGGCGATACGCCGAGCACCCCGGTCGGAATCGTGGCCATCAAGAACAGCGCCGAGCTCTTCCTCTCGGCGATGATCTTCGACGGCGTCTTCGACCGCCACCCGGGCCTCCGCGGCGTGTCGATGGAGCACGGCGCGTTCTGGGTGCCTTCGTGGCTACACGCGCTCGACTTCACCGCCGAGTCGATCAAGCGCTTCCGCAAGTTCGACCGGGCCCCTTCCGAGGTCGCGCGCGAGCGCCTGCGCTTCTCGCCCTTCGCCGGCGAACCGGTGGGCTGGATCATCGAGAACGTGGGGCCGGAGATGCTGGTCTTCGCCTCGGACTACACCCATCCCGAAGGCACGTCCGACCCGATCCGGAAGTTCGAGGCGACGATGACGGAGTGCTCGCCCGAGGTCATCGACCGCTTCTATTACGGCAACATGGCGGAGTTTCTCGGCCAGTAGGAAACCAGCAGCGGGTGCACGCGGATCGGGCAGCTCCTGGCGGGCGATCCGCATGACCTCGAAGAAACATGTCGAGCCCGGGCATGCGTGGAGGTTCGAAGCGTGTTGGACACCATCACGGTTCGGCGAATGCCGTTCGAGTTCGTCGGGGAGATCGATCCGATCCTGTTCCCCAACGACCACGCCTTGTCGTTCCGCTTGATCGCGGGCTCGTTGTTGTTGCCCCACCTCGAGCCCTATCTGATCCGGTCCATGAAGGCGGCCCGCCGGCACGTTCGCGACCCCGATATCCTCGACGGGCTCGAGCGCTTCGCCGCGCAGGAAGGCCACCACTATCGGATGCACATGAAGTTCAACGCGGCGATTCGTCGCGCCGGCTTCCCTGCTCTGGATGAGTTCGAGAAGCAGCTCTCGGACGACTACCACCGCTTCAGCCGCAAGCGCTCCCTCCGCTTCAACCTGGCCTATGCCGAGGGATTCGAGGCCCTCACGATGAACGCGGTCAAGCTGCTGATGGAGCCGAATGGCTTCGGGGACGATCTGCCCGAGTTCCTCCAGATGATCGAGTGGCACTTCACGGAAGAACTCGAACATCGGACGGTCGCGTTCGACGTCTACGAACACGTGGTCGGCAACTACCCCTACCGGCTCGTCGTCGGCGCGTGGGCCCAGTGGCATTTTTCGAGCTGGATCCGCCGCGTTGCGGCCTACATGCTGCGCGAGTGCCCCCAGCCCGAGTCGCCGGGGAAGGCCCCGGTCGAAGATCCGATCCAGGCCCGCCTCAGCCGCAGCGGCTCGCGGCTCGCGGACGTGTTGCCCCGGATCCTGCGGATCTACCTACCGAGCTACACCCCACATAGAGTCGAGATCGCGCCGGGTATCGAGACGCTCGCGCGCAAGTACGACGAGCTGGCCATCGAGACGTCCTGACCGACACCCGGCATGAAGAGGCTCCGCCGGGAACCGTCCCGCCGCGCACCAGCGCCCGGGGCGGCGTGGCATCAGAAGCCGGCGACCGGATGGTGACGGGCGATCGCCGAACCGGCCGGACCAAGAGTCGCCAGGGCCCGGTGCAGGCGCCGATGGAAGATCCGGACCAGGGCGGCATCGTCCGCGTCGCCGGCGTCCACGACGAAGCGTTCCAGCGCCGCATCTCCCTCCTCCCAGTCTGGCGGGCGGTGCCCCAGTAGAGCCTCGAGGTCGGCCAGGTCGGCGGCCTCGGCGGCAGCGCCGATTTCGCTGGCACGCTGGAGGTGTCGGGCAAGCCGGAAGGCGTTGCGCACTTCGTGCTCCTGCCCACCCGCCGAGGCGCCGAGGCGCCGCAGGGCGTCGACGAGGTGCGCATGGGCGGCCGCTACAGGGGCCCGGCGCGGCTCGAGGGAGGGAACCGGCTCGAGGTCGATCGCGAGGCGCGCCGCCAGGGCTTCGATCGCGTAGAGGTTCGTCTCGACGCACCAGCGCAGGTTCATCATGTAGTCCGACCCGGCCGGCGGTTCCGCAAGCGCGGCGTGGAATGCCAGCTGGTTGCAGAGCGCAAAGGAAAAATAGTGGTGCTCGATCGCGGCGCGGTCGACGGGGTGCCCCCCGCCCGCTTCGTAGACCGCGTAGAGCCGGTCGAAGTCGCCGAAGCCGATCTCGCGGGCCCGCATCCGGAAGCCGGCAAGATCCATCATCGGGTCACCGATGTGCCCTATCTCCAGGTCGATGATCGCCTGGAGGCGGCCACCGGCCTGGAGGAACTGCCCCGTGTCCCAGAGCACCACGCTTTCCCGCGTGGCGCCCGCGAGGGGGTTGCGGTGCAGCCAGCCCAGGGCGAACTCCAGGAACGGGTCCGGCCGCTTCTTGGCCGCCCGGTAGGCGCGTTCGTAGACCTGCATCCCGATCCGCCCCGAGTCAGCGGGCGCTTCGGCGCGGAGGATGCCGGCCTCCGCGAAAGGCCCCACCTCCAAGGCGTGGATCCGTGCGAGGGCGGCCATGTAGGCGTCCATCACCGCATCCCGCTCGGCGGCGGTCGCCTCCCCGAAATGCTCCGCTCCCGCGACGCGATCCATCACGTAGGCGGCGGGCTCGTCGATCCACCCATGAACGCGCGCAACGGGAATCCCCCGCTCGCCGAGCAGGCGTTGCAGGCGCATTTCGTGCTGCAGCGTGAAACCGATGCGCGCATCGAGGCGCTCGCCGCGGACATAGAGGGAATGGCGCGCATCCCCGGTCTCGACCTCGGCCAACCAGGCGGGGCGCCAACGCGGCTGGCGCGCGATCTCGGTCACCCGCCCGCCGAAGTGCTCCGCCAGCCAACGAGAGACGCGCTCGGTGGAGGTGTCCTCGGGCATCGGGACGGAAACGTAGCGGCCCGACCCGGAACTTCGAGGCGACGATGACGGAGTGCTGGCCCGAGGCCATCGAGCGCTTCTACTACCGCACCAGGGCACCTGGGCACCTGGGCACCTGGGCACCTGGGCACCAGGGACACTACGGCGCTCTCTTCGCCCTCGTTCGTCTCCTCGGGCAACCCCGGGATCCGAGACCAAAAGAGGCCCCCCGGCATCTACCTGGAGTCGAGAAGGTGGCTCAGCGCGGGGCGGGATTCGGCTCTATTCTCGTCGGCGCTCGGAAGCCCGACCCAGGAGACGACACGCGATGCTCCGACGCCGGCTGCTGACGGTACCCGCATACATCATCGGGTGGGCGCTGTGGCTTGCCGCGGCGCCCGTCTGGCTGCCGGCCACGATCCTCGTCGACGCGCTTCGCCGCAGCCGAGGGATCGCGCTCCGGAGCGCCGGCGTGCTCACCGTCTACCTGTCCTGCGAAGTCGTGGGCATCCTCGCGAGCGGCGGACTCTGGGCGTGGAGGCGCCTCCGCGGCATGGACGACGAACGATGGACCGATCTCCATTTCCGGCTCGAGGCCTGGTGGGGCGCCACGCTCTTCAGCGCGGTGGTCCGTCTCTTCGGGCTCCGTCTCGAGATCGAGAGCGATGCAGATCTTTCGCGCGGCCCGTACCTGCTCCTGCTGCGGCACACCAGCACCGCTGACACGCTGCTCGCCTCGGCGCTCGTCAGCCGGCCGCACGGACTCCGGCTCCGCTACGTGCTCAAACGCGAGCTCCTCGCGGATCCCTGCCTCGACATCGTGGGCCACCGCGTTCCCAATGTGTTCATCGACCGCTTCTCGGACGATTCGCCGCTCGAGATCCAGCGCGTGCAGGAGCTCGCAAGGGATCTCGGCGCCCACGACGGCATCCTCATCTACCCCGAAGGCACGCGCTTCTCGGAGAGCAAACGCAGGCGCCTGCTCGAACGATTCGAGGAGAAGGGCGACGCGACCCTGCTCGAATACACCCACTCCCTCGAGTCCGTGCTGCCGCCGCACGTCGGCGGCACGCTCGGACTGCTCGAGGCTGCGCCGAAGTCCGACGTCATCGTCTGCGCGCACACGGGCTTCGAAGGCGCCGCGTCTCTCGGAGCGATCTGGAGGGGGGCACTCCTGCACCGCGTGATCCGGGTGGAGTTTCGCCGCGTCCCTCGTCACGAGATCCCCGAACCACGCGAGGCCCAGATCGCGTGGCTTCGCGAGGAGTGGCAACGAGTCGGCGCCTGGGTGCAGAGCCATCCGTCGAGCCGCTGGAAGCAGTGACCGCGAGCGGCCCGGATCGGCTCGGGGTTGCGGTCAGCCCTTCAGGAAGCCGCCGAGTCGTTCGTTGATGATCTGCTCGGCCTCGGACATGATGCGGTCGATCAGCTCCTGGCAGGTCGGAATGTCGTGGATCAGCCCCGCCACCATGCCGCACGACCAGGCTCCGGCGTCCATGTCGCCCTCTGTCATGATGCGCGGATAGACGCCCGCGACCTCGGGCAGGATGTCCTTGAACTCGAGGGCGTCCCCGAGCTCACGCTCCTTCTCGATCAGCCGCTCGACGGCGTCGTTCGTCAGCACGCGCTCGGTGTTGCGGAGCCCGCGCATGATCAGCCGGGTGTCGAGCTCCGAAGCCGCCACGATCGCGGACTTGACGTTGTCGTGAACCGGCGCCTCCTGCGTGGCGATGAAGCGTGTGCCCATGTTCATGCCCTGGGCCCCCATCGCGAGCGAGGCGACGAGCGAGCGCCCGTCCGCCATGCCGCCCGAGGCCACGAACGGAATCTCGAGCTCGTCGGCGGCCCGCGGCAGCAGGATCATGTTCGGGATGTCGTCCTCGCCGGGGTGGCCGCCGCACTCGAACCCGTCGACCGACGCGGCGTCACAGCCGATGCGCTGGGCCTTGAGGGCGTGACGCACCGAGGTGCACTTGTGGATGATCTTGATGCCCGCGTCCTTCAGGATGGGCATCACCGGCTGGGGGTTCCGGCCGGCCGTCTCGACGACCTTCACGCCGCCCTCGACGATCGCTTTCGCGTAGGCGGGATAGTCGGGGGGCGTGAGCGCCGGCAGGAAGGTGAGGTTCACGCCGAAGGGCTTGTCGGTCATGTCCCTGCAGCGCGCGATCTCGTTCGCGAGATCGCCCGCTGACTGCTGCGTCAGGCCCGTGATGATGCCGAGACCGCCCGCGTTGGAGACGGCCGCGGCCATCTCCGCAAAGCCGACGTAGTGCATCCCGCCCTGGATGATCGGGTGCTCGATTCCGAACATTTCGGTGATCGCGGTCTTCATTTCGCCTTCCTTCCGTTGCCTCGATCGAACAGGCGGAACGCGGGCGGCTCGAGCGTATCCGCTCGGCCCCCTCGCCTCAATCCAGATGCTTCTGCAAGGCGGCCAGCACGACCTCCGGGCCCGATCGGCGCTGGTAGTTCTCCGCCTGGTCGATCCAGAGCACCTTCCCGTCCGCATCGATCAAGAGCGAAGTCGGCACGGGCAGCGCCTCGATGTCATCGCCCGGAGGACCGGAGTGGAAGCCCAGATTGCGCAGCCCGAAGGCGTCGGTGACCGCCAGGTCGCGGTCCGACAGCATGCGGGCCTGCAGGCCGTGGGCCCTTCGCCTCTTCCGGATCTCTTCGGGCGGATCGGTGCTGACGGTCACGACCTGCACGCCCCGCTCGTCGAACTCGGGCCGAAGCTCTTCCCATCGCCGCAACTCGGCGACACAGTAGGGTCACCAGTGCGCTCGAAAGAATTTGATGAGGACCGGGTGCCCCTGAAGACTGTCCGAGTCGAAGATCTCGCCGTGATCGTCCGGCGCGGCGAAGTGGGGAATCGTCTGTCCCACCTGGATGCCTTGCGGCGCCACTTCCTGTCGACTGATCGACATGGTGAACGGCAGGAACGAGCCGATCAGGATCGCAACGACGGAGGCCGCCCCGCCCAGCCAGCCCGCTCCCTTCACGAAGGCGGCTACGCCCAGCGCCGCCGCGCCCAGGAAGCCCACGACGAAGAGAGTCCGGTTCTCGGGGATGTCGACCTGCCCGATCTGACGGAACCAGAGCACGACACACGTGATCGCCAGCGCGAGCGCCAGCAGTCCCAGCCTGGTTCCGGTCTTCATGGTCATGCCTCCGGCTCGAACGATGTCGGAGCCGGCCCCTCTCGGCGGCCGGCGTGGCTGGCGAAGATAGACGACGCCGAAGTCCGGGGCTCGGCCTCGGAGAGGCGGCCGCAGCCGCTTCTCGAAGGGCCGCGCCAGCGCCGATTTCGGGGAACCGTGTCAGAAGACCACCACCGGCTCGTAGCGCGGCAGGGTCGCGAGCTCGAGTTCCGGGTGGGCGGCCGCCTTCGCCTTCAGGTAGGCGAGCGTCTCGTCACTCCCATCGGCGAGAAAGCCGGCGACGCGCACGTTGCCCCGGAACGGCCCCTCGATGGGGCCGGTGAGCGCGTCCCAGTGGATGGGGATGACGCGTGACGGTGTCGTGACGTCCACGGTCTCGCGCCAGTAGGTCTCGCGGTACTGCTCGGTCTGGGTGCCGAGACCGCCCACGCCGAGGAAGACTACGTCGACGTCCACGTCCGCCAGGCCGCTCGGCACGAAGCCCGCGCTGCCCTGCACGAGCAGCGAACCTCGGGGATGGCGCACCTCGA
Organism: uncultured Spirochaetaceae bacterium; assembly: GCA_964515335.1. GTDB lineage: Bacteria > Myxococcota_A > UBA9160 > UBA9160 > UBA4427 > TMED88. Next base: position 12,591 of record CAZETS010000074.1, read on the forward strand.
CGGCGAGCGGCGTGCCCACCTTGTACTCGAAAGCGCTGACCGGCGGCACCAGCGGTGTGGTGATGTGCGGATCGCCCAGGGCCCGCTCGCGCACGGCCGGATCCGGGAACTCGAAGTGCCGCGTCTCGTGGATCACCACCTCGAAGGCGCCGAAGCGCAGGCGCTCACCGTCGCGCACCACTCGGATGCGATCCTCGGCAAGCCCCCACCCTCGCCCGATGTTCGCCGTGGACTCCGAACCGAGCAGCAGCGCCCCCGTCCGCCGCGCCACCTCGGGCGCATCCATGGCGTGGTCGAAGTGCGAGTGCACGGGGATCACCATGGCGGCTCGGCTGACACGGTTGCGCGCGAGGCCCCGCTCGATCGCCTCGAGGTCGGGCTCGATCTCGCCCACGTAGAGAGAGAGCGGGCCCGGGCGCGAGAACCAGCCGTCGATGATCAGCGTCGTGTCGCCGTCGGAGAAGACCAGCGTGGAGGTGCCCGTCCAACGCACGGTGACCGCGCCCGGCGCCGGCTCGGCGCTGGCGCGGAGCGCCCAGGCGGGATCAACCGGCGGGTCCGAGTAGGTCTCGAACAGGTAGTAGACGGCTGAAGCCAGACCCAGTGCAAGCACACCCGCCAGCACGCCCAGGATTCGCCAAAGCATGTCGCTTGCCTCCCCGCGCTCGGCGCCGCAGCTCGCCGAGCGGCGTCCAGAGGGGCTCTTCGCCCGCGACGAGACGATCGTACAACCGGTCGGCACCCACCAGCCCGAAGGCATCGCGCATCCGGCCCCTCGCACCAACGACTCTCGGGGGCAGCCTCCTCGAGCCGTGAGCTACGTCGTGACGCTTCCGCCGTTCAACGCGATCGTCTGACCGGTCATCCACGACGCTTCGTCGGAGACCAGGTACGAGCAGAGCGCGGCGATGTCCTCGGGCTGCCCGAGCCGTCCGACCGGGATCGTCTCCGCCAGGTGCTTCGTCACGCTCAGGTCCGCGTGGTTGTCGATCATGCCGATCGCCAGGGTGTTGGCGGTGACGCCCTGCCTCGCCGTCTCGAGCGCGAGGTGACGCATGAAGCTGATACCTCCGCCCTTGCCGGCCGCGTAGGCCGAGACACCGATGTTCAGACCGACGGTGCCCGCCCCGGATGAGATCGTCACGATCCTTCCGTGCTTGCGCTCGCACATCCCGTTGATCACGGCGCGAGAGCAGTTCAAGACGCCGAAGAGGTTGACGTCGATGGACGGGCGCCAGGCCTCGGGATCGCTCTCGCGAAAGAGCTGGACACCCATGCCCTCCGGCACCCCGGCATTGTTGACGAGGATGTCGAGGCTGCCGATCGCGGACTCGACGGCCGCGATGCCGTCGGTGACCGCCGCATGGTCGACGACGTCGAACGGGGCGGCGATCGCCCTCCCCCCGTCCGCCTCGACCCTCTCCGCGACGGCGCGTGCCCGCTCTTCGTGAAGGTCGTTGATCGCGACCGCCGCCCCGGCCCGCGCCAGGCGACACGCGATCCCCTCTCCCACACCCTGCCCCGCTCCGGTGATCAGGGCCTTGCGTCCAGTCAGGTCGAACATCGTGGCGGCGCCTCCTCGGGCCGTGAGCATCCCACCCTACCGTCGAAAGCGCGATCCCGTCCACGGCGGTCGGCTCGTCGACGGGCCAGCGTGCTGCGACCGCATGTGCTAACCGGAGCGACACGCAGGCGCCACCCACGCACCTGCACCGACACGGTCCCGACGTCACGGATGCCTCGCGCATCCGCCGGAGGGAGCCATGTCCATCGCGCGTACGGCCGTTCACACCCGGTGCGCGCTCGGCGCACTCGCGATCGCAGCGATCGCGTGCAGCGAGCACGCCGCGCCGCCGCCCGACGATTGCCGCGCGCCCGCGACCCGCATCCACGCGATCCAGGGCACCGGCCGCAGCAGCCCCATGCTCGGGCGCGAGGACGTGATCGTCGACGCGGTCGTGGTCGGTGTGTTCCCGGGCCTGCCGGAGGGGCTCGGCGGGTTCTTCGTCCAGGAGGAGGACGCGGAGACCGACGCGGACCCCCGCACCTCCGAAGGGCTGTTCGTCTTCGACGGCGGGCTGGGAACGAACGTGTCGCAGGGCGATCGCGTCCGGGTTCGAGGGCGCGTGATCGAGTTCTTCGGCCTCACCGAGCTGACGTCGGTGACCGCCGTCGAGCGCTGCCCTCCCCGGGGCCGTGCCAGCGCCGTCCGTATCCGGCTTCCGTTGGACGACGTCTCGCAGTGGGAGCAGTGGGAGGGCATGCGGGTCGTGGTCGAGCAGCCGCTCGTGGCGACCGGCCAGTACGACCTCGGGCGCTACGGGGCGATCGAGCTGGCGGCCGGCGCGCGGCTCTGGCAGGCGACGCAGCGGGCCTGGCCCGGCGCCGAGGCCGCCGCGCTCGCGCGGCAGAACGAGCGCGGGCGTCTGCTGCTCGACGACGGCAGCGAGGCGGTCGATCCGCGCCCCGTCCCGTATCTGCGGCGCGAAGACGGGGGCACGCTCCGCCTCGGCGACACCCTCTCGGGCGTCGAGGGCGTCGTCGACTTCTCGTTCGGTCGCTTCCGGATCCAGCCGACCGTGCCGGTCCGCTTCGAGCCGGGCAAGGCGCGTCCGGCGACGCCACCCGAAGTGGGCGGAACGCTGCGGTTCGTCGCCTGGAACGTCGCCAACCACATGAACGGCGACGGCCGCGGCGGGGGCTTCCCGACGCGCGGGCCGCGCAGCCCGGAAGAGCTCGAGCGACAACGCGCCAAGCTGGTGAGCACGCTGATCGCGCTCGATCCCGACGTGGCGGCGCTCGCCGAGCTCGAGAACGACGGGGCAGGCCCCGACGGCGCGCTCGCTCGGCTCCTCGACGCACTCGATGCGAGCGTCCCCGGCTCAGCGTGGGCAGCCGTCGACCCGGGCCAGCCGCGTCTGGGCACACAGCCCATCGCCGTGGGCATCATCTACCGGTCCGATGCGGTGGCGCCGATCGGGCCCGCTGCGATCCTCGACGATCGCAGCCACCCGGACTTCGACGCCGCCCGCAACCGTCCGAGTCTCGCGCAGACCTTCGAGTTCCTGGCGACGGGCGAGCCGCTCACCGTGGTCGCGAACCACTTCAAGTCGAAGGGCTCGAGCTGTGATGCCGCCGGCGATCCGGACCTCGGCGACGGCCAGGGACGCTGCAACCTCACCCGCGAGCGCGCGGCTCGCGCCCTCGTCGAGTGGCTCGCGACGGACCCCACGCAGGCGAGTGGCGCACCGGTGCTGATCGCCGGCGACCTGAACGCCTACCCCCGAGAAGACCCGATCGGCGCCCTCGAAGACGCCGGCTACGTGGACCTCGTCGCGTGGTTCGCCGGCCCGGGCGAGCACAGCTACGTGTTCGACGGCCACGCGGGCCGGCTCGACCACGCCTTCGCTCACGCCGACCTACTGCCCTTCGTCACCGGCGCGCGGGTGTGGCACACGAACGCCGACGAGTCACGCCTGCTCGACTACCGGGCCGACAACCCGATGGACCTCTACGCGCCGGACCCCTTTCGCGCCTCCGACCACGACCCCGTGCTCGTCGGGCTCTTTCCGGAAGAGGCACCGTGAGCCCCCCGAGCAGCGCGGCTGCGCGGCTGCGCGGCTGCGCGGAGGGGCCGGTCTGTGCGAGGATCCCGGCTCCACCGAGAGGAGACCACCCCCGATGAAGCTCCACGAAGCCGAATCCCCCAACGCCCGCCGCGTCTGGGTCTTCATGGCCGAGAAGGGGATCGACATCCCCCGCGTCCCGGTCGACATCCGCAAAGGCGAGAACCTCACCCCCGAGTTCAGGGCCATGAACCCGATGGGCCGCGTGCCGGTCCTCGAACTCGACGACGGAACGTACATCTCCGAGAGCGTCTCGATCTGCCGTTATCTCGAAGGCGTCCATCCCGAGCCCAACCTCTTCGGCGAGGGTCACCTCGAGAGCGCGATCGTCGACATGTGGAACCGCCGCGCCGAGCTGAACTTCGCGATGAACGCCGCGGCGGCCTTCCGGAACATCACCGGCTTCTTCAAGGACCGCGAGACGTGCGTGCCCGAGTGGGGCCACGTGTGTGTCGAGGAGACGAAGCGTCAGCTCGGCATCTTCGAGGAGCGGCTCTCGCAGAGCGAGTACCTGGCCGGCGATCGCTTCACGATCGCGGACATCTCGATGGGCGTCTTCTACGGGTTCGCCTCGATGATCGAGAAGATGGCGAAGGTCGAGTTCGAGCTCGAGCGGCCGAACCTCGTGCGGTGGCATGGTCAGCTGCTGAAGCGGCCGAGCTTCGCAGGCTGACGAGACGCTCGCTCGGGCGAGCCGGAGGAAGCCATGAGGATCGAGCGGACGAGTCGGGCCGTCGGCGCCGAGGTGGGCGGGGTCGACCTCCGCGACGTAACGAGCGGCGAGCTCGACGCGATCCACGAGGCCTTTCGCGATCACGGCGCCCTCTTCTTCCGCGATCAGAAGCTCACGCCCGACGACCACATCGCCTTCGCGGAGCGCTTTGGCGCCATCAACGTCAACCGCTTCTTCAAGCCCGTGGACGGCCATCCCCGGGTCGCCGAGGTGCTGAAGGAGCCCGACCAACGCGACAACATCGGCGGCGGCTGGCACACCGACCACTCGTACGATCTCGAGCCCGCGCGCTGCTCGCTCCTCTACGCTCACGAGATCCCGCCGGTCGGCGGCGACACCCTCTTCGCCGGCATGGCGGCCGCCTACGAGGCGCTCTCCGATGGATTCAAGGAGATGCTGCGCGGCCTGCGTGCGGTGCACTCGAGCCGGCACGTGTTCGGCCAACGGGTGCCGCGTGGCGACATCGGGGAGGACCGCATCGGGAACTCCGAGGCGGCGGTCCAGGACGCCGTCCACCCCGTCGTCATCGCGCACCCCGATTCGGGCCGTCCCACCCTCTACGTCAATCCCGGCTTCACGGTGCGGATAGAGGGGTGGAGCCGCGCCGAGTCCAGGGCCCTGCTCGACTTCCTCTACGCGCACGGCGCGCGACCCGAGTTCCAGACGCGATTCAAGTGGACGCCGGGTTCGCTGGCGATGTGGGACAACCGAGCAACCTGGCACTTCGCGCTGAACGACTATCACGGTCACCGGCGCTACCTGCATCGCGTCACCGTAGACGGCGGCCCGCTGCAGCCAGCAGCCGGGCCGGCCCCCGACCCGAACCGGTCGACGTAGCGATCGGCGCCAGCGCCGCCGGTCCATCTAGGCGCGAAGCAGCCGCCGCCGCTCGAAGCGGAACCCCATGCCGCGGCTCAGCCGGGCGAGCCGAAGCTCCTGCGGCTCTTCGGCCGGCTCCGCGTCCGGGTCGATGACCACCTCCCAGGCGAACCGCGCGTCGCCGGCATCGGCTGCCGGGCGGCACGATGCGCGCCGGTTCACCTGACGGGCGGCGGCCTCGAGGGCGGGAGGCGGCTCGGCCCCGAGCGCGGCGAACCAGGAGTGCGGGGTCGACTCCTCGAGGGCCGGGCAATCCCCGATCGAGATCCGCGCGCTCCGCTCGCCGGTCACCTCGACCCGCCAGTCGACGTAGGTGCGGGGCTGGAAGTTCGGATGCAGCTGCAAGACCTTTGCGAGGGTCTCGATGTCGTCACCGGCGACCCCCAGGTGCTCCTGCAGGCGCACGACCGCGAGCGCGGCATGGCCGATCCACTGGCGCCCTCCGAACCTCTGCGCGGACTCCTCGCCGTAGTGGCTCGCCTGACTCAGCATGTAGGAGCGCACCAGCAGGTGCGTCTGGACCGCGAACTCCTGAAGCATGCCCACCAGGGCGCGATGCGAGAAGTCGGCGAGCTGGCAGCCCGGATCGAAGGGCCCCGAGTAGTCGGGCCAGCCACCGGGCTCGCCGTCCTCGTCGGGGAGGTCCAGCGGGACCCCGGCGAGCTTCGACCCGGCGACGAGCGCCAGGTTCGGATGCCGGGCGCAGGGCGGATTCTCTTCGTCGACGGAGACCGCCCAGCGACAGTGCGGCCAGCGTCCTTCGCCGTTGCCGTCCGGGCCGTCGATGCGCGGGGGGCGGTGGATCGGGCGCATCACCATGCGCGGGTTCGTGGCGGCCGCCGTCGCGTCGAAGGTGGGGTCTTCGATGTCGTGACACATGAGCTTCACGCCGTGCGTGCCACCCGCGGACTCGACGTCGATCAGCGCGCCGCAGTGGGCCAGCCAGAACTCGCCGTAACTCGGCGAATCGAGCCGGAACTGGAAGTCCATGAACTGCTGGGGTGCGCCGATCTCGAGCTGCAGGTTCTTGAAGACGGTCTCCACGTCGTCTCCCTCGAACTTCATGAGGCGCTGCATGCGCTTCGAGTAGATGGGGCTCGCCCCCATCCACTCGTCGATGGCCGAGCGCACGTAGCCGCCTGCCCCGTGCTCCATGGCGACGAGCGGCTGACCGATGCGATCGAGCAGGTGGCCGATCAACAGATACTCGTGGCCGAGGCGCGTCAGGAACCCTCGCGAGAAGTCGGCGAGGGTGAGATCGGGATCGAAGGACCCCGAGTAGTCGTCACGGAGCGACACGGGTGGCGTCCTTCTGCGTCAGCTGCCCCGATGCGCGGCACGGCCGGCGGCCTCACGCCACGACAACGCGCAGCCGATCAGCGCGAGCAGCAGCCCGAGCACGATCCGGGGATCGCCGAGATGGAACCACGGATCGATCGGGAAGGCGATGGTCTTGCGCATGGCCGCGACCTTGAACTCGTGCGCACCCGCAAAGGCCGGATTGCTGGCGATCTCCAGCATGTCGCGCCGGCTGCGGTAGCGCATGCCCGCGCCTCTGGTCCAATGCTCCATGCCCTCGGCGTTCATGATGTCCATCGCCGTGCTGGCGGCCTGGCCGAAGAGGACGGGGTGGCATGCTCGCGCGAACAGCGCCGGGAACATGTAGGCCATGTACTTGTCGATCGCGTCCTGGCTCGACTCACCCGGCTCGACGCCCTCGATCTGCAGCGGCGTCTCGTACATGTCGATCACATTGACCATCACGAAGTCGTCGCCGGTGTCCTCTTCCATGAACCGGCGCAGATCGGCGAGGCGCTCGGGCGGAGGCCGCGGCTCACGCCGCTCGACGAGCGCCATGTAGTGCGCGATCTCCTCGTCGGTGAGGGGCCCACCGAACGAGGTGTACCAGGCCGAGAAGAGGCCCCAGACACCGACGAGCACCAGCCAGGTCCAGCGCGTGCGGGTCAAGGCGGGCTCAGATCTTCGCGAGGACGTCGTCAGCGAGCCCGTCGAGCGCATCGACGGGATTGCCGCCGCCGAGCGCCTGGGCCGGGATGATCAGCCGCGCCACGCCGAGGTCTTCGTAGCGCTTCAGGCCGTCCAGGCCCATCGCCGGGATCCACATCGCCGAGATCTCGACGCTGGCCGGATCGCGGCCCTCGGCGTTGCAGGCCTTCTCGAGCAGCTCGAGCATCGGCTGGAGCTGCTCGGCGCTCACCGTCGGCGCGAACCAGCCCTCGCCGTAGCGGGCGACGCGCTCGAACGCCTTGCCCTTCGAGCCGCCGATCACCACCGGGAAGGGCTTCTGGACCGGCACGGGATGACTCTTGAAGCCCGTCCAGTGCAGGTGCTCGCTCTCGTGCTCGACGGTCCCGCCCGACCACACCTTGCGCATCGCCGCCACGTAGTCGTCGAAGCGGGCGCCGCGCCGCTCGAAGGGAGTTCCCATCGCGTCGAATTCTTCGCGCAGCCAGCCGATGCCGAGGCCGAGCATCAAGCGCCCGCCCGACACGAAGTCGAGGCTGGCGGCCTGCTTGGCGAGCAGCAGCGGGTTGGTCTGCGGGAGGATGTTCACCCCGGTGCCGAGGCGCAGCCGCTCGGTCACCTGGGCGACCGCCGCGAGCGCGATCAGCGGGTCGACGAAGTTGGTCTCCGGCGTGACGCCCATCTTGCCGTCGGCGCTGTACGGGTATTTCGAGCTGTAGTCGTTGGGCACGATCGCGTGCTCGAACGTCCACACCGACTCGAGGCCGACGTCCTCGGCCTTGCGCGCCAGGGCGAGCATGGAGTCTGCGTTCGATACGCCGACGTTGACGGGGATGAGAGCGATCTTCACGGGGGCTCCTCGAGCGCCAGGGGGGCGCCGGGGAAATGTGGCACACACCGTGCCAATGCACCAAGCCCGCCCGCGCGGCCTCAACCCCCGATCTTTCGCATCCGCCCGCGATCGAACAGCCAGACGTCGCCGTGCGCGGTGAAGCAGTCGCCCTCGACCACCAGCCCGCTGCCGTCGCGGCAAGCGTAGACGGGCCGTCCACAGCGCCGCGAGTAGCGGGCAAGCGCATCCCGGTAGCGCGCCGACGCGCGGAAGTGGGGAAAGAACTCGAAGTCGACGAGCCCCAGCGCCCGCTGCTGCCGCGGTGTGAGCCCGATCTCGTCTTCGTCGCGATCGAATTCGGGATAGCCGGCCAGCCCGATGTGCGGCGTCATCAGGATGCCGCCGGCCGACAGTCCGGCCACCACCCGCCCCCGGCGAGCCAGGCGCGCGAGCACCGCGAGCAGCCCCGAGCGGCGCAGGTGGTGGAGGAAGTGGAATGTGTTGCCGCCCGCCAGATAGACGACGTCGCTCTCCATCAGCTCGCGGGCCGCGCGTCCACGGGCGCGGACATCGGTGGCGAGCTCGGGAGCGTCGGGCGCCACGCAGTGGAACCGGGTCGCGCCGAACCGCGAGTAGCGCGCGACGAACCGGCGGTAGAACGGACGCGCGCCCTCCTCCGTGTAGGGCACGTAGGTCATGCGGATGCCGCGCCGTGACCGCGATCCGCCGCGCCGCAGCGCGAGGTCGATCAGGCTCTCGTGGATCAGGTGATTGCGTCGATCCTGCCCGCCCGAGTAGAGGACGAGACGGCGGCGATCGGTGGGCATGCGGCGAGGAGCCTTCGAGCGTCGAACGGAGTGGTCGGAACGGAACGGGCGCCTGGGACACTCTTCGGCCGATCGGGCTTCGACTGAAGCAAGCGGCCCGGCCGCTCGTCCTGGGCCACACGGCGGCTCTCTCGCGAGCCAGAGCAGGGCCCGCCCACGGTTCCCAGCCGCCGGCAGCGGACGCCGAGCCTCACTCCACTTCGATGCGGACCGGGAAGCGCTCCAGATAGAAGTCGAACGGCTCCCGAACACGCTCCGGCTCGGCCCCGAAGTCCTCGCGCAGGTCGTAGACGACGCGACCGTGCTGGCCTCGCTGATGGGCGTCGAGATGCGAGCGGATCTCGGCGCGCGCAGCGTCGGTCATGGACAGCCCCGCCGCCTCGTAGATCCGTTCGACCATCGCCAGGTCGTCCGCCATGAACTCGTGGAAGAGTACGTCGATCGTGCGCTCCTCGGGAAGCAGGTGCCGATCACGCACCGAGGCGGACAGCAGCTGGCGCATCCGTCCCGTCCAGTAGTCGAGATACCACTCGGGATCGGTGGTCTTGTAGCTCATGCGCGCGCCGTAGCACGTCATCGTCGCGGCCGACTGGATGACGGCGACCGGGTCGCGGTGCGTGACCGCGAAGGTCGCGTCGGGAAAGGTCTCGACGAGCGGGCCGAGCTGCTCGAGGTGCTGCGGGCACTTGAGGACCCAGCGCTCCCGTGGCATGTACCACTGAAGGATCTTGAGCCCCGTCTTCATGTACTCGTAGTGGGGGCGCTGGTCGTGGCCCAGGTGGTAGTCGCGCCACTTCGGCACGCGGCCGGTCCACTCCTGGTTGTAGCTCGCGAAGTCGGGCAGCATCAGCTCGAGCTCTTCGTGGACGTGATCCGGGTTCATCGGGTGCATGGCGGCGATCAGCGGCGAGCTGGCCTGCATCTGCTCCCAGGCCTGCTGGCAGCGGATCCAGCGCGGGTCGTTCTCGTCGCGCGTCGGGCTCTCCTCGGCGACGGGGGCCTGGCCCTCCCAGAGCGGCATCGAGCGCAGGCGGCTGTCTGACGCCATCAGGTTCACGAGGTGCGTGGTGCCCGAGCGAGGCAGCCCGACGACGATGATCGGCGCGCGGATCTCGATCTCGTGGATCTCGGGATGCTGTTTCAGCAGCTCGTGGATGCGCAGCCGGTTGGACGCGTAGCGCACGCAATCGTTCCAGAGCATGAAGCGGCCGAGGTTGGTGCGATCCGGATCCTCGTCGGGCTCCGAGAGCCAGAGCGCGAGCCGCTCGTGGAAGTCGTCGGGCCCGAAGTCGTCGAGACCCGTTCGCTCCGCCGCGGCCTCGAGCACCGCGCTCACACCGAGGTCGAGGTCGAGCGAGTCGCCGTACACCAGGGCTGCCTTCTGCATCTCGCTGAGCTCGGGCTTCGCGAGATCGGTGATACGGATGATGTCGCCCGGCATGTCTCCCTCTCTCCCTCCCCGGCCCGAGCCCGACGTCGACGGTGGCCGGCGGCTGCCCGGACAGGATACGCGGTCGGGCGCGACCGGACCGTATCCGCCGAGGCGGCAGCGCCCAGGCGCGCAGCAGGCTGGGCGGCCCTGCATCCGGTGAACGGTGGATCGAGGATTGTGCCTGGCATGATTTCTGCTTGATCTCGGTTCATGGCAAGAAAACGATCGGGACGCACACCTCCCTTCTGCCCCAACCCGGACTGTGATTCCCGAGCCGACCCGACAACTTGGCGCTTTCGCAAGAAGGGCTTCTTCTCGAGGAAGCGCCACCCCCACAAGGTCCAGCGGTACCAGTGTCAACATTGCGGCCGGTGCTTCAGTTCACAGACC
>CAZETS010000075.1:0-23189 GCA_964515335.1 uncultured Spirochaetaceae bacterium
GCGCGCTCGAAGGCCGTCCGCATCGCCTCGCTCTGACCGACGAGCAGCTCGGAGGCATTCTCGGCCGACGCCTTCTCGCTCGGCGCCCTCTCCGTTGCCGCCCTCTCGGCCGGTGAATCGGCAGCCGACCGCGACTCTTCGGCGGCTACGGCGTCGACTTCCAGGATGCTCTCCACGGTCGGAAGCAGTTCGTTGGTCACCGAGAAGGGCTTGGTGAGATAGTCGATCGCCCCGAGCTTGAGCGCCTCGCGGGCCGTCGTGACAGTGGCGTTCGCGGTCATCACCACCACTTCGCACGCCGGACGGATCACGCGGGCGCGGCGCAGCACCTCGATGCCGTCCATGCCCGGCATGTAGAGGTCGGTCAGCAGCACGTCGAACGGGTGCTCGCGCAGTCGCTGCAGGCCCTGCTCGGGGTCTTCGAAGGCCTCGACCTCGAGGCCGGCGCGGGACAGCGGACGCGAGAGCAGCTTCGCCATCTGCGGCTCGTCGTCGATGATGAGGATCCGGCCGTTCATCGTCCCTGCCCGCTCGTGGCCCAAGAGAAGACAGGATCGCAGAGCGCAGTAGGCGATTCAACAAAATTCCGTGACGAAACGCTCCTCGGAGTCGAGTCGAATCTCACGCACCCCCGCCGTTCTGCGGATGGCGCCTCCGTCATCTCACGGAGCACGAAACCGTCCGCAAGGGACGCCGGCGAACAGGGTATCGCGGCCTTTGCGACACCCGGCTGGCGTAAGGCGCAAGCGAGCGGACTCTCGCCTGCCAGGACGGCCCGACACGGCGTGGCACGCCGTCTGCAACCGAGCTGCTCAAGACGCCGCAGTGACAGCTTGATTGGGCAGGGGGGACGAACGACTCGATGGTGGACATGTTCGAGCAGGAAGGTGCTTTGTTCGTGGAGGTGGATCTTCCCGGTGTGCGAAGGGAGCACGTCGGCGTGGAGACCCAGGGGTCGCAGCTCGTGATCTGGGCGGAAAGGCCCAGCGAAGAGCCGGCGCGGCGATACCGGCTGCGCGGCCGGCGCACGTCACGGGAGTACACACACGACCTCAGCCTTCCGCCCGAGGCCCGCGCCGACGACGCCACCGCGCACCTCGATCGGGGCGTCCTGCAGGTGCGGATCCCGCTCTCCGACGCCGCCGATCCGCGGCGGTCGTGCGCGATTCAGGTGGGGGGCTGATGGCCGAGCCCCGCTGACGGCCCGGTCCCCATCGACCGCACTTTCCCTATGCTGCGTCGCGATGGCGGGCCGGGTGACGAGCGAGCGGAGAGGGGCGACCGGCTGGATCGTCTTCGACCAGGTCGCGCGCCGCAACGCGATCACTGCCGAGATGTGGGATGCGATTCCCCGTGTCGCCGCCGAGCTCGACGCCGACCCCGACGTGCGCGTGGTCGTGATGCGGGGCGCCGGCGACGTCGCGTTCGTGTCCGGAGCGGACATCTCCGAGTTCGAGGAGAACCGCGTCGGCGAGGCCGCCCAGGCGTACGACGAGCGCAACGCCCGGGCCTTCGAAGCACTGGCCGCGATGCGAAAGCCGCTGATCGCCGCCATCCACGGCTTCTGCGTGGGCGGTGGCTGCGCGATCGCGTTGCAGGCCGACCTGCGCATCGCCGCCGACGATTCGGTGTTCGCGATTCCCGCCGCGAGGCTCGGCCTCGGCTACGGGGCCGCGGGACTCGAGACGTTGGTGCGGATCGTCGGCCTGCCGGCCGCCAAGGAGATCTTCTTCACTGCTCGTCGCTTCGACGCGGGCGAGGCGCTGTCGATGGGGCTCGTCAACCGGGTGCATCCCAAGGCCGAGCTCGACGAGGCGGTGGACCGGCTCGCCGAGCAGATCGCCGCCAACGCGCCGCTCACGCTGGCGAGCGCGAAGCTCGCGCTCGGACAGATCGGCGCGCCGCCGGATCGGCGGGATGCTGCGGCGGTGTCGGCGGCGATCGCACGCTGCTATGCGAGCGAGGACTACGCGGAGGGCGTGCGGGCGTTTCTCGAGAAGCGGAAGCCGGCCTTCAAGGGGCGCTGACGTCGGCCGCCGCCACCCGGCTGGACTCGGCGGCCCGGATCAACGTGGTGAGCGACGCGTTCACGGGTGCCGGCACGCCGACGCTTTCTGCCATACGCACGACCGCGCCGTTCAACGCATCGATCTCGGTGGGTCGCTGCGCCTTCAGGTCCTGCAGCATCGACGATTCGTGGAGCGACGTGGCGGGGAGCAGGTCGCCGTAGAAGGTCGCGAGGTAGTCCCTGGCCGAATCCCAGTGGGTGCGATGTCCGGTGCGCTCGAGGACCTCGAAGATCTCGTGTGCGACGGCGTCCATCATTCGGCGGGTCTCGGGCCTGCGGCCGAGTTCGCCATAGCGCACGCCGGCGAGCGCTCCGAGCGGGTTCAGCAGACAGTTGTACAGCAGCTTGGCGAGCAGGTCGGCCTCGATGTCGTTGCTGGGCTGGCACGGGATGCCGCCCTCGTCGATCGCGGCTACGAGCGGCGCGACACGGCTCGGCGGCTCGCCGAAGAGGCTGCCGATCCGGATCGCGTCCGCGTGCGCGGTAACCTCCACCGCGTTGCGCGCCCGGCGCACGAATCCCGTGATGACCCTCGCGTTGTAGATGTGTTCGCTGGGAACGTGGGCGGCCAGCCGCTCGGCGTTCCCCCAGCCGTTCTGACACTGCACCACGACCGGCTCGGAGCCGAGCGCGTGCCAGACCGCGCCGATCGCGCCGGCCACCGCATCGGTCGCCGTGGTCTTCGTGCACACCAGCAAGAAGTCGGGGGCGCTGCCGGCCAGGGCCTGCATGGTTCGGTCGATCGTGATCGCGCCGGTCGGAACGTGGACCTCGCCGAAGATCCCCGAGCGGCGCAGGCCCTCGGCCTGCAGGGGGTGGGCGCCGGCGTCGCCGCGCACCACGAAGTGCACGGCGTGACCGCTGGCGTGCAGGCACGAGCCGAGTCCGAGCCCGACGCCCCCGGGACCGACGATCACGACCTTCACTCCGGCCCCCAGAGCGGCATCACCGCGAAGCGTAGTGTCTGCCCCCTGCTGCCTCTACCCCCGATCCGGCGTGATTGCGGCCGCGTGACGGTCGTACGGGTTGCCGGCCTCGCAGCGCGATAAGCTGGGAGCCCGGGGTCGCGCCGTAGCGGGGCGCGCCTCGCGAAGCTCCGGGGGGAAGATGGTCTTCGAGGGGAGGCGTCGGCGGCTCGGCGCCCGGCCAGCGGTCGTGCTCGTGCCGGCGCTCGCGCTGACGGCGGCGCTGGCCGTGTCGCTGGCGCTCGCCGTGACCGCGGGGGGTGAACGCCCGCCGCTCGCGCAGCCCTCCCTCGACGCGGGACACGGCATCGAACTCGAGGTCTCGCAGCGCGAGGGGGCGCGCGCACTGGCCCGCGCCCTCGAGGCCCTCGACCAGGACGATCTCGACGGCGCCCGGGACGCACTCGATGCCGCCGCCGCCGCAGGACCGATCGCCGACCACGTGGGCCTTGCCCGCGCGCGCTGGCTCCTGGCGCGCGGCAAGCACCGGGATGCCGCGCGGCTGGCGCGGCGTATCGCGGCCGAGCAGCCGGAGTCGCCCCTTCAGGCCGAGCTGCTGCGTCTCGTCGGCGAGGCCCTCGCCGCGCGGGGCGACGAGGGCGCGGCACGCACGGCCTGGTTGGCCGCACTCGATCACACCGACGATCCGGCCGCGCGCCGCTCGATCAAGCTGGAGATCGTCGCCTCCCAGCAGCGGAGCGGTGAGGCGCCGGCCGACGCCGACCGGGAGGCCCTGCTCGCGAGTGCGTTTCCCGAGAGCGATCTGCCCGGTGAGCTGCTGCCCGGTCGGCGTTCGCCGCAGGCGGCCCTGCGCGCGGCCGACGAGCTCGTCGCGGAAGGGCGCGGCGCCGAAGCGATCGAGGCGTACCAGGAGGCGATCGGCGGCGGCCTGGCGGGCGAGGAGCTGCATCACGCACGACTGCAGCAGGGCATCGCGATGTTCCGGCTGCGTCGCTACGACGAGGCGCTGCCGACCTTCGAGCTGCTCGGCCGCGACGCAGAGGGTCGCTTCTGGCGCGCGCGCACCCTCGCTCGGCTCGGTCGCGTCGAGCAGGCGATCGTGGGCTTCGAGGCGCTGGCCGGTGGCAGCGACGCGTCGGTGGCGACGCGCTCCGCCTACCTGGCCGCGACGCTGCTCGAGGACCGCGACCGCGAGTCGCGCGCGATGGCCCACTACGCGCGTGTCGCCGACGAGGCGGACGACCCCGAGCGTGCGGTCGCGGCGCTGTGGCGCATCGGGTGGTCGGCGTGGAAACGCGGCGACGCCGTCGAGGCGCGACGGCGCTTCGCCGAGACGGCCGCGCGAACCGAGGACGAGCTCGCCCGACTGCGCCCGCTCTACTGGGAGGCGCGTGCGGCCGAGCGCGTGGGGGACGAGGCGGCGGCGCACGCCGGGCTGCAGGCGATCGCCACCGGCTGGCCGATCTCGTACTACGGGTGGCGCGCACAGGGGCGACTCGGCCGGCTCGACCCCGTCGCGCGGGCTCCGGTCGCGCACCTGGCGCCCGCAGGCTCGGAGCCCGTGGAGGTCCGCGCGGCCGGCCGCGCCGACGGTCCGCCCCCGGTCGCCGAGGCGTCCCTCGTCCGCGCGGCGCTCCTCGTCGAGGCGGGCCTGGACGAGGCCGCGCGCGGCGAGCTCGGCGAAGTCCTGCCCGATGTGCGCACACGTGCCGACCACGTTCGCGTCGGGCGGCTGCTCGTGGCAGCCGGCGACTACTACCGGGCGCAGAGGCTTGTCGTCGACGGCTATTCGCTACCGCTCGCCCGCGGGCTGCGCGCCGGCGACGAAGAGCTCTTCTGGCTGTCCTGGCCGCCCGCCTACCGCGACATCGTAGAGCAGAGCGTGGTGGGACTGACCGGAGTCGAGCCGGCGCTGGTCTGGGCGATCATGCGCGAGGAGAGCAGCTTTCGCCCCGAGGTGATGTCGTCCGCCGGGGCGATGGGCCTGCTTCAGGTCATGCCCGAGACCGCGCGCCGCCAGGCGCAGCGCTCGGGTGTGGCGCCGATCGAGGAGGACGAGGAGCTCTTCGAGCCGGTCGTCAACATCGGGCTCGGCAGCGCGTACCTCGACTACCTGGCCGGCCGGTTTCCGGACCGGCTGTCCGCGACGATCGGCGGCTACAACGCGGGTCCCAACGCGGTGGCCCGCTGGCTGCGCGGTGAGGCGGGCGAACGGGACGACGATGTGTGGGTGGAGGACATTCCGTACGTCCAGACGCGCCGCTACGTGAAGCGCGTGCTCAGAAGCCTTCACGTCTACCGGGCCTTCTACCAGGCAGGTTCCTGACCGAAGCGGCCGCTTCGCGGTCGACGGGCGGGCCGGGCGCCGCGGCGCCTCCGCGGCCTGTGGTGCTGGTGTATCCTCGGCGGCCCGCCGCATACGGGCGCGCGGAGCAAGGTTGGCTTCGGAAGTAGAGTGTCAGGAGGTAGCGCATGGGTCCCTTGAACGGTGTGACGATTCTCGAGATCGCGGGGATCGGCCCCGGGCCCTTCGCGGGGATGATGCTCTCGGACATGGGCGCCGACGTGATCCGCATCGACCGGGCCGATCGCGTCAAGCCCCGGCAGAGCGACGAGCCGCCGAAGGACGTGCTGGCGCGGGGCCGTCGCAGTGTGGCGGTCGACCTCAAGAACCCGGAAGGCATCGAGACGGTGCTCGCGCTGGTGGAGAAGGCCGACGCCCTGATCGAGGGCTTCCGGCCGGGCGTGATGGAGCGACTAGGCCTCGGCCCCGAGGTCTGCCAGGCGCGCAATCCGAAGCTCGTCTACGGGCGCATGACAGGCTGGGGGCAGGAGGGTCCGCTCGCCCACGCCGCCGGTCACGACATCAACTACATCGCGCTGACTGGCGCCCTCGAAGCCATCGGCCGGGCCGGCGAGGCGCCGGTTCCGCCGCTGAACCTCGTCGGTGACTTCGGCGGCGGTGGCATGCTGCTGGCTTTCGGGGTGGCCTGCGCGCTGGTCGAGAGCGGCCGCTCGGGCAAGGGGCAGGTCGTCGACGCCGCCATGGTCGACGGCGCCTCGTCGCTGATGGCCATGGTGTACGCCTTCAAGGCGATGGGCATGTGGCAGCTGGAGCGGGGCACCAACCTGCTCGACACCGGCTCGCACTTCTACGACGTCTACGAGACGAAGGACGGCCGTTACGTGTCGATCGGGTCGATCGAGCCGCAGTTCTACGCGCTGCTCCTCGAGCACTCGGGGCTCGGCGAGCAGGAGTTGCCTCCGCAGATGGACCGCACCGAATGGGCCGCCCTCAAGCCGCGGGTGGCCGAGATCTTCCGGTCGAAGACCCGCGATGAGTGGTGCGACATCATGGAGGGGACCGACGTCTGCTTCGCGCCCGTGCTCGATATGGAGGAGGCGCCGCAGCACCCCCACATGAAGCACCGCCAGACGTTCGTCGACTTCCACGGCGTCACCCAGCCGGCACCGGCGCCCCGCTTCGACCGCACCGTGCCCGAGCTGGTCAGGCCGCCCTCCTACGAGGGTCAGCACACCGACGAGGTGCTGGCCGACATGGGGCTCGCGGCCGACCGCATCCGGGCCCTGCGAGACGCCAAGGCGATCGCCTGACGAAATCAACCCGACTCGCCGGGCCCGGGCGCTCGGAGCGGCAGTCCGGCGGCCGGCGCGATACCCTGCCCCGCAGCCGCCGCCCGCATGCGCGCGGCCCTGCCTCGCCGGGCGGGTCCATCACCGGTTTGCCAACAGGGAGAGCCCGTGAATCCCAAGCTCACCGCCGTACTCGTCGCCGTGCTGCTCGTCCTGATCTTCGGGCGGCAGTTCTTCCACCAGGTGCCCGCCGGCCACGTGGGGGTGGCCTCCTTCTTCGGTGAGGTGATCGACGATCCCTTCTCCGAGGGCCCGCACTTTCCGGTGAATCCGCTCTACGCCTGGCGCGACATCGACGTGCGCGAGAAGACCCACAAGATGACCGGCGTCGAGGTGCCGACGCGCGACCAGCTGCTCACCAAGGTCGACATGAGCATCCAGTACCGCCTCGACGGCTCGCGCGCCCCGCAGATGTACCGCGAGACCGGCGACGAGAGCATGGTGGTCGCGGTGCACCTGATTCCCAAGGTGCGCTCGCTGGTGCGCGAGCTCGGCACGAAGATCGAGCGCGCCGAGGACTTCTTTCTCGAGGAGACGCGTGACCGGCTTGCCGCCGAGCTGCAGGCCGAACTCTCGAAGTTCGTCGGGCGCAAGGGCATCATCGTCGACTCGGTGCTGATCCGCGGAGTCAACCTGCCGCCCGTGCTCACGCAGGCGATCGAGCAGAAGAAGGAGCGCGAGCAGGCCGTCGAGCGGCAGAAGGCCGAGCTCGAGCGCTTCCGCACCGAGCAGCAGCAGCAGGTCGCTGCCGCCGCGGCCCAGCGTAGCGCCGCCGAGGAGCAGGCCAAACGCCAGCGCATCCTCGCCGACGCGCGCGCGTACGAGATCGAGGTGGTCAACAAGGCCGTCGCCAACAACGCGGCCTACATCCAGCTCCAGGCCCTCGAGGCGCTCAAGAAGATAAGCGAGGACCCGGCGGCGAAGCTCTACTTCATGGACTCGGCGAGCCCGCAGCCGCTGCCGCTGATGCACATGGGCGAGCGGCCTTAGGCGCGGCCGCTCCCGTAGCCCGGGTCGAGCGCAGCGCGCCGCTCAGTCGGCGGCGCGATCGTCCAGCCGCCGCATCGCCCGCGCCCGCGCCGTGGTCCACCGCCCGGTGGCCACGTATGCGCCGACCGACAGCGTGCCCAGCACGGTGCTGGCGAACTGTGCGATGAACAGCCCGTCGGGTCCGAGACCCCGGGTCTGCGACAGGTAGACGCCGAGCGGCAGCGTGAACACCACCGAAGTCATGACCGACATGATCATCGGTACGAAGACGTCGCCCGCGCCCTGCAGCGCACGGAAGAGCACGAAGAAGAACGCGAGCATCGCGAACTGTCCGGCCTGCCACACGAGCATGCGACTGCCGATCGCGATGACCTCGGGGTCCTGGGTGAAGACCTGCAGGAACGGCTCGCGGAAGACGTAGAGGGCGATCCCCAGCGACCACATCACGCTGCCGTGGACGAGGATGCCGACCCCCAAGGCCCGCCAGGCCCGCGGTACGTCGCGGGCCCCCAGGTTCTGGCCGACCAGCGTGGCGACCGCGCCGGCGAGGGGGAAGCAGATCATCGGGGCGACCATGCCGAGCCGCAGGCCGATCGAGTAGGCGGCCTGCGCCTTGTCGCCGAAGTCGCCCATCAGGCGGATGAAGAAGACGGTGACGAGGAAGCCGCCGATCATCTGGACTGCCGGCGGCCAGGCGAGGGCGAGGATGCGCCGCATCTCGGCGGTATCCGGCCTCATGTGCCTCGCGCGGACGTGCACGCGGGTGCGCCCGCCGAAGATCACGTGTCCCATCAGCACCAGCGCGGCCAGCTGGCCGACGCCGAGGCCGAGCGCCACGCCGCGGACGCCCAGTGCGGGTGCGCCGAGATGTCCGTAGATCAGGCACCACTCGGCGATCAGCGAGAGCGTCGTCTGCACGGCCGTGATCACGAACGGCGTGGACGTATCTCCCGCGCCCGAGAGCAACGAGCTGAAGAGGCTCACGAACACGAACCCGAAGTTCAGCAGGAAGACCAGGCGCACGTACGGCACGCCGATCTCGAGCACCTCGGCCGAGACGTTCATGAAGCCGAGCAGCTCGCGCGGAAAGAGCAGCCCGAGAAGAGCGATGACTACGCTGAAACACATCCCCATCATCACCGTCTGACCGGCGACGTGGTCGGCCCGCTCCTGGTTGCCCTCGCCGATGCAGCGGGCGACGAGGCCCTGCGCGCCGAAGCTGGCCCCCATCACCAGCATGAAGAAGACCTGCCGCAGGGACTGGTTGGTGACCACCACGGCGGTCACCGCCTGGTCGCCGAGCCCGCTGATCAGCTTGAGGTCGACGAGCTGGAAGATCACTCCGCCGACGATGCTGGTGCCGACCAGCGGCAGTGCGAGCACGCCGAGGGACGCGAGCAGGCTGCCACGGGTGTGGTCCCGGTCGCGCCAGCGTCGGCGGGGCGGCTCGTCGTCGCTCATCGCCAGGCGAACACCGGCTGCTCGTAGTGGTCGACCCGGGTCGAGAGACCGCGCAGTCCCACCTCGCGAAGCTGATAGAGGACGGCGGCCGTCGGTGCGTGGATGTTCGCGTCCAGCATCTGGATCGGCACCGAGATCACCGGCCGGTCGCTTTCGGCGATCGTCCGCAGTCGCGGCACCTGGGGGCGCTCGAGATCGGAGAGCGGCACGCGGTAGACCTCGGCGACCTCGTCCGGGTTGGGGGTGATCTCGGGGTGCGGTCCCGCCCAGACGACCACCGGAGTGATGACGAAGCCCGAGCGCGTCGGGTAGTCGTCGAGCAGGCCCAGTATCGCCGCCGGGTCGACTTGCAGCCCCAACTCCTCGGCGGTCTCGCGCAGGGCCGCGGTCACGGCGTCTTCGCCGGGATCGAGGCGCCCCCCCGGCAACGCCCACTGCCCGGCGTGGTTGCGAAGGCGGCTGGCCCTGCGGGTGATGATGAAGCAGGCCTCTTCTTCGTCGTCTCCGACGAGCAGCAACGTGACGGCTGCCGGCGTGAGATCCGCGCGGGCGTGCGTGCGCCGCTCGAAGCCCGACAGATTGGCTAGGATGCGGCCGCGCAGGTCGTCGTTCATCGTGAGCGGCATCATTGCCATCGCGACAGGGTAACGCGCCCGGTTCGCTTTCGGCCGATCCGCGTGGAGGCCGGAACTTCGGCCGTACGCGTCCCGCTGCGCTCGATCGACCCGGCGAGAGAAGGGCGTCCCGACCATGATTCCCGACGACGTCGTGCGCCGGCGCATCGCTCTGCCCGAGACCGGTATCGAGATCGCCGTGCAGGACTGGGGCGGCGACGGCCCGCTCGCGCTGCTCCACCACGCGAACGGATTCTGCGCGGGGATGTGGGCCCCCATCGCCGAGCCGCTTCGTGATCGCTTCCGCGTGGTGTGCATGGATGCACGCGGATCCGGCGACTCGCCGGTTCCGCCCGGGCACCCGGACTCCTCGGCGTACGGCTGGAGCGACATGGTGCGCGACGTCCAGGCCGTCGCCGAGGCGCTGCTCGCCGAGACCGGGCGGAGCTCGCTCGGGCTCGGCCTCGGTCACTCGTTCGGCGGCACCCTGATCATGACGGCCGAGGCCGCACACCCGGGCCTCTTCGAGCGCATCGTCGCCGTCGATCCCGTCGCGCCGCCGCCGCCCGAGAGCGCTGCGAACGTCCCCTCGCGGGCGCCGTTGCTCGCCGAGATGGCGCGGCGCCGGCGCAGCGTGTGGCCGAACCGCGCGGCGGCGCGCGAGCACTTCGCCGGCCGGGAACTCTTCCGCAGCTGGACCGAGGAGGCGATCGACCTCTACGTCGCCGAGGGAATCGGCGAGCGCGCCGATGGAGAGGTGGAGCTCAAGTGCCACCCCGACAGCGAGGCCGGCGTGTTCGAGGGGGCGGGGCGGTTCGACGTGTTCGCCAGGCTCGCGGGGCTGTCGGCGCCGGTGCTGCTGCTGTGGGCGCGGCAGGGCAACTTCCCGCGCGCCGTCTACGAGCGCCTCGCCGCGGGCATGCAGGATGCGCGCATCGAGGACGTCGACGCCGGGCACCTCGTGCCGATGGAGCAGCCTGCGACCGTGCTCGACGCCGTCACCCGGTTCGTCGGCGCCGGCTGACGACGGGCCGTCGCTTCGTGCGCGGGCCGCTCACGAAGCGATCACCCTCGACGAAGAAGCGGTAGGGCAGTTCCACCGCCCGGCTGATGCCGATGCGTGGGCCGCGGGTCACCCCCGGTGCCGGCGAGCCCGCCGGCGGGCGGTGGATGGAGAGGTCTCGAGTGCCGAGCGACGTGCCGTCGTCTTCGAGCGCGAGTCCGAAAGCCTGGGCGAGGCGTCCCGGGCCGCTGGCGACCAGGCGCCGGTCGGCGTCGTCGGCCAGGCCGCGCAGGCGGCGCATCGTCGGCTCGCCGCCGATCGGCTCGACGGCCCGTAGCAGGATGGCGGCGCCGCTGCCGGCAGGCTCGCAGACCACGTTCGCGCACACGTGCACGCCGTAGCTCAGGTAGGCGTACAGCCGGCCGGGCGGGCCGAACATGGAGCGATTGCGCGGCGTCGGGCCGGGATGGGCGTGCGAGCTCGGGTCGGACCCGTCTCCCAGGTAGGCCTCCACCTCGACGATCCGGCCGAGCAGCCGGGTGCCGTCGTGGAGCGTGCGCGAGAGCCAGCAGCCGAGCAGCTCGGGCGAGACCTCGACGGGGGATCGGGCGAAGAACCGGTTGGGTAGACGGGGGCCGGGTCGCACCCGGCAACCGGTACCACGCCCGCAAGGGCTTCGCCGTCGGCCACGCGTATTCCGCGCCGTGCGGGTCCAGAAGGCGGACCGGTGAGCCGATGCCCGGTATCATCGAAATTCGCGCCGTTGGGCCGCCGCTGGGCGGCCTGGGGGCCGACCAGTGCTTCGAGGGGATACGGATGAATCGTGGCGACTCGCGCCGGGGTGTCGACCAGGGCGCCGCCGACGAGATCGACGAGCCCGCGCCGCCGAGCTCGGCCTTCTACCCTGAGTTCGGCATCAACGCCGGCGTCGTCGAGGAGATCCACGACCGCTATCAGGTCGACCCCGCCGCCGTCGACCCGAGCTGGTCCTCGGCGTTCCCCGACGAGCCGGGTCCCGCGGCCGCAGCACCCGCGGCGCCGCCCGCCGCGGCGCGCTCCGCCGCACCGACGGCCGGCTCGCCGGCTCGCGCACCCGGCGCGCCCGCCGAGCATACGCGGTCCCGTGCTGCGGCCCGCGTCACCGATCCAGCTCCCGCCCCCGACTCGATGCTCGACCTTCAGCGCGCCGACCGCTACGCGCGGGCGCTGCGCCTCATCCACTTCTACCGCGCGCGCGGCCACCGCGTCGCGAACACCGACCCTCTCGGCGGCCAGTCGACCTACTTTCCCGAGCTCGACCCCGCCCACTATGGCTTCGGCGAAGCCGACATGCAGGAGATGTTCATCACCGGCGACCTGCCCGGCGACACCGTGCAGACGCTGGCCGACATCCTGGCGCGCCTCCAGCGCACCTACTGCGGGACGATCGGCGCCGAGTACACCCACGTCCAGGATCCTGGCCGCAAGGCATGGCTACGCGAGATCATGGAGGAGAGCCAGAACGTTCCGACCTTCGAGCCGTCCGAGCAGCGCCGCATCCTCGAGTCGCTCTCGAAGGCCGAGCAGTTCGAGCGTTTCCTCCACACCAAGTTCCTCGGGCAGAAGCGCTTTTCGCTCGAGGGGGCCGAGACGGTCATCCCCATGCTCGAGGCGGCGATCGAGTCCGGTCCCGGGCACGGCGTTCGCGAGGTCGTGCTCGGCATGTCGCATCGCGGGCGCCTCAACGTGCTGGCCAACGTCCTCGACAAGGCCTACGCGGCGATCTTCTCCGAGTTCGCCGACAACCCGCTCATCAACTCGCCGTTCGGATCGGGTGACGTCAAGTACCACAAGGGCTACTCGAGCGACCGCTTCGTCGAGACCGGAGAGCGCATCCATCTCAGCCTGACCTCGAACCCGTCGCACCTCGAGGCCGTCAATCCGGTGGTGGTCGGCCGTGCCAAGGCCAAGCAGGTGCGCACCGGCGACGCCGAGGGCGAGACGATCCTGCCGGTGCTGCTGCACGGCGACGCGGCCTTTGCGGGCCAGGGCATCGTGGCCGAGACGCTCAACCTCTCGCAGCTGCGCGGCTACTCGACCGGCGGCACGCTGCACATCATCATCAACAACCAGATCGGTTTCACGACGACGCCCGCCGAGGCGCGCTCGACGCTCTACTGCAGCGACGTCGCGAAGATGATCCAGGTGCCGATCTTCCACGTGAACGCCGAGGATCCCGAGGCGGCAGTGCACTGCATCCGCCTGGCCCTGGCGTACCGCCAGCGCTTCGGCGACGACGTGGTGATCGATCTCGTCTGCTACCGCCGCCACGGTCACAACGAGGGCGACGAGCCGGCCTTCACCCAGCCGCGGCTGTACGCGAAGATCCGCCGCCGGCCGTCGGCACGGGAAATCTATGCCGACTCGCTGGTCGAGCGGGGGATCGTCGCGGAGAGCGACGTCGCGGAGATCGGCGCGGGCATCGACGCGCGGCTGCGGGCCGCCCACGAGGAGAGCCAGGCCCGCCCGCCAGGCCCCGACGAGCCCTACGAGCCGCGCGGGCCCTGGAAGGGCTTGTCGCGCACGCGTCCCGACGAGCTGCTCGAGACGGCGGTGCCGGTCGAACGGCTTGCGCAGATCGCCGAGGGGCTCGGCGCGCTGCCCTCGTACTTCCGCCTGCACGCCAAGCTCGCGGGCCTGGTCGAGCGACGGCGCAAGACCATCGCCGAGGGCACGCCGATCGACTGGGCGATGGGCGAGGCGCTGGCCTTCGGCAGCCTGCTGCTGGAGGGACGCTCGGTGCGGCTCTCGGGGCAGGACTGCTCGCGGGGCACCTTCAGCCATCGGCACGCGGTCTTCACCGATCAGGAGAGCGGTGAGGAGTACGCGCCGCTCGCCCACCTCTCTGGCACCCAGGGGCGCTTCGAAGTCTTCGACAGCCTGCTGTCCGAGGCGGCGGTGCTGGGCTTCGAGTACGGCTACAGCCTCGCGGATCCGAGCACGCTCACGCTCTGGGAGGCGCAGTTCGGCGACTTCGTGAACGGCGCGCAGGTGATCATCGACCAGTTCATCTCTTCGGCCCACGTGAAGTGGGGGCGCATGAGCGGTCTCGTGATGCTGCTGCCCCACGGCTACGAGGGGCAGGGGCCCGAGCACTCGAGCGCGCGCATCGAGCGCTTCCTGCAGTGTTGCGCCGAGGATTCGCTGCAGGTCGTCAACTGCACGACGCCCGCGCAGTACTTCCACGTGCTGCGCCGGCAGATGTGCCGCCGCTATCGCGCTCCGATGGTGATCTTCACGCCGAAGAGCCTCCTGCGCGCGCCCTTCGCGACGTCGCGGGTCGAGGATCTCTCGCAGGGCGGCTTCCAGCCGGTCATCGACGACCACGTCGCCGCCGCCGACCGGGACAAGGTCGAGCGCGTGCTGCTCTCCTTCGGAAAGGTCCACTACGAACTGCTCGACGAGCGCAACGAGACGCTCGGTGACGCGGCCGCCCGCGCGGCCGTGGTGCGCGTCGAAGAGCTCTATCCGTGGCCGCGCACGGAGCTCGAGGCGCTGTTCGCCCGCTACCCGAACGTCGAGAAGGTCTTCTGGGTGCAGGAGGAGCCGTACAACATGGGCGCCTGGACGTTCGTGCGCGATCGGCTCGAGGCGATTCTCGCGGGCTCCGCCGAGCTTCGCTACGCGGGCCGTGCGCCCGCCTCGAGTCCGGCCACCGGGTCGATGCGCATCCATCGCGCCGAGCAGGCACAGCTGCTCGCGGCGGCCTTCGAGGGGATGTGAGCCCGGGCTCTCGCCGCGCCGCGTTCGTCTCCATCGCCGCACTGCTCAGCCTCGCGGTCGCCTACATGCTGCTCGAGATCGGTGTGCAGGCGGTCGCGCGCCTCGGCGGCATCGGCGAGTACGGCGATCTGAGCTACTTCGAGGAGAAGCTCGCCGAGGCGCTGCGGCACGACGGCAGGCATCCGGCGGTCCCGGTCGATCCCGAGGTCGGCTGGGTGCAGGGCGTGCTGGTCTCCGGGGACGCCACCGACGAGACGAGCACCGTGCTCTTCCTCGGCGACTCGGTGACGTACGGCGAGCTCGCGACCCGCGGCGAGGACGACTACGTGACGCGCGTCGGCAACGCCCTCGCGGCCGACGCCGTGCGCGTCGTCAACGCTGCGGCGAGCGGTTACGGGATCGACCAGATGGCGCTGCGGTTGCCCCGCGAGATCGAGGCCTTTGCGCCAGACCTGGTCGTGGTGGCCTACATCCCCCACGACCTCCGGCGCATCGGTCGCACGCACTTCATCCGCATGCCGAAGCCCATGCTCGATGTGAAGGGGCCTGGTCTGATGACACGGCCGCCCGAGGACATCGGCGCCTACTACGCCCGGCAGGCCGGCGCCGTGTCGGGCTTCCGGTACGGGGCGTGGCTGGTGGCCGAGCGGTGGCGGCAACGTCGCTATGCGTTCCCCGGCGCAAACCTCGACTGGTACGAGGCCGTGCTCGGCCGCATCGCTTCGCGCATCGCGGGGGACACACGCCGCGCGGGCGCCGAGCTCGTCTTCGCCGAGATCCCGAACTACGCCGATGAGGCGTCGACGCGCTGGCTGCGGCCGTTGATGCGTCGCGTGCTGGAAGCGGGGGCGCGCGCGGGCGCCTGGCGGTTCGTGGTGCTGGAGGACTGTCTGCGCGAGCGCGCGAGCGGGGACGCCTGGCCGACCGCGGACTTCGCCGAGCAGCATCCGGGTCCGGCCGGGCACGCCGACCTCGCGGCCTGCACGCTGCGCGAGGTGGTCGAGCCGGCACGGTCCTGACGTCAGTCTGCCCTCGTTTCCGGCTCCCAACGCTCGTCGATCAACGAGCGGACGATGCGCTCGGCGCGGTCGCCCCACAGCGGGTGGGGCGCTTCGATCGCTGCCTCCGCAACGCCGTGGGTCGCCTCGAGCGGGGTGATCCGCTGGCGCTCGGCGGCGACCAGCACGCGTCGCGTCGTCGCGTCGATCGAGCCCTCCCAGCCCGGATCGAAATGGCGCAGCACCTCCGGGTCGTCGCGCAGGCTGCCGGCGTGCTCGTTCGCGCAGCTCACGATGCCCATGCGGTTGGCGAGGTAGTCGGGCACCCACAGCACCCCGTGCTCGTGCAGCGCGCGGGCGTGCCGCACGTCGTCGGCGAGCTGGTCGTTGGCGGCGCCGCAGACGATTGCGGCGCGGATGCCCGGGATGGTCTTGTCGTCGAGCACGCCGCCGAGCCCGTTCGGCACCAGCACGTCGCAGGGCTCGCGCAGGATCGCCGGGTCGTCGGGCTTCGCCTCGCGCACCTCGACCGGCGCGTGGGCGAAGCGGTCGGCGAGCAGCTCGCACTGCCCGGGGTCGATCTCGGAGACGATCACCTGCTCGGCGCCCCGGTCGACGAGCAGTCCGATCATGCAGGCGCCGACGTTGCCGCCGCCCTGCATCGCGAAGTGCTTGCCCGCGACGCCGCCCCGGCCGGAGTGGTCGAGGGCGGCCTCGATGGCGCAGACGACGCCGGCGGCGGTCATCTGCGACGGATTCCCGCTGCCGCCGATCTCGGGCGCCACGCAGGTCGCGAAGCGGGTTCCGGTGTGGACGTGCTGCATGTCGGCCGGCGTCGTGCCCGCGTCGACCGCGGTCACGTAGCAGCCGCGCAGTGAGCTCACGAAGTGGCCGTAGCGTCGGTACAGCCGGCGCCGCTCGTCCGGATCGCGCCACGACTCGCCGTCCGGCGAGCGGGCGATGATCCCCTTGCCGCCGCCCCACCACAGGCCGGCCAGCGCCGATTTGCGGCTCATGCCGCGCGACAGCCGCAGGCCGTCGTGGAAGAAGTCGGCCAGGGTTTCGTAGGGCCGGTGCCGAAGACCGCCCTGCGCCTGCCCGCGGCGCACGCGGTGGACGAAGGCGCCGAACAGGGCGCCGCCGCCGGGGCAGGCCTCGAGGAAGACCGCCGTGTGCCCGTCGAGGGCGGGGGTCGCCTCGGGGAGGCGCCCGGCCAGCGCGTCGAGCAGCGGCGAACTCGCCCGCACCCGGGCATCCCGGCCGCGGCCTTCGACGCTGAGCCAGGCGCGGTTCGTCCCCTCGGCGACGAGGGCCGCGGCGAGTTCGACGGGCGGTCTATCCAGCAGCGTTTTCATCGGGGGCCTCGGGCGAGCGCGCGGGCTCCCGGATCTCCTCGGACGTCCGGCCGCGTGTCTGAATCGAGGCAAGCAGTCGCGGCCGTTGCAGCTGCCACGCGCCGCCGGTCGTGTCGGACTCCCGCGGGGCCGCTCCGTCTTCGCGTGGCCCGAGGCGAGGGCGGCTCCTAGACTGCGCGATCGACGCGCAGGTCGAGGCGGCGCGAGGAGCATTCATGGATCTCAGCTACAGCACCGAGATGGAGGGCTTTCGCGAGGAGGTGCAGGCCTTCCTCGAGGCCAACTGGCCGCTCTCGGGCGACGAGAAGGACCTGCCCTTCGAGAAGGCCGCGGCAGTGTTCCGCGAGCGCGCGATCGAGCAGGGCTACCTCTACCGGAACATCCCCAGGCAGTACGGCGGCTCCGAGCAGGAGCCCGACGTGCTGCGGGCCCAGGTGATTCGCGAGGAGTTCGGCCGCAAGTGGGCGCCCCTCGAGGCCCGGGGAATCGGCACCATGATGCTCGTCCCGACCCTGCTCGAGCGCGGCACCGAGTGGCAGAAGGAAAAGTTCGTCAAGCCGACGATCACCGGTGAGATCACCTGGTGCCAGGGCTACAGCGAGCCCGGCTCGGGCAGCGATCTCGCCAGCCTGAAGACCCGCGGCGAGGTCGTGGACGGCGAGTGGGTGATCAACGGCCAGAAGATCTGGACCAGTGGCGCGCACGTGTCCGACTACATGTTCTGCCTCGTCCGCACCGAGCCCGACGCGCCCAAGCACGCAGGCATCTCGTATCTGCTGATCGACATGAAGCAGCCCGGCATCGACGTTCGCCCGCTGCGCATGATGACCGGCAGCGCCGACTTCAACGAGGTGTTCCTGAACGACGTGCGCACGCCCGAGGACTGGATCGTGGGCCGGCGCGGCGAGGGCTGGCTGGTTTCGCGCACCACCCTCAAGCACGAGCGCAACTCGATCGGCGCGGCGCAGCAGACGCGCGCCGCGCTGTCGGGGCTGGTCGGGCTCGCGAAGCAGACCGAGATCGACGGCCGGCCGGCGATCGAGAATCCGGCTATCCGCCACCGCCTGGCCGAGCTCGAGGGCTACGTCCGGGCCCATCAGTACTCGGGCTACCGCCAGCTCACCAAGGACGCCAAGGGCGAGGAGGCGGGCCTCATCAACATGATGATGAAGCTGTTCTCCACCGAGATCGGACACAAGACCGCGAAGCTCGCCATGGACCTGATCGGCGAGGAGGGGCTGCTCTCGGCCGGCGGAGCGAACCTGGGTATCCGTCCCTCCGGCGCACAGGGCTGGATCGGGCAGTACATGTACTCGCTCGGCATCGCGGTCGCGGGGGGCACGGCGAACATCCAGCGCAACGTGATTGCCGAGCGCGGTCTCGGCCTGCCGCGCGACGAGGCCGCGAACAGGAGCTCGGGCAAGTGAATTTCGACCTCACCGAAGAGCAGCTCATGCTGCAGGAGACCGTGGGCCAGCTGCTCGCCAACGAGTGCCCGGTCACCCACTTGCGCGAGATCTTCGACGGCGAGAGCGGCTTCGACGAGACGCTCTGGAAGGGGCTCGCCGAGCTGGGCATCGCGGGTCTGCACGTGCCGGAGGAGCACGGTGGCGCGGGCCTGGGCGTGCTCGAGCTCGCCGTGGCCGCGGAGTCGCTCGGCTACCACGCCGCACCGGGCCCCTTTCTCGGACACGCGCTCGCCATCACGGCGATCGTGGCCGGCGGCAGCGACGAGCAGAAGAGGCGCTGGCTCCCCGGCCTCGCCACCGGCGACGTGATCGGCAGCGTGGCGCTCGCCGATCCCGGCGGTGCGTGGCTGCCCGACGCCTGGCAGATCGCCGCAGCCGACACGATCAGCGGCCGCAAGGAGTTCGTACCGTACGCGGAACGGGCGGGTCTGGTCGTGGTGGGCCTCGCGGGCGGGCGGCTCGGGGTGGTCGAGAGGGGCGCCGCGGGAATCGCCGACGAGCCGGTCGACGGGGCGGACCTCTCGCGGCGGATGCGGCACGTGAGCTTCGAAGGCACCCCGTGCCAGCTGCTCGCCGAGACTGACGCGGCGGCCCGGCGGGTGCGCGACGTCGGCTGCGTGCTGTTGGCCGCCGACGCGTTCGGCGGCTCGCAGCGCCTGCTCGAAATGTGCGTCGACTACGCGAAGACCCGCGAGCAGTTCGGCGTGACGATCGGGCACTTCCAGGCCCTGAAGCACCAGCTCGCCAACATGGCCCTCGACATCGAGCCGAGCCGCGGCCTCTACTGGTACGCCGCCTACGCGCAGGACCACATCGCCGACGAGGCCGAGCGGGTCGCCGCGATCGCCAAGGCCCACGTGACCGACCGCTTCATGGACGTTGCCCGCAACGCCGTCGAGGCCCACGGCGGTATCGGTTTCACCTGGGAGTGCGACGTCCAGATCTGGTTCAAGCGGGCGATGTTCGACCGCGCCTTCCTCGGCGCGCCGTCCGAGCACCGCGAGCGACAGGCCGACCTCGCCGACTGGTAGCCGGCTAGCTCCCGAAGCGCCGGATCACGCCGAGGCGCCGGCCACGCAGCTGCTCGGCGCGCTCTTCCGGCGTGATGCGCCGCGTGCCGGCCGGTAGCCGACGATCGAGCTCGCTCGCCCGGATCTGCTCGGCGACCGGGCGCGGGTAGCTGTCGGCGCCGATCCAACGAAAGGTCACGTAGCCCTCGTCGTGGCCGCTGGGGTCGAGCCAATTGGGCAGCCCCGGGTCGTCGTGGGCGACGACCACCAGCAGCGAGCCGTCCTCCTCGAGGGTCGCGTGGTGGTGGTTCAGGCTGCACAGCCGGTAGCGGTAGTCCATCGTCTCCCACCAGTAGCTGCCGAACTCGACCGCCCAGTAGTCGGCCCGGGGCGGCGTGACGCGGATCAGCAGTGCCTCGTCGGCCGGAACCTTCCAGTAGGCGATCAGAGGCGCTCCGCCCGGTGTGAAATCGATCGCGTTCGACTCGAGCTCGCCGTACGAGACGAACTCGTTCGGCCGGGCCTGCCACTTGTCGAGCATGTCGGCCCAGTAGCCCACCGACCGGCCGATCCAGCGCGCCGCGCCACGAAGCCCCTCGCCCAGCCGCTCGGCGGTGAGCGGAGCCGGCGCCCCGCCGCCGCCCTCGCGGTCGATGCGCGCCACCATCGGCTGTTCGTTCTCCCAGTCGGCGAAGAACTGGCGGAAAGTGATCCGGTAGGTGCCCGGTGTCGAGCGGATCCAGTTGCCCGGGTGCTCGTCGGGGCTGACGACGAGCTCGAAGCGGCCCTCGTCGTCGACGGCGACCTGGTCGCCGATCAGCGTCCCGACCACGCGTCCGCCCCAGGGCGTATCGCCATCCTCGAGGACGGTGACGGCGAAGTACGCTGCCGTGCCCCGATGGCCGACGATCCGGTAGGTGTCGGTGCCGTTGATCGGTGCGCCGACATAGAGCGCGTCGGTGTTGTCACCGCCCTGCTTGCGCAGCGGGTCGAAGTAGTGGAGCAGCTCGGGGAACTGCGGATCGCGATTCTCCAGCTCGAACTGCAGCGCCAGCGATACGTTGCGGGCGAGCTGGCGCAGGCCCGTCGCGCGCGAGACGGGATTGCGGGGCGCGGTGTCGCGAAAGACGAGGTCTCCCGCTCGCCGGAGCTCGTCGCAGAAGTCGTGCCAGCCGGCGCGTAGCGCCGCGTCGTCGGGTCCGTCACCGTACATGGGGAAGCCAGCTCCTGCGATCGGTGGTGCCGAAGCCGCGTGTGTCACGACCAAGGGGGATTGGGATAGTTTCTTAGGATCGATGAGCGCGATTGACAAGCCCCGCCGGAGTCGTGGTCCCGTCGCCGGGCTTCGTCCGGCGCCAGCGTGGAGCCGATGATCCCGTGAGCAACGACCCCGAGCCGACGCCGGTCGATCGGCGGACCGCCTGGCAGGCCCCGCCGCGCCCCGAGTGGCTGGCTGCGATCAATCGCGAGGGCGAGCACTTCGACCTCGCCGCCACCGTGCCGCTCGACGAGGCCTCGCTCGTCGAGTCGGCGTGCCGCCGCACGGGTCTCTGCGACTTCGGCGACGACGACTGGCGCGAGCCTTTCTCGGTGCTCTGCGCTGACCTCGACGGGGCGGCCGAGCTGACCTTGATGGGCCGGTTGATGACGCGCAGCGACCTCTCCATCTGGCTCGAGAACCGGCTGCGCATCACCGACCTGATCTCGCGGCACCCCGAAATCCTCGACCAGCCGATCGTGCGCCCCACCTTCATCGTCGGGCTGCCCCGGTCGGGTACGTCGATCCTCTTCGAGGTGCTCGCGCAGGATCCCCAGAGCCGGGTACCCGAGACCTGGGAGGCGCTGTTCCCGTGTCCGCCGCCCACCGCCGAGGGCTACGACAGTGACCCGCGTATCGAGCGGGCCGACGCGCTGGTCACCCAGTGGACCCGCGTGATTCCCGAGTTCGCCACCATGCACGAGATGGGCGGCCGCATTCCCGCCGAGTGCGGGCTGATCATGGCCAACAGCTTCAGGAGCGATCACATCGCCTCGCTCCACCAGGCGCCCGGCTACGCGGGCTGGTATGCGACGGCGGACATGCGGCCCGCCTACGCGTATCACCGCACGATCCTGCAGGTCCTGCAGTGGAAGCACCGGCGCGACCACTGGCTCCTCAAGGCGCCGGCCCACCAGAACCACCTCGACATCCTGCTCGAGACCTATCCCGACGCGCGCATCATCCAGACCCACCGCGATCCCATCAAGTGCATGGCGTCGACGACGAGCCTGATCGGCTGTCTGTACGCGATGCGAAGCGATCAGCCGTTCGACAGCGGCGCCTTCGACGACATCATGATGGGTGAGGCGACCGCGCACCGGCTCGAGCACGTGATGGAGCAGCGGGCGAGCGGCGTCGTACCCGAGGCGAGCATCTGCGACTCCCGCTACCAGGACCTGATGGACGATCCGCTGGATTGTGTCGAGCGGATCTACCGGCACTTCGACTGGACGCTCACCGCCGAGGCGCGGGCGCGCATGGAGACCTACCTCGCTGGCAAGCCGCGCGGCCGGTTCGGCGCGCACCGCTACTCGGTGGGCGAGGAAGAGCTTGCGGAGCGGCGCTTCTTCCGCCGCTACCAGCAGGCGTACGACGTTCCGAACGAGGCCTGAAGGGCCGGCAAGGGAAGGGGGCCGAGCGAGCATGGATCTGGGGCTGGCGGGTAGGGTCGCGGTCGTCACGGGAGGCAGCGGCGGCATCGGGCGCGGGCTGGTTCTCGAGTTCGCGCGTGAAGGCATGAAGGTCGTGAGCGCTTCCCGGGACGTGGCGACGGGCAGGAAGCTCGCCGAGGAGGCCGAGCGGCAGGGGCTCTCCGGCTCGGTGCTGCCCATCGGCACCGACGTGACGAGCCGCGGGTCCGTCGACGCGATGGTCGACGCCTGCCGCGAGCAGCTGGGCCCCGTCGATGTGCTGGTCAACAACGCCGGTGGCGTCGCGCATCCGGCGGCCTTCGAGGAGATCGACGAAGATGCGCGCCGCTGGGAGGTCGCGCTGAACATCGACGGCGTCGTGAACTGCTGCCAGGCCGTGTCGAGCGACATGCTGGAGCGGGGAACGGGCTCGATCGTCAACATCTCGTCGAACTCGTCGCTGCTCGGCGAGGCGGCGGCCGGCGTCGTCCACTACGGCGGCATGAAGGGCTTCGTCAACTCGTTCAGCAAGGCACTGGCCTGGGAGTGGGCGAAGCGCGGCGTTCGCGTCAACAACATCTGTCCCGGCTGGATCGTGCCCGAGGAGGCCGACCAGGTCGGGCCCGGGAGCTTCTGGAACCGCTTCGGCTTCGAGCAGATGGGCCGGCCCGACGACATGCAGCGCGCCCTCGAGGACGGCACGCTGCACAACATGAGCGGCCTGCCGATCCCGAGGCTCGGCCGGCCCGAGGACATCGCGTACCTGGCGCTCTTCCTCGCCTCGGAGGTGTCGAGCTACATCACCGGCCAGCTGATCAGCGTGAGCGGCGGGGCTTGGATGCCCTGAATGGTGGATCAACGGTGGATCGAGGATTGTGCCTGGCATGATTTCTGCTTGATCTCGGTTCATGGCAAGAAATCGATCGGGACGCACACCTCCCTTCTGCTCCAACCCGGACTGTGATTCCCGAGCCAACCCGAGAACTTGGCGCTTTCGCAAGAAGGGCTTCTTCTCGCGGACCCACCACCCCCACAAGGTCCAGCGGTACCAGTGTCAACATTGCGGCCGGTGCTTCAGTTCACAGACCTTCATCGTGCCACCCGGGGCCTCGGCGACGATCCTCTCGGACGAACACCAGAGCTACCCGAGGGCGCTGCGGCAGCTCCCGGACCGGACCATCCAGCACGAGACGACCTCGTCGAAGGCGA
>CAZETS010000076.1:0-23154 GCA_964515335.1 uncultured Spirochaetaceae bacterium
CAGAAGAAGCGTGTGCGTCCCGATCGATTTCTTGCCATGAACCGAGCTCAAGCAGGACCCGTGCCAGGCACAATCCTCGATCCACCGTTCACCCGGTGTGCTCCGCCGGACGCCGGGCCGCCGGCCTCGATCCCCACACGTGCCCGCTCGAACGACAGGTGCAAGCCTTCGCCCGAGCGATCGATGACGACGAAGCGCGACTCGAGGTCGTGGAGCGCCGATCCGGCCTCGACCGAGTAGTCGACCACCAGCCGGTCACCCGGCTCGAGGCGCGCCTCTTCGACGAACAGCGGGCGGGCCTCGTCGCCGGCGATCAGGTTCGTGCGCACCGTGGCGTGGCCCCGCTCGCCGTGGAGCGTGACGTCGAGCGTCACGCTGACGCGGGCGCCGGCGGGCGCCTCGAGGCCCTGTCCGCCGAACACCAGCTGGAAGCGCGCCGGCCCCGTCAGCACGGGCACGTCCGCGTCTCCGATCAGCGGGGTCTCGCGCGCCGAGCCCGAAACGTCTGGCGCCTCGGCCCGGGCGAACAGCCAGGACGCCAGCTCCTCGCGCTCCTCGCGCTCCAGATCGCGCAAGGGCGACGTGCCCGCCTGGAACGGCCGGCCCGCGGCGCCCGAGAAGCGCGTGCACACCGACAGGTTCTCGCGGCAGACGTCGATGGCTCCCGACGGGTCGACGGCCACGATCCGCTGCTGGTAGGTGTTGCCGAACGCGATCCGCCTGCCGTCGGCGTAGCGGCGG
Organism: uncultured Spirochaetaceae bacterium; assembly: GCA_964515335.1. Lineage (GTDB taxonomy): Bacteria > Myxococcota_A > UBA9160 > UBA9160 > UBA4427 > TMED88. The sequence continues at coordinate 742 of CAZETS010000076.1, forward strand.
AACACGCTGCGCCCGCCCGCGGCCCGCTCGTCCACGGCGCCGTCGTCGGCTCCGCTCGACACGTAGTCGAGCACCGACAGCGCCAGGTCGCTCTGCAGGAACGGCGCGTCGACACGCCCGGCTTCCACGCCGGGCGCCATCACGATCAGGAAGCTCCAGCTGCGGCTCAGCAACAGTTCGAGGGGGGCAACCGCCGCCCCGTCCGGCAGACCCCGCGACTCGTCGGTGGTGATCAGCACGAGGGTGCGGTCGAGCAGGCCGTGTTCGCCGAGGGCGTCGACGAAGTCGCCGAGCGCGCGGTCGGCGTAGTGGGCGGCGCGGTCGAACCCGCGCGTGCCGCTCGGCCCCTCGTAGTCGTCCGGCACGTTGTACGGATGGTGGGTGCCGACCGTGAGCAGCGTGACCATCCAGGGCCGCCCGAGCGCGTCGAGGCGCTGGATCTCTCTCATGGCTCCGTCGAAGAGCGTGGCGTCGTCGACGCCCCAGTTCGTGCGCGAGCGCGCCGCCTTGAACCACGCGTTGCCGAGCACTCTGTCGAAGCCGATGCGCGCCATGAACTGGTCCTTCATCATGAATCCGAGCGGCGCGGCCTGCAGGTAGAGGGTCTCGTAGCCGAGGTCGCCGAGCGCCTCGGGGAGGCAGCGCGGACCGGGCGCTGCCGCCATCTCGGACATCCGCGGCACCTCGCTGCGCAGCTTCGGCCAGTCGCCGCAGAGCACCGCGTACTCGCCGCGGTTCGTCTGGCGCTGCTGGGCGACCAGGCTGGTGTAGTGGAGGTGGCGGCTCGCGAGTTCGTCGAGGCGGGGCAGGGCGGGGCTCGCGGTTGCTCCGTTCGCGGTGGCGATCGCCTCGATGTGCGCGCCCGAGATGCCCTCGAGCATGACGAGCAGGACGTTCGGGCGCTGGCTCGGAAACCGCACCACCGGCACGCCCGAGAGGTCCGCGGGCTCTCTGCGTTCGAGTGGGGCGGGCAGCGGCGCGCGCGCGTCGATCGCGAGCGCCGGTGCAGGTCGGCTCGGGCGCAGGTTCGCCTCGAGGGGCCCCGCCTGACGCCACTCGGCCGTGGCGAGATCGATCGGCCACGCGAGCAGCGCCCCGCCGAGCAGCACGCCGGCTGCGGCCGTGAGCAGGATCGGGCGAACCGCGGCCACCCCGCGCGTCGCACGCCAGGCCAGCAGGCCGGTCACGCCGGCGGTCAGCGCGAGCGGCAGGGGCAGCGTCGGGCGCAGCGCCGAGCCGAAGACGAAGGTCGCATCGGTGAGGAAGCCGGCGTGCGCGGCGCCGACGTTCGCGCCGTTGACGAGCACGTGCTCGGCGTTGCCGGCGCACAGCGCGAACCACACGCCGACCAGCACGAACGCCGCCCGGCGGCGGAGCCGAGAGAGCGCCATCGCGGCCGCCGCCACCCCCAGCGCGGCTGCGGTGTCGGAGGCGAAGCCGCGTCCGTCGAGCCCGGGCTGCAGGGCGCCGGCGTCGATCAGCAGGACGGCGCGGAACGCGAAGGGCGCCACGAGCGTACACGCGAGCCAGGCGGCCACGGTCAGCGTGCGATCGGCCCGGCCGGGCGGGATCGTGTCGGCGGCCGGACGCTCGCTCATCGCGCCCTCCCGAGCGCGCGCCTGACCGCGCCGGCTTGCTGCTTGGGAACCATCAGGACGAAGCGCTCGTAGGGTCCGATGCGGTCGTAGCGCGCCTTGACCCACTGCCACAGGATCGGTGCGCTGGCCTGGACGGCGCGGTCCTTGCGCTCGTCGAAGAGCCAGCCCGGGTAGATGACGACCGTCGGGGGCCGCGCCTCGAGGCGGGCCACGAAGCGCCGCTCCTCGGCCTCGTCGAGGAACGTCCCGGGCATGACGACGTCGGCATGGCCCGGCCCGCGTCGCCCGCTGAGCACGTGGAAGAGCGACGAGGCCGACAGGTCGAGCACCACGTCGTCCGGTCCCGTCAGCTGCGCGATCGTGCGGATCTGCTCGTCGACGCGCAGCAGGCCCGTATCGGGCTTGACGCCGATGCGTCCGCCGAGGCTCGGAAGCGGCTCGCGGCCGAGATGCCCGGGCCAGAAGATGCGGTCGCTGCCCATCAGCAGGATCCACAGCCCGGTTACGACGCCCGCGACCGTCCACAGCACCCCGCGCTCGACGCGCATTCCCCGGGCGCGCGCGGATCGCACCGCCGACCACGCCGCGTGGGCGACCAGCAGGCAGATCGGCGGCAGCGCCGAGTAGAGGTGGGGCGCGTCCGAGCGGCCGAAGGAGCGCGTGAAGTAGACGCCGCCCCAGACCACGATCGTTGCGAGCAGGGGATCGGCGAACGCGACGTGCCGGCGCCGGTCGCGCAGCCAGGCGGCGGCCAGGGCGAACGCGTAGCCGATGTACAGGAGCGTCCAGGCGCGGAACTGCACGGCCACGAACCACTCGTGGAGGTAGCGCCGCGTCCACTGCTCGGGCAGCCAGAGCCAGGCCGGCACCGGCAGGCTCTGCAGGTCGGTCATCGCGACCGGTCGCACGACGACCTCGCGCCAGAGCACGTCCGGCGCGGCCTGGGTGAGCATCCACGCGAGCACCGGCGCGACGCCGAGCGCGAGGCCCAGGCCGTAGAGCGCGCCGTCCTCGAGCCAGGCCCGGGGCGAGCGGCCCGACAGGAGCAGGCCCACCCCGATCCCGCAGGCCGTCGCAAAGGCCGGCGTCAGCCGGAAGGCGAGCGCGATGCCGGTGAGCGCGCCGGCGGCCACCAGCATGCGGGGATCGCGCCGCTCGACGTGTCGCGCGAAGGCGATCAGCGCCAGCACGCTGATCACCAGGTAGCGGTAGCCGAAGAGCAGGTGCTTGTGGTGGGCGCTCTCGGCGGCGACCGCGAGCAGCAGGGCCCCGAATACCGCGTAGCGCGCGGGCATGACGCGGCGCCCCAGGAAGTAGAGCGCCACCACGACGCCCAGATCGAAGGCCGCGTACAGGAGGCGCGCGACGAACACGCCCGGTGGATCGATCCCGTAGGCGATCCAGGCCATCAGCAGGTGGCCGGGCGGGAACACGAAGAACACGTCCTGGTAGAGCGTCCCGCCCGCGTGCAGCTGCATGGCCGCGTAGAGGGGCCAGCCCTCGTCGAGCAGGTTGAGGTTGGTCCCCACGAAGGCGAGCTCGAAGGTCAGGCTGACGGCGCCGATCAGCAGGACGTGGGCCCAGGTCGAGTCGGCGCCGGTTCCGGTGGCCGTCGTGGCGTCGCTCACGAGGAGGCTCCCCCCGGCGGTCGGCGCGAGCGCCGGTACTCGAAGAGCGGCGTGTGGGGGCGCGGCTGGCCGGGCGGACCGAACGCCTCGGGCGGAAGATACGAGATGCGCAGCGCCGGCGTGCCCGGTGGGACCTCGAGCGCGTGGAGGCCCGGCGTCAGGTCGAGCGTCGCGCTCTGCACGCGCTCGCCGTCGAGGAGCAGCACGGGCGCCGGGGCCCCGGATCCGGGTTCACCCCGTTCGTCGAGGGCCGACACGTAGTAGCGCCCGCCTCGCACCACGTCGATTCGGCCCTTGCGGTGCTCGTCCGGTCCCGTCGCCCGGGTCGCGAAGCCGAGCACGTGCAGGTCGCCGTGCAGCGGCACGTAGTGGGTCAGCAGGTAGCGGGCCGCGTGCTCGGGGAGCAGATCGAAGCGCACCGTGCGGATCCACAGCGGTGCACGGCTCGCGCGCATGGCCTCGACGAGCCGTCCATCGAACCAGTCGGCGAACATCTTCACGTGGGCCCGGCCGTGGTACCAGTGGTAGCCGCGGTTCGGGCGGAAGAGGGCGCTGCCCGCGCTGTCGATCACCACGTCGTTCGGCTCGCTGTAGCGCTCGACCTGCTCGAGCAGCCGCAGCTGGTCGTCGAGGGTGCTCGTGCCCGACACGAAGCCGAGCTGCTGCGGGACGACCAGCAGCGGCAGCAGGTACGCGAGCGGCAGCCAGGTCCGGATGCGGGAGCCGGGTGCCACGCGGCGCTCGATGCCGCGCACCCCGCGGCAGTACCCGCGCACCGCGCAGACGCCGACCAGCCACGACACCAGCACGAAGTTGTACGGAAAGGGCGCGCGCACCAGCGCCACGCCGCCGAGCGAGGCGAGCAGCGGAAGCGCCCAGAAGCTCTTCGGGCCGCCCGCCACGTAGGCGCCGGCCGCCAGCACGATCGCCGTCGTCGACAGCGCGGTCTCCGTCCAGTAGGGCCGGAAGAACTGCCCGGATCCGAAGCCCGGATAGAGGCTTTCGTGCTGCAGCGCGTGCAGCACGTTGATCTCCCAGGCCGGGCCCAGCAGGCCGAGCGCGAGCCCGAGGCCGAGCAGGATCAGCGTCACCGTCCCCGCTCCGGCGACGAACGCCCACGGCCGCTCGATGCGCAGCGCGCCGAGCCGCTGCCGACCGCGCGCTGAGCGCACCAGCACGCTCGCGACGAGCAGCAGCGCGACGGCTCCACCGCCGAGCAGCACGACCTTCTGCGTCATGCCGACCGCCAGGGCGAAGAGTGCACCGGCGACGGCCGCGACCGCCGGCGATCGCGCCGTGTGGCCGGCCTCGACGATGGCCAGCGAGGCCAGCAGCGTGAAGGCCGCCCAGTTGTCGCCCCGGTAGTCGATGGCCGACATCAGCCCGAAGCCGATCGAGGGCACGATCGCCACCTGCAGCCAGACCTCGGGCCAGCTCCGGTTCGTGCGCAGGCTCGCCCAGCCCAGGCCCGCGAGCGCCGCGAGCATGTAGAAGAACGCGACGTCGCGCAGCCTCAGGGTATTGCTCGCGAACCCGTCGCTCGGATCGAGCAGCGGAGCGTGCAGCGTGTAGCCGACCGGAAGGTGGTGCTCGTAGAAGTCGCGGTACGGCACCTGCCCCTGGGAGACGAGCCAGGTGGCGTGGCCCCACTGGAACTCGTCGATGCTGAGGAAACGGCTCTGCCCGAACGCGTACACGTGCCCGAGTACGGCCAGGGCGGCCGCCACGAGCAGCGCGACGACCAGCGTGGCCAGCAGGCGGGGCGCGCGGCCGCGGTCGACCACCGCTCAGTCGTCCGCGTAGCCGAGCGCGCGAAGCTGCTCGGAGAGCTGGGGGGGCGGGCGCTCGAGGGGGGTCATTGCGTCCGCGCGCTCGGCGTAGCGCACGATCGCCTCCGGGAGAGGCTCGTGGCGGGGACCCGTCGCGCGCCACATGCCTCCCGACCGCCAGAGGTACCGCTGGCCGGTGGCGCGGTCGATCTCCGGCGCCGCTTCGCCGGGCCTGCGCCAGGCCGCCGCGAGCCGGCCGGCGCGCACGAACCCCGAGTCGTCGTAGGCGCTGAGCTGCGCGCCGATGTCGCAGTACACGAAGCGCTCCGGAAGCGTCGCCTCGCCGCGCGCCACCGGCCCCAGCGGTATGCCCTCGGCGTCTTCCGGAACCGGCAGCCCCGCCAGCTCGAGCAGGGTGGGCATCACGTCGACGTGCCCCACCGTGCCGTCGAGATGCCGCGGAGCGAGCCCCGGAGCGCGCAGGACGAGCGGGACGTGGGCCACGTCGGGCGTGGTGGTGTGGGTGTGCATGAAGTGGAAGTGCGCTTCGCCGAGGCTCTCTCCGTGGTCGGCGGTGACCAGCACCACCAGCCGCCGGTCGCCGGCGCTCCGCTCGGCCTGGGCGACGAGTCGTCCCAGCTCGCGATCCACGTAGTGGATCTCGCCCGCGTAGCGGGCCCGGTACTCGCTCGGACGGCGCAGACCCGGCAGCACCTGGTAGGGCGGAATCGCGCCGCGCGCTTGGTTGTTGCGGCCCACCGTCAGCTCGCGGTCGCTTGCCGGCTCGTCGTCCGCGATGGCGGCGAGGTCTTCGTCGGGCGGCGTGTAGGGGCCGTGCGGGTCCTGGTAGTGGACCCACAGGAAGCGCGGCCGCGCGTCGTCGCCGGCGCCGTCGAGCCAGGCGAGGGCGCGATCGGTGGTGTCGCGGGCCAGCCGCTCGACGACGTGGGGCCGGTTCAGCTCGGGCGTTTCGAGCTCGTCGTCGAAGGTCTCGAACCCCGCGATCAGACCCGTGCCGCGGGTCAGCAGGATGTTGCCCACGAACGCGCCGGTGCGATAGCCCGCGTCGGCGAAGTGTCCGGCCAGGGTGGGCAGGCCGGTCAGCGTGGTCTCGCCGTTGCGGTGGCCGACGCTGTGACGGCGGGTGTGTCGCGACGTCATGATCGAGGCGTGGGCGGGCACCGTGCGGCTCGCCGCCGCGATGGCGCGCTCGAAGACGACGCCCGCCTCGGCGATCCGGTCGAGGGAAGGCGTCGCGTCGGGCCCGGCCCCGTAGGCGCCGACGTGGTCGGCCCGCAACGTGTCGATCGTGACGAGCAGGACGTCGGGTGGCGGCGCAGGGGGGCTCCCGCAGGCGACGAGCGCGAGGGCCAGGCCGAGCGCGAGCGACACCCGGGCGCCGCGCAGCGGCAGCGCACCGGCGGCGAGGCGGTCGCGTTGGCGACGCGCGCAGGCGCGGCGGTGTTCCCACATGGGCATCCGCCTGGTCACGCCCTCCGGCCGTCGAGCCACGGCGGCCGATGATACGCGACGGCCGATTCGGGCGCCGGTCGCTTATACTGGCGCCCCTCGATGGCGACCGCTGCTCTTCGCGACGCAGGATCGGGGTCGTCCACGTCGACCGGGTCGACGCGTTCGCGGGTGGGCCTGTTCCTCTTCGGCACGGCCGATCTCGCGTCCCTGCCCGACTGGATCGCCCGCATCCCGGTCGAGGTCGATGCCCGCATCGACGAGATCGTGGTGATGCTCGACCAGCCGCCCGCGCATCCGCTGCCTTTGCCCGAGAGCGTCGCGCCTGGGCGCGGGCTGGCGCTGCGGCTCCACCGGCCGCCGGGTCCCTGCGGCCCGGGGGCGGTCCGCAAGGCGGCCTTCGAGTACGCGCTGTCCCGGCCGCTCGACCATGTGATCGTGATGGACGGCGGCGGCGCCCACCCGCCGGAGCTGCTCGGCGAGCTCCTCGACGCCATCGAGGCCGCGCCGCGCAGCGCGATCTGGGTGACGCGGCGCGGGCGGGGCAGTCTCGCGGCGCGCCTGCGCCACGGCCTGATGGCGGCCGCGCAGAATCGCATCCTGGGACTCCGAATCGCCGACCCGGCGACGACGCTGCGCGCGTATCCCGTGGAGGCACTGCGCCGCATCCCGTTCCAGCTCGACGCCGAGGGCGCGGTGCTCGACACCGAGATGCTCCTGCAGCTGCGCTGTCTCGGTGTCTCCATCGAGGAGCTGCCGCTGCTCGACGCCCGGCCCGGCGACGGCAGCGGGCGCGACGGCTTCGGGGACCGCCTGCGGGCCTGCGCGGCGGCGCTGGGCCTGCGGCTCCACCAGGCGCACGCCACGCGCGACGGGCGCTACCTCGTCGACCACGACGTCCACTACACCCTCAAGCTCTCGCCGACGGGCTCGCACATGCAGATCGTCGACGCAATCCGCCCGAGCAGCGAGGTGCTCGACCTGGGTTGCTCCCAGGGGCTGCTGGCCCGGCCGCTGGGCGAGAAGGACGTGCGCGTGACCGGCGTCGACCTCGGGCTGGGCGAGCGCCTGGCCGACGAGCTGGCCGAGTACCACCGCCGGGACCTCGAGCGTCCCCTCGAGCTGCCGGTGGGGCGCGTCTTCGACTACGTGGTCTGCGCCGACGTGATCGAGCACGTGAAGGGCCGCACCCAGCTGCTGCGCAGCGCCCGGCGGCACCTCAAGCAGGACGGCCGGCTGATCATCTCCACGCCGAACATCGCGCTCTGGTTCTATCGGCTGTCGCTCCTGGTGGGGCGCTTCGAGTACGGCCCCCGCGGCGTCCTCGACGAGACCCACGTGCATCTCTTCACCGGCTCCACGTTCCGCCGCACCGTCGAGCGCGCCGGCTTCCGGGTCGTGCGCCAGCGCGTCACCGCGCTGCCCTTCGAGGTGGTCTTCCAGTCGACCGGTCGCAGCCGCTTCGTGCGCAGCCTCGCGCGCGGTTATCACTTGCTGGCGCGGCTCTGGCCCTCGATGTTCGCCTATCAGTTCATCCTCGAGGCGGAGATCACGACGCTCGACGAGGACTCGCTGCAGGGCGCGTGATCGGGGCTTCGCCCTCGCCGAGCCGCTCGCGCAGAGCCGCGTCGTCCGGGCGGAGCGCGGCCGCGGCCTGCCACGCCTGCCGGGCGCCGGCGTGGTCGCCGAGTCCGCTGCGCACGTCGCCGAGCAGCAGCCACGCGTCGAAGAAGCGCGGCGCGTAGGCGACGGCCTCTGTGAGCGCCGCCGCCGCCTCCCGGGTTCGCCCCGCCCGGTGGAGCGCCTCGCCCGAGCAGTAGAGCGCAGCGCCCACGCGGTCGCCGCTCTCGGCGGCGCGCCGGCAGAAGCGCGCCGCGCGCTCGGCGTCGTATGGAGCAAGCAGCAGGCCCAGGCTCAGCGGGCCGCGCGCGGGGTCGAGGGCGAGGCCGCGCAGCTCGCTGCGCTCGGCGCCTGGGACGTCGCCGGCGAGCCGCTGGGCCACGGCCAGCCGCAGCCAGAACGCCTGCACGCGCGGGTTCAGCTCGACCGCACTTTCGAGTTCGGTGACCGCCAGCGTGAAGTCGCCGCGCTCCATCGCGTCGATCGCCAGCATGCGGTGATGGCCGGCCATGTTCTGGCCCCCGGCGCCGACCGGCGGTGGCAGCACGACCGCGACTGCGAGGCCGATCGCCAGCGCGCCCGCGAGCAGCGCCCGGGGTGCGCCCCCGCCGCGCGAGCGGTCCGCCAAGGCCGTCACGCCGAGCGCCACTGCGGCCGGCACCAGGGCGAGCCGGTAGCGGTCGATCACGTGGAACGCGACGATGCCCGCCACCTGCAGCAGCAGGTACGCGCCCACCAGCCAGCGCCCGGGATCGCGTCTGAAGGCCGCTCCCGCGAGCCCCGCCAGGCCCAGCGGCACCGCCAGCCACGCCCCGCCAAACAGCAGGAAAAGCACGGGGGTACGGTCACGTACGAAGTAGAAGCTCACGTTGTCAGTGAACTCGCGTTGGGAGAGCGCGAGGCGCGTCTTGTCGAGCAGCAGCCGGGCGGCCCGAGCCGGGTCGCGTCCGATCGACCGCCACGTCTCCGCCCACCAGAAGTCCGACGACTCCGCGTAGCCGAGCGGCCGGCCGGCGCGTCGCTCGGCCTCGGCCTTGCCCGCGCGACCCTCGTCCGCGGGGCCGACCTCGGCGAAGGGCAGGGTCGGGTCGAGGCCGTCGGCGTGCGGGCCGTTGCCGATGTAGAAGTTGATGCCCGAGCTCCAGGGCAGCACCAGCGCTTCGCCGGAGGCCACGCCGTTGCGCAGCATCGTGGCCGCCACGAACGGCGCCGTGCCCACCAGCATCCACGCGACGGCGGCCGCCATCGCGCGCCGGCCCTCCTCGCGGACGCGCCACGCCCCGAACGCGAGCAGCAGCGGCACGATCACCGCGAAGTTGCTCTTCAGCACGAGCGCCGCCCCCGACGCGGCACCGAGCGCGAGCGGACGCCAGCGCGGGGCGATCGCGATCGCGAGGGCTGCGGTCGCGGCGAACACCTCGAAGGTGGTCTTGAGCAGCTGGCCCTCGAAGTGGACGAGTGGTCCGTACAGCGCGACGGCCGTGCCCGCGATCGCAGCGCCCACCACGCTGCCCGACAGGCGGACGGTGAGCAGCGCCGTGAGGATCGCGGTGCCTGCCCCGATGAACGCCTGCACGAGGCGGATCAGCGTGAGGTCGGCGCCCAGCCGGCGGAGCGCCGCGAGCAGGTAGAGATAGCCCGGCTCGACGAAGAACGGCTCTTCGCCGCCCAGCCAGTCGCCCGCTGCGATGCGCTGCGCCCAGGCGTCGTAGTAGCTCGCGTCGAGGAACGCGGTGCGGCCGAAGGGCGTGTCGCCGAGCTGCAAGAAGAACAGCAGCCGGGCGGCGAGCGCGAGCGCCCCCACGCCGACGAGGACGCGCGGGAGCGAGAAGGCCCCGCCCGGCGGAGCTTGCATGCGGCCCGGGCTCAGATCCCGAGGTTCGAGCGGATGCGCCCGATCGGCTCTTCGGTGTTCGGCTCGAAGCTGCGGCCGGTGAGCTGCTCGCAGACGGCGACGTAGCGTCGCGCCGCCTCGCAGCGCACCGCATCGGTCAGGGCCGGCGGCGGGCCGTCGCCCTTGTAGCCCTGCTCGCCGAGCCAGAGCCGCACGTACTCCTTGTCGATGGCGCTCGGGTCTTCGCCGCGGGACATCGCGCTGTCGTAGCTGTCGAGGTGCCAGTAGCGCGAGGAGTCGGGGGTGTGGATCTCGTCGATCACGACGAGCCCGCCGTTCTCGTCGAGGCCGAGCTCGTACTTGGTGTCGACCAGGATCAGGCCGCGCTCCTTGGCGAGGTGCGTGCCGGCCTCGAAGAGCGACCGGGTCAGCTGCTCGGCCTCGTCGTAGAGCTCGGCGCTCATGGTGCCGTTCGCGATGATGGCCTCGCGCGAGGTCAGCTCGTCGTGGGCGCCCATCTCGGCCTTGGTGGTGGGGGTGAGCAGGGGCTCGGGCAGGCGCTCGTGACGGCGCAGCCCGTCGGGCAGGCGGTGTCCGCAGTACTCGCGTGCGCCGTTGTCGTAGGCGGTCCAGATCGAGGTCTTCGTCGACCCGGTCAGGTAGCCGCGGAAGACGAACTCCACCGGCAGCAGGCCGCACTCCTTGACGATCGAGACGCTCGGATCGGGCACGTCGATCAGGTGGTTCGGGGCCACGTCGGCGAGCTTGTGGAACCAGTAGGCCGCCATCTGGTTCAGCACCTGACCCTTCAGCGGGATCGTTCCGATCACCACGTCGAAGGCGCTCACGCGGTCGGACACCACGATGGTGCGCCGCCCGTCCTTCACGTAGCTGTCGCGCACCTTGCCGGGGTGCTTCTCGCCGAGTTCGGGCAGGTCGGTCCGGTCGAGCGTGCGATTGCAGAGCTCGAGCAGCAGCTGGTCGTCGAGGGGCATGGCGGGGCTCCGGAGGAAGGGGTTCTCGGGGTCTGGGGGACGGCCCCAATGGAAGCCCCGACCGGCGCGCGGGGCAAGGGTGCCGGGCCCGGTATCCGCACCCGGGGGCTTCCCTGGCCGCTTCGGCCGGGTCGCTCCGATGGCCCGGCCCCATCGCGTCGTATACACTGCCGCCCTCGATCGATTCCGGTCGGTCACACATCCCAGCCTCGAGGCGTCCGCTTGATCGCAGCCCCCCGCAGCGCGACGAACGAGACGAATGCGCTGGCGGCTGGCATCCGTCGCTTGCGCATTCCCTTGCCGCCGGGTGCGCCCGAGCCGGCCCCGGCGTCGGCCCTGGGCCTGGACCCGGCCAGCGAGGCCTCGCTGGCCCGCGCCCACGCGCGCGATCGCTTCCACGACGAGTGCGCGGTCTTCGGCATCCACGGGCACCCCGAGGCGTCCCACATCGCCTACCTCGGCCTCTACGCCATGCAGCACCGGGGCCAGGAGAGCTGCGGGATCGTGGCGTGCAACGGGCGCGAGCACCTCGCGCACCGCGCGATGGGGCTGGTGGCGGACATCTTCGGGCGGAAGACCCTCGAGCGGCTCGACGGCCGCCACGCAATCGGCCACGTCCGCTACTCGACGGCCGGCGAGAGCCTGCTGCGCAACGCCCAGCCGATCTGCGCCAACACCGACGGCGGCCCGGTCTCGATCGCCCACAACGGCAATCTGGTCAACGCCCGCGCGATCCGCAGCGAGCTCGAGGGCCGCGGGGCGATCTTCGGCTCCACCTCCGACAGCGAGGTCATCCTGCACCTGCTCGCGCGCTCGCGCGAGAGCCACGTCGAGGACCGCTTCCTCGACGCGATCTCGCGGGTGAAGGGCGCCTACAGCATCGTGATGCTCACCGAGGATGCGCTGATCGGCGCCCGCGACCCCAGCGGCTTCCGGCCGCTGTCGCTCGGCCGGCTCGACGGGGCGTGGGTGCTGGCCAGCGAGACCTGCGCGCTCGACCTGATCGGCGCGACCTTCGAGCGCGACGTCGAGCCCGGCGAGGTGGTCGTGATCCGGCGCGGCCGGCTGCGCAGCCTGCGGCCGTTCGCCCAGCGGGCCGACGAGCACTTCTGCGTGTTCGAGTACATCTACTTCGCGCGGCCCGACTCGAACATCATGGGCCACAACGTCTACGCCTACCGCAAGGAGCTCGGGCGCTCGCTGGCCCGCGAGCATCCGGTGCCCGCCGACCTGGTGGTGCCCGTGCTCGACTCGGGGGCGGCCGCCGCGTTGGGATACGCCGAGCAGGAGGGCATCCCGTACGAGACGGCGCTGATCCGCAACCACTACGTGCGCCGCACCTTCATCGAGCCCGCGCAGGCGATTCGCGACTTCGGGGTGAAGGTCAAGCACAACGCCATCCGCTCGCTGCTCACGGGCAAGCGGGTGGTGCTGGTCGACGACTCGATCGTCCGCGGCACGACGCTCGTGAAGATCGTCGCGATGCTGCGGAGCGCCGGCGCGCGCGAGGTGCACGTGCGCATCTCGGCGCCGCCGAGCATCGGCCCCTGCCACTACGGGATCGACACGCCGACGCGCGAGGAGCTGATCGCCCACGAGCACACCGTCGAGGAGATCCGCGAGATCATCGGCGCCGACAGCCTCGGCTACCTGTCGGTCGAGGGGCTGCGCACGACGTCGGCGTCCGAGCTCAAGCTCGGCATCTGCGACGGCTGCTTCTCGTTCGAGTATCCGGTCCCCGTCGAGGCCGACGACGAAGCCCCGCAGCTCTCGCTCTTCCGCGTCATGGAGGACGAGCCCGAGCAATGAGCGAGCGCGGTCGCCTCTGCCGGGACGAGCTCGTTCGCGGCATCGAAGAGGGCGAGATCGAGACGGTGCTCACGGTCCTGCCCGATCTCTACGGGCGGCTCATGGGCAAGCGCATCGTCGGGCGCTTCTTCCTCGAGGAGGTGCTCGACGAGGGCATGCACGCCTGCGACTACCTGCTCGCCTCCGACATGGAGATGGAGCCGACGCCGGGTTACGCGTTCACGAGCTGGGAGAGCGGCTACGGCGACATGCGCGCCATCCCCGATCTCGCGACCCTGCGCCGGGCCAGCTGGCTGGACCGCACCGCCATCGTGCTCTGCGATCTGCTCGAGGAGGAGCGCGACGAGCCCGTCGCCGTGGCGCCTCGCAACATCCTCGCGCGGCAGGTGGCCCGCGCCGCCGAGCAGGGCATCCTGCCCCACTTCGGGAGTGAGCTCGAGTTCTTCCTGTTCCACGAGACATATGCGAGCGCGCGCGCCAAGGGCTACAGCGACCTCGTCGTCAGCCAGAGCTACAACGAGGACTATCACGTGCTCTCGGGCAGCTTCGCCGAGCCGGTGGTGGGAGCGATCCGGCGCGAGGTGGACGCCTCGGGGATCCCGGTCGAGTTCAGCAAGGGCGAGGCCAGCCCGGGTCAGCACGAGATCAACCTGCGCTTTGCCACGGCGGTCGAGATGGCCGACCGGCACGTGCTCTACAAGCTCGCCGCCAAGGAGATCGCCGCCGCCCGGGACGCGGCGCTCACCTTCATGGCCAAGTGGCACACCGACTACGCGGGCAACAGCCTGCACGTGCACATGAGCTTCACCGACCCGGACGGGACCTCGCTCTTCGCCGGCGACGGCGAGCCCATCCCCGGCACGTCGGCGCGCATGAGCCCGACGTTCCGTCACGCGGTCGGGGGCCTGCTCGAGCACGCCAGCGCGCTCTCGATGCTCTTCGCGCCGAACGTGAACTCCTACAAGCGCTACGTCGAGGACACCTTCGCGCCCACCCGCATCGCCTGGAGCTACGACAATCGCACCGTCGGGTTCCGCGTGGTCGGCCACGGATCGAGCCTGCGCGTCGAGTGCCGGATTCCCGGTGGGGATGCGAACCCGTATCTCGTCTATGCCGGGATGCTCGCCGCCGCCCTCGACGGCATCGAGCGCCAGGCCGACCCCGGGCCCCTCTTCGAGGGCAACGGCTACACGGCGGCCGGGCTGCCGCGGGTTCCCGGCACGCTGGGCGAGGCGATCCGGGCGTTCTCGGACAGCCCGCTGCTCCGAAAGGCCTTCGGCGACGACGTGGTAGAGCACCTCGTGCACTTCGCCCGCGCCGAGCTGGCCGCCTACGACCGCCACGTCACCGACTACGAGCGCAGCCGCTATCTGGAAAGAGGCTGAGAACTCGCTCGCATGCGGGGGCGGCCTCAGGTGACCGTCCCGCATCACGTTTTCGTGCCGGTGCGCCGATAGGAGGGCAGCGGGCGGAAGACGTTCGGCCCGCGGAGGGCGGTTCGTGTCCCTCGATCGGCGCACACTTCGGGTCGAGTTCTCGACCGAGGCCGGATTCCGAAGTGAATACCTGAGCAACATCTCGAACGGAGGCGTCTTCATTGCCACCTCCGAATCGATCGAGGTGCGCGATCCGGTCGTCGTCGAGCTCGAGCTCGGCTGGTGCGGTGAGCACGTGCAGCTCGAGGGCGAGGTCGTTCACCGGATCGGCGAGGAGATGGCGGCGTCGGGCGCCGTGCCCGGTGTGGCGGTGCAGTTCGACGTGCCCGCCAGGGAGCTGCGCGAGCGCTTCCACGAGCTGATCGGCAAGGTCGAGAGCGACGAGCGGGTCTACCGGAGCGGCCGCCGCGCTGCGCCGCGCACTCCGGCGCGCATCCGGGTTCGCGTGCAGATGGCCGACGGCGCCGAGGTCGTCTGCCGGACGCGTGACATCAGCGCCTCGGGCCTGCTGCTCTCGGTCGACGGCTGGGAGCCGCGTCCGATCGGCGAGGAGCTCGGCCTGGTCGTCGCGCACCCCCGGAGCGGTGAGCAGATGGAGGTGAACGCGGCCGTCGTCCGGCATGTCTCCAGCGACGCCGGCGAAGTGGTCGCCATGGGGGTCGAGTTCCGCACGTCGTCGGCGCGCCGCACCGAGGTGGCCAACTTCGTGAACGAGGTTCGCGCCGCCGATCACGGCCGGCGGCTCGACGGCATCACGGGACCGATCGCCGAGCTCGGCATCGAGAACCTGCTGCAGATGTTCGGGGCGAGCTCGCCGCGGGGCGTGCTCACGGTGAGCCGCGGCGTCGAGGAGGGCGTGATCGTCTTCGACGGCGGCGAGCTCCACACGGCACGTCTCGGGAGGCGGACGGGAGCGGTCGCGCTCCGTGAGATGCTGTCGTGGCGCGAGGGCGGCTTCGAGTTCCAGAAGCAGGTCGAGGACGGACTGCTCGATGGGCCCGGCGAGGGCGTCTCGCTCGCCGGGGCGATCCTCAACGCGCTGTGCGAGATCGACGAGGAAAGCCGCGCCGATGCGCCCCCCGCCGACGCCGGCCTCGAGCTCGACGTGGACGCCGACTTCGACTTCGACCTGGAAGTCGACCTCGCCCTCGAGGAAGACGAGATCGTCTCTTCGCCCGAGCCCGAGCCCGAGCCCGAGCCCCCGACGTCGCAGGACGGCGCCGCCGGCCCGGCAACCGGGTCCGCGCCGCCGGCCCGCATCGATCCGGCGGCGAAGCTCGCCGTCGACCGCGCCCGCGCCGACGCGATGCGGGCGGCGCTCGGCGAGATCGAGCAGGCGGTGCTCGATCTCGCGCTGGTCGGCATGAGCGTGGCGCGAATGGTCGAGGTGATCCCCGAGCCCGAGATCGACGTCTACCGCGCACTCGACGCCCTGCAGGAGCGCGGGATCCTCACGTTCGAGTAGGCCGGCGCCGTCTCGACCGGGGCGATCGGCAGTGTACCGTTGCCGCCGCGGCGCGAGGTCGCCGCGGAGGGGGCACGATGACCTCGGACGACTCGCTCGCGGGCAGGACCGCGCTGGTGACCGGCGGTGGCAGCGGGATAGGTCTGCGCACGGCGCTCCGTCTGGCGAGGGCCGGAGCGCACGTCGTGGTGTGCGAGCGCGACGAGCGCTCGGGGCGCGCGGCCGTGGATGCGATCGAGGCGGCGGGGGGGCAAGCGCTGCTGGCGGTGGCCGACGTGTCGAGCGATTCGGACGTGCGCGCGGCGGTCGAGCGCGCCGTGTCCGAGACAGGCGGCCTGCACGTGCTCTTCAACAACGCGGGAATCTTTCCGGACGCGGACGGCTCCCCGACGCAGACGCCCCTCGACGTCTGGCAGCAGGTGATCGACGTCAACCTCAAGGGCGTCTTCCTCGGTTGTCGGCACGGCATCCCGGCGATGCTCGAGTCCGGTGGCGGATCGATCATCAACACGGCCTCGTTCGTGGCCGTGGTCGGAGCCGCGACTTCGCAGATTGCCTACACGGCGAGCAAGGGCGGCGTGCTCGCGATGACGCGCGAGATTGCCGTCGAGTACGCGCGGCAGGGCATCCGGGCGAACGCGCTCTGCCCGGGGCCCGTGCGCACGCCGCTGCTCGAGGATCTGCTGGCCGACCCCGCCGCCCGCGAGCGCCGCCTCGTCCACATCCCGATGGGCCGGCTCGCCGAGGCCGACGAGTTGGCCGAGGCCGTGCTCTATCTCGCGAGTGACGCCTCGTCGTACGTGACCGGCACGACGTTCATGGTCGATGGAGGCATCTCGGCCGCGTACGTGACGCCCGAGTAGCCGGCGGGCGGGTGCCGCGCTCAGTGGCGGGCGCGCCAGAGCGCCACGATCCGCCAGCCGAGCACGGCGAGCAGCCCTGCGATCAGCCAGCGCCCGCGTCCGCGGCGGGGGGGAGCGGCGGCCTCGCCCTCGTCGTCCGCCGAGTCGCAATCCGGATCGGCCGGGGCGTCGATCAGGCCGTCGCCGTCGTCGTCGAGGCCGTTCGAGCAGGCCGGATTGACGAGGGCGATCAGCTGGTCGCGGTAGGTCGCGACGGCGGCCGCAAAGGTGACGGCGCCGTAGAGGGTAGAGCGCGGCGGCTGCTCGGAGTGGCTCGTCACGCTGAAGAGCACGCCCGAGAGCACCCGGCCGAGCTCCGGCCGCAGGGGGTCCGCGTAGGCGAAGAGGGCGCCGCCCGAGTCGCCGAGCGCCGCGCTTGCTTCCTCGCGGGTGCCGAGCACGTCGTCGATGCGGTCGAAGATGATCGGGATCGCCATCGTGAACGAGTCGCCGTGCTGGACCGGCTCGACCGGGCCCGAGACGAGGTTGGTGCCCCAGCGTTTGGTGGTGTCCTCGACCCACAGGAATCCATCGGCGAGTCCCGCCAGCGGCGTGTCGACGGTGACCCACTGGCCGCGCGACGATCCCATGCCGACGAGGATCACCTCCTCGCCGATGCGCGGGGGTCGGTCCGCGAGTCGGAGCGCCGGAAGGCCCGGGTCGCGAGCGAGGCGGAACAGCAGCAGGTCCGCCTCCGAGCCGTCCTCGTTGTGCAGCGGCGTCGGGGTGCCGGCCACCGGGTCGTAGTACTCGCCGCCGAACTCGACCACGCCGGCCCCTACGTGGGCCGCGGTGAGGATCCAGCGGCGGCCGAGATACACCAGAGACGGTCCGCCCATCCTGCGCCCGACGTTCGACCACTCGGGGAGGTCGGGGGGCGGCGAGGTGTTGCCGCGGCCGTCCCCCGAGTCGAGCACCAGCGACCCCGCGGAGGGCGGGAGCGACAGCCCGGCGAGCATCACTGCGGCGTAGATCGCGATCGCGCGGCGCAGCCTGCGGCCGTCTCGGCGGGTCGTGCGGACGTCGATCACCCCGTCTCCGGTCAGGGGGCTACTCGGGGGCGCAGCGCGGGGGGACGCCCCGCTGCAGCAGCGTGTCGCGACGGAAGGTGCCGTCGTCGCTCTCGGGATAGTCGAGGTTGTAGTGGAGTCCGCGGCTCTCCTTGCGATGCAGGGCCGCCTGGATGACCAGCTCGGCCACCGTGGCCAGGTTGCGCAGCTCGATCAACGGGGGCGTGATGCGGAAGTTCCAGTAGTACTGGTTGATCTCGTCCTGCAAGAGCTCGATGCGGCGCTGTGCGCGCTGCAGGCGCCGGTCGGTGCGGACGATGCCCACGTAGTTCCACATGAAGCGGCGGATCTCGTCCCAATTCTGGGTGATCACCACCGCGTCGTCGCTGGCGGCCGTGTCGCCGTGCTGCCACTCCTCGACGTGGCCGCAGGTGGCCAGCGCATCGAGGCGTCCGATCGCCTCGCCGGCCGCCGCCTCGGCGAACACCAGCGCCTCGAGGAGCGAGTTCGAGGCCAGGCGGTTGGCGCCGTGCACACCGGTGCAGGTGACCTCGCCGGCGGCGAAGAGGTTCGGCAGGTCGGTCTCGCCGCGCCGGTTCGTGCGCACGCCTCCGCAGCAGTAGTGGGCCGCGGGCACCACGGGAATCGGCTGCTCGGTGATGTCGATGCCGAACTCGAGGCAGCGGCGGTAGATGGTGGGAAAGCGCTCGCGCACGAACTCGGCGTCCTGATCGGTGATGTCGAGCGAAACGCAGTCGTCGCCCGAGCGCTTGAGCTCGCTGTCGATCGCCCGGGCCACCACGTCGCGGGGCGCCAGATCGCCCATCTCGTGGTAGCGGGTCATGAACGGCTCGCCCGACGAGTTGCGCAGCACCGCCCCCTCGCCGCGCACCGCCTCGCTGATGAGGAACGACTTGGCGTCGGGGTGGTAGAGGCAGGTCGGGTGGAACTGCATGAACTCCATGTTGGCCACGGTGGCGCCCGCGCGATAGGCCATCGCGATGCCGTCGCCCGAGGCGATGTCGGGATTGCTCGTGTAGAGATAGACCTTGCCGGCTCCCCCGGTCGCGAGCAGGGTGATGGGGGCGAGGAAGCGGTCGACCTCGCCCGTGGAGGCGTCGAGCACGTAGGCGCCGAGCGCGCGGTTGGCCTCGGTGCGGCCGGCGCGGTGGGCCGTCAGCAGATCGACCGCGCAGTGGTCCTCGAAGAGCGTGATGTTCGGATGGGCGTGGACGCGGGCGAGCAGGGCGCGCTCGATCTCCTCCCCGGTGGCGTCGCGATGGTGGAGGATGCGACGCTGCGAGTGGCCGCCTTCGCGGCCGAGGTCGTAGCCGCCGCGGCCGGCCTTGGATTCGACGGAGGCCCGGTCGAACTCGACGCCCCACTTGAGCAGTCCCTCGATGGCGCCGGGTCCGTGCTCGACGACGAAGCGAACCACGGACTCGTCACACAGCCCGGCGCCGGCGTACACGGTGTCGGCGACGTGGGCCTCGAAGCTGTCCTCGACCGCGGTGACCGCGGCGATGCCGCCCTGCGCGTAGTTGGTGGCGGCGTCGGCTGCGCGCTTCTTCGTGACGATCGCGACCTGGCCCCGGTCGGCGGTCAGCAGGGCGAAGTGCAGCCCGGCAATGCCGCTGCCGATCACCAGGAAGTCGAACTGGAGGGGAGGGGCCATCCGTCGGTCGGTCCTCGTCGCCGGGTCCCCGGGGTGGCGCGGCGGGGCAGGGGAGCGCGGCTCATGACGCCTGGAGGCGACTCCAGGGTGGGCCGGGCGCTCTAAGGTGTGTGACGAAAGGCTCCGATGAGTGACGCCGATGAGTCTATCGGGTGAGGCTCGACACACGCAATCGAGACCGCTCCCCCGCGCTGGACGCCCCCTGGGGATAACGTGATGCCGCTCCGCTCAGCCTCGCTGCCCGCGAATCCCATGCCCGGTGCAGGTCGGACGCGTCGCGGCGTTACGCGAAGGGTCTGGTCGACGGGGGGCTGGTGGACGGTGGCACTGTTGGCCGGGCTCGCGGTCACGGGGCCGCCCGCGCACGCCGGCTCGCAGATCTACCGCTACATCGATTCAGAGGGTGTCGTCCACTTCAGCGACGTCCCCCACGACGAGCGCTACCACCCCCTCGAGAAGATGCCGCCCGAGCTGGCGCTGAGCCGTCGCGGGCGTCCGGAGGCGCCCGTGCAGCACGCCTTCGACGTGCTGATCGCGCGGACGGCGCGCTCGTTCGGCGTCGATCCGGCGCTCGTGAAGGCGGTGGTGGCGGCCGAATCGAACTTCGAGACCGCCGCCGTGTCGCGTGCCGGCGCCCAGGGGCTGATGCAGCTGATGCCCGCCACCGCCGACGAGCTGGGCGTGGTGGCCCCCTTCCAGGCCGGCGACAACCTGCAGGGCGGCGTCCGCTACCTGAGGGCCATGCTCGATCGCTACGGCGACGTCGAGCGGGCGCTGGCGGCCTACAACGCCGGACCCACCGCCGTGGACCGCCACGGCGGCATTCCTCCCTATCGCGAGACCCAGGCTTACGTGAAGCGGGTTCTGAATTACTATCGTGGCTATCAGGGGCACTTTCCCCGCTGATCCTCCCGGCGCGGGGGAGAGGGGCGAGGGGAGAGGGGGGCGCCATGGAGCCGAGCGAGGCCACTGGCCCCGACACGAACGCGACCAGCCGGGACGCGGACGCCCGCTCGGGGTTCGAGGGCAAGTGGCGGCGCGGACGCGAGGCGTTCTGGAACCTCCCGAACACCATCACGATGCTGCGCATCGCGGTCGTGCCCGTGATGCTGCTCATCCCGACTCCCTGGGCGCTCACCAAGGCCGGCAGCCAGGTGATGGCCTGGGCCTTCATCGTTGCCGCCCTGTCGGACATCCTCGACGGCTGGCTGGCGCGACGCGGCGGGGGCGAGCAGATCACGCGGGTCGGCAAGCTGCTCGACCCGCTTGCCGACAAGCTGCTGGTCTCGACGGCGCTCATCATGCTGGTGGCCGTCGGGCGGATTCCCGTGTGGGCCACCGGGATGGTGGTGGTGATCGTCGGCCGCGAGCTGGCGGTGACGGGGCTGCGGGGCATTGCGTCGTCCGACGGCCACGTGGTCGGGGCGTCGTGGCAGGGCAAGCTCAAGTCGCTGGTGCAGAACATTTCCGTTGGGGCTCTCCTCTTCCACTATCCCACCTTCGGTCTGCCCGCCCAGCAGATCGGTTTGACACTCCTTGGGGTGGCGGCGGCACTCACCTTCTGGTCGGGGTACGTGTACTTCGCCGACTACTTCGGGTGGGAGAAGCCCACCCGCAGCTGAACGGGCCGGCCGCGCCCGGCGTGAGCGGCAAGGAGTGCTGAAGACATGCCCACCCCGCGACTCGAAGAACTGGCGGGACGGATCGATGACCGAACCGCCCGCATCGGCGTGATCGGCCTTGGCTACGTCGGCCTGCCCCTGGCGCTCGAGTTCGCTCGGGCGGGCTTCGAAGTGACGGGCTTCGACGTCGACGCCGCGAAGGTCCGCGACATCGAGCGCGGCATCTCGTACATCGGCGACGTGCCCGCCGACGACCTCCGCGCCATGGTCGAAGCCGGCAGGCTCCACGCGACCGCCGATTTCGACAAGCTCCACAACGTGCAGGTCGTCAACATCTGCGTGCCGACGCCGCTCACGCGCACCAAGGACCCCGACATTTCTTACATGGCGCGCGCCGTCGAGCAGATCAAGGAGCGGCTGCATCCGGGCACGTTGGTGATCCTGGGCTCGACGACCTATCCCGGCACCACCGACGAGCTCTTCGTGCCCGAGTTCGAGGAGACCGGCCTGAAGATCGGCGAGGACTTCGCGCTGGCGTTCGCGCCCGAGCGCATCGACCCCGCCAACGACACCTTCAAGGTGAAGAACGTCCCGAAGGTCATCGGCGGCGCCACGCCGCTCTGCACCGAGCTGGCCTGCAAGGTATTCGACACGATCTTCGACGAGACCGTGCCGGTGTCGTCGACGCGCGCCGCCGAGATGGTGAAGCTGCTCGAGAACACCTTCCGCGCCATCAACATCGGCCTGGCCAACGAGGTGGCGCTGATGTGCGAGCGCCTCGACCTCGACGTCTGGGAGGTGATCGACGCCGCCGCCACCAAGCCCTACGGCTTCATGAAGTTCTTGCCGGGCCCGGGCCTCGGCGGCCACTGCATCCCCGTCGACCCGAGCTACCTGTCGTGGAAGCTCAAGTCGCTGAACTTCTCCGCGCGCTTCATCGAGCTGGCCACCGAGATCAACAGCCGCATGCCCGAGCACGTCGCCGAGCGCATCGCCGACCTGCTGAACGACGACCGCCTCGCCGTCAACGGCGCCAACGTGCTCGTGATGGGCGTCGCCTACAAGAAGGACGTGGGCGACATGCGCGAGTCGCCGGCCATCGACGTGATCGGCACCCTGGCGCGCCGCGGCGCCGTGATCCGCTACCACGACCCCTTCGTGCCCGAGTGCGAGATCGACGGCGTCCGCTACAAGAGCACCGACCTCACCGACGAAGCCCTCGCCACCGCCGACATCGTGGTGATCCTCACCGACCACACCGGCGTCGACTACGAGTACGTCGCCGCACAGGCGGGCCGCATCTTCGACACCCGCAACGCCACCCGGGCACTGCGCGCCCACGGCGAGAAGATCACCAAGCTCTGACCGGGCAGGGGAGGGCCTGCCCGCGGCCGGGCCGCCGCCCTTCGGGGTTGCGTCCCCCGCGCCCCGAGGCCCTCCGCCCGCGAGCCTTGACGAGGCCCGCGGCCTCCCGTAAACACTCGCTCCGCAGACGTTTTTCAGGCACGAGTAGCTCAGCTGGTAGAGCATCACGTTGCCAACGTGAGGGTCGCCGGTTCGAATCCGGTCTCGTGCTCCAG
>CAZETS010000077.1:0-23088 GCA_964515335.1 uncultured Spirochaetaceae bacterium
ATGAACCGAGATCAAGCAGAAATCATGCCAGGCACAATCCTCGATCCACTGTTCAAGGGATGCTCGCGGTACGCCGATTTCCCCATAGGCCCGACCGATCGGTCGTCGGGTCTTTGGGGGAGATGGGGTGCGGCGACCCGCGGCGGTGAAGCGAGCCCGGGCGACAGCCGCGCCCGGGGGCTCACCGCGGAGGCGGCGGAGCCGGACTGAGGCAACCATGCTGGACGGTCACGTTCACCCGGACTTCTGGCCCGTCGCTCAGCAGCTCGAACGCCTGATTCCCCGGCGCGGCGGCGCCGGAGCGGCCGTTTGCGTCTACCACCGCGGCGAGTGCGTGGCCGACCTGTCGGGTGGCGTGCGCGATGCGGCGGGCCGTCCCTTTCGGCCGGACACGATGGCCCTCTGCTACTCGACCACCAAGGGCGTGCTCGCGACGCTCGCCCACGTGCTGGTCGACCGGGGCGCACTCGACTACGACGACCGCGTCGCCGACCACTGGCCCGGCTTCGCTCGTCACGGCAAGCAGTCGATCACCCTTCGGCAGCTGCTCTGCCACGAGGCGGGCCTGTATCGCATCGGCCGGATGATCGACCACGCGAGCACGCTGCTCGACTGGGAGGCGATGGCCCACGCGCTCGCCCACGGCGAGCCCGCGCATCCGCCGGGCAGCGCGCACGGCTATCACGGACTGAGCTTCGGGTGGCTGGTCGGAGAGCTCTTGCAGCGGGCCACCGGCCGGTCGCTGCCGGCGCTGCTCGAAGAGCACCTGGCGACTCCGCTGGCTCTGGACGGGCTCTTCTTCGGACTGCCGCCCTGTGCGGACGGACGCCACGCCGAGCTCGTGCAGGGGAGGCTGATGCGGGGGCCGCACGGGCGCTCGCGGATGCGCGGGCGCACGGGCTCGCAGGGGCGCCGGCCGCGCGCGAGCGGCGCCCAGCTGGATCCGGCCGAGCTCGAGGCCGCCTTGTTGCCTCGGGGCATCGAAGAGCTCGATCTGAACGGCGAGGCGGTCCTGCGGGCCGTGATGCCTTCGATCAACGGGATGTTCAACGCCCGCTCGCTCGCCCGTGTCTACGCCGCGCTGGCCGGAGGAGGCGTGCTCGAGGGCGTGCGCCTGCTGTCGGGCGAGACGCTGCGTGAGGCGACGCGTGTGCACAACCGGGGGCTCGGGCGCGTGGTGCCGTTGCCCATGCAGTGGCGGCTCGGCTATCACCGCGTGCGCACGGTGCGCGTCGAGGCGCCGCGTGCCTTCGGGCACTTCGGCATCGGCGGCTCGGGCGCGCTCGCCGACCCGGATCGCGAGCTTGCGGTGGCGCTGGTGCTGAACTCCGGCCTCGGCACGCCGTTCGGCGATACGCGGATCGTCCGCATCGCCTCGGCCGCCATGCAGGCCGCGGACGCCCGCTCGGGCGTGGCGGCAGCCGTCTCGGCTACTGGCCCACCTGGACCCGAACCGGGATCCAGCGGTTGAGGACCGGTTCGAGCCGGCTCGTGGCGCGCCACTCGGCGAGCGCGGCGTCGAGCTGGCGCTTGAGCGCGACGTCCCCCCGAGCGACCGCCCAGGCCAGCTGCTCGTCGCTGAGCGGGCGGAAGAGACCCACGACGTCGTCGCCCTGAGCGTCCATCGTGACGCGCCAGATCGTCGGGGCGTCGTGGACGAAGAAGTCGATCTCGTGCGCGCGCAGGCCCTGCACGCCGGCCGCGGCGTCCTCGAAGGCGACCGGCTCGGCCCCGGCGAGCTCGCGCTCGACCAGCGCCTGTCCCGTCGTGCCCCGCACGTACCCGACCCGCGCACCCGGGCGGCGGATTGCGGCCGGTTGTCCGAAGCGGTCGAGGTCCGAGCGCCGGATCAGCCCGAGCTGCCCGACGCGTAGGTAGGGATCGCTGAACAGGACGCGCTCGGCGCGCTCCTCGGTGATCGACATCCCCGACATCACGACGTCGACATCGCCCCGCTCGAGGCTCGGGATCAGCTCGCCCCAGGCCAGGTCGACCCACTGCGGACGCCGTCCGAGATGCGCGGCCAACATCGCGCCCAGCTCCGGCTCGACGCCCACCAGGCGGTTCCCGTCGCGAAACACGATGGGCGGGTAGTTCGGCGTGACACCGATGCGCAGCGGCGGCTGCGATTCCTTCCAGACGCCCGGGCCGGAGCAGGCCGTCGCCGCCCACGCGACGCCGAGCAGCGCGAATGCGATTCCGAGAGCACGCGACGTCCAGCTTCTGTGCGTCAAGCCACCCCCCTCCAGTCGATGCACAGTCATAGAGCATTCCCGAGGCCTGCGACAGCGAGTCGCCACGGCGCTCGCGGCCGGGTTGGGCGAAGCTCCCGGTCCCCGAAGCGTCGGGGCGGAGGTGACGCGTGGACGAGCTGCCCTATCGCGATCGAAGCCGCCCGGTGGGCGAGCGAGCCGCCGATCTGCTCGGCCGGATGACGCAGCCCGAGAAGATCGCCCAGCTCGGCGCGGTGTGGGCCTCGTCGGTCCTGGACGGTGACGACTTCAGTCCCGAGAAGGCGCGCGTGCACCTCGCCGAAGGCACCGGTCAGGTGACGCGGATCGGCGCCTCGACGGTGCTGCGACCCGAGCAGTCGGCGAGCGCCTTGAACGCGCTGCAGCGCTTCCTTCGCGAAGAGACGCGTCTCGGCATCCCGGCACTGCTCCACGAAGAGAGCTGCGCGGGCTACCTGGCTCGCGACGCCACCCAGTTCCCCCAGGCGATCGGGCTCGCCAGCAGCTTCGATCCCCAGATGGTCGAGCAGATCGGCGTCGTGATCCGCCAGCAGATGCGCGCCGTAGGCGCACGGCAGACGCTGGCGCCGGTGCTCGACGTCGCCCGTGACCCGCGCTGGGGACGCGTCGAGGAGACGTTCGGCGAGGATCCGTATCTCGTCTCGCGCATGGGCGTCGCCTACGTGCGCGGCGTGCAGGGCGATTCGCTCGACCAGGGCGTGGTGGCGACCGCGAAGCACTTCATGGGCTACGGGGCCGGGGAGGGCGGGCTCAACTGGGCGCCCGCGCAGCTGCCGCGCCGCGAGCTGCTGGAACGCTTCCTGCCACCGTTCGCGGCGGCGATTCGCGAGGCGGGGCTCGCCTCGGTGATGAACGGCTATCAGGAGATCGACGGCGTCCCGTGCGGCGCGTCGAAGTGGCTGCTCGACGAGCTGCTGCGCGACGAGCTGGGTTTCGAGGGCACGGTGGTCGCCGACTACTTCACGGTCGTTTGCCTGCTCACCTACCACCGCATCGCGGGCGACAAGGCGGAGGCCGCGGCGCGAGCCCTCGAGGCGGGGCTCGACGTCGAGCTGCCGACGGTCGACTGCTACGGCGAGCCGCTCGCCGAGGCCATCGAGGGCGGGCGGGTCGACGCCGCGCTCGTCGACCGGGCGGTGCTGCGGGTGCTGCGACAGAAGCTCGAGCTGGGGCTCTTCGAGGATCCGTTCGTGGACGCCGCCCGCGCGCCCGAGGTCTTCGACACGTCCGAGCAGCGGGCGCTGGCCCGGCGCGCCGCCTCGCGCTCCGCAGTCCTGTTGAAGAACGAGGGCGGGCTGCTGCCGCTCGCCCCGTCGATCGGGAGCCTGGCCGTGATCGGGCCGAGCGCGGACAGCATTCGACTGCTGCAGGGCGACTACTCGTATCCGTCACACGTCGAGATCGTGTTCGGTGCAGTGCGCGAGCCGGGCGACCCGGCGACGGACGGCGGGAACGAGCGCGCCGCTCTGCTGCCCGGTCAGGCCGACGCCGCGCGAGATCTGTTCGAGTGCTTTCCCCCGAGCGTGACCGTGCTCGACGGGATTCGTGCCGCGGTCTCGGCCGGAACGCGCATCGAAACGGCCCGGGGCTGCGAGATCCTCGGCGAAGATCGCGGGGGTCTCGCGGAGGCCGCGGAGGTGGCCGGGCGCTGCGATGCGGCGGTGGTCGTGGTGGGCGGGCGCTCGGGGCTGCTCCGGGGCTGTACGAGCGGCGAGGCGAACGATCGCGCCGACCTCGTGTTGCCGGGCGTTCAGGAGGAGCTGGTGCACGCGGTCGTGGCCACCGGCACGCCGACCGTCGTCGTGCTCGCGAACGGCCGCCCGCTGGCTCTCGCCGGGATCTTCGACGGTCCGGCGGCGATTCTCGAGGCGTGGCTGCCGGGCGAGGAGGGCGGGCACGGCGTGGCCGACGTGCTGTTCGGCGCCGTGTCACCGGCCGGGCGGCTTCCCGTCACGCTCCCTCGCGCGGTCGGGCAGGTGCCGCTCTACTACAACCACAAGCCGTCGGGGGCGCGAAGTCAGTTCCACGGCGACTACGCGGACCTGTCCGTCGAGCCGCTGCTGCCGTTCGGGCACGGTCTCTCGTACACGCGCTTCGAGTACGACGCGCTCGAATGTCCCGGGGCCCCGATCGAGGGGGCGGAGCCGTTCGCCGTCTCGCTGCGCATCACGAACGTGGGCGACCGCGACGGCGAAGAGGTGGCGCAGCTCTACGTGCGCGACCGCGTGGCCAGTGTGACGCGGCCGGTCCAGCAGCTCGTCGGCTTCGTGAGAGTCGAGCTGCGCGCCGGGCAATCGCGGCGCCTCACCTTCCACGTCCACCCTAGTCAGCTGGCCTTCTACGACCTCGACATGCGATTCGTCGTCGAGCCGGGCGAGGTCGAGATCCAGGCGGCCGCCTCGTCGGGCGACATCCGCCAGCGCGGCGTCGTGACGATCGGGGGTGCGAAGCGGGCGATGCCCGCCCATGTGATCGAGCCCACACGTGTCGAGATCGACTGAGCTTTCGCGCCATTTCGCGAAGACGCTCGTTCGGGTGCCGGCGCCTTGCAGGCCCGACCCGCCCTCCGTACCGTTCGCCCTTCGCCGGAGCCGTTGGAGGGGCAGCGCCGAGGATGAGTGCCGAGAAGCCGCAGGCCGTGTATCGGCGCGACTACCGCCCGCCCGACTACACGATCGATCGCGTCGATCTCGACTTCCTGCTCGGCGACGACGACGCGATCGTCACCGCGCGGATGGACGTTCGGCGCAACTTCGCGGCCGAGGGCGACGCTCCACCGCTGGTGCTCGACGGTGAGGATCTCGAGACCCTCGAGGTGAAGCTCGACGGCGAGTCCCTCGCTGCGCCGCGCTGTCACGTGGGCGAGGACGAGCTGGTGATCGAGCGCCCCCCGGCGCAGTTCGAGCTCGAGACGCGGGTTCGCATCCGACCGCAGGACAACACGGCGCTTTCGGGCCTGTACCGCACCAGCGGCAACTTCTGCACGCAGTGCGAGGCGATGGGCTTCCGCCGCATCACCTGGTTCCTCGACCGGCCGGACGTGATGGCGCGCTGCACCACGACCATCACGGCAGCTCGCGAGAGCTGCCCGGTCATGCTCTCGAACGGCAACCGCGTCCTCGAGGAGGACGTCGGGGAGGGGCTTCACCGGGTGCGCTGGGAGGACCCGTTCCCGAAGCCCAGCTATCTGTTCGCGCTGGTCGCCGGCAATCTCGTCTGCCATCGCGGCGCCTGGAGGACGCTGGGCGGGCGCGACGTGCAGCTCGAGATCTGGGTCGAGCCGCAGAACGTCGACCGCTGCGAGCACGCCCTGCAGTCGCTCCGGCGCTCGATGGAGTGGGACGAGCGCGTCTACGGCCTCGAGTACGACCTCGATGTCTACATGATCGTGGCCGTGAACGACTTCAACATGGGGGCGATGGAGAACAAGGGCCTCAACGTCTTCAACTCGAAGTACGTGCTGGCGGCTCCCGAGACGGCCACCGACGACGACTACGAGGCCATCGAGCGCGTCATCGGGCACGAGTATTTCCACAACTGGACGGGCAACCGCGTTACCTGCCGCGACTGGTTCCAGCTGACCCTGAAAGAAGGCCTCACCGTTTTCCGCGATCAGCAGTTCGGCGCCGAGATGACTTCGGCCCCGGTGGTGCGGATCGACGAGGTGAAGGCGCTGCGCACCGCCCAGTTCCCCGAGGACGGCGGGCCGATGGCGCACCCGATCCGGCCCGAGTCCTACATCTCGATGGACAACTTCTATACGGCGACCGTCTACAACAAGGGCGCCGAGGTGATCCGCATGTACCACACCCTGTTGGGGGCCGACGGCTTCCGCAGGGGCATGGATCTCTACTTCGAGCGGCACGACGGCGAGGCCGTCACCTGTGACGATTTCCGAGAAGCCATGGCGGAGGCCAACGGCCGCGATCTCGGGCAGTTCGAGCGCTGGTACCGGCAGCCGGGCACGCCTCTCGTGGAGGGCCGCGACGAGTTCGACGAGGCCAGTGGCCGCTACACCCTGCACCTGCGCCAGAGCGTGCCGACCACCGGCTACGAGGTCGTCGACGGCGCCGACCTGCAGCCTCTCCACGTGCCCGTCAAGATGGGGCTGCTCGGACGCGACGGTGCGTCGCTTCCGCTGCGGCTCGAAGGCGAGGCGACGCCCGCCGAGGGGCCGAGTCGCGTGCTCGAGCTGTCTGAGAGCGAGCAGAGCTTCAGCTTCGTCGGCCTGACCGAGCGCCCGGTGCCCTCGCTGCTGCGGGACTTCTCGGCGCCGGTACGCCTGCGCATGGAGCGCAGTGCCGAGGATCTCGCCTTCCTGATGGCCCACGACGGCGACCCCTTCAATCGCTGGGACGCCGGGCAGGAGCTGTCGACGCGCATCCTGCTCGACCTCGCCGGGCGCTGGGCCCGGGGAGACACGCTCTCCGTCGACGGGCTGCTCAGCGACGCCTGGGGCCGGGTGCTGGCCGACGAATCGCTCGACGGGTCGCTGCGCGCGCTGGCCCTCACCCTGCCGGCCGAGAAGGTGCTCGGCCAGGAGATGGAGGTGGTCGATCCCGACGCGCTCTTCGGCGCACGAGAGCACGTGCGCCGGGGGCTGGCCGCGGCCCATGCCGACCTGCTTCGCACCACGTACGACCGCCTCGCCGACGGCCGTGGGTACTCGAACGACAAGGCCGCGATCGACCGCCGTCGCCTCAAGAATGCGGCGCTCTCGCTGCTGGTGGCCCGGGGCGACGACGAGGCGATCGGCCTCGCTGCCGCGCAGTTCCGCACCGCCGACAACATGACCGACGCGCAGGCGGCGATCACCGTGCTGGCGGACACCGGGTCGGCGGCCGCCGAGGAGGCGCTCGACGACTTCTACGGGCGCTGGAAGGATGATCCCCTGGTGCTCGACAAGTGGTTCGCCATCCAGGCCGCCGCGCGACGGCCCGACACCCTCGATCGCGTGCTGGCGCTGCGCGAACACCCCTCCTTCAGCTTGCGCAACCCGAACCGCGTGCGGGCGTTGATCGGCACGTTCTGCGCCGCCAACCAGGTGCGCTTCCACGCCGCGGACGGCGGCGGTTACCGGCTGCTCGCCGACGTGGTGCGTGAGATCGACCCGCTGAACCCGCAGATGGCCTCACGCATGGCGTCACTCTTCAATCCCTGGCGCCGTTTCGATCCCGACCGGCAGTTCCTGATGCGCGAGCAGCTCGAGGGCATCCTCGAGGTCTCCGAGCTGTCGAAGGACGTCTACGAGATCGTCACCCGCGCGCTGGCCGACTGAGCGTCCCCGTCGACCCCCGCCCGCACATCCAGGAGTACGAGCGACATGGCAAGCCTCCACGACTTCACGATGACCGACATCGACGGAACGGACCGTGACCTGGCCGAGCTGGCCGGTCGGGTCGTGCTGGTCGTCAACGTGGCCTCGAAGTGCGGTCTCACCCCCCAGTACGACGGGCTGCAGCGGCTGTACGACGAGTACCGGCCTCAGGGGCTGGAGATCCTCGGCTTTCCCTGCAATCAGTTCGCCGGCCAGGAGCCCGGGAGCGAGGCCGAGATCAAGCGGTTCTGCTCGCTCGACTATGGGGTCGGATTTTCGCTCTTCTCCAAGATCGAGGTGAACGGCGAAGGCCGGGCGCCGCTCTACGCCTGGCTGACGGCCGCCGACTGCGGGCCCGAGGAGGCCGGCGACGTGAAGTGGAACTTCGGCAAGTTCCTGATCGGCAAGGACGGCGAGGTGCGGGCGCGCTTCGACCCCTCCGTCGAGCCGTGCTCGGACGACGTCAAGCGCGCGATCGACGAGGCGCTCTCCGCCTGAGCGGCTGCTGCGGCTCTCTTCGCCGCCTGTCCCGCTGGGACTTGGAGCGGCGCCGCGCTTCGCGCTATCCGTCTGCCCGCCGCGACACGGCCCGGCGCTCGCGTCGGTGCCGCCGCGTGTGATCCGGCGCCGCGCGCGCCTCGAGAGACGGAGCAAAAGATGGCGGGCGACGGCCCCAAGCAGCCCATACTCCAGGTCAGTCACGTCAAGCGCCGCTTCGGCGACCGGCTGATCCTGTCGGACATCACGTTCAGCCTGCAGGCCGGCGACCGCGTTGGCGTGCTCGGCGTGAACGGCTCGGGCAAGTCGACGCTGATGCGCATCGTGGCCGGGCGCGATCCCGAGTTCGAGGGCGACGTTCACGTCGCCTCGGGCCGGAGCGTCGGCTACGTCCCGCAGGAGCCCGAGCTCGAGCTCGACAAGACGGTGCGCGAGAACGTCGAGATCGCGGTCGCCGACACCCGCGCCCAGATGGCCCGCTACGAGGAGATCCTGAAGCTCTGGGAGGATCCAGAGGTCCTCGAGAGCGAGGAGAAGACCAACGCGCTGCTCGAGGAGCAGGGCCGCGTGCAGGAGATCCTCGAGCACCGCGACGCGATGGACCCGGCGCGCCTCGACGCGAAGATCGAGATGGCCATGGAGGCCCTGCGCTTGCCGCCCGGCGACCGGATGGCCGACGTGCTCTCCGGTGGCGAGCGGCGGCGCGTCTCGCTGTGCACCGCGCTGCTCGCCCAGCCCGATCTGCTGATCCTCGACGAGCCCACCAACCACCTCGACGCCGACACGATCCAGTGGCTCGAGAGCTATCTCGCCGGCTACTCGGGCACCTACATGCTGGTCACCCACGACCGCTACTTCCTCGACCGCGTCGCGACGAGGATGCTCGAGATCAACCAGGGCGTCCTCAAGAGCTACGAGGGCAACTACTCCGACTTCCTCGACGCCAAGGAGAAGCAGGAGGAGGTCAAGAGCCGCACCGACGCCAACCTGCTCAAGGCCGTGGCGCGCGAGCTCGAGTGGATCCGCTCGACCCCCCAGGCCCGGCGGACGAAGTCGAAGGCGCGGATCAGCGCCTACGAGGACCTGGTCGAGCGGGCGGCCCACATCGTGCCGGCCGACGAGCTCGATCTGCGCATTCCCTTCGGCCCGCGGCTCGGCAAGCAGGTGCTCTCGCTGCGGGGTGTCGGAAAGGCCTTCGACGACAAGGTGCTGTTCGAGAACCTCGACTGGGACATGCCGCCGGGGGCGATCGTCGGCATCACCGGCGCCAACGGCCTGGGCAAGACGACGCTCGTCAACATCATCACCGGCCGCGAGAAGGCCGACTCGGGGGAGGTCGAGGTCGGCCAGAACACGAACTTCTGCTACGTCGACCAGACGCGGCAGACCCTCGCCCCGGAGAACACGGTCTACGAGGAGGTCGCCGAGGGCTCCGAGGTGATCGAGTACGGCGACAAGGAGCTCGCCGTCCGCCACTACCTGGCCCGCTTCCTCTTCACGGGGGCGATCCAGCAGACGAAGGTCGGCCAGCTTTCGGGCGGCGAGCGCAACCGCGTGCAGCTCGCGAAATTCCTGCGCCACGCTTCGAACTTCATCATCCTCGACGAGCCCACCAACGACCTCGACCTGATGACCCTGCGCGTCCTCGAGGAGGCCCTGCTCGAGTATCCGGGCTGCGCGATCGTGATCACCCACGACCGCTTCTTTCTCGACCGGGTGGCGACCCACATCATCGGCTTCGAGGGCGACGGCCGGGTCGAGTTCTGTACGGGCTCGTGGGAGATCTACGCCGAGCAGCGCGCCAAGCGAGAAGAGGCCCGGGGCGAGTCGGGCTCGAGGTCCTTCGTGCACCGGAAGATCGAGCGCGCCCACTGAGCGCGCGCCCATCTCACTGGAGCTCGTCCATTCGTACGGGAACGTGCGGAATTCACTCGTCATTGCCCCGGCTTGGAACCGGAGCCGCATGCGGAGTGTCGGCACTCTCGCCGGCGCCGTGAGGCGCGGCGACACGTACGGCGGCAGCGTGGCACTCTCTACTGACGGTTTGGAACCAGTGGTCGGACCCCCCGGCCGGATGAGTGGACGAGTCATAGCGGATGCAGTGGCTGCAATGGAGTCGAGGATCGGGCGTGGCCCTCGTGGCCTGCCTGCTGGCAGGAGCAGCCGTGCTCCCGGCGGCGGCCGCCGACGTGAGAACGGCGCCCGAGGCGGAAGCGTCGATCGGGGCGGCGCCGCCCGGCCAGTCGGCTCGCGAGCTGCTCGGCGTGCCGCCCGGCCCGGCGGACGACACCCCCGTCGCGTTGCCCGAGGTGTCCGCCCGGCACCGGATGCCGCCGGTCGCAGAGAGCAACCGCTTCGGCGGGGCCGGTAGCGACCTGCTGGCGTTCGACTACGAGTCGCTGCCGGGCCGTCTCGGCGACCCGGCGCTGCGTGGCCTCTGGGAGCAGGGGGTCGCCGCCGAGCTCGACGATCGACTGCTCGACTCGGCTCGGGTCTACGAGCTGATCGCCGGCCGGGTGCCCGAGGAGTCTTTCACCTACTGGAGGATCGCTCGCAACTACTGGCGCGCGGGCGAGAGCCTGCCGGTCGAAGACGCGGCCGGTCGCATCGCGCTCTTCGAATCGGCCGAGAGCTGGGCGGGACGCGGTATCTCGATCGACCCCGATTGCGCGCCCTGCATGCTGTGGAAGTTCGTGGCGATCGGCCGCCAGGCGACCACCCGTGGCGTGATGAGCGCGGTGCGTGACGCCCGCGAGATGGACCAGTTGTTGACGCGGGGCATCCAGCTGCAGCCGACGCACAGCGACGGCGAGGGCAACTCGACGCTCGGAAACCTCTACTACGCGGGCGCCGTCTTCTACCGGGTCGTGCCCGACTGGTGGTGGCTTCGGCTCTTCATGGGGGTGCGCGGCGACAAGGACAAGTCCCTCACCTACGCGCGCCGAGCCGTCGAGATCTCTGAGGCTCGTGTCGACTACCGTGTCGAGCTCGGTGCGGTGCTGCTCTGTCTCGGCACGGCGCGGAGCGATCCGGCGCGACTCGCCGAGGGCAGGGCAGTGCTCGAGCAGGCTCGATCGCTCGAGGACTTCCTGGGCACCGACAGCGTCGACAAGGAGCACGCCTCGGTTCTGATGGCCTCGCCCGAATTGGCCTGCGGTTATTCGCGGGACGGCTTCATCGACGTCGAGTCCCTCCGCGACGAAGCTCGCGCCCGTCGTTAGGCCTCTCTCGCCTGGGCGGAGACTGCGGGCTGGGGCGCGAAGGCGGTGCCCGGGTCGGGTGGGGGGCCGGGCGCTAGCCGGCTTGTTTTCCTGCTGAGGCGGCAGGCAGGGTCACGGTGAAGCGCGAGCCGATGTCGAGCTGGCTCTCGACCTGGATCTCGCCGTGCATTTGCGCGACCAGGTGCTTGACGATGGCGAGTCCGAGCCCGGTGCTGCCGAGCGCCCGCGAGCGCGCCGCGTCGACCCGGTAGAAGCGCTCGAAGATCCGCTCGAGGGAGTGCTCGGGAATCCCGATGCCGTCGTCGGCGACGCGGAGGCTCACAGCGCCGTCCTTGGGCTCGATGGTGACGTCCACGTGCCCGCCTTCGTTGGTGTAGCGCGCGGCGTTACTGAGCAGGTTGTTCAGGATCTGCTCGACGGCGCGGCGGTCGGCCCGGGCCATCGGGCACTCGTGCACTCGGAGGCTGGTCGCCAGGCCCGCCTTTTCGAAGCGGGGGCCGAAGTCGGCGAGCGTCATCTCGGCGATGCGGCCGATGTCGATGTCCGTCACGTCCAGCTCGTGTCCGCCCTGCTCGATACGCGAGAGCGCGAGCAGGTCCTCGATGAGATCGGACATGCGCTGGGCATTGCGGGCAATCACCTCGAGGTACTGACGTTGCTGATCGGCAGCGAGCTCGCCGGAGGCGAGGGTGTCGGCGAAGCCCTGGATGGCGGTGAGCGGCGTGCGCAGCTCGTGGGAGGCGTTCGCGATGAAGTCGCGGCGCACCTTGTCGACGCGCCGCACGTCGGTGACGTCGTTGAGGACGATCACCGTACCCGCTCGCGGGCCCTCGTTCGGGAAGCGCTCGGCGTGGAGGAGCAGCACCCGCTGTCGTGGGCTGCGGATCTCGAGCTCGCGCACGACGGTCTCGTCGCTGTGGCTGGCCTCGCGCAGTGCCTGGTCGATCTCGGGATCTCGGAACACCTCGGGCAGGGGGCGCCCCTCGATGTCGCCCCAGGCCGAGAGCAGCTCGCACAGCCGTGGATTGGCGAGGATGATGCGACCGTCGGCGCCGACCACCAGCACGCCTTCCGCCATGCTCGAGAGCACCGAGTCGAGCTGGCCCCGCTTGGACTCGGCGGCCGCCAGCTGCTCGCGCATTTGCTGTGCCATGCGGTTGATCGCCCCGGCGATTGCGCCCCGCTCGTCGTTGACTTCCCAGTGGAGCTGCCGGCTGAGCTGTCCCGAGGCGATGTCCGAGACCACGCTGGCGAGCTCGCGGATCGGTCGCAGGGTGAGCAGCGACAGGGCGAACGACAGGCCGAGTGCTGCGATCAGGCCGAGGGCGGCCGCGCCGACGAGATCGTCGCGCAGCTCGGCCGTGGCGGCATCGATGCGGTGCGTGGCGAGCGAGACCCGGATCACGCCCGCTGAGCGGTCGGCTTCGCCCGCGGCGGGGATGGCGTGGTAGACGAGGGTCTGCTTGACGGATCGGCTGAAGCGGCTGCTGCGGCCGACGCGGCCTTCCAGTGCCGCGCGCACCTCGGTTCGCTCGGCGTGGTTCTCGAGGTCGTCGAGTTCGTTGGCCGGAACGTCGGAGTCGGCCACGACCCGACCGTCGCCGGCGATCAGCGTGACCCGCGCGTTCGTCGCATCCGCCGCGGCGAGGGCCGCGCGTTGCAGCCGGGCCCGGTTGGCGAGCGAAAGCGGCAGGTCGGCGGTGAGCAGGGCCACGACCCGGGCGTCGTCGTCGAGCGTTTGCTCGATGTCCCGCATGACACGCTTCTGCAGGTCGCGCTCGATCAGCAACCCGGTCCCGGCGACCACCGCGATCACGAGCAGGGAGAGCGCTCCGAAGATCTTCAGCTGGATGCGGGACACGTGGGGTCACCGTCCTCGGATGTGGGCCACACACGTTCGCGAGCGGTCCGCGGCTCGTCGACACGCCGGGTCGGCTCCGGCGGGCGAGGATAGGACAGGCCTTCGCGCGTCGGGCGCGCGCCGGGAACGGCGCCGGGCCCCGGCAGCGCGATGCGCTCAGTCCGCGAAGCGGTATCCCACGCCGCGCACGGTGTTGATCAGCACGCCCGCCGGGCCGAGCTTCTCGCGCAGCCGCTTGAGGTGCGTGTCGACGGTCCGGGGCGCGACCCAGACGTCGCTGCCCCAGACCTCCTCGAGCAGCCGCTCGCGCGAAAGGACGTGGCCGGGCCGATTCATGAGCGCGGCGAGCAGGCCGAACTCCTTGGCGGTGAGGTCGATCTCTTCGCCGCCGACCGTGCAGCGATGCCCGTCGCGGTCGAGCGCGAGGCTGCCGTGCTCGAGACTCCTCGGGGCCTTCTCGGGCCGCTCGCCACGCCGCAGCACGGCCTTCACGCGCAGCACCAGCTCGCGCGGGCTGAAGGGCTTCGTCACGTAGTCGTCCGCGCCGAGCTCGAAGCCAACGACCCGGTCGACCTCTTCGGAGCGGGCGGTGAGCATGATGACCGGCAGCTGCGCGGTCTCGGGCGTGCTGCGGATCTTCCGGCAGATCTCGGTGCCGGATTGGTCGGGAAGCATCAGGTCGAGCACCACCAGATCCGGCCGGCTGGCGCTGATGCTGGCGATCGCCGCCGCCCCATCGGCGGCGGTGTCCACCCGGAATCCCTCCTGCGAGAGGTTGAACCGAACGAGCTCGAGCAGGTCGGGCTCGTCGTCCACCACGAGGATGAGCTTGCTCATGATCCCTTGTTCTCTATCTCCAGGATCCGGCTCAACCCACCACAGTGGAGGACGCCTTCGCCTCCGGACCGAGCTTCTCCGCGTGCTTGAGGTTCACCGCGTCCGCGGCCATCACGACGTCTTCGGCGATGTTCGTGGCGTGGTCGCCGACGCGCTCGAGGCTCTTCGCGATGAGAATGAAGTCGACCGCCGACGAGCACTGCTCCGGATCCGTGCGCAGCGTGTCGATGGCGCCGCGAATCACGATGGCCTCGTCGTCGTCGATCCGGTCGTCGGCGGCGACGACCGCGCGCGCCTTCTCGGCGTCGGTGTCCGCAAAGGCCGTCAGGGCGCTGCTCAGGATGCGACGGGCGGCTTCGGCCAGGGTCTGCAGCTCCGGCGGAATTCGTGTCGGCCCGCCCTCGGCCAGCCGGACCGCCGAATCGGCGATGTTGCGTGCCAGATCGCCCACCCGCTCGAGGTCGAGGGCGGCTGTCTTGATCGCGATGGTCTGCCGCAGGTCGTGGGCGACCGGCGCCTGCAGGGCCAGCAGCTCGAGCACGGCCCGGTCGATCTCGACATCGAGGCGGTCGATGTCGAGATCGTCGTTGGCGATCTCGCGAGCCAGCGCGGCGTCTTTCTCGTAGAGGGACCGAAGCGACTTATCCAGAATCGCCTCGGCGAGGCCGCCCATTCTGAGCAGCCTCTCGCGCAGTGCCGCGAGCTTCTTTTCGACGAGCGGGTGGGGACGTTCCATCCGCGACGCTCCTCACGTGACGTGCCCGGTACTGGGCTCTGATTAGCGCTCGTCTGTGACGAACGCGTGAAGAGGGGGTTGAATGTCGTTGAACCCCAGGGCCTTCCCGCAGGGACTGGTCGTCACGAAAACGTAACATCCGTGACACGAAGAGCGCATGTGCTCCGCCTAGCCTGCCGTGGCCGGGCAGGTAGGGGGGCCGAGGTGGATGGGTTCGTGGACGGTTCGTTCGCGAGGCTCCTCTTCCGGCCCTCGGAGCCCGGGTCGATCGTCTCTCCGATCTTCCCATCCGAAGGAGGCCCCCATTGCGACTCGTCCGCTCGTATCTGCTGCTCGTACTGCCGCTCGTGATGCTCACCCTCGGCGCCGGTTCCGTCGAGGCCCGTGATCAGATCCGCGTCGTGGGGTCTTCGACCGTGTACCCCTTTTCGACGGCGGTCGCCGAGCGATTCGGCAAGACCACCGCCTTCCAGACGCCGGTGGTCGAGAGCACGGGCTCGGGGGGTGGTCTCAAGCTCTTCTGCGCCGGAATCGGTGACGAGACGCCGGACGTCGCGAACTCGTCCCGCCGCATCAAGGCCTCCGAGGTCGAGCTTTGCGCGAGCAATGGCGTACGGGACATCGTCGAGATCAAGATCGGCTACGACGGCATCGTGCTCGCCAACGCGAACTCGGCGGAGCCCTACAGCCTGACCACCCGGCAGGTCTTCCTGGCGCTCGCTCGCGAGATCCCGGTGGCCGGCCGGCTCGCGCCGAACCCGAACCGCACCTGGAAGGACGTCGATCCGAGTCTGCCCGACGTGAAGATCGAGGTGCTCGGTCCGCCGCCGACCTCGGGGACGCGCGACGCCTTCGTGGAGCTCGCCATGGAGAAGGGCGCGCTCGAACTCGACATGCTGAAGGATCTCGAGAAGAAGGACAAGAAGTCCTTCAAGGCGGTGGCCCACGCGATCCGCGAGGACGGCGCCTATGTGGAGGCCGGCGAGAACGACAACCTCATCGTTCGCAAGCTCGAGGCCAACCCGAGCGCGCTCGGGATCTTCGGGTTCTCGTATCTCGACCAGAACGGCGACCGTATCCAGGGCAGCATGATCGACGGGACGCCCCCCGATTTCGAGCGCATCGCAGAGGGTGACTACTCGATCTCGAGGCCCCTCTACTTCTACGTCAAGAAGGCCCACGTCGCTACGGTGCCGGGACTCGCGGAGTACATCGCCGAGTTCACCAGCGACCGGGCCGCGGGCGAGGAAGGCTACCTGGTCGACAAGGGGCTGATTCCGCTGCCCGAGAACGAGCTCGGCATCGTGCGGGCGACCGGCGACGAGCTGCAGCCGCTCAACATGTAGCCCGCGCGCTCTTCGGACCGCGCGAGTGACCCATCAGCCTCCAGTGACATCGCCCGAGTCGAGTCAGGACGCCGCCGTGCAATCGCTCGCCCCCGCGATGTCTTCAGGTGTGGACGGAGCGGCCTCGCTGCATCGCTCTCGTCGCGCCCAGGAAGCCTACGAGCGCGGCGTCCGCTCGGTGCTGTTCCTCTGTTCGGTCGTCGCCATCCTGACGACGGCCGGCATCCTCGCTTCGTTGCTCTTCGAGGCGGTGCGATTCTTCGGACTGGTCTCGCCCGTCGAGTTCTTCTTCGGGCTGCAGTGGAGTCCACAGACGGCCCTGCGCGCCGATCAGGTCGGGGCCAGCGGGGCCTTCGGGGCGGTGCCCGTGTTTGCGGGGACACTGCTCATCACCTTCATCGCGATGGCGGTGGCGGCGCCGGTCGGGCTGATGTCCGCGATCTTCCTGAACGAGTACGCGGGCGATCGCGCCCGGGTGTTCCTCAAGCCGTTGCTCGAGGTTCTCGCGGGTGTTCCCACCGTCGTCTACGGCTTCTTTGCGGCGATCACGGTGGCGCCCTTGATCCGCAGCCTCGGCTTCGCGCTCGGCCTCGACGTCGCGAGCGGGAGCGCCCTCGCGGCGGGCGCGACGATGGGCGTGATGATCATCCCCTTCGTCTCCTCCCTCTCGGACGACGCGATGTCGGCGGTCCCCCAGGCGATGCGAGCGGGCTCGCTTGCGCTCGGCGCCACGCGCTCGGAGACGATCCGCATCGTAGTGCTGCCGGCGGCGCTGCCCGGCGTCGTCGGTGCGGTGCTGCTGGCGGTCTCGCGCGCGATCGGCGAGACCATGATCGTCGTCATGGCCGCCGGGCTCGCGGCGAAGCTCACCGCGAACCCGCTCGAGGCCGTCACGACCGTGACGGCGCAGATCGTGACACTGCTGGTGGGCGACCAGGAGTTCGACAGCGCGAAGACGCTCTCCGCCTTCGCGCTCGGCCTGACGCTCTTCCTGCTGACCCTCGGGCTGAATCTGGCAGCGCTCGGAACAGTCCGCAAATTCCGGGAGCAGTATGAGTGAGCTGCCCGTGCAGGACGGCGGGGCGGGCCAGTGGGCGAGTCGCGTCGATCCGGCTCGACTGCGACGGCGCCACCGGGCCGAGCGCAACTTTCGGATCTACGGAGCGGCGGCGATCGGCTTCGCGCTGCTCAGCCTGATCGTGCTGCTGGCCAGCATCGGCTGGCGGGGGATCTCGGTCTTCACGCAGTACCGTGTGGTGCTGTCGGTCGACCTCGATGCGAGGGAGATCGATCCCGAAGGCACCCGCCAGGCCGACGCGCTCGGCGCCGCCAACTACTCGAAGCTCGTGCGCGCGGCCCTGCGCGAGCAGTTCACGGACGTCTCCGGACGGAAGGAGAAACGCCGGCTGTATGCGCTCGTGAGCGCCGGAGCCGCCTACCAGATCCGCAGCGCCGTTCTCGATGATCCGGACCTGGTCGGAACGACCCGCAGCTTCTCGGTGCCCCTGGCGGCGGACGCCGATCTCTATCTGAAGGGCCGCGTCTCCGCCGAGACGCCCGAGAAGTCGCGAAAGCTGAAGGACCGCCAGATTGCCTGGCTCGAGGCGCTGCGCGAGCGAGGCATGATCGAGCGCGTCTTCAACACGGGGTTCTTCACCAGCGGCGACAGCCGCGAGTCGGAGCTCGCCGGCGTGGGGGGCGCGATCGTGGGTTCGTGCCTCACGCTGTTGGTCACGCTGCTCGTCTGCTTCCCCGTCGGCGTGGCGGCCGCGGTGCACCTCGAGGAGTTCGCGCCGAAGAACCGGCTGACGGACGTGATCGAGGTGAACATCAACAACCTCGCGGCCGTGCCTTCGATCGTCTTCGGTCTTCTCGGCCTCGCGGTCTTCCTCGGGCCGCTGCACATGCCGCGCTCCGCTCCGCTGGTGGGGGGGCTCGTGCTGGCGTTGCGCACGCTGCCCGTCATCATCATCGTGTCGCGCGCCGCGCTGGCCGCCGTGCCGCCGTCGATCCGCGAAGCCGCCCTGGGACTGGGCGCGTCGAGGTTGCAGCTGATCGTCCACCACCTGCTGCCGCTCGCGTTTCCGGGCATTCTCACGGGCACGATCA
The DNA here is from genome assembly GCA_964515335.1 of uncultured Spirochaetaceae bacterium. Lineage (GTDB taxonomy): Bacteria > Myxococcota_A > UBA9160 > UBA9160 > UBA4427 > TMED88. Next base: position 18,178 of record CAZETS010000077.1, read on the forward strand.
TCGGAATGGCCCAGGCTCTGGGTGAGACCGCGCCACTCCTGATGGTGGGCATGGTGGCTTTCGTCGCTGACGTGCCGGACGGGTTCCTGTCTCCGTCCACTGTGCTGCCGGTCCAGGTCTTCCTGTGGTCCGACACCCCCGAACGTGGCTTCGAGGCGCTCACGTCCGGCGCCATCATCGTGCTGCTGGTATTCCTGCTGGCACTGAACGCTGTCGCCGTCTTCCTGCGGCAGCGCTTCGAGACGAGGTTCTGACGTGGAGAAGGCGACGAGTCGGGCAAAGATGCTGGCCCACCAGCTGAGCGTCTTCTACGGCGAAACCCAGGCGCTCCACTCCGTCGATCTCGACATCGGGGCCAATCAGGTGACGTCCCTGATCGGCCCCTCGGGCTGCGGCAAGTCGACGTTCATCCGCTGCCTCAATCGCATGAACGACATCGTCGACGGCTGCCGGGTCGAGGGGCTCGTCGAGCTCGACGGCGAGGACCTCTACGATCCCGGCGTCGACGTCGTCTCGTTGCGGGCCCGGGTCGGCATGGTGTTCCAGAAGCCGAACCCCTTTCCCAAGTCGATCTACGACAACGTCGCCTATGGGCCGCGCATCCACGGCCTCGCGAAGAGCCGCGCCGACCTCGATGCGATCGTCCACGACAGCCTCGAGCGCGCCGGTCTGCTCGGTGAGGTGGCCGACCGTCTCGGCGATCCGGGCATCGGCCTCTCCGGCGGACAGCAGCAGCGCCTCTGTATCGCCCGGGCGATCGCGGTCAATCCCGAGGTGATCCTCATGGACGAGCCGTGCTCGGCCCTCGACCCGATCGCCACGGCCCGGGTCGAGGAGCTGATCGACGAGCTCCGCGAGCTCTACACGATCGTGATCGTCACGCACTCGATGCAGCAGGCCGCACGCGTCTCCCAGCGCACGGCCTTCTTCCACCTCGGCAAGATCGTCGAGGTGGGCGACACCGAGAAGATCTTCACCGACCCCGTCGACCCTCGCACCCGCGACTACATCACCGGGCGCTTCGGCTGATCTTTCGCTCGGATCGCTCGGATCGCGCAGAGCGCCCCGGCGCTGGATTCGCGCACCGCGCCTGCGGGCGCGGCTAGAAGTGCACGTCGGCGAGGAGGAAGCCGGTGGTGGGGGCGGGGCCGAACTCGGAGAGGTGGGGGCCGGCAGTGGTCTGGACGCCGAGGGTGATGTCGAGCCAGCCGCGGGGGGTGTAGCGGACGGAGGGGTAGAAGACGGCGCTGTGGCCGTCCCAGTCGTAGATGACGAGCACGTTCACGTTCCACTCGGGAAACAAGTCGTAGCCCGCCTGCAGGCCTGTGAGCTGGGACGATCGGGTGATCACGCGGCTGCCGCCGAAGCGCTCTGGCGACACGGTGGTGAAGAAGGGCGGCACCGTCGTCTGCTGGAACCAAGGCAAGAGCGTCCCGGCCTTGCCGGAGCCGAAGCCGAGCGCGTTGCCGTTGTAGAGGTGCTCGGCGAGCAGGTAGAGGCCGGTCCCCCAGTCCAGCATCGTGTCGATCGAGACGACCACCTGCCAGAAGTCGTCCAGCGGAAGCGGCCCGGGCGCGCCGATCGGCCAGAACGTGGTGTCCGGGTGCGTGTAGGTGATCTCCGCGCGGGCGGCGGCGCCGCCCACGTTCAGCGCCAGGTCCACTCCACCCATCGGCGCCTCGTCGAAGACGCCGCCCACGAGCCCGACGTCGACGTTCCACACTACGCCCTGATAGCGGGCCGCGTAGGCGTGCTCGGCCGACGTGCGGCCCGGCGCGAAGACCGCCTCGAGCTGGCTCAGCCCCGAGAACAGGGCGCGGGCCAGCACCGCGTCGACGCCCGGCGACTGGTCGGCCTGGATGGCGAGGGGCCGGATCGCGTTGAAGCGATCGATCGGGTTCCAGAGGCGCCCGACGCCCCAGGGAACGCGCTGGCGCCCCACGACCGACTCGAAGTGCCTGGACTCGAAGGACAGAAATCCCCGGTACAGCGCGTACTGGTACTCGACGCGGTCGTTGCCGACCGATCCCTCCGCGTCGACCAGGGTGCGGCGGGAGATGTCGTCCCCGAGCTGCGCCTCGAAGGTGTCGAGCTGGCCCGCGAGCAGCTGGTTGTCGAACTCGATGCTTGCCGACCAGTGCGCGTTGGCGCGGGCGTCGAGGCGAGCGCGCAGGCGGGTGAGCGAGAGGCCGATGCGCTGCTGGTTGACCGCGTCGAAGGACGGACAGTTCGCGAAGTCGACGAGGCACCCCGGGCCGAGGCCCGCCTGGAAGGCCTCGAGCGACGTGCCGCGGGTCAGCACCGCGAGCTGGCGGATCGTGCCGCTGGCGTCCACGTACGCCTCGCCCGAGCGCCACAGCTCGCGGGCGCCGGCCGGACCGCCCCAGCAGGCGCCGGCGACGGCGGCGATCGCGCCGGCCGTGGCGATGAAGGCTCGCCGAGTCAGCGTCGCGCCTTGCGCAGGTGCTGCTTGGTGAAGATCGACTCATCGAGGTCGGCCTCGAAGTCGATCTCGCGCACCACGATCTCGGTGGCGTGGCCGGGCTTGTCGAGCGGCTCCATCGCCCAGCGGTGCGGCACCCAGCGCTCGCCCACCGCCCGGATGTCGTCGAAGCGCATCACGCGCAGCAGCTCGCCGTCCTCGTCGTAGAAGTCCTGACGCAGCGGCGCGAAGCGCTCGACGTCCACCCAGGTCACGATGCGCCCCCAGGTGACCGGAGCGTCCTCGTGCGGCAGGTACTCGACCACCCAGGAGCGGCGATCGCCGTGGCCCTCGGGCGATGGATCGATGCCGAGCATCACGTGGTCGTAGTCGTCGATGGCGCTCGAGCTGCGCACCAGGTCGTCGTTCGTGAAGTCGCTGCCCATCCACGAAGACAGCATCATCGACGGGGGAATCCGGATGCTGCGCTCGACGCGCGGCACGTACATCCAGAGGTTGGGATGCAGCTTCAGGAAGCCGGTGCCGGCATCGCGCGCGGGCGAAAGGATGCGGATGAACGACCGCTTGCTCGGCACGTCGTCCCACGAGCGGAACGCGACCACCCGGGGCGCCGAGAGCCGGGGCGAGCGGATCGTCATCTCGGCGTCCACGTAGGTGCGCGAGCTGCGCAGGGTGTCCTCGGCCCGCTCGGCGATCTCGCGCGCCGTCGGTGACTCGGGGGCCGGCAGCCACTCGGCTTGCGGGGCGGCGATCGAGCGGCCGGGCAGGGCGGCGGCAACCATGCAGGCGGCCGCGGTCGGCAGGAGCCGGGCGGCGAGCCACCCGCGCCGCGGTCCGTTGGTGCGGATTCGTTCCATTTCAGGGCTCCTCACTGCTGGACCTCCAGCACCGCCGCGCCGCGCAGCTCGCCGTCGCGCAGGCGGCGCAGCGCCTCGTTGGCTTCCTCGAACGGGAGCGTCTCCACCGCGCACCGCACCGGCACGGTCGGCGCCAGGGCCATGAACTCCTCGCCATCGCGTCGCGTGAGGTTGGCGACCGAGCTGACCGTCCGCTCTTCCCAGAGGATCCGGTACGGAAACGACGGGATGTCGGACATGTGGATACCGGCGCAGATCACGCGTCCTCCCTTGTCGACCGATTCGAGGGCGGCGGGCACGAGTGCGCCGACCGGAGCGAACAGGATCGCTGCGTCGAGTGGCTCGGGGGGGCGCTCGTCCGAGCCGCCGGTCCACACCGCACCGAGCTCCTTCGCGAACGCCTGGGCGTCGTGGTCGCCCGGGCGGGTGAAGGCGTGGACGCGTCGGCCCTGGGCGACCGCCACCTGCGCGATCAGGTGCGCGGCCGCCCCGAAGCCGTACAGGCCGAGCCGCGGCCCGGGTCCGGCCAGCCGGTAGGCGCGGTAGCCGATCAGGCCCGCACAGAGCAGCGGCGCCGCCTCGACGTCCGAGTAGGGAGCGTCGATCGGCAGGCAGTAGCGCGCGTCGGCGACGGTGAACTGCGCGTAGCCGCCGTCGATCTGGTAGCCGGTGAAGCGCGCGGCGTCGCAGAGGTTCTCGCGGTCGGCGCGGCAGTGCGCGCACGCGCCGCAGGTCTCGCCCAGCCAGGGCACGCCGACGCGTTGTCCGACCTCGAGCCCGCCGGTCTGGCGGCCGAGGGCTTCGATGCGGCCGACGATCTCGTGTCCCGGCACGATCGGCAGCTTCGGGTCCGTCAGGTCGCCGTCCACGACGTGCAGGTCGGTTCGACACACGCCGCAGGCCGTTACCCGGATCAGCACCTGCCCCGGCCCGGGTTCGGGGCGTGGCACCTCCTCGAGGCGAAGCGGCTCTCCACAGCCGTGATACCGCATCGCCAGCATGGTCGGCATGCGCAGAAGCTAGCGCGCTCGTCCTCCTGGCCGAAGAAGAGCAGCGAGCGGCAGGGCGCTGCCTCGCCCGACCAGAGGTGGCTCGAAGATTGGGCCCAAGACCACTCGAAGTTGTCGATTCGCGGTGGGTTTCGGCGCTTAGACGGCGAACCGTGCCGCATGGACCCGGATCAGCGGTAACCGCCTCGTCGGGATCCGTCCCCAGTAGCACCGCTCGAGCCAGGGCGAGAGCTCCCGCTTCCGGGGAACCAATCGGGTCTCGAGGATCTTGCGGACCGTGAGCCGTTTCCCGATCACCCCGATCGTCACCCCCGGCGGCTCATCCCGCCGGTTCTCCGAGGTCGACTTCACGTAGTTGCGCCATACCGCAAAGATCGCCATCCGGTAGAGGGCCCCCTGCCGCCGCTTCGAGAACGCGATCGTCTCCCGTTTGTGGTTCGCACTGCTGTGGCGCAGCAGCAGATCCGCCAGGTTCACCGGGAACAGCGGGTTCTGTGTCGTCCGGCTCGCCTTCGACGAGGTCGTCTCGTGCTGGATGGTCCGGTTCGGGAGCTGCCGCAGAGCCCTCGGGTAGCTCTGGTGTTCGTCCGAGAGGATCGTC
>CAZETS010000078.1:0-22897 GCA_964515335.1 uncultured Spirochaetaceae bacterium
GGGCGGCGCTACTCCGGGTGGATGGTCGTCACGCTCGCGCCGTCGAGCGTCAGCACGAGCGGGGCACCGGCGGCGACGCTCTGCGTGGGCTCGGTGCCATCGAGCCGACTCGGGGACGTCAGCGTCACCGCGTACCGACCCGGCGCGAGGCCGGTGAGCGCGATCGTCTGCGAGCCGCCGGCTTGGTTGATCACCACGACCACGTGGCGACCGTCGGGCTTCTCGAAGGCGACAGGCAGCAGGCTCGCGCTTCCGGAAGTAACCCCCACACGCACGTCGCCGGGCCGGATGAAGGCCGAGTACTGGCGGATCTCGTACCAGTCGTTCTGTCGCTGCCAGCCCGTGAAGTTGAAGAGCGGCGCGGTTCCGCCCGAGTAGCGCAGTCCGTAGATTCCGCGCCGGGTCGGGTCGTTCTGGGGCTCGGACATCAGGTAGGGCTGATACTGAACGACGTCCGCTTCGGTCATCGCCTTGTGGATGTCCAGTGGGTGATAGTCGGTGGACCACCACTCCGACTGGATGACCGGAATACCCAGCGCGCGCGCCTTGTCGCGCAGCGCATTCAGCGTGCCCTTGTCGAAGCCTCCGTAGCCATGAAACGAGATCACGCCGAGCTCGTTCAAGAGCGACGGCGCCTGCTGCTCCATGCTGTTGATCCAGCGCATCGCGTTTCCGAGCAGCTCGACGTCCGGATAGCGCAGGCTCGCAGAGTGGCCGCGCGCAAGCATCCCCGCCTCCAGGTTCTCGACCGCCCTGATTACGTCGCTCGGCGTCTCGCTCGAGAGAAAGTTGTCGGGCTCGTTGTAGACCGCCACGAAGTCTGGCACGACGCCGTGCACGTCCTTGAGTCGGTCGAGGCACGCCAACATGATCTCGGCGTACTCCTGTCCGGGGTCGGTGCTGGGCTCGTGCCACTGCCAGGCCGACCAGGCGATCGCCGTCAGGGTCAGCGTGAACGGCTCGCCTCGCCCGACGACCCTGTCTCGCATCGGAATCAGCACCGACTCGACGTAGGGGTCGAACCAGTTCCAGCGGATCTTGCTCGAGTCGAGCACGAACGGATCGTCGTTGTCGTCGTCGCGCGCGTCCGCGTAGCAGTTGCGGTCGGGGTCACCGGGGAACGCATCGGCATTCGGATCGCACTCCAAGCCGGCGCGCTGATTCGACAACATCAAGAAAGCGTTTGCGAAGTCGAACGCCGTTACCCCGAGCTCGTCCACCGCATCGGCGATGATCGCATCGAGGATCGGCTGCGGTACCGGGTGGATGTCGAGCGGGCCGAGCGCGTTCTCGTCTCGGTGGTAGAAGTTGTGCGTGAGCTCCATTCCGACCCAGGTCTGGAATCGCTGACTCGAGTCGATGTCGAGCGCAACGGAGCCGGGGGGCGGTGTCGTGTTTCGCCGCACCTCGACCGAGACCGTGGCCGGCGAGGGGTCGACCGAGCCCTCATCGTCGGTCACGGTCAGCGTCACGTTGAAGCGTCCCGCAATCAGAAAAGTCACCGCGCCCGGATCTTCCTGGCTCGAGGCCGGCACGCCGGAGCGCCCGGCCTCGAAGTCCCAGGCGAACGCGACCGGGCCGCCGTCCGGGTCGCTTCCTGTTCCGGCGAAGATCGCGCTCTCGCCCTCGGCGATCACGAGCGAGCCCGCGGGCGAGTCGATCGTGCCGTTGGGCAGCTGGTCGAAGGGCGGTGGCGTTGTGTCGCTCGATGAGGCCAGGTCGGTGCCGGGCGGGACCACCTCACAGGCGAGCGTCGTCGCCACCGCCATGGCGACCGAGACGGCGAGTCGGTGCCACGCCATGTGGCCTGTCGAGATGGGACGCAATTCGATTCCTCCGGGCCGACCCGCAGTCTAGCAGTAGCGCGCGTTCCGCCGTTCTTGCACGCGATCCGCGCGGTCCGCCCAAGCGGGGCGCGTCAGTATCCGCGCGTCTCGCGCTCGACCCGCGTCAGCTCGTCCTGCACCTGGGCGTGGCTAACCTGGCCGTCATCGCCGTTGCGGACGACGGACTCGATTTCGAAGCCGAAGGCCCTTCTCCATGAAGTCGATGGCAGCCCCGGCATCCTCGTAGTAGAGGTAGGGGACGATCGGTGACAGGCCTTCGGAGGCTTTCCGGCATATCGCTTCTCCTCGGGCAACCTCGGGAACCACTCGAAGGGTCGGATTGTCGTCCGCCCGCCTCGGGGGGCTCAGCTCTTCAGGACCGTATTTGACATAGATCGAGTTATTGGACCTGGAGCCGGGTAGGGGGCTTGAATCTCCTACACTCCTCACTTGCTCTCCTTCGCGAAGAAGGCCGTCGCCTTTTTCAGGATCTCGCGCTCCATCCGCAGATCGCGGTTCTCGCGGCGGAGCTGGCGCAGCTCCTTTCGCTCCGCGGTCGTGAGCGCCCCGGCCGGACCCTCGCCGTCGTCAACATCCGCCTGCTTCACCCAGCGGCGAACGGCCGTCTCCGCCAGGTCCGGCTCCCGGCAGATCGTTCCTACGCTCTTGCCGCTGTTCCGGACCAGGTCCACGCCCTCGGCCTTGTACTCCTTCGTGAAGGGTCGTCTCTCGCGTTTCGACATGACACACTCCTAACACACTTCCATGCGATCTGGTGTGTCCACGAAACCGGGGCAAGCTCAAGGAGCTGCTCGTCGCGCTACGCCGCTTCCTCGCCAGCTGAAGGCGTCACACGTGGTCGTCGACTCGCGGGCGAGCTACGTGTACCGCCCGATGAGCGCGAGACGACGCATCGCCGAGGCCATGCCGCCCTACTGCGCCGACGTTCGTGGCGACGGATCGGCAGGATGATCGCATCGCGATGAGCCGGATGGACGCGCAGGAGAGATCGGGCCGACCGCCCTGGCGAGTGCTCGCGCTGCTCGCCGCGCTGTCGACCCTCTTCACGCTCTGCGTTGGCGAGGTCGGCCTGCGGCTGGCCGGTCGCTTCCGTCCGCCGCCCACCTGCGACCGCCCCGAGCTCTATACCGCCCACCCGCAGCTCGGCTACCACCTCCACCCGGACCTCGATACCCACTACGAGTATCCCGAGCACGCGCCGCGGCGACTGGCCGTGCACGCCAATCGTGACGGCTTCCGCGCGCGTCGCGAGCTCGGCGCGCCACCCGGCAAGACGCGGCTGCTGCTGCTCGGCGACTCCTTCGCGTTCGGCGAGGGCGTCGAGGAGCCGGAGCGCTTCGCCGAGCAGATGGAGGCGCTGCGGCCGGACTGGCACATCGACAATCTCGGCATGACGGGATACGGGCTGGACCTGATGCTGCGGGCCTGGCGGACGGTCGGCCGTGGGCTCCGGCCCGAGCACGTTCTGCTGGCCGTCTACACCGACGATTTCCGGCGCATCCGGCCCCTCTATGCCGGAGCCGGCTTCCGCATCCCTCGCTTCGCGCTGGTAGATGGCGTGCTGACCGACCGCCCCTATCCGAGCTTTCCGGGCTGGCATCAGCTGCGGCTTGCCCAGGTCGTGATGGGCGCGACCGGCACCGGCCCCTATGCGAGCCAGAAGAAGGAGCCCGCGAAGGAGCGCGCGCTCAACGTCGCGATTCTCGAGGCGCTCCGCGAGGAGGTCGCGGCATCGGGCGCGTCCTTGAGCGTCGCCTTCCTGCCCGCCGCCGGGGATCTGCCCATCGACGCCGAGCGCCGCCACTTGCTCCGCGCCTGGGCGGCCGAGCACGGCCTGCCCTTCACGGACCTTACCGACACCATCCACGCCATGGAGGAAGCGGCCTTCATCGAGCGGAACTGGCACTACAACGCCGCGGGTCATGAGGCGGTGGCGCGGCAGCTCGTAGAGCTGATCGCTCCTCACGTCGACCGGGTGGACGCCCGAGTGCGGTCGGAGCCATCGCGCAGCACAGCCGGCACAGCCCGCTCGAGTGGCTGAGCCCGAGCGCCGGCCATCGACTGGACGGCGAGCCCTTTTCATGCTTGCCTTGATGGGGTGAGTGGCTTGAGTCGATCGAGATTCGCCCTCGTCCGCACCAGCGCCCGCACGGTACTGCGGGACTATCACCGGACCATGACGCTGGCGGGCTACACGGACGAGCTCGATCCGGCCGTGGACACTGCCCTCAAGGCCAACATCTCCTGGCACTTCTTCTACCCGGGATGCTCGACCACCCCCTGGCAGCTGGAGGGCGTGATCTGGGCGATGAAGCAGGACGGATACGCGAGTGAGCTGATCCACGCGTGCCACAACCGCACCGTCGTCATCGATGCCCATCTCGGCGAGCGCGAGAACAAGCAGATCGATGTCGTCGAGGCCCACAGCCTGCGCAACGTGCACCTCTACGAGGGCGAGGACTGGATCGACGTCCGCGATGCCGTGGGCGACCTGGCCGGCGACTTCCTCTGCCTGAACGAGGTCTTCCCGAAATGCTTCGCGATCCCCGAGCGCTTCGTGGGCGAGAACATCCTCCACCTGCCGACGGTCAAGACCCACATCTTCACCGCCACGACGGGCGCGATGAAGAACGCCTTCGGCTGGCTGCTCAACGAGCACCGCCACTGGACCCATCCGCGCATCCAGGAGACGCTGGTGGACCTGCTGATGATCCAGAAGCGGATCCACAAGGGCGTCTTCGGGCTCCCGCCGCGGCGACTCGAGCAAGCAGGTCACTCGAGGGCGACGCAGCGGAACGAAACGGCCGCGGACCATGGAGACGGACGAGCCCGGACATGAGCGCGCTCAGCAGCCGAATCGACAGCCTCCGCGATCTCCTGCGCCCGATCGCGGGCGAGGCGCTGGCCGCACAGCTCGGCTTCTGCGCCCTCGCCGGCCTCGCGGTGCTCTGGGCCATGGCCTCCTTCACCTTCGGCCTCTTCTGGGATCAGGGGATGTTCACCTCGGTGGGCGATGCCATCGTGCGCGGCGAAGCGCCCTATCGCGACGCCTGGGACATCAAGGGACCCGCGGCCTACTACCTCTGTGCGCTCGTGCAATCGATCTTTGGCCGAACTACCTGGGGCCTGCACGTGCTGGACTTCGCGTTCCTGCTGCCCGCGCTCCTGATGCTGCGGCAGGCCATCGCCAGGTTGACGACGCCCGTCGTCGCGAGCTGGGCGGCCCTCGGGCTGGTGCTCTGGTACGCGTCGCTGGGCTGGAAGTTCGCCACACAACCGGATGGCTGGGCGACGATGATCCTGATCGTCGCCATCGCCCCCCTGCTTGGCCGCGACGGACCGCCGCCGGTGCGGCGGCTCTTGCTCTCGGGCATCGGAATCGGCGTCGCGACGCTCTTCAAGCCCACCTATGCGCCCCTGCTCGCGGTGCCCGGCATCGTGGTGCTCCTCTCGAGCCCTCCTGTCGGCGCCGACCAGCTGCGGCGCTCCGCGGTCGAGATCGTGTGGTTGAGCATCGGCTGGGCGATCCCGGTGGCGGTGTGCGGGGTCGTGGCGCTCGCGCAGGGCTGGCTGGCGGCCCTCTATGAGGTGCTGATCGACTACAACCGCTCGGCCTACTCCGGGGTCGACTCCCTGCGCCTGACCGAGCGCGTGGGCAACACGCTGCGCTTCTTCTGGTCCACGATCCCCCCGCAGAAGTACGGCCGCGTCCACAATGGCGTCGGAATCGGGCTGGCGGCGCTGCTGATGGGTGGCGCCGAGCTCTGGAGGCGGTCGCCGAGGCGAGCGGCGCCGGTGCTGGTGTGGTTCGCGATCTGCCTGGGCACCGTGGTCCTGCAAGGGCGCTTCTACAGCTACCACTGGATCCCGTTGGCGCCGCCGCTGGTCGTGCTGTGCGCGGTCGGTCTGGCGGCCCTCCACGACGCGGGCGGCGCTTTGCCCCGACGCTTCGCCCAGCTGCTGGCCGCCGTGCTGCTGCTCCAGCTCTCGTCGACGCCCCTCGAGTACGGCTACGGATTCCTCCGCTACGCGACGGGCGGCTGGAGCCCGGAGCTCTACTACGGGTCGATGGGCGACGCGCGCTTCAACGTCTGGGACGAGCAGGAGACCGCCCGCTATCTGCGAGAGCACACCGACGAGGAAGACACCATCACCGTGTGGGGCGTGAACGCCGACCTGCACTTTCTGAGCGGTCGCCGATCGACGAGCCGCTTCGTCCACTCGATGGGGCTGGCGAGCTTTCCCGGGCCGTATCAGGACCGCTACCGCGACGAGTTCATTGCCGCGCTTCGCGCGAACCCGCCCACCTACTTCGTGGTCGGGATACAGTGGTCGTGGCACGCGACGCCCGAGTCCTCGCTCGCCGACTTCCCCGCGCTGAAACGATTCGTCGAGGACGGATATCACGAGGAGTGGAGGCAGGGCTCGCTCACCCTACTGCGGCGAAACGAGCGCCGGGGAGACGCACCGTGATCAAGCTCTACACCGCCCAGACACCGAACGGCCGCAAGGCGTCGATCGCCCTCGAGGAGCTCGGGCTCGACTACGAGGTGGAGTGGGTCCACCTCGACCAGGACCAGCAGCTGCGACCTGAGTTCCTCGCCCTCAATCCGAATCACAAGATCCCCGTGATCGCGGACGACGGGCAGGCGATCTGGGAGTCCGGCGCGATCCTCCTCCATCTCGGAGAGCGATACGACACCGCGGGCACGATCCTCCCGAAGGATCCGGCTCTGCGCATGGAGGCAATCCAGTACGCGTTCTTCCAGACCGGCGGCGTGGGCCCCAATCTCGGTCGCCTCGGCGCCGCGCTTCGCAAGGAGGGCGAGAAGAACGCGGAGATGATCGAGATCTTCACTATCGAGATGGACCGCCTGATGGGTGTGATCGACCGCATCCTCTCCGACGGCCGCGACTATCTGGCCGGCGACTACTCGATCGGCGACATCATGCACTTCCCGTGGCTGCGCATCGCCCAGAACCTCGGCGTGCCGTGGATCCTCGAGCGCGAGCGCGTGGCGGCTTGGCTGGATCGCATCGGCGAGCGGCCCGCGGTGATCCGTGGGCTGGAAGTTCCCTAGAACCCCCAGCCGAGGTCGACGCCGTACGTGAGGTTCGTCTCGGTCTCGCCGACGAAGTCGAAGTAGGCAACGGGGCTCAGAGTAAACGGGCCGATCTCGATCTATGTCAAATTCGATCCTGAAGAGCTGAGCCCCCCGAGCCGGGTAGGGGGCTTGAATCTCCTACACTCGATGCAGTACCGCGTGTGGATGAACGGCGACTTCGCGTACGGGGTGGTGGCGGAGAACCGCCTGACGAGCGAGCCGGCGCCGCGGCACATGCTGCTCATCTACTTCGGGTGCGTGTCCCACCTGGCCGCGCTCACCGGGATCATTCCGATCCTGCTGCACAACCTGCTCGGCAGGGTCTGGGCGTTCCTGCTGGCGCTGCTGACGTTCGTCGCCGTGCGGCGATTCTGCGTCGAGAAGGCCGATCTGCGCTGGGTCTTCCCGGTCACGCTCTTCGGCGGCGGACTGGCCACGTACATGCTGCTGGTCCCCTCCATTCCGATCGTGCGGTCGCTGCCGGGCATGTGGCGCCTGATCGTGAAGCCCAACCGCACGGCGAGCGTGTGGGACATCTACCGCGGCAACTACCCCTACCAGGCGGTGCACGACTCGCACTCGGGCCTGCAGTGGGTGCTGTGCCTCGCGTCGATCCTCGTGTTCCACGATCTCCTGCGGCGCGGCTGGAGCGCGGGCCGGGGCGCACTCGCGGTCGGCCTCTATGCACTGACCGCCGCGGTGCACCTCTACACGGGTGTGACGCTGGCGGCGGTGACCGTCGGCGTGCTCGTCTTCTGCCACCTGCGCAAGACGCCGGGACGCATCGACTGGCGCGGAGGCGCGGTGCTGGTCGGCGGCATCGCGGCGGCCATCGGCGCGGCGGCGCTGATCTACCGGCGGGGCGGGCTCCCGATGTCGGAGTGGTCCGCGATCCACGTGTCGTTCTCGACGGTCGTGCTCGCCTATCCGCTCGCGGTCATCGGTCTCGCGTGGGGCGGAGCGAAGCTCTTCGAGGGCGACCGGCTGCGCGACTCGTTCGTCATCGGCTGGGCCGCGGCGTGTCTCGTCCTCATCCTCTCGGGACCGTACTACCCCTACCCCGACCGCGGCTCGATCAGCGCGCAGATCCCCCTCGTCGTCCTCGCCGCCAGCCTGTGGTTCCGCTACCGGAGCGACGTCCCGCGGAAGCTCGCGATCCTGGTCCTGCTCGTCGCCGCGCCGTTTTTCCTGCGCCACTCGTACAGCCGCTTCTCGCGCGTGTTCTTCAAGGAGACCGCAGCGCCCGTCTACATGGGCCCCGAGCACCGCAAGATCTCCGACGCACTCGCTGAAGAGATGGAGCCGGACGACGTGCTGGTCGCCCGGGTGCGCGACAGCAAGTGGCTGGCCCCCAAGCACGCCGGCCGCAACTTCTGCGCGCACTTGTTCCTGACGGCCGACTTCGAGCGCAAGTTCGCCGAGGTCGACGCGTACATGGAGGACCCGGCGGGCGCGCCACGACTGGCTGCTCGAGAACGGCATCGCCGTCGTCTTCGTCGCGAAGGACGAGCTGCCGGAGCGCTTCGACGGGCTGCCCGGGCTGACGGAGATCACGCGCTCGGAGCGCGGCCGGCTGCTGCGCGTGGACGACCCGCCGCCGTCCGACGACTGAGTACGCGCGCTACGCCTTCTCCAGGACCGCCATGTAATGCACGGAGTAGCGCCGCAGGCGGCTCCGTTCGAGCATCCGCTCGAGCACGCGGAAGGGCGGCATCAGCGCGTTCGGGATGAAGTCCGGCAGGAACGTGAAGTAGCGCGTCTCGACGAGGTCGAGGTGCTCGTTCTGCTCCCAGCGCTGCGGCGGCACCCACCACTCGGTGCCCTCATCGATGGCCTTGAGCAGCGGGAAGACGTAGCCCATGTAGAAGCTGAAGAGCAGGTTGCGCGGGTTGGTCTCGTGCACGACCAGCCGGCCGCCCGGGCGCAGCACGCGGTGCACCTCGGCGACCGCCGCGAGCTGCGCCGCCGAGTCGGGCAGATGGTGCAGCACGCCGATCGTGTAGACGAAGTCGAGACTCCCGTCGGCGAAGGGCAGCGACAGCGCACTACCCGTCACCACCGGCTCGCCCGCCCGGCGCGCGCGCGTCACGAGCCCGTGCGAAGTGTCGATGCCCACGACGCGATAGCCGCGCTCGCGCATCGCCCGCACCTGCATCCCGAGCCCGCACCCGAGGTCGAGCCCGCGGCCGTCGCCGTCGAGCTTTCCGCGCGTATCGACGGCGTCGGCCACCATGTCCATCTTGCGCGCGAGCAGGTAGTTCCAGATGTGCTCCGAGAACTGCATGTCGTACTCGCCGGCCACGGCGTCGAAGTGCTCGGTGCTGCCGTGGATCTCCTCCTGCCGGTCGCTGCGCAGCTCACGCCACAGGAACACCGCGGCGATGGAGAGCCAGAGTCCGATGCTCGACGCGCGCATCAGCGTCACGATGGCGACGCTCGACAGGCGCGCGAACCCGAGCCCTTCCAGCTGGACGATGGCGGCCGAGCCCGTGGCACCGGCGCCGGCGGGCATGAGCGTCAGCGCGCCGAGCACGGTCGAGGTGCTGAAGACCGCGACGCCGTCGCGCACGCCGACGATCTCGCCCACGGCGAATGCCGCGAGACTCACGAGGGCGCTCGCAGAGATCCAGACACCGAGCGACATCGCGAACGACTTCGCGAGGGCGACCGGACGCGTGAGTCCGGAGAGCAGAGCGGAGGGGACGTCGACGCCGCGCGCGACCGACAGCGCCAGCGCGCCGAAGAGCAGCGTCGCGAGCAGCACGAACCCGAGCAGCGAGCGCGTCGCCGTGTCGGAGGTCGCCACGATGCCGATGACCACCAGCGCCGCCATGTCGAGCAGGCGCTCGAACACGAGCACCGTCACCGACACGCGCCGGCGGATGCCGAAGCTGCGGTGGAGGAAGAGCGCGCGCACGACCTCGCCGACGTACGCGGGCGTGACCGTGCCCATCAGCGACGCGAGGTAGATCGAGAGGCTGCGGCGCACCGGCACGCGCACGTCGGCCACGCGGAGCAGGAACTGCCAGCGCACGAAGCGCAGGCCCATGCTGACGACCGACGCGCCGAGCGCGAGAGGCACGAGCCGCCACTGCACGCGCGCGAGCATCTCCGCTACGCCCCCGGTGTCGAACGTCCCGAGCCACAGGCTCGCGACGAGCAGACCGACCGCCAGGAACGCCACGCTCGCGCGTGTCGCCAGCCGCCTCCACGAAACGGTCATGCCTGCGATTAGTCTTCCTCCGAGCCGGTGCCGAGCAACGAGCGCTTGATCCGGCGCAGGTGCCAGCCCAGATCGTAGAACCTGGGTCCGTCAACGTTCGGCAAATGCCGGAACAGCATCGAGCGTGGCGCGCGCAGGAGCGGCGCGGACGTGTCGGTGGGCGGGCGCAGCGCCTCGATCCGCTGCGCCGCTTCCTCGTCCAAGACCTCCACGGCGACATCGCCCGCGCCGTCGTCCACGAGGCGGTAGACCGGCTCGGACTCCGCGCCGCGGCCGTCGGCGAGGTACGTCGCCCAGACGTTCGGCGCGACGCCGAGCGCTTCGTCCGGCACGCGCTGCTCGACGGTCCGCGGGAGTCGCTCCGCCAGGGCCTGCGTGCGGACGAAGATGCCGGGCCGCGCCGGATCGCGCGCCGTGGTGGCGTCCTGCATCCGCGCGACGATCCGCTTCGACGCGACGAACGGCCGCGTGTTTGCGGGCCACGCCAGCACGGTGGCGACGACGATCCCGGCGGCGGTCAGCCCGGCGAGGCGGCGCGCCGCCGGGGCGGACTCCCAGGCGGGCAGGCGAAGCAGCACGACCCAGGGCAGGATCATCGCGGGCACGAAGTGGTGCAGCGACACGTGGGCCTGCACGTAGAAGAACACGAAGTACCCGGCGACGACCAGCGTGAGCGCCCGCGCGACCCGGTCCTGCCGCTTCCACGCGAAGAGCGCGGCGAACGCGACGATGCCGCCCGGGACCGCGGCCCAGGCGAAGCGCGCGACGTGGGCGACCTGCACGAACTCCAGGCGCTCGCGCAGGTTGCCGGCCGAGTACTCGCCGCCGGGCGACGGGAGCCCGAGGGCGGACAACATCGCGGGCAGCACCTTCGCCGCCACGAGCACGGCGGCGATGGTGCCGGCCTCGCACCAAGTCGGCCCCCACGGCCGCTTGCGATCGGTCACGCGGCGCGCGACGACGAAGAGCGCCATCAACAACAGGCCGCTTGGGAGCGAGGCGTGCGTCCAGGCCGCGAAGAGCAGCGCCCAGCCCCAGCGCCCCGCGACCGTCGCCCAGACGAAGCCGAGGAACACGGCGAGGAGCAGCGTGTCCTGGGTCGGGGGCAGCGCGATGTCCGCCATGTACGGGCTGTAGCTGGCGCTGAACGCCATGGCGAGCAGGTAGACCGCGCAGCAGCCGGCGACGATCGGGGCCCGCAGGCGCGCGCCGGCGCCCGTCACCGCGACCCGTCCGGCGCCGGCGGCCGCGAACACCGCGCCGTGCAGGCCGACGAGATAGAGCAGCGCCGGGACGCGCGCGGCGGCCTCGACGTCGCCGAAGAGCCGCAGGAAGTACACCCCGGGGTACGCGAAGGCGAACGACGTCGGCCCCGGGAAGCCGTCGAGCGGGCCCGCCTCGGGCGGGAAGAACGGCGCCACGCGGTCGAGCAGCAGCCGGACGGACTCGTAGGCGTGGGCGCCGTCGCCGTTGAACGACTCCCAGACCAGCTTCGGGACGAGCAGCACCACGGCGGCCGCCACCGGCGGCATCCAGCCGAGTCCGGCCGTCACGGGCGACGCGGCGGGCCGCCGCAGGCGCTGGAGCGCGAGCGGGATGCAGGCCAGGAGGGCGAAGAGCGCCCAGATACCGCCGCGTCCGCCGTCCGGGACGACGACCGCGGCCAGGGCGACGAGCACGGCGTTCCAGCAGAGCGCGGCGGTGAAGCGCCGGAGCGGGAGGCTGGCGCGGTCCCCGTCCCCGGGCAGCAGCAGCACGCCCGGGAGCAGGAAGAGCGCGAACGAGCTCACGACGGCGAGCGGAACCCGCACGTAGAGCAGGAGGAAGAGCTCGGGGCGGAAGTACGGATGTGGCGCGTCGGCCAGCTCCCAGTGCGCCGCGGCAGCCTCGAGAGCGCCGGAATCGACGAGGGCCGGCACGCAAGCCAGGAGCAGCGTCCACGGAAGCGCAGGGAGCCGGCGGCCCCCGGGTCCGTCGAGTCCGGTCGGGCTCAAGTGGTGGGCGCTCCGCAGGGCGTGGGACGCCGGGAGCGGGCGCGGTCCGATTCCTCCGCACGATGCGCGGATGCGACGCCGGACGCCATCGATCACCTCCCCCGGACCGGGGATCCCGGTCGTTCCGGAGGCCCGCGTCCCGTCCGCGCGCCATCCGCCTCGATCCCGGAACGACTCCCGCAAGCAGGATACCAGTCAGGCTGCCGAGGCGAACCGGCGGCCGGGACGGGAGGCGGCGGTCAGAAGAACGTCTCGGGCCCGCCTCGGGGGGCTCAGCTCTTCAGGACCGTATTTCACATAGATCGAGTTATCGGACGTGGAGCCGGGTAGGGGGCTTGAATCTCCTACATTCTGAGAAGGGAAAAAGGATGTTCCATTGGTTGGCCATTCATCTCACCCGCGCCGGTAACCTGGCTGTTGCCGAGGCGGTCGTGCCAACGCTCAACAGCCAGATCCAATCACGCCTGCAGTGAACGCCTTTTCTCCCTTGCTCGCGGTGATGCGTCCAGTTTCTCCATCAGGGATTCCCCTGTGGCCGGCCGATTCGTGCAGCAAGCCTTGGGGATCCAGGCCTGCTTCGTGCGTCTGGCCGATTTCCCTATGGAGATCGGCAGATCGTGGGGGAGGCGGCAGGTGAAATGAACAGCGGAGGTGTTGTCGTGAGGTCCCGCCTCGGGGGCAGATCCTGACGACGCCGGTCCCGATCCTGCGCGCGACGCGCGGCCTCTAGCGAGGGGGGGAGGCCGTCCGGGCGCCTTCGCTTCGTCACGCTCAGGCGCGCCTCAGGCGCGCTGCTCCTCCGGCACGAGCACGCAATGCGTGCCCGCGTAGATCGAAGCCATGCACTTGTTGCAATGCACGCAGAGCGACTCCTGGCGCTCGCCCCGCGCCATCTGGTTCACTAGTCCCGGGTCGCGGAGGAGGCCGCGTCCCATCGCCACGAACTCGAAGCCCTCGGCCATCGCTTCGTCGATCGTCTCCCGCCGGTTGACGCCCCCGAGCAGGACGAGGGGCATGGACAGCGCGTCCCGGAACTGGCGCGCGTAGGACCGGAAATAGCCTTCTTCGAAGGGGTAGCTCTTGAAGAAGAAGCGTCCGAAGAGTCGCAGTCCGAAGGCCACGGCCCGCGGCATCGACTTCCCCATCTCCTCGATCGGGGCCTCGCCCCGGAAGAGGTACATGGGGTTCTGGAGCGAGCTTCCGCCCGTCAGCTCGAGCGCGTCGGCCGTCCCGTCGGACTCGAGCATGCGCGCTACCTCCAGGCTCTCGTCGACCCAGAGACCGCCGGGCGCGCCGTCGGCCATGTTGAGCTTCACGAGCACGGCCATCCGATCGCCGACCGCCTCCTTGACCGCTTCGACGATCGCGCGCGGGAAGCGCGCCCGGTTCTCGAGGGAACCACCCCACTGATCCTTGCGTCGGTTCAGCTTCGGCGAGAGGAACTCGCTCGGGAGATAGCCGTGGCCGAGGTGGACCTCGACGGCGTCGAAGTCGGCGTCCCGGAGCCTCCGTGCGCCCTCCGCGAAGTCGCGGACGATCCGGTCGAGATCCGCGGGCGTCGCCTCCTTGGTCCGCTTCATGGCGAGGGGGCTGAAGATCCGCGAGGGGCCGAGCGCGGGGATCCCGGCGGCGGCGGCGACGGCCCCTGCATGGCCGATCTGCGCGGAGATCGCGGCGCCCTCGCCGTGGGTCGCCTCGGCGACCCGGGCGAGGCCGGGGATCGCCGCGTCCGTGAGGACGAGCTCGTTGGGCGTGCTCGCGCCGTCCTTCGAGACGGCGAGGAACGCGACGGTGGTCATCCCGACGCCGCCCGCCGCCATGCGGCGGTGGAACTCGACGAGGCGATCGCTCACCTGCTGTCCACCGGTCATGCCCTCGAAGGTGGCGGCCTTGATGAAGCGGTTGCGCAGCTCGAGGGGGCCGAGCCGGGCCGGCGCGAAGGGGTCGGTTCGTTCACTCATCGTTCTTCTCCAGAGAAGCGGGCGGTCGCGCGGGCTCAGCGGCCTCGCGCGTGCACCGTCATGGGGATGCCTTCGCTCGGGCGCAGGGGGCCGATCCCGTGCACGCGACCGATCAGCTCGGCACCGGGCGCGAGGCGGAACTCCAGCCTCCGTGCGACGATCGCGATCGCGAGGGTCGCCTCCATCAGCGCGAAGTC
Organism: uncultured Spirochaetaceae bacterium; assembly: GCA_964515335.1. Taxonomy (GTDB): domain Bacteria; phylum Myxococcota_A; class UBA9160; order UBA9160; family UBA4427; genus TMED88. Next base: position 14,328 of record CAZETS010000078.1, read on the forward strand.
CTCGCCGATGCAGCTGCGTCCGCCGAGCCCGAAGGGGCACCAGGCTTCGGCCGGCCGGCCGGCCGAGCGCTCCGGCAGGAAGCGGTCCGGGTCGAACGCCCCGGGTTCCTGCCAGTAGTCCGGGTGCTCCTGGGTCACGTAGAAGAGGGTCGTCACGATCGACTTCGCCGGGACGCGGAACCCGTCGATCTCGTCGTCCTCGACGCATTCGCGCCCCGTGCCCCAGGCGGGGGGATAGAGCCGGAGCGTCTCGCGCACCGTGCGCGCCGTGAACGCGAGCGAATCGAGGTCGTCGTTCCCGGGCGTGTCGCTCGCGAGGGCGTTGGCCTCGGCTTGGACGCGTTCCCGCGCTTCGGGGTGGAGGCTCAGCAGTCCGAACGCGAAGCCGAGGGTCGTCGCCGTCGTCTCGTGTCCCGCGTTGAGCAGCGTCCACATCTCGTGGCGGAGCTGCTGCTCGGTCATCTCCCCCGCTTCGACGAAGGCGTTGAGCCGAGCGAGCACGTTGTCGTCCTCGCCGCGTTCGCGGTTCTCCTGGATCAGCTCGTCGATCGCACCGTACATCGTGCGCAGGGAGCGCCGCGCGGATCGGTTGATCTTCGTCGGCACCCAGATCGGCGGAGCGAGCGGATGGGTCGAGACGTGCCCCGTGTATCGGCTCGAGGCCCAGAGCGCCTCGTGCAGCGCCTGGGCGCGGTCGAGGATGTCGCAGCCGAAGAAGGCGCGGCAGGCGATGTCCATGGCGAGCTTCGCCATCTCGGGCGCAAGGTCGAAGGCGGGGTCGCCGACCCGCTTCTCGATCCGCTCGACGAAGTCGCGGGCGCCCTCGACCATGTGCGGCACGAGCGCCCGGAGCGCCGCGCGCCGAAACGACGGCATCACGAGACGTCGCTGTCGTTCCCAGAGCGCGCCCTCGCTGAAGAAGAGCCCCTCGCCGCCGATGTCCTTGCGTCGGCGGAAGGTGATGCCCTTTGGATAGCGGTCGATCTCGTCGATCAGCACGTGCCGATGCTGATGAGGGCGCGACGTGACGATCTGGCATCGCGGCCACATCCGCACGCAAGCGAGGTCACCGTACTCGGCGACGAGCCTCCGGTAATAACCGAGCGGGTCAGGCCGCAGGTCACGGAAGAACTGGAAGGGGCTCGAGTACGAAGGCCCCGGCGGCAGCGCGGCCTCAGCGGACACCGGCAGGCTCCGCTCCGCGCTCGCGTCGGTCGCTCGGGCCTCGGTGCAGGCGGTGGATGAAGAGCAGGGGCGCGAGCACCCAGGGCCCGTTCACCTGCAGGAGCCCGATCTTCATGAAGGGCGTCACGTCCGGGTGCACGAACTGCGTAGCAAAGACGAGCAGCGAGGTCGTCATCGTGGCCGTCGCCACCATCGTCATCGCGGTGCGGAACCAGGGCGTGTCCTGCCGGTTCGTGACGAACATGAAGAGGGCGAGCGTCCAGAAGGGGTTGTAGATCCAGTCCTGCGCGTTCATGACGTTCGCGTACCAGGGCGGCATGACGCCCCAGTAGGGGTCGATCTCGTAATAGCCCTGCCAGGCCGACAGCGCGGCTTCGGCGCTCGGGCTGTCGCAGCCTTCGAGCGCGTCCCAGCCTCCGCACGGTACGACGAGCCAGAGCTCGAATACGAAGACGAAGAGGAAGAGCACGAGGATCCCCATGATCAGGAGATCGAGGCTCGAGCGATCGGCGAGGCGGGGGCGGGCGTTCTCGGACATGGGTGCGCCTCGGGCCTAGAAGAGCGCGCGGCGCAGGACGCCGAGCGTGACGTAGAGCAGTGTCGGGCCGAGGAGCAGGAGAATCGGACGAGCCACGGGTGTGCCTCCAGAGCAAACCGGATCGTGGCTGAGCGGGGCTGCCGAGGCAACAGGAGGCGTCCGACCCACTGGAGCCGTCAGGCCGACGAAGTCCGGGCAATACGCGGGATCCGTGACGAGAATGCCGGAGAGGAGGTCGCGCGCCGGGCGCGTCCGGCCGGGACGGACGCGCTGCCGTATGCTCCGAGTCGGGGTCCGGCGACCTACAGGCCGCAATGGGTTGCTGGGTGAGATCAATCACCTGGCTCGTTGCACTGGCGCGAGGGGCCCCGAGTGCTGGGTGTTCGGGTTGGGGCGTAAAAAAGAAATCAGGGGCCGGACCTTCCGGTCCGACCCCTGATCGGTGTCACGCAAACTGAAGTGTTCGATCCTTAGAAGACCGACTGGCCCGACGTCGCGGTGCAGGGGCCGACGGTGTTCAGCTGATTCTGCGAAGCGCCGACTCCGGCCGCGATGCAGCTGGTGTGTACACCGACCACGCCCGCGGTCGTGCCCGCGACGGGCTTCACGTAGCCCCAGGATTGCGAGGTGCCGTCGCCATCGATGTCAGCCGTAGCGCTAATCGTGTAGGCGCTCGGGGTGCCGGAGGTCCAAGCCACTCCGTACTGGAAGAAGACCTGACCTTCCGGGGACCATCCCAGAGTATTGAAGCCGCCGGCGTCCACGAAGGTGACCTTCGCCGTCGTCGGAGCGGTGGCGGGGCTGGCAGTGCCCGCCACGTAGGTTCCGAACTCGGCCAGGTAGGACTCTTCAGCCGTTCGAATGGCCGCGATGTTGACCTTGCCCTCAGAGCTCTTCGACTTGAGCTGGAAGCGGAGGAAGTTGGGAATCGCGATGGCGGCGAGAATGCCGATGATGGCCACCACGATCATAAGTTCGATGAGGGTGAAGCCGCTTTCGTTCTTTCGATTGATCTTGCGCATAAAGATTGTTCTCCTAAGTGGTTGCTGCCAAGTGCCCGCAGATTAAGGCTGAACCGATCTTGGCCGCCTTGCGCAGACCGGATCGCTCGAGGTCTGACGATTGCAGAGACCGTGCCAATCCTGCGGTGGCGAAGGACGAAGCGGCAACTCTGCTCCCCAAGCGGCGAGATACTGAGACCTTTAGGGTGAACGGACGATCGCGATGATTCCGTTCCTACGCGAATGGCTTCCCAATGTCGTCAGGGGTGGGCCGCAAACCGTCACCCTGCGCACTGGCTGACACATCGATCAGATGTGCCAGTGAGTGGAACCGTGCTTCGGGCTCTCGCTGCGCTCGTTCCACTACCCTCAACAGTTCCGGTGACATGTTCTCCAACGTCGATGCGTTGACTATGGTTCCCTCCTGAAGATCACATCAACACGGGCCGCCTTTGCTCGGCCGGGTCCGAGTCGCCAACAAGTCCCCCGACTTCGAAGCTCGTATGCAGCCCTCCGACTCTCTCGCCTCCTTCGGCCGTGGCTTCGGTTCCCCGCGCCACCGGCCTACCTCCTCGGGCAGGCGCTTGTTCTGCCAACAAGTGTCGGCGGCCAGTGCGTGCATCTGCAGACGCACCGGCTTCGGAGACGGATCACCGGCTCTCCGGGAAAACCGGAAACTCCCGAGGAAAGGCAAGGGCCTCCCGGGTTACTGGGCCGTGTCCTCTTCGTGCGCGCCGTAGTCCAACACCCCGCGGGAGGCGACGCCTCCTCGCCCCTACCCCTCTTCGAGGAGATCCACGGAGACGGCGCCATCGCCTTCACGGAAAACAGAACGCTGGGCATCCGGAACGATCATAGTTTTCGAGGCCGCAACCTCGCGGCTCACACGCTCGCGTGCCTACGCTTCGCCGATCCCGTTACCGAGACCGTCGCAAGGCTCGCTACCGGCTCGGGCGGGCTCACCCCTGGCCGAGCGGGCTTTGCAATCGCTGGACGATAAATCGATACCTCATGGAGTCATCGCAAGTCCTCCAATCCCGATCGACCAGCAGAGCCTGGTCGCACTGAATCTCCTACACTCAACGGGTTCGACACCCCGGCCTTCCTGCGCCGGGCTCAGGACTAGCGACACCCGCCCGGGCGATTGGCCCGGGGAAATCCTGGGGCGAGGTGGCTAGCCACTTCGCCCCTTTTCGTCTTGGGTTGGCCGGTGTGAAACCCAGACCCGACGATCAACTGCCACGTTCCAATCCTTTTGCCCCGACATCGGACTTTGATAGAGATGTATAGTGGGGCTCTACTCTTCGCACACCCCCTTCGCGGATGAGCGGCCGGAAAAGTAGGGGCCCTTGATGGGGAGATGGGAAAAATGAGCAAAGTCGCCATCCTCAGAACCTCGCCCGCCACGGTCCTCCACGATTATCACCGCCTGCTGAATCTCGCGGGATACCAGGACGTACTGCCCAAGCATCTAGACACGGCACTCAAGATCAACATCTCATGGCACTTCTTCTATCCGGGCAGTTCTACAACCCCTTGGCAACTCGATGGGGTCATAAAATCCATGCTCAAGGACGGCTACAGCCGCGATCTCATCCATGGCTGTCACAATCGCACGGTGGTCATCGACGCCTACCTTGGAGAGCGTGAAAACAAGCACATCGATGTCATCGAGGCCCACGGGCTGCGGAACATCCACCTCTACGAAGAAGGCAACGAGTGGATCCACATCCATGATGCGGTAGGGGATCTCGCTGACGATTTCATTGCACTGAACGACGTCTACCCCGATGGATTCCACATTCCGAAACGCTTCATCGGCGAGAACATCATCCACATGCCGACGGTCAAGACTCATATCTTCACCACCACTACTGGGGCCATGAAAAACGCCTTTGGCGGCCTGCTCAACGAACACCGCCATTGGACACACCCGGTCATTCACGAGACTCTGGTCGACCTCCTCGCCATCCAGCAGAAGATCCATCCCGGAATCTTCGCGGTCATGGACGGCACATTCGCAGGGGACGGACCGGGGCCCCGCTGCATGATCCCCCATGTCAAGAACGTCATTCTCGCCAGCAGCGACCAGGTGGCCATCGACGCAGTCGCCGGCCACCTGATGGGCTTCGACCCTCTCGAAGACCTCAAGTACGTCCGCCTGGCTCACGAGCGCGACCTTGGCTGCGGGAACCTCCAGGACATCGAGATCGTTGGTGACGAGGACGTCATGGGCGAGAAATGGCACTTCGTCGGCCCTTTCGAGAAGATGACCTTCGCCTCGCAGATGCAGCACAAGATCTACTGGGGACGGCTGAAAAAGCCCCTGGAATGGTCATTGAAGACCGTGCTCGCCCCCTGGTCGTACCTCGCCTCGGTCCTCTACCACGACTCCTTCTGGTACCCGACCCAGGCCAAGTCACGGATGACACAGGTCCTCGGAAGCGAGTGGGGCCGCCTCTTCAGGGATTGGGAGAATACCCGGGCCGACGAGGCCGGCTTCCCCGAGATCGCGACCAACCCCACCGACCTGGAAAGAACCGGCTTCAGGGCTTTCCGAAAATCCTTGGGAATCCTCGCAACCTGCCTCAAGGAGGCCCCGGAGATCGCCGCCCGCCGTCGCAAACGCCTGCGCTAAACGCTCGTCTGCCCGAACTTGCTGGCCGAACCCGCCCCTTGGCTGAAATCAGTGAGAGAGCGTGTAAACGTCCACCCACTCAGGACCGAGTTCTCCTTCCATCCAGCGCTTGCCGTTTCGAAACTTCGACCGACCCTCCCAGGCGAACCGGATCGGTGCCTCGTAGAGTGAATTCAGCAGTTCGCCCACCTCCGAGAACTGGGTGCCATAGGGGTTGATTCCGCCGATACTCTGCGCCGGCAACACGATGATCTTCGGTCGCTCGCGCCGCAGGTCGGCCAGTCGCGCAAGGTAGTATGCGCGGAGCCGCTCATCGGGACGGGCCCCGGCGTAGAGACCGAAAGTCGCGGGGTTGATCGCAGGTACTCGCTCCGTCAGAGCGTAGATGTCATAGCCTCCGAGCTGAAAGATGGTGTCTTCCTTCCCGGTGTTCTCACGCACGTAGGCGGCCGCCTGGTTGTAGGGTGAATCGGGAGAAAACTTCTCGCGGAAGAGTTCGGCTACCGAGTACACAGGCAAGCGCACGCCTTCAGGGAATACCAAATAGTTCAGGGTGGGCGTTACGAATCCGGCGACGATGAGGACTGCTACCAGCGCCCCGGTTCGAGGCCAGGATGATGGCGCGGTCGCTGGTGGGCTGGCGGCCTCGGATCCTCTCTGCGTGATGCGGCCAACGAACTCAGCCGCCAGCGGGCTCATGAATGCCAGCGCGGGCACGAAGTAGTGGCCTCCGGCGTGACCGGCGATGAAGGCGGCCACCTGCTGGGCCAGGAGCATCGAAAGGCAGAGGATACGCCCGGTCGATAGCCCCGAGCCGCTGCGCCGCATCATGGGGCCGGCCACGAATATGAGCCATCCCAGCCCGCACGCCCAGATCAAGGGCTGGCCTGTCACTATCAGAGCCGATCTCGCTACGAAGAAATAGATTCGGGAGGAAAGCGTCCCGCCGTAGTGCTCGAAACCGTAAAGCAAGCCCCAGTAGAACGCATCCTCGCCCTGACCGGCGAGCACGCTTGGGCCGAACATGATGCCGAATCCCACAAGGAAGCCGACCGTCAAGGAGAGGTACGGAACGAAGAGGCGCGTGAGCCCGTCTCCGCTTCGAACCCAGGCAACCAACAACACGAAGGCATAGACCGCCAGCGCAATGGCGATCACCTGCTTGATGCCGAAGACCAGCCCTGAGAGGAGCCCCGCGAGGAAGCACCATCCAACGACCCTTCGGGTCTGGCCCCGCGCCTCGATGGTTTCGAGCGTTGCCCAGGATCCACCAATGAGCAGAGGAACCGTCAAGGCAGACACATTCAACGGAACCATATCGTGCAGGAGGTACGCGAAGGAGAAAACCGAAAAGAAGAGGCTGCCCAACGCCGCGGCACGGTGACCGACGACACGCCGGGCGAAACCCGCCAGCATGACCAGAATCAGCAGCTGGTAGGCGATGGCAAAAAGATGGAGCGCTTCCATCCTTCCCACCCCAAGGAGGATCGTCAGGAGCGCGTGCACGTAGTAGGCGCCGGGGCCGCGCATGTCCGAGAAACCATCGCCGTAAACCGCCCCCGTCTGGGCGATATACGCCCCGTAGCCCATCAGTTGGGCCTCGTCGGGATTCAGGAAGGGGATCGGCACGAAGGGCAGGCGCAGGAGAATCGTCAGTGCGACGGCGAGCAGGAAGGGCCAGCTTCGGTAGACGCTTGGCGTGTTTTCGTTGTCTTCGATCACAGGTGCTCCACTCGGAACCAGTGCCCGATCTCCCGATCGGTCAGCCCTACCACTGGCGACCGCCAGAAGGTACCCGATCCGGCGGCGCCAACTGCCGGTCGAACTCCCGGGATGGCCGAACCTTCCCGGGAGCGGCGGCCCGGGCCAAACACGGCCTGGCCCGCCTTGGGGGGCTCAGCTCTTCAGGACCGTATTTGACATAGATCGAGTTAGCGGCGGTGGAGCCGGGTAGGGGGCTTGAATCTCCTTACACTCGGTGCCGCAGACGAGCCTGGCATTGGGCCCGCTGATCAGGATGCCGTCGGCGCTGACCTCTGCCGCGATGCCATCGGAGCACTGTAGCGTGCCCACGATCGTGATCAGGCCGCAGTCTGCATCTTCCGTGATGAAGTAGACGTTGCCGTCATCCGTGAAGCTATCGGACCGAGCAGGCCCAGAACGTCCGGCCCGGACCCGGCCTTGTTGCTCCGGATTCACGATTTCTCCGACGCGTACCCGCGCTGCGGGTAGAGGGAGCGCAGAGGGGGCAGGGAAGCAGCCTGATGGTCAGTCGAAATCCCTGACCCCGAGGCTGGCGGTGGCGCGCAGGCCTTGCCTCTTCGCCTGGGGGCAGTTCGGAGAGCCGCAACCAACTCGGTCAGCGGGGCGCAGGCCGCCTGGCGGCCTCCCCGGTCCACGTGACGGGCCCTCCTGGGATTCCGTATCGCGTGTAGCGTCGGCAGCTGCTTATCGGGAATGTCACCATATCCCCGGAGGGGTGGAATGGAGTGCTGCGGCCGCCCATCTCGAATGTGGCGTGTTAGACCCATCGAAGCAGCAATTAGATGCTTTTCCGCCACTTCTGGGCGCAGAGTTGTGACAGGATGACGCATGTGAAGTGCATACTCAGCGTTTTCTTGTAGTCGGCTTTGCTGCTCGCTCACCTGGGAATGGAGAAGATGCTCATACTGAAACGACGTTTCTGTGCACGCTTGTCGATTGGACTCTTTGCACTTGTGTTGTCTGCCTCCGCGCAGGCGGTCAGCCTGAACCCGGCCGATTTGTACATCACCGGGATCGCAGCAATCGACATCACGGACGCAGTCCCCCTCGGCGCCGCGAACTTTTCGGCGTTCGGGTTCTCCGGGCCCGCTGCGGGACCGTTCACAGTTCCTGGAGCTTCGGGGGCCTTTCAAATTCCTTCCGGGCCTCCTCTGACGGGCTCCAACTCGGACTTCGTGATCGACATACAACTCCAGGACACCGATCCCAACGACGACGAGTTCCAAATCACCTGGTCGATCAACACTGTGAGCACCAACTCGATTGCATCTGCAGTGGACCTGGGAACGCTCGCTGATGGGGACCAGCCAAACTTCGTCGCCTGGCAGGTCGGCGATGCGGGCCTCGACGCTGTTGCCGGGTTTCCGACCGGAATCGAGCCGAACGTGCCGTTTCAGTTCGTTTCTGGCGTAGAGACGTGGTACGAGGCCGGAACGGGCACCCC
>CAZETS010000079.1:0-21873 GCA_964515335.1 uncultured Spirochaetaceae bacterium
GAACCGGAGCGATGAGCCACCGGGGGTCACGATCGGGGTGATCGGGAAACGGCTCTCGGTTCGCACGATCCTCAGGACCCGATTGGTTCCCCGGAAGCGGGAGCTCTCGCCCTGGCTCGAGCGGTGCTACTGGGGACGGATCCCGACGAGGCGGTTACCGCAGATCCGGGTCCACCAGGCACGGTTCGCCGTCTAAGCGCCGAAACCCACCGCGAATCGACGACTTCGAGTCTTCTTGGGCCCAATCTTCGAGCCACCTCTCAGTCGGTCAGCATGCCCAGGTCGGCGAGCAGCCGTGACCGGATCACCTCGGTCCATACCTCATAGCCCGACTCGCTCAGGTGTAGACCGTCCATCATGAAGAGCCCGGCGGGTGGCGGGCCTCCGCGGCCCGCTTCGAGCATCGGTGTGGCGATGTCGAGCACGCCGAGGTGCTCGTCGCTGCGTGCGAGCGCGGCGATGCGTTCGTTGGTGCGCTGCATCTCGGGCCAGCGTTCCCAGCGCGCTCGTGAGGGCGCGATGGCGATGAAGTAGATCGGCAGCGCGGGGCGGTCCTCGCGGAGCAGCGCGACGAGCGTCTCGAAGTCGGCGACGACCCGGTCGACGGTCTTCCCCGAGTGCGCGGCCAGGTCGTTGTTGCCGGCGTAAACCACGACCGCGCGGGGCGAATAGGGGGTGACGATGCGCCGCGCGTTGTGGACGATGTGGGCGAGGTGGGCGCCGCCGAAGCCCCGCTCGAGGACGTAGAGCGGCGCCATGTCGTCCTCGAGGGTGTCCCAGAAGCGGATGCTCGAGCTGCCGACGAAGACCACCGCCCCGGGAGCCGGCTGCGCGTCGCGGTCCCTCTCCTCGAACGCCAGGATGGCGTCCTCGAAGAAGGCGGGATCCTGGCTGGCCGTCTGGTAGTAGCGAACGGTGCCGTAGAGCCCGAGGGCCCCGAGCGCGAGGATGACCCCGAGCGCGGTCAGCGTGCGGCGCGGCGTCTTCATCTGCTCCGGCGTCCTACTCCAGTGTCGCGTACTGGGTGGAGCGGTCGTCGGCGCGCTGCCCGCGCACCTTCTCGACCGATTCGGCGAGGGCCGACAGGTAGTCGTCGATCACGCCGGTGTTCGTGTTGCTGACCGTCGAGTGCAGCGAGTCGGGCGGTGTCTGCCGATCGTGGAACCAGCCGCGCGACATCAACGCGTCGCCGAGCGCGAAGACGTCGACGGGCTCGCCGCCGGCCTCGGGGTCGTCGGACATCGCGATCACGTGATAGGCGCCCGGGCCGAGCACGCGCACGCCGTCGATCGTGGCTATGCCGGCGCGCATGCGGTCGGCGCTCTCGAGGGTCTGCCGCGTGAGCGCGCAGTAACCGTCTATCCCGAGGTGCTGCATGATGGCCCAGGCCGTCGCCATCGGCACGCCGGAGCGTGATCCCTGGAGGCTCGGCGAGGCGTAGAAGCCGCCGAGCCACGCGTCGAAGACGAAAGTCTGGTAGCGGCGCAGCGCCTTGCTGCGATGCAGGATCACCGACACGCCCTTCGGCGCGTAGCCGAGCTTGTGGACGTCGGCCGAGATCGAGTGGACGCCCTCCACCCGGAAGTCCCACGGAGGCACGGGCCGGCCGAGCATCTCGGCGAAGGGCAGCACGAAGCCGCCCATGCAGGCGTCGACGTGGCAGTTCGCGTCCACCCGAGCGGCCAGCTCGGCGATCGCCGGAATCGGGTCGACGACGCCCTGCGGATACTGGGGCGCGGAGCCCACCACGAGCACCGTGTTCGGGTTCACGTGCTCCGCCATCGCGTCGACGTCGGCCGTCCAGTCGGGCAGCACCGGCGTGCTCTTCAGCTCGATGCCGAAGAGGTGCGCGGCCTTGTGGAACGCCGCGTGCGCACTCTCGGCGACGACCATCTCCGGCGCCGTGACGCTCCGCTCTTCGCGGCCGCGTTCGCGCGCCGCGAGCACCGCGCAGAGGATCGATTCGGTGCCGCCGCTGGTCAGGAAGCCCGAGACTCCTTCGCCGTGCAGCAAGGAGGCCGTCCAGCCGACCACCTCCGACTGGATCTCGCCCAGCGACGGAAACGCCCTCGTGTTGAGCGCGTTCTCGTGCAGGTACAGGCGCGCAGCCCGCTCCGCGACTTCGTGGACCGACGGTCCGCCGTCGTAGATCATTCCGAACGTCTTGCCGTCGGCCCAGCGCACGTCGTTCTCGCGCTTGGCCTCGAGATCGGCGACGACCTCGTCGACCGGACGGCCCTGCTGCTGCAGTCCCATCGTGCCCTCCGTCCTCTTCGTTGCGGCCCGCTGCCCGCCGTTCGTCTCGACTACCACCACCAGGGCGCCCACGGCCCCCAGTCCGACAGCTCGACGGCTCCGAGCGGATCGTCCTTCACGGGGTCGAGGCGGCGGACGCTCTGCTCGTGGGCGATCGCCAGCCGCTCGTAGCGGTCGTAGGCGCGCGGCGTGCCGACGTAGAGGCAGCCGCAGCCGTCCGCGTCGGCGTACAGATAGAAGGTGCGTCCGTGGTGGTCCTGGGCGCCGAGCTTGCGCTGCGGCAGCCGGGCGAGCTCGGCGCGCCTGGCCTCGCTGCCTGCCAAGCGCATCTGGAAACCGGCGGCGGCGAGCAACCGCTCGGTCGCGACGTCACCGCCGCCCCCGAGCGACGCACAGCCGGCCCCGGTGATCGCGGCCGCGATACACAGGGCAAGCAGGGGGATGGTCGGATTTTGCGTCACTCGACGCTTCCTTGCGGCGCTCGCGCGGCCCACGGCGGTCGGCGGATTTCTCGTCGCGCGCCGCGGATGCCGGCCGATCCCGCGCGCAGCGGTCGGGCCACCAGTCTAAGAAGCCAGCTCGGGCGCCACAAGCGCCAGCAGCGCGCGGCCGGCGCACGGCCGCGACCGCGCGTTATGCTCGCTCGTCCAGGAGGAGCCCGATGCAGAGCGAGAACATCCTGTACGAAGTCGCCGACGGACGCGCGCGGATCACACTCAACCGCCCCGAGCGGCGCAACGCACTCTCGGATCCGTTGCTGCAGGAGCTCGAGCAGGCGCTGTGGGAGGCCGACGACGACACGCGTGTGCACTGCGTGATCCTGCGCGGCGCCGGGCCCGCGTTCTGCGCCGGCTACGATCTCGCCGGCGGGGGCCGCCGCAAGGACGACGACGTGCCGCGACGCTCCGGCCGCACCATCGACGACGACATGTGGATGCTCGAGCGCAACAACCGCCGGCTGCGGGCGCTCTTCGAGATGCACAAGCCCTCGATCGCGCAGGTGCACGGCCACTGCCTCGCCGGCGGGACTGATCTCGCGCTCTACTGCGACATGGTGATCGTCGCCGAGGACGCGAAGATCGGCTTTCCGCCCGCCCGCAACCTGGGGGCGCTGCCGAACAACATGTGGATCTACCACTGCGGTCCGCAGTGGGCGAAGCGGCTGAACCTCACCGGCGACACCGTGAGCGGAGCCGACGCGGCGAAGATCGGTCTCGCCATGAAGGCCGTGCCGCCGGACCTGCTCGAGGCCGAGGTCGAGCAGCTCGCCGACCGCCTCGCGCTGATCGACCCCGATCTGCTCTCGGCCAACAAGCGCGTCATCAACACCGCGATGGAGCTGATGGGCGCGCAGGTCCTGCAGCGGCTGGCCGCCGAGAACGACGCACGCGGCCACCGCGCGCCGGGCACGAAGGAGTACTTCGCGGCCGTCAAGGAGAAGGGCCTGAAGGGCGCGTTCGCCGAGCGCGACGCGAAGTTCGGCGACGGCCGGGCCCGTGTCGACGTGCCCGAGATGCGCGACGAGCGCGGCTACGTGATCGAGCCCGAGGACTGAGGGAGATCGCTCGCCCGGGTCGGCTAGCAGGCGGAGCCGCCCTCGCAGCAGTTCTCCATCATGAAGCCGAGCAGCTCGTTGACGGCGTCGAAGTCCGGGCTGTAGATCAGCGACCGGCCCTCGCGGCGGCAGCGGGCGACGCCCGCGCTCTTGAGCTCCTTCAGATGGAAGGAGAGCGTGGCGGACGGCACGTCGAGCGCGTCGGCGATCGCGCCGGCCGCGAGGCCCTCGTGGCCGGCGCGCACCAGCAGCCGGAAGATGTCGAGCCGCGTCTCCTGGGCGAGGGCCGCGAGGGCCTGGATGGCGTCCTGCTTCTCCACGATTCGAAAATTATCGAATCATATGCCCGAGGCAAGCCCGCGGCCGGTGAGCTTGCCCGGCGCCGCGCGCTCCTCGAAGCTTGCCCCACCAGCCGCCGAAGAGGAGTCCCGAGGTGTCCGACGACGCGAGCGCGAGCGAAACCGAAACCAACCGGCGGGTCGTCGCCGAGCTGTGGCAGTGCCTCTGCGCGAAGGACTGGGAGGGCCTGGCGGCGCGGATCCACCCCGACGGCTACTACGAGGACGTGCCCGCGCCCGACGCGGGCGCCACCGGGCCAGACAACGTCGTCAAGCGACTGCGCATCGGGCTCGACTCGGTGGTGCGCCACGAGCACGAGATCCACCGCACGATCGCCGAGGGCCGCACGGTCATCATCGAGCACACCGAAACCTGGCACTTCGAGACGGGCGAAAAGGTCGTGAACCCGTTCGTGACGATCCACGAGGTGACCGACGGGCTCGTGTCGCTCTGGCGCGATTACTGGGACATCGGGTCGCTGATGGCCCAAGCGCCGACTTGGTGGGTGGAGCGGCTGGCCAGCTTCAGCGATGCGGACTTCAGCTGAGCCCGCAGCGGAGGAGCGGGCGGCGGAGCGCGCATGACCGGGAGGCGGCCGCGAAACGGGCTCCTCGAGACGCTGGCGGCGCTGATCGCGCTGGCCGTCGTCTGGCCGACCGGCGCTGCGAAGGCGGCCGGCCGCGAAGGCCTCAGCCTCGACGCCCCGCCCGGGTCGCCGCCGTCGGCGCTCGAGCTCGCTGCGCTCTTCGAGCGCGCGACCGCCCTCGAGCGAAGCGCCTTCGAGGACGCGCAGTGGGAGCCTTCGGTGGCGGCCGATCGCGCCGCCCGCGCGGCGCTGCTGTTCGAGCGTGTCGGCGACCAGCAGGCGGGCCGGGGTCCCGGCTACTGGCGCGCGGCGCGGTCCACCTGGCTGTCCGGCGAGCTCTTGCCCCTCGACGACGAGGACCGTCGCATCGAACGCTTCGAGCGCTCGCTCGCGCTGGGCGATCGCGGCATCGCCGCCGACCCGGATTGCGCCGAGTGCATGCTCTGGAAGTTCATCGCGATGGGCCGGGTGCGCACGACGCGGGGCATCTGGGAGGGTGTGCGACAGGTGCCCGAGATGGCCGAGCTGCTCGATCGCGCGCTCGCCCTCGAGCCCACCCACCGCGACGACGACGACAACTCGACCCTCGGCAACCTCCACTACTCGGCGGCGATCTTCTACCGGATTCTGCCGGACTGGTTCTGGATCGGCTGGGTGCTCGGCGTCAAGGGCGACAAGCAGCGCGCTCTCGATCACGCCCGCACGGCCCTCGCCCTGCACCCGCAGCGTCTCGACTACCAGATCGAAGTGGGCACGCAGCTCCTGTGTCTCGGCACCGACAAGGGCAAGCAGGAGTTCGTGGACGAAGGGCGGCGTCAGATGCGGGCCGCCATCGAGCGCCAGCCGGCCACCCACGACGAACGCCGCGAGATCCACTTCGCCCGCCTGATGCTCGCCGAGCCCGATCGCGCCTGCGGGTACACGGGCGACAAGCTGATCGAGATCGACGAGGAGAAGGCGCGAGGCGGGGGATAGCGGCTACGAGCCCTCGGACGGCGTGGAGAGCGGAGCGCCGTGGGCGGCGAGGTAGTGGCTCGAGAACGGGGGCCGCTCCTCGAGCTTGCTGTTCAGCTCGTAGATTCGTTCGTAGCTGGTTTCGCGGATCGTCCAGCGCCCGTCGACCTTGAGGTAGCGGTCCCAGTACAGCGCCGATCCGGTGGTGAAGAAGTCGAAGTTCAGCACCCACATGCTGTCGGTGAGGTACCAGATGCCGGTGGCCTCGGTGTCGCTCAGGATCTGGATCTCGGGATGGTGGCCGTTGTGTCGACCGACCGACTCGCGGGTGAACGAGGCCCGCAGCGAGTCGAGGTACGCGTCGCGGCCGTCGAGGTTCCACTCGTAGGTGCCGCCCTTGAAGCGCACCGACACGTCGGCATGGAAGATCGTCGCCAGCTCGTCGAAGTTGGCGGTGTCCACGCAGCGGAAGTAGGCGTGCTTGAGCTGCTTGATGGCCTCGATGTCCATCAGGCGCTGGATGTCCCGGCGCAGCTCTTCGATGCCGCCGCTGCTCGTCTCGAGCGGCAGACCGTCGGTGATGCCCATGGCAGCTTTGTCGAGCTTGCGTCGCTCGGTCGTCATGGCGGCTCCTCGATTCGGGGGCGGGTTCGGATCTCGCCAGGAAGGTTATCATCCGAATCCGCGCTCATCCGAGCGCGGAGCCCGGAGGAGAACATGGGGACCCCCGACGTGATCGAGCGCTGGCACCGAGTCGTTCAGCACGGTGACACGCAGGCCCTCGACGACCTGCTGGCCGACGACGTCGTCTTCCACTCGCCGGTCGTCCACACCCCCCAGGAGGGCAAGCCCGTCGCGAAGCTGTACCTCTCGGCGGCGGCCGGGGTATTCGCAGCCGGACAGAAGAAGAAGCCCGAGGGCGGAGCCGACGCGCAGAACGGCGGCGGCGGGTTCCGCTACGTGCGCGAGATCATCGGCGACCGCGACGCGCTGCTCGAGTTCGAGACCGAGATCGACGGCATCGTGATCAACGGCATCGACCTGATCCGCTGGAACGACGACGGGCAGATCGTCGACTTCAAGGTGATGGTGCGGCCCCTCAAGGCGATCAACCTGCTCCACAAGCTGATGGCCGGCATGCTTTCGTCCATGCAGAAGGATTGAGGCCGCCTCGGCGTCCGGGGCAGCATTGCTCGTCGTGACCGATCGACCGCATCGCAGAAACCTGGCCGCCCAGCGGATCGAGCGGGCTCTGGCGCGCCGGTCTGGCGAGGCCGACCCGCAGAAGCTCGCTGCCGCGGTGCAGGACGCGCTCGGCTACGTGCCGGTGGACGCCCACCAGGCAATCGCCGAACGCGCCGGCTGTGCGCGCGAGGTCGTCGAGCGGGCGGTGGCCGGCGCGGAGGCGCTGCGCACCGAGCCGCAGGGCCGTCACCGCGTCACGATCTGCACGGGGCGCACCTGCGCGCGCCGGGGCGGGGCGAAGCTGCTTCGCTCGGCGAGGCGTCGGCTCGGCGTCGGCGTCTTCGAGACCAGCGCCGATGGCGCGATCCACCTCGAGCCTTTCCGCTGCTTCGGCCAGTGCGCGATGGCGCCGAACATCCGCATCGACGGCGGCGTGCGTGGCGCGATGACGCTCGACCGCTTCGAGCTGCTCGTCGACGTGCTGAGACGTCCGCCGCGAGATTGATGCGCGGCGGCCCCGGCGGCCCGGCGGGCGGCAGCGGCCGAATGGCGCCTGGAGCTTTCGAATCGCGGATGGAATCGCGAGACTACGACGTGCCGCCGGAGGTTCCGGGACGGGGCACTGGACTGCGGTCTCCGCCAGCGGGAGCGGGAGCGATCGTCACGTGAGAGCTGTGCTGATCGGCATCGGAGTGGTCGTGGCGGCGGCGCTGCTGGCCGTGACGTTCTGGACCACCTCCATCGACCTCGTGCTCGCACGGGCCATCGAGCACTACGGCACCGAGGCCCTCGGCACGAAGGTGCGCGTCGGATCGGTGGCTCTGAGCGCGCGCGAGGGACGCGGCACCATCGAGGGGCTGCGCGTCGCTCAGCCCGCAGGCTTCGGATCGGGCGACGCCTTCACGTTGGAGGAGATCACGCTCGATCTCAGCGCCGAGTCGCTGACGAAAGGCGGACCGCTCGTCGTCGACGAGATCCGGGTCAAGCTGCCGCGGGTGTACTTCGTCGTGCGGGAGGACGGGACGAGCAACCTCGCGGCGATCCGCGACAACCTCTCCCGGGGCGGCGCGGACGACGCCCGAGCGTCCGGCCAAGAAGACGGCGAAGCCGAGCCTGCCCGCCTGCGCGTCCGCCGACTCGACTTCGAGGGCGGGCGGATCGAGGCGGACCTGACCGCGCTGGGGATCGGTACCGCCAACGCCCCGCTGCCGCCGCTTCACGAGAACGATCTCGGCGGCCCGGCGGGTGCACGACCGGCCGAGATGGCGACCGAGATCGCGAGCCGCTTCGTCACCCATGCGATCGCCACGGCCGTCAGCTCGCAGATCGGTCGCCGCACCCGGCAGCTGCTCGACCCCGACTCGGACGGGGTCCGCAACCTCCTCGACACGCTCTTTCCGCGCTGACTGCAGCGCCCCGTGACGCGTTCGCGCGTTCTGGAGTGAATCCCGGATGACCTCCTCCCGGCCCGATCGAAGGGAACCCGTGGCAGACGATCCCGCGCCGCTCGCGGGCATCCGGGTCGTCGACCTGACGCAATTCGAGTCGGGTCCCGCGGCCACGCAGCTGCTCGCCTGGCTCGGCGCCGACGTCGTCAAGGTCGAGCCCCCGAGCGGGGATCCGAGCCGCTCGCTGCTCGGCGCCGATCGCGAGCGCGACAGCATCCTCTTCTCGCTGCTCAATCAGGGCAAGCGCAGCATCGTGCTCGACCTCAAGCAGGACGCCGAGCGCGAGGTGCTCTTCGCCCTGCTCGCCGACGCCGACGTGCTCAGCGAGAACTTCGCGCCGGGCACCCTCGACCGCCTCGGCCTCGGCGCCGCGAGCCTGCGCGAGCGCTTTCCGCGGCTGATCGTGGCGAGCATCCGGGGCTACGCGCCCGGCGGTCCCTGGCAGGACTGGAAGAGCTTCGACTTCGTCGCTCAAGCGGTCGCCGGCGCGATCAGCGTCACCGGCGAGCCCGACCGGCCGCCGGTCCGCATCGGTCCTACGGTCGCCGACAGCGGGGCGGGCGCGCATCTCGCCGTGGGCATCCTCGCGGCAATCGTGCGTCGCGAGCGCACCGGTCGCGGCGGCAGCGTCGACGTCTCGCTGCAGGACGCGATGGTGAACCTGATGCGCAACGCCATGGGCTCGACGTACGTGACCGGCGAGCCGGCGGCCCGCGTCGGTGACGCCTACCCGGTGGCGGCGCCGAGCGGGCTCCACCCCTGTGCGCCCGGCGGCCCCAACGACTACGTCTACGTGCTGCTCGGCAACAGCCGGCACTGGGACGGGCTGCTCCGGGCGATCGAGCGCGAGGACCTGATCGGCGACGAGCGATACGCCCGCCAGTCGCTCCGCAACGCGAAGAGCGACGAGGTGCGCGCGATCGTCAGCGAGTGGACGAGGCAGCACGACAAGCACGCGTCCATGGAGCGCATCTCGGCGCAGGGCGTTCCGTGCGGCGCCACCCTCGACACCTGCGAGCTGCTCGCGAACCGGCAGCTCGTCGAGTCGGGCATGATGGTCGAGCAGACGCTGCCGGGCTGGGGCGCGGTGACGCTTCCCGGCTGCCCGATCCGCATCGACGGTCTGCGCATCGAGCCGAGCCCGGCCCCGGCGCTCGATCAGGACGCGGTCGGGGTTCGCGATGGGCTCGAGACAGGAGGAAGAAAGTGACACTGCCGACACCGCTCCGCTTCATGGGTGCGCCCGGTTCGCCGTACACGCGCAAGGTGCGCGCGCTGCTCCGCTACCGGCGCATCCCCTACATCCAGATCCAGCAGAACTCGGAGGAGGCCGCGTCCCTCCCGCAGGCGAAGCCCTCCTTGCTTCCCACCTTCGTCCTCCCGGACGAGAGCGGCGAGCCCACGGCCGTCACCGACTCGACGCCGCTGATCCGCCGCTTCGAGGAGTCGTTCTCGGGGCGCAGCGTGCTGCCCCCCGACCCGGCCCTCGAGTTCCTCGACCTGCTCCTCGAGGACTACGCGGACGAGTGGCTCACCCGGTGCATGTTCCACTACCGCTGGTACTACGAAGCGGACACGAAGAAGGCGGGGGCGGTGATTCCGCACTGGGCGCGCATCGACGTGGGCGACGCCGAGATCGCGCCGGTGCAGAAGATGATCACCGAGCGTCAGGTCGGCCGGCTCGGCGTCGTCGGATCCAACGACGTCACCGCGCCGGTCATCGAGGCGAGCTATCGCCGCTTCCTGCGCCTGCTCGACGCCCATCTGCAGACCAGCCGCTTCCTGTTCGGCGCGCGGCCGTCGGCGGCCGACTTCGCGATGTCGGGGCAGCTGACGTGCCTGGCGATCTTCGATCCCACTCCGGCGGCGGTGACCCTCGAGGAGTCGTACCGCATCTACGCGTGGGTGGAGGCGATGGAGGAGCTGTCGGGCATCGAGGTGGACGACGGCGACTGGGTGGCGCGCGATGCCGTCGGCCCGACGCTGCAGGCGCTGCTCGGAGAGGCCGGGCGCACCCACGTGCCGTTCCTGCTCGCGAACGCGGCCGCTCTGGAGCGTGGCGACGAGCAGCTCGAGACCGAGATCGACGGGCAGCGCTGGGTCCAGAAGCCGTTCCCCTACCAGGGCAAGTGCCTGCGCTGGCTGCGCGAGGCCTACGAGGCGCTGGCGGCGGGCGATCGGGCTGCGGTGGACACCCTTCTCGAGGGCACCGGCTGCGAGGCGCTCGTCCGGTGAGCGGCGCGCGCGGGCTCGGCGGACCCCTGCGCGTGTGGGGCTCGGTGCACTCCTACTTCACCGGCAAGCTCGAGGGCTACCTCCGCTTCAAGGAGATCCCGTACGAGTTCGTTCCGGCGAGTGGCCGGCACTTCTCGCGAGTGCTCCGCGAGAAGACCGGCGCCACCCAGGTGCCCGCCGTCGAGCTGCCCGACGGCCGCTTCATGACCGACACCACGCCGATCATCGCCTGGCTCGAGGGCCAGGTGGGCGGCACGCCGGTGATCCCGCGCGACCCGCTGCAGGCCTTCGTGAGCCGGCTCGTCGAGGACTACGCGGACGAGTGGCTCTGGCGCTCCGCGATGCACTACCGCTGGAGCTACGTCGAGAGCCGCGTCACCGTCGGGACCGGTCTCGCCCGCGAGCTGGGCGTCGACCTGCGGCTGCCGCTCTCCATCAAGCGACGCATCGTGGCGACCCGGCAGCTCGGCATCTTCGTAAACGGCGACGGTGTGTCGCGCGCGACGCGCGCCCACGTCGAGGCCGGATACCACCGACTCCTCGAGCGGATGTCGGCGATCCTGGCCGAGCGCCCGTTCCTGCTGGGTGCACGTCCGACGCTCGCCGACGTCGGCCTCTTCGGTCCGCTGTTCCGGCACTTCGCGATCGACCCGACGCCGGCCGCCATCATGCGCCGCGACGCGTCGGACGTCTACGAGTGGGTGGCGCGGCTGTGGAACGCGCGCGCCTCCGAGCTGGACGGGCCGGTCGACGACGGCGTCCCCGACAGCTGGGGGCCCCTGCTCGACGAGATCGGCGAGACGCACCTCGAGCAGCTCGCCGCGAATGCGGCGGCCTACACGGCCGGTCAGCGGCGCTTCTCGCTGGAGTGCCAGGGAACCGTCTACGCGTCGCTGCCGACTTCGCGCTACCGGGTCTGGTGCCTCGAGGAGCTGCGCGGCCACTACGAGTCGCTCCCCGAGGCGTCGCGCGCCGAGGCGCGCACGCTGCTCGAGCGACACGGCTGTTGGGAGCCGCTCTTTCGCGTGGACGCGAAGCCTTCGGGCCACGACGTCGACCGGCGCGCGCCGTTCGGGCGCGGTCTGCGCGTGATGGGCGAGCCTTCGCCGCGCAGCATCGCGCCCGGGCTTCGCGGCGGCGTCGCGCGCCGCCGCTTCGCGCGCGGGTGGCGGACCGGGGCGCTCGCCGTGCTCGCCGCCCTGGCGCTGCTCGTGCCCGCCGCGGCGCCGCAGGCCGACGACGCGACGGTCGTGCTGCGCGGCGCGCGTCTTCATCCGGTGTCGGGCCCCGTGATCGAGCAGGGCACGATCGTGGTTCGCGACGGCAAGATCGTGGGGATCGGTCCCGACGCCGAGATCGCCGTGCCCGACGGGGCTCGCGTCCACGATCTGGCGGGCAGGACCGTCATCCCGGGCCTCGTCGACTCGCACTCGCACGTCGGTGTGTACGCGCGGCCGGCCAGCCTCGCGAACGCCGACGGCAACGAGCTGACGAATCCCGTGCAGAGCCAGCTGCGCGCCGTCGATGCGATCTTCCCCGACGACCCGGGCATCCGCATGGCGGTGGCTGGAGGCATCACGACCGCCAACATCATGCCCGGCAGCGGCAACGTGTTCGGCGGGCAGACCGCCTACGTGAAGCTTCGCGGTGAGACCGTCGACGAGATGCTGATCGACCTGCCGGGCGATCTCGTCGGCGGCCTGAAGATGGCCAACGGGGAGAACACCAAGCGCGCCTACGGGACGAAGGGCAAGTCGCCGGCCACCCGCATGGCGATCGCGGCGCTTCAGCGCGAGGTGTTCGAGCAGGCCATCGAGTACCGCCGCAAGCAGCGCGCCTACGCGGAACGTCCCGAAGTCGACGACGAGGAGCCGCCCGCCGAGCCGCCGGCGCGCGACCTGGCCCTCGAGCCGATCGTCGAGGTGCTCGACGGGCGTCGCACCGTCCATCACCACTCGCATCGCGCCGACGACATCGCGTCCGTGCTTCGATTGCAGCGCGAGTACGGGTTCGACCTCGTCATTCAGCACGGCAGCGAGGCCTGGCGGCTCGCCGACGAGCTGGCGCGCCGCGACGTGCCGGTGTCGCTGATCATGCTCGACAGTCCGGGCGGCAAGCTCGAGGCGTCGAGGCTTCGCATCGACACGGCCGCGCTGCTCGAGCGTGCGGGCGCGCGGGTTGCGATCCACACCGACGACATGGTCACGCCGTCGCGGCTCTTCCTGCGCAGCGGCGCCCTCGCGGTGCGCGGGGGGATGAGCGAGTCCGGGGCGCTGCGCGCGCTCACCCTCGAGCCGGCGCGCATGATGGGCCTCGACGCACGCATCGGCTCGCTCGAGGTCGGCAAGGACGCCGACCTCGTGGTGCTGTCCGGCGAGCCCTTCAGCGTGTACACGCACGTCCTCGAGACCTGGATCGACGGGCAGCGCGTCTTCGACCGGAGCGATCCCGTGCAGCGCCGCCATGCGACCGGCGGCTTTGCGCACGCCGAGCGGCATCCCGCGGTGCCGACGCCCGAACCGGGGGTGTGGCCATGAGCTGGGCGCCCCTGGCCGCCCGGGTCGCGGCGGTGGTTGCGGCGGTGGTCGCGGTGGTCGTGGCGGCGCTGCCGTCACTCGCCGAGACGCTCGTCATCGACGCGGACCGACTGCACCCGGTCTCGGGTCCGCCGATCTCGAACGGGCGCGTCGTGGTCTCGGAGGGCCGCTTCCTCCAAGTGGGCGCCCAGTCCGGGATCGCGGCGCCGCCCGGTGCACGGCGGCTGCGCGCCGCCGTCGTGACGCCCGGACTGATCGACGCGTACACGAGCGTCGGCCTGACCGGCCTCTGGAACGTGCCGGACGTGCTCGACCAGGACGAGACCAGCGCGCCCAACCAGGCCGCGCTGCGCGCCATCGACGCCTTCAATCCCGACGAGCCGCTGCTGAGATACCTGCTCGAGCACGGCGTCACCGTCGTTCAGGCGGGGCCCGGGCCCGCGAGTCCGATCGCCGGGCAGGCCGGCATCTTCCGCACCGCGGGCAAGAGCGCCGACGAGATGACGGTGCGCTTCCCCTCGGCGCTCGTCTTCAATCTCGGCGACGTCCCGAAGCGCACGGCCGCCGAGGCGGCGCGCTTTCCGGCTACGCGCATGGGCACGGCTGCGCTGATCCGGAACGCGTTGCGCGAGGGGGAGCGCGGCTGCGGGTGGCTCGGACGCCGCTGTCCCGGCGGTCGGCTGCAGGACGGCGGCGCCGGCCGTGACGTGCTCGCGCGCGTCGCTCGCGGAAAGCTGCCGGCGATCTTCACCGCGCATCGCGCCGACGACCTGCTGACGGCCGTGCGCCTCGCCGACGAGTTCGAGCTGCGTTACGCGATCGCCGGGGGCAGCGAGGCCTGGATGGTCGCCGACGCGCTCGCCGATGCTCGGGCCAGGTTGCTCTACGGCCCGGTCATGCAGCGCGTCACCGCGATCGAGAACCTCAACGCGAGCTACGAGACGCCTGCCGTCCTGGCGGCGGCCGGCGTGCCGTTCGCAATCCGCTCGGGGTTCGAGTCGTACGTGCCGCGCACGCGCCTGGTGCTCTTCGAAGCGGGTGTTGCCGCCGCCAACGGGCTGGGTCCTGCGGCGGCGCTTCGAGCGATCACCCTCGAGGCCGCCCGGCTGCTCGGCATCGAAGAGGACCACGGCTCCATCGACGTCGGCAAGGTGGCCGACCTGGTGCTCTTCGACGGCGACCCCTTCGAGTACACGACACACGTGGTCGGCGTCGTGGCGGCCGGCCAGAACGTCTTCGAGGGGCGGCGCTGAAGGCGCTGCAGGCAGCGCCACGCGATTGGCCCGGCAGGCGCTGCGGCGAGCGGCTACTCGGCGGTGTCTCGCAGCGTCTCCCACCACGACTGCACCTTCGCGGCGAAGAGGCGGCTGTAGCGCTCGGTCAGCGCGTCGGCGTTCTCGGGCAGCGGCTGCATGCCGGTCGGCGGTAGCAGCGAGGCGCCGTCGACCGGATCGACCCACTCGAGCTTCATGTCGCGGATGAGCTCGCCCAGACCCGGCGAGGCGGCTTCGTGGTGCTCGCTGGTCTGGTGGGCGAGGAACGCGTGGAAGTCGTCGAAGGCGAGCAGGCAGTAGTAGTGGCCCGGTGCGGCGGCCCGCCAGTACTCGTAGTGCCGCACCCCGGTCTCGTTCGCGTGGGTCGCCCGGTGCAGGGCCCGTGCGACGCGCTCGAACTCCCGCTCGCATCCGTCGTGCAGCTCGATGTGGGCCAGGATCGTCGCCATCGTCGGTCTTTTCAGTCCTTTGCGCGAAAGCGCAGGGGCAGGGCGCGCAGGGCGCGAAGCGTGAGGCTCGGCAGATACTCGAGTTCGCCGCCGGGCGCGTCGAGCGCGATGTCGTCCCAACGCTCGAGCAGCGTCTCGAAGGCGAGCTTCATCTCCTGACGCGCAAGCGGCGCACCCAGGCAGTGGTGCTGGCCCTGGCTGAAGCTCATGTGGGCGCCGGCGTTGCTTCGCGTCAGGTCGAGGCGGGTGGGGTCGGGGAAGACCTCCGGGTCGCGATTCGCCGCGCCGAACCGGAGGTGCACCATGCTGCCCTTCGGGATCGGAACGCCGAGCAGCTCGCTGTCGCACGTGGTCCGGCGCAGCAGACCCTGGGTGGGCGATTCGAGGCGCAGGGTCTCCTCGACGAACGGCTTGACGAGGCTCGGGTCGTCGCGAAGCGCGGCCATCACCTCGCGCTCGCGCAGCAGCAGGAGCATCCCCGAGGCGATCGCGTTCGTGGTGGTCTCGTTGCCGCCCACCAGGGCCTGCTCGGCGATGCCCAGCATCTCCTCGGTGGTCAGCAGCCTTTCGCCGCGCAGTCGGCCGGTCGCCAGGTCGGAGAGGATGTCCTCGCGCGGCGCAGACCGCTTCTCTTCGAGCTTCGCCACGAGGTAGTGCTGCAGCTCGACCATCAGCTGCGCGACCTCGAGCTCGCGCTCGGCCGACATCGCATAGCTGAACGGTTCCACCCAGGCCTCGGACCAGGTCTTGAGCTGCGGGAGGTCCTCCTGCGGCAGCCCGAGCCGGTCGGCGATCACCCGCAACGGAAGCGGAACGCAGAACTCCGAGACGAACTCGCAGCCGCCGCGGGGTGACAGGGCGTCGAGCAGCTCTCCGATGACGGCCCGGATGAACGGCTCGGAGCTGCGCACCCGGCGGGCCGTGAACGAGGCGTCGACGAGGCTCCGGTAGGCGCCGTGCTCGGGCGGGTCGGTGGAGAGCTTCGTGCCCACCTCCCAGCCCTGCTCGCGGAAGATCCGGCGCGCCTCTTCGGTGCGGAACAACGCCACCATCCCGCGCGCACCGAGCTCGATCGAGAAGGTGCCCGGGTTGCGGATCACGCCGTCGAGCCCCGCGTAGCTCGTCACCACGAAGAAGCCGGTGCCGGGCATCGGCCACACCGGCGCCTGCTCGCGCAGCACGTCGTAGGCCGCGTACGGGTCGGCCTGCACGGCCGGGTCGAGCAGATCGACCTCGGCGGGAGAGCGCGGGGGCGCGAGGCTCATCGGGCGTCGGTCGGCGGCGGCGTGCCGGCTGGCCCGGCCGCTACCACGCGTCGACGTGGAGCACGCCGTCGAGGGACTTGCGGCGCGCCGGCTTGAAGTCGGTGCCCTTCGTGTACGCGATCGGCGAGAGCGCGACCTGCGTGACCTCCTGGTACGGAATGCCGAGCAAAGCCGCGACCTCCTCCTCGAACATCAGGTGGATGGTGGTCCAAGACGTGCCCAGACCCCGCGCCCGCGCGGCGAGCATGAAGCTCCAGAACGCCGGCAGGATCGAGCCGTACTGGCTGGCCTGGGCGATCACCGCGAAGTCGCCCGGGATCTGCTCCATGCGGCCCGTGATGCAGGGAATGATCAGCGCGGGCGCGCGGTGCATGTTGTTGGCCAGGTACTCCGCCGAGTCGACCACCCGCTCCATCTGGCGTGTGTCCGCCGGATCTTCCTGTGCCTTGGCGAGCGCGTGGGCGGAGACCTCCATGCCGCGGTACAGCTCGAAGCCCTTGCGATAGATCTCGCCGATCGCGTTGCGCTTCTCCTCGTCGGTGACGACGAAGAAGTGCCAGCCCTGGGCGTTCGAGCCGCTCGGCGCTTGCAGGGCCCGCTCGACGCACTCGCGGATCACCGACGCCTCGACGGGGCGGTCGAAGTCGAGCCGCTTGCGGACGGCGCGGGTGGTCGAGAGCAGTTCATCGGGGGTGAGTTCGAGCGTCGCCATGGCGGTCCTCCTGAGCCCGCCGCTCGGGCGGGCAGTGTGGTGGCGGTGGCGTGGTCAGCCGATGCCGGGGATGTCTGCGATCTTGACGACCGAAAAACCCGCCTCCATGGGGGGATCGGCGAGCAGCGTGCGGATCAGGATGTGGGCGTTCTCGTAGCCCTGGGTCGATACCCAGTTGTCGACGCCCGGGTTCTCGTGGCATGCGTAGATGACGAACGAGCCGTCGTCGCGCAGCTTGACCTGCCGGTTGTTGAGGCCGACGCGGTGGTAGCGGAAGTCGCCCGACTCGAGGTAGCGGGTGAGGATCTGGCACGACCAGTAGCGGCACGGAACGTCCTTGCCCTCGATCATGATCGCCTCGTCGTCCCGCAGCCGGAACCACGCGCCGAGGTACTGGATGCCGGGGCCGGGCAGGTTGTTCGAGACCAGCTTGGGGTCGATCATCTGCGCGAGCTGCTCGGGCGTGTGCTCGTCGTCGCGCGGCTCGTCGACCAGCATCTTGCCGTCGGCGATGTGCGTGACGTCGACCTTCTGGCCGCGCTTCGTCTTGTCGTACTCGATGAGGTTCAAGCCGGCGAAGATCGACAGGCCGATCGACACGTCCGTCGCGTCCTCGACGAAATCGACGATCTTGCGAAGGCCCTGGACGACGTCCTCCTCGCTGTAGTGCTCGGGAGCACCGACCTCGTCGAGGCAGCGGATGTTGAGCAGCGCCGTCCGGTAGCGGCCCTCGTCGGTGGTGTGGACGAACTCGGGAAAGTACTCGCGCGTGAACAGGATCGGCCGCGCGCCCGCCAGCCGGATCCAGTTCTTCACGCCTTCGGGTCGTTCGGCCGACAGGTGGATCTCCGCGAAGGGCCGGCCGTCGCGCTCGTCCCACTCGATCGCGTCGTCGATGAGGTCGTCGACGATGTAGTAGGCGTCGCGCTCGTCGTAGGCGTAGACGGTGGCCGAGAAGAAGAGGTCGTCGCCGCGCGTGACCTCGAAGCGGTACGAGAGGTTCTCGTCGAGCTTGGCCTCGTGGTAGAGGGTGTCGGTGCCGTCGCCCTTGAACTTGCGGATCGGGAGCATCATCCGCGCGAGGGTCGGCCGCTTGCGGTCGGCTTCGAGCTCGAGCTGGTGGGCGGCCGAGAGCAGCCGGATGAGATAGCGGTAGCCCTCGGCGCGCTCGCGGGCGTTTCGCGCACCGGTCACGCCGGTGATCTTCTCGCCGATGCGCTTGAGGTCGCCTGTGAAGGCGTTCCAGGCCGCCTGGCTGGGCGTGAGCTCGGAGTCGGACATGGGGCCTCTCGTGGCTGCGGGTTGCGAAGCATCGGAGACTAGCAAGGGGCTCGAGGCGCCGGGCCACTCGCGGGGAGCGTCTCCGATCGTCAGACTACAGGGGCCCGCGTGTCTGGCGCCGGGGTGATGACGGGCAACGGGCGTGCGATGCTGCGCGGCCCGGCTCGGGCCGGTGCGCGGTCGGCCGTCTGGCCGGTCGGCGCCTGGCCGGCAGGCGATGGACAGGAGAGCGTGAACGTGAGCGAGCAAGGCCTGCCGAAGCCGTTTCGTCCGCTCCCGATTCGCGGGATGAACGCGCTCGGGCGGGGGCTCGCCCGCGTCGGCGCGCGGCCGATCGATCTCGGCGAGCGAGCGCTCACCCGAGCGGCCTCGAAGCAGACGGGGCTCGAGGACTACGGGGACGAGAGCTTCCGGCCGGGCTTCCGGAGGCTCCTGCAGTCGCTCGAGGAAGATGCCCGCCTCACCCTCTTCGGCCGCTTCTTTGCGAAGCGTCAGCTCGTCGAGCTGCTCTCGCACCGGCTGCGCCTGGTGGACTGGCGCAAACGACACCCGGAGATCGCCAACGAGAAGGTCGCGCGCCCGCTCTTCGTGCTGGGGCTGCCGCGCACCGGCACCACGTTGCTCTACGGCATGCTGGCCGAGGATCCCGCGGCGCGGGCGCCGCTCTCCTGGGAGATCGACCAACCCGATCCCCCGCCCGAGACCGACACCTATCGCACCGATCCTCGCATCGAGACCACCGAGCAGCGCTTCGAGCAGCTGCGGCAGCTCGCGCCGGGCTTCCAGGCCATCCACCCGATCGGCGCCCTGATGCCGCAGGAGTGCATCGTGTTGATGGCGTGCGAGTTCATGAGCATCCGCTTCGAGATGAGCTTCGACGTGGCGGGCTATCAGCGCTGGCTGCTCGAGCAGGACATGAGCGACGCCTACCGCTTCCATCACGAATTCCTGCAGCACCTGCAGTGGCGTTGCCCGGGTGGGCACTGGGTGCTGAAGTCGCCCGGCCATCTCGGCGCCCTCGACGCGCTGCTGGCCTGCTACCCGGATGCGATGATCGTGCAGACCCACCGCGACCCGATCCGTGTGATTCCGTCGGTGTCGAGCCTCGAGCACACGATGCGGATGGTCAGCTCGGACGACGTCGATCCGGCGCGGCTCGGCGCCCAGCAGCTGCACGTCTGGAAGACCCTGCTCGACGATTGTGTGGAGACGCGCAGGCGAAGGCCCGACCTCGACGCGCGCATCGTCGATCTGCACTTCGACGAGATCGTCGCCGACCCGATGGGCTGTGTGCGCCGCGTCTACGATCGCTTCGGCCTGCCGCTCTCAGCCGAGGCGGAGTTGCGCATGAAGGCCTACGTGCACGACAACCCTCGCGAGAAGCACGGCGTCCACCGCTACGGGCTCGCCTCCTTCGGGCTCGAGCAGGGCGCGGTCGACGAGGCGTTTGCGGGCTATCGCGAACGCTTCGGCGTGAAGCGCGAGCCCTACGCGGACTGAAGCGCGGCCACCTTCAACGCGCCTCGATCTTGTAGATCCGCAGCAGCAGGCGGTGCACCCACGACTCCGGGAGCAAGCCGAGGAAGCCGTCCTGCAGCCTCCCCGAGAAGGGCGCGTAGTAGCGCATCCGGGGCCGGCGCTCGGTGGCGGCCCGCACCACCACGCGGCCGATCACCTCGGGCGGTAGCGCGTTCTTCGTCTGCGTCGCCGCGAACTCGTCGAGGTCGATCATCATCTTGAGGTAGGGGTTGGCGGCGTCCTCGCGCAGGTGCACCGACGCGGCGCGCGAGTTGTCGAACGTCTCGGTGTCGACGAAGCCCGGCACGATCAGCGCGACGTGGATGCCGAAGGGCGCCAGCTCGAGCCGCAGGCCGCGCGTGGCGGCATCCATGCCGGCCTTGGTGGACGCGTACGCGATGGCGAGCGGCGCGGCCACCGAACCACCGAGCGACCCCATGTTGAGGATGCGCCCGCCGCCCTGGGCGCGCATCACCGGCGCGACCTCGCCGGCGAGCTGCAGCGCGCTGAACAGATTCACCTCGAAGGTGCGACGCAGCTCGCTGCGCGGGATCTGCTCGTTGGCGGCCGCCGGGCTGTAACCGGCGTTGTTGAGCAGCACGTCGATGCGCCCGAAGCTTTCGAGGGCCTTGCGGGTGAGCGCCTGGGTTGCGCCTTCGTCGGCGAGGTCGACCGCGACCGGCAGCGCCGTGCCGCCGGACTGCTCGATGTCCTTGGCGAGCTGCTCGAGGCGCTCGGCGCGTCGAGCTGCCAGCGCGACGCGGAAGCCTGCCTGGGCGAGGCAGCGGGCGGAGGCTTCCCCGATCCCCGACGAGGCGCCGGTGACGATCGCAACGGGGGCTGTCTCGGTGTCGGGCCGTCGAGTCATGGGCGAGACGATGACGATCGCGCGTTTGGCCGGCAAGGAGTGCTGCCCCTAGGGGAATCCGTCGTACCCCCGGGCGTCCGGCGTAGAAAATTTTCCCCGTTTCAGGGTGAAAGCCTATTTGCGAATAGGAGTAAGACCCTACCCGCGGCCCTGCTTATACCCAAGGCCGCTCCATCCCCAACAATTCCTGTTGTCCGCGGCGGCTGCTAGCCGTGGTCGCTCGGATCCGCATCGGGGTCCTTCGATGGCCGAATCAATCGCAAACCACACGCCTTTTACCTACGACGAACCTCGCCCCAGCTCCAGCTCCAGCCCCCGCCCCCGCCCCCGCCCGCGCGGCCGCGTCGCCGTCCGGCACGCCGTCCTCGAGGCGGCCGCCGATCTGATGGCGACTCGGGGGGGCGTCCGCGTCCCTGCGCGACATCGCGGCCGCTCGCCGATCTCTTCGAGAGCGTGCAGCAGGACGATCGCAACCGGAAGATCCTGATCCGCGCGATGCTGGCTGGCGAGGACATCATCGAGCTGCAGAGCCGCTTCCCGGTCGCTCAACGATTGAGAGGTGGCTCGAAGATTGGGCCCAAGACCACTCGAAGTTGTCGATTCGCGGTGGTTTTCGGCGCTTAGACGGCGAACCGTGCCGCGTGGACCCGGATCTGCGGCAACCGCCTCGTCGGGATCCGTCCCCAGTAGCACCGCTCGAGCCAGGGCGAGAGCTCCCGCTCACGGGGAACCAATCGGATCTTGAGGATCTTGCGCACAGTGAGCCGTTTCCCGATCACCCCGATCGTCACCCCCGGTGGCTCATCGCTCCGGTTCTCCGAGGTCGACTTCACGTAGTTGCGCCACACCGCAAAGATGGCCATCCGGTAGAGCGCCCCCTGCCGACGCTTCGAGAACGCGATCGTCTCCCGTTTGTGGTTCGCACTGCTGTGGCGCAGCAGCAGATCCGCCAGGTTCACCGGGAACAGCGGGTTCTGCGTCGTCCGGCTCGCCTTCGACGAGGTCGTTTCGTGCTGGATGGTCCGGTCCGGGAGCTGCCTCAGAGCCCTCGGGTAGCTCTGGTGTTCGTCCGAGAGGATCGTCGCCGAGGCCCCGGGTGGCACGATCCGGCCGACCAGTTCCTTGACGCTGTCCCGGGTGGCCTGGGGGGCGGGACGTCCGTGCTTCCCTTCGAGTCGAGCCCGCTTTGCCTTCTGGGAGGGCCTCATCGTGCCGCTCCTGCGCAGCTCGGCCTCTCCGAACCCGTAGACGTAGTGGGAGGTGCCGACGAGGAGGTTCAGATCGAAGGGCCAGTACTGGCTGTGCTCGAAGGTGCGGAAGCCGTCCAGCACCAGGGGCTCCGCGGGAGCCCCTCTTGGCCTCAGTCGCTCGTGGAAGAGCAGGCAGTGGCGGCCGAGTCGCTCGGTGTGGC
>CAZETS010000080.1:0-12766 GCA_964515335.1 uncultured Spirochaetaceae bacterium
CCCGGCTTGTCCTAATGGCACCTTCTATGCCATATTTTCGGCTGCGGCCGACGGCTGCACGGTAGAGCGAGTGCACGGCAGACGGGCGTTGGGCCATGCAAGCGCCGGTTCACGCCGAGGAGAGACGCGATGAGCGCCACCCCCGCCTCGATGAGTGTGACGGCGCGAATCGTGATCGGTGTCGCCGTCGTCCTGCTCGTGGCGGGCGGGTTGATCTGGTGGAAGCAGGACGAGATCCTGCTGAAGGTCATCGAGGAAATGGCGGATCGGCAGCTGCCGGTGGTGGGCCCGCCGCAGACCGTCCCGTGGAGCAGCGGGCGTCACCCGGCGCAGCTTCCGCCCGACGCGCGTCCACCCAACATCGTCGTCATCCTCGCCGACGATCTCGGCTGGAACGACGTCAGCTACGGGGGCGGAGGCGTCGCCGGCGGCAGCGTACCCACGCCGGCCATCGATTCTCTCGCCCGCAAGGGCGTGCGCTTCACGGCGGGCTACTCGGCGAACGGCACCTGCGCACCCTCGCGCGCGGCCATCATGACCGGGCGCTACGGAACGCGCTTCGGCTTCGAATTCACGCCCACGCCGGCCGGAATGAGCACCATCCTGCCTCGCATCGCGAATCGGATGCCGGGACGGCTCCGCGAGACGATCGTCCACGACGTCGAGGAGTCCCTCCCCTACCGGGACATGGGCATGCCGCCCTCGGAGATCACGCTGGCCGAGCTGCTGAGCGACGCCGGCTACCACACGGCGCACATCGGCAAGTGGCACCTGGGACGCAACGGCGGCATGGCGCCCCACGAGCAGGGCTTCGACGAGAGCCTGCTGATGACGAGCGGCCTCTATTTGCCGGTCGATCATCCGGACGTCGTCAACTCGCATCAGGAGTTCGACCCCATCGACCGCTTCCTGTGGCGCGCCCTCAGGTTCGCGGCGTCCTTCAACGGGGGCGAGCCCTTCGAGCCGGACGGCTACCTGACCGACTACTACACCGACGAGGCCGTCCGGGTCATCGAAGCGAATCGCGACCGGCCGTTCTTCCTCTACCTCGCCCACTGGGCGCCCCATACGCCCCTGCAGGCGTTGCGGAGCGACTACGAGGCGCTGTCTCACATCGAAGACCACAGGCTCCGCGTCTACGCGGCCATGATCCGCGCACTCGACCGCAGCGTGGGCCGGGTCCTCGAGGCGCTGCGCGAGTACGGCCTCGACGAGAACACCCTGGTGATCTTCACCTCGGACAACGGGGCGCCCGGCTACATCGGGCTGCCCGACGTCAACCGGCCTTTTCGCGGCTGGAAGATCAGCTTCTTCGAAGGCGGCATACACGTCCCCTACCTCATGATGTGGGAGAACCGCCTGCCCGAAGGCGTGTCGTACGACCGGCCGGTCCACGGCTTCGACATCTTCGCGACCGCGGCGGGGGCAGCCGGCGCCGCGCTCCCCGACGACCGGGTGATCGACGGTGTCGACCTGGTCCCGTTCGTTCGGGGCGAGCGCGACGGCGCGCCTCACGAGCGTCTGTTCTGGCGCACGGGCCACTACCAGGTGGCCCTGGCCGACGGCTGGAAGCTCCAGGTCAACGAGCGTCCGCCCGGCACGGCCTGGCTCTTCGACCTGACCAACGACCCCGGCGAGACCACGAACCTGGCGGCGGCCCATCCCGACCGCGTCGCCGAGCTGCGTCGCATGCTGGCCGCCCACAACGCCGAGCAGGCGGCGCCGCGCTGGCCGTCGCGAGTCGAGATGCCCGTGAATCTCGACAAGACCCTGCTCGACCCCGACGCACCGGACGACGAGTACATCTACTGGCCCAACTAGGAGCCTGAGCCGGCGCACGATGCCCGCTCCACGAGGACAGGCACACGAGGACGATCGTTTGAGCCAGAGCGAGCACGAGCCCGAGCGGGCCACCGATGGAAGAGCGCGGCGCTCCCAGCGCAGTCGCGAGGCGATCGCGAGCGCGGTGTTCGAGCTCGTCGGCGAGGGCAACCCCGAGCCCACCGCGCAGCAGGTCGCCGAGCGCGCCGGAGTGGGCATTCGCAGCGTGTTCCGGCACTTCTCCGACATGGAGGCCCTCTACGCGACCATCGACGCGCGGCTGATCGCGGAGGTCGGCCCGGAGGCCCAGGCTGCTCCGCCGGCCGGCAGCACGCACGACCGCGCCGTCGCCCTGGTGGCCAAACGCAGCGCGCTCTTCGAACGAATCGCCCCCTACAAGCGCGCCTCCATCGCGAACCAGCGGCGCTCCCCGTTTCTGACCGCCCAACACCGCAAGCTCGTCACGGTGCTGCGCGCGCGGCTCCTCGAGTGGCTGCCCGAGCTGACGGACGCGCCGGCCGCGACCCTCGAGGCGGTCGACCAGGCGACGTCCTTCGAGGCCTGGGATCGCCTTCGCAGCGAGCAGCGCCTGGGCCGCGCCCGAGCGCGCGAAGCCATGCAGCAGGCGGTGCTCGCCCTGACGGCGACACTCGACGGCTGACCGCGCACCTGAGCGCGGGGCCGATTGGCCACGGAATTCGCGCCCCAACGAGCCTCGGCGGCGTGGGATCGTGCCGACGGCGTAGTAGCCTCATGCCCCCGCCCACCAAGCCGAGCCTGCATTCATGCCCGAGATCCGCCGAGACACCAGCGCGTACTGGCGCGCCAACCTCCGACTGCTGCTCGGCCTGCTGCTGGTCTGGTTCGCCGTTTCGTACGGCTGCGGGATCCTCTTCGTCGACGAACTGAACCGAATCCGGATTCCGGGCACCGGCTTCCCGCTCGGGTTCTGGTTCGCCCAGCAAGGCTCGATCTGGGTCTTCGTCGCGCTGATCTTCGTCTACGTCTGGCGGATGAACAGCCTCGACGCCCGCTTCGGCGTCGCCGAGGAAGGAGACCAAGCGTGAACGTCCAGGCATGGACGTTCGTGCTGGTGGGCCTGAGCTTCGCGCTCTACATCGGCGTCGCCGTCGCGTCGCGGGCGTCGTCGACCAAGGACTTCTACGTGGCGGGCGTCGGCGTGTCGCCGCTGGCCAACGGGATGGCGACGGCCGCGGACTGGATGTCGGCCGCGTCGTTCATCTCGATGGCCGGACTGATCTCGTTCCTCGGCTACGACGGTTCGGTGTATCTGATGGGCTGGACGGGCGGCTACGTCCTGCTCGCCCTGCTGCTCGCCCCGTACCTGCGCAAGTTCGGCAAGTACACCGTTCCCGACTTCGTCGGCGACCGCTACTACAGTCAGATCGCCCGCATCGTGGCGGTGGTGTGCGCGATTTTCGTCTCGTTCACCTACGTGGCCGGGCAGATGCGCGGCGTCGGCATCGTATTCAGCCGCTTTCTCGAGGTGGACATCACCTTCGGCGTGCTGATCGGCATGGGGCTCGTCTTCTTCTATGCCGTGCTGGGCGGCATGAAGGGCATCACGTACACCCAGGTCGCCCAGTACTGCGTGCTGATCTTCGCCTATCTCGTTCCTGCGATCTTCATCTCGATGGTGGTGACGGGCAGCCTGCTCCCCCAGGTCGGATTCGGCGGCGCCGATCTCCAGTCGGGCGAGTACCTCCTCGATCGCCTCGACGGCCTGCACGCCGAACTCGGCTTCGCCTCCTACACGAACGGGAGCAAGTCCACGCTCGACGTCTTCGCCATCACGGCTGCGCTGATGGTGGGAACCGCGGGGCTGCCCCACGTGATCATCCGCTTCTTCACGGTGCCGCGCGTGCGCGACGCGCGCATCAGCGCGGGCTGGGCGCTGCTCTTCATCGCCATTCTCTACACCACGGCGCCCGCCGTCGCGGTCTTCGCCCGCACGAACCTGCTCAACACGGTGAGCGGGCAGCCCCACAGCGACGTGCCCGACTGGTTCCGCACCTGGGAGGCCACCGGGCTGATCTCGCACGTCGACTGGAACGGCGACGGCCTCATCCAATACGTCGGCCCCGAGTCGGCCGAGCGCAACGAGCTCACCATCGACCGCGACATCATGGTGCTCGCCAACCCCGAGATCGCGCGCCTGCCTCCCTGGGTGATCGGCCTCGTGGCGGCGGGGGGATTGGCGGCCGCGCTGTCGACGGCGGCGGGGCTGCTCCTCGTGGTCTCTTCCGCGGTCAGCCACGACCTGCTGAAGCGGGCGATCCATCCGGCCATCACCGAACGCGGCGAGCTGATGGCGGCGCGAATCAGCGCGGCCGTGGCGGTGGTGGTCGCGGGCTATCTCGGCATCGACCCGCCCGGATTCGTCGCCGAGGTCGTGGCCTTCGCGTTCGGACTGGCGGCTTCGTCGTTCTTCCCGGTGCTGATCCTCGGGATCTTCTGGAAGCGCATGAATCGCGAGGGCGCGATCGCCGGCATGGTGAGCGGCATCGCGTTCACGGCGGCCTACATCGTCTACTTCAAGTTCGTGAGCCCCGAGTCGAACGTGCCGTCGGAGTGGTGGCTCGGCGTGTCGCCGGAGGGCATCGGCACCGTCGGGATGGCGATCAACTTCGGCGTGTCGACCGTCGTGGCGCTGCTGACACCGCCGCCACCCGAGCCGGTGCAGCGTCTCGTGGACGAGATCCGCGTGCCGAGCGGTGCGGGCCCGGCGCACGAGATCCGCGCCTGACCCTCACGCGCGGCTTTCGGGCGCCTCGTCACCGCTCTGATAGGCGTCGAGCTCGTCGGCGCCAAACGATATCCCGGCGTCGACGAGGTCGTCGCGCATGAAGTCGTCCGCGGGCGACTTCGGCCTGGTGGCGCGTTCGAGGAACCCGGTCACCAGCCGGTCGAGCCAGCTCTTGCGGCGACGGCACGCCCGCTGGGCGAGTCGGACCTGCCGCCGCGTCTTCCGTGTGTATCGCTCGAGATCGGCGCCGGCGAGCGGCTCGTTGCGCTCGCTGTGATCGCTGTGATCGCTGTGATCGTTCTGCTCGGTCATCGCGTCTCGCCCTCGCCGAGGTCGACCTTGTCGATGCGCGCGGGAACGCCCTTGAAGTGGGGGATGCCCTGCTCGCGGTCGAGGAAGTCCTCGTCGTCGGCGCAGATCTGGGCGTCCGAGTGCGCCCACGCCCCCGAGAGGCCCTCGCGATCGGTGGTGAGCTCGGGCTTCCACCAGCCGTGAGGCACGCGCAGCAGGCCTTTCGGCATGTCGTCGCGAATGGCCACCCGCAGGCGCACCGTACCCTGTTTGGTCGACACGTCCACCCACTCGCCCGAGGCGACCTCGCAGTCGGCGGCATCGTCCGCGTGGATGTAGAGCTCGGGCTCAGGCCGCCTCGACCGCAGCTCGGGGATGAAGCGTTGCCCGGTCTGGAAGAACTCGTCCTCCCGCACACCCATGAACAGCTCGAGCGGGAAGCGCGGGTCGGCGGGCGGGGCCTCGCGGTAGTAGGGAAGCGGGTCGAACTCCAGTCCCTCGAGCACGCTCGAGGCGAGTTCGACCTTGCCCGACGGCGTCGCGAAGCCGGTCTGCTCGTACTTCCGGTAGGCGGGCTCGGGCAGGTACATCTCGTAGGTGGACGAGAACTGCTCCCAGCTCATGCCCGCATCACGGAGGCGATACGTGTACACGTCCTCGACGGTCGGCCACGGGAAGTCTTCGCCGAGGCCCATCCGATGCGCGAGGTCGTGCCAGAACGCGTAGACGCCCCGGCACTCGCCCGGCGGCTCCATGGCCCGCTCGGAGACGCGGATCGTGTTCGACCACCCGAAGCCGTCCGCCATGTGGGAGCGCTCGAGCCAGCTGTCACCCGGCAGGATGAAGTCGGCGAGCTGGGCGGTCGGCGTCTTCATGTGCTCGTGGACGACGATCAGGTCCTGATTGAGCATCGCCCGATGGATGAGCTGCATGTTGGCGTAGCTCAGCAGGGCGTTGTTGCCGAGCACGAAGAAGGCCTTCACGGGGTACGGCACGCCGTCCGCCATGGCCCGGAACACCGCCGACGGGTTCGCCATGTAGCTGCCCATCACGATGTTCGCGTACTCGTGCCCCCAGACGCGCTTCGTCGGCTCGGCGAGCGGAGCCGTGCCGCGGTAGGTGAAGACGGGGTGGGTGTCGGCGCCGAGCTGTTTTTCCTTCTGCTCGGGGGCGAGCCGGTCGTGCGCCTCGATGACGGTCTCGGGGATCACGTCGGGGTTGAAGCCGAGCAGCCCCTCGCCACCGGGCACGTCGAGATATCCGCAGATCGCGCGCAACGAAACGTGCAGGCGAATCGCCGACGTGCTGTTGCGCTGCTGGTCGGTGATCGGCGTCCACGGAATCACGGACGGCCCGTGGCTCGCGTACATCCGCGCCGCCGTCGCGATCTGCTCGGCGTCGCAACCGGTGATCTCGGCGACCCGCTCGAGGGGATACTCGGCGACCCGCTCCGAGAGCTGCTCGAAGCCCACCGTCCAGTCGCGCACGAAGTCCTTGTCGTAGAGCCCCTCGCGAATGATCACGTCGAGCCAGCCGAAGCACATCGCCGCGTCGGTGCCGGCACGCAGCGGCAGCCAGATGTCGGCGCGCTCGGCGTTCTCGCTGCGCCGCGGGTCCAGCACGATCAGCTTCGCGCCGCGCTGCTGGGCCCGGCGGATGCCGTTGTAGATGGGCGTCCAGCTGTGGCGCCGCGGGTTGTGGCCGAAGAGCACGATGCACCGGGTCGCGGAGAAGTCCGGCATCGGGAACCAGCCGCACACCAGACGGTTGACTGCGGCGGTGTTGCCCGCGCAGAGCGCGACGCCGCTGATCCAGTTCGGCGAGCCGAGCAGGTTCATGAAGCGCCGACCCGCCCCGCTCTCGGTCGAGGTGTTCCACTGGCTGGTCGAGACGGCGAACGCCTCGGGTCCGTGCTCGTCGACGATCCCCTGCAGGCGCTCGGCGATCTCGCCCATCGCCTCGTCCCAGCCCACCCGCTGCCACTCGCCGGAGCCGCGCTCGCCCTTGCGCTTGAGGGGATGCAGGATGCGGTCGGGGTGGGCGAAGCCCTTCGGAGCGTAGATGCCCTTCATGCAGATGTTGTCGCGCAGCAGCGGATTGGGATGCGACTTGATGCGTGTGACGCGGCCCGATTCGACCTCGGCGCGCAGCTGGCAGCTGATGTCGCAGCTGGCGCAGAGTACGGTCTTCTCCTGGGTGCTCGTCGTCATCGGGTGCCTCGCTCTCGTGGGATGGGACGGGAAAAAGGGGTCGCTCAGCGCTCGTCCCGCTCGCGCGCCATCGCGGCGAGCAGGTCGACGACCTCGCGCTCGTGGGCGACCGGAGCTCCGCCCGGCGACGTCGCACGACCGAGCGCGAGGCCGATCAGGGTCTCCTGGATCAGTCGGGAGAACGCAGCGAGCTCGCGCTCTTCGCGCGGGCGCGCCGGCCCCGGCCGGCCGCGGCACGGATCGAAGAGCACGCTCATGCGGGCGATGGCGGGGGCGAGCTCGCATCCGACGTGCGGATCGTTTCGCGACGCCAGCCAGATCTCGATCACTGCCTTGAAATCGGCGTGCGCGACGCGCTGCCACGCGCCCCGCACGAACTGCTCGAGCGAGAGTTCCTCACGGCTGGCGGTGTCGCCGAGAATCCGTGAGTAGACCTGCTCGAGCGCCTCGACGAATAGCGCCGCGAGGCTCGTGAAGTGATGGTTCAGCGCGCCGCGCGTCACTCCGGCGCGCCGACAGACCTCCACCGCGCTGGTGCGCGCGTAGCCGTTGTCGACGAGCGACGAGATCGCCGCGTCGACGAGGCGCCGCTTCATCTCGCTGCTGCGCTCGGTCTGGGTGCGCCGGCCGGCGGGCGCGGGTGTCGCCATCGGACTCCTCCCCGGAGCCAACGATGTTAGATACAGTCATGCATGTATGCAACTGGTGGGTGCAGGTTGGGATGAAGCGACGAAAGTCCCACGAATTCAGAGAGTTGGCGCCGTCCGCCCGCCGCTCGAGCGCTACAACCCGAGCTGCTTGGCGAGGTACTGCAGCATGGTCTCGTCGCTGCCGCCGCCGATCGGGCCGACCCGCGTGTCCACGTAGGCGCGGCCCGCCATCGACTCCTTCATGAACCCGTAGCCGCCGTGCAGCTGCAGGCACTCGTCGGCGACCTGCGAAGCCACGCCCATCGCGAACACCTTGGCGGCCGTGATCAGCGTGGTGGCGTCCTCGCCGGCCACGAGCTCACGAACCGCCGCCAGATTCAGCTCGCGGGCGGCCTGCATCTGCACCCACAGGTTCGCGAGCTTGAACTGCGTGTTCTGCATCTTCGACAGCGGCTTGCCGAAGAGGACGCGCTCCTCGCACCAGCGCTTGGTCTCCTCCCAGAGCAGCTCCATGCCCGCCAGCGTCGAGATGCACGCCACCAGGCGTTCGTGCTGGAACTGCATCATCTGTTGCTGGAAGCCGCGGCCGGGCTCGCCGATGGTGTGGGCGACGGGCACGCGCACGTCCTCGAAGTAGAACTGACCGGTGTCCGATCCCCAGAGGCCGATCTTGTCGAGCAGGTCGTAGCGAACGCCCGGGAGATCGGTGGGCAGCACGATCTGCGAGTACCCCCCGTAGCCCGCTTCAGGATCAGTGACGGCGAGCAGGCAGAGCCAATCCGCGTTGGCCGCGTTCGTGATGTAGATCTTCGAGCCGTTGATCACCCAGTCGTCGCCGTCGCGCACCGCGCGGGTCTTGATGCCGGCGACGTCCGAGCCGGCGTCCGGCTCGGTGACCGCGATCGCCGAGACGGTCTCGCCCGCGATCGCGGGCACCAGGAACTGACGCTTGAGGTCGTCGCTGCCGAACTGCGCGAGCGACGGCGTCGCCATCTCGGTGTGGACGCTGATGCCGAGGGTCGCGCCGGCGTTGTCCGAGCGGCCGAGCTCCTCGTGCATGACGGCCGAGAACGACCAGTCGAGCTCGGCGCCGCCGTACTCGGCCTCGTAGCGGAGCCCAAGCATCCCGAGATCGCCCATCCGCTCGAAGAGCGCC
Organism: uncultured Spirochaetaceae bacterium; assembly: GCA_964515335.1. Classification (GTDB taxonomy): domain Bacteria; phylum Myxococcota_A; class UBA9160; order UBA9160; family UBA4427; genus TMED88. The sequence goes on from CAZETS010000080.1 coordinate 8,896, forward strand.
TTGTCGATGCGCCCCGCCGCATCGAACTCGCGAGCGCGGGGGCGCATCTCCTCCTCGGTGAACTTGCGGACGGTCTCTCGAAATGCCTCGTGCTCGGGTGTCGCATACAGTTCGCTGGACATCGTTCGATCGCTCCGTTCAGGCCCTTCGTCACGCCTGGCAGTCCAGGAAGGTCGGGCAGCCACGCCTCGCGCGCCAGCCGGACCTCGAGGCAGGCAGGGCCGTCCGCAACGAGTACAATGGGACCGGCATGGCCGACATCACCGTCCGAAACATACGCTGGGACTTCGACTCGCCGCTCGACCTCGACGTGTCGGACGAGAACCTCTCCCTGGTCCTCGACAACCTGGCCCTGTCGATGACGATGCCGTACCTCGAGCCGTATCTGATCCGCACCATGAAGCTCGCTCTCGAGAAGATCACGGATCCGGTCCTCGCGGAGGACGCGCGGCGCTTCTCCCAGCAGGAAGGCCACCACTTCCGCAACCACGCCATGCTGAACGACCGCATTCGCGATCACTTCGACTCGCGCACGGCCGACCGCCTCCGCACCATCGAGGCCGACCTCGAGGCCGACTACCGGCGCTTCACGCGGGAGAAGCCGCTGCGCTGGAACGCCGCCTACGCGGAGGGCTTCGAGGCGATGACCTGCGCGATCGCGCTCTCCGGTGCGGAGCACCGACTCTTCGAGACCGGCCTGCTGCCGGGGGGAGAGATCTGGCCCTGGCACATGGCCGAGGAGATCGAGCACCGCACGGTCGCCTTCGGCGTGTTCGATCACCTCGTCGGCAGCTACCTCTACCGCATCGTCTTCGGCACCTGGGCGCAGCGGCACTACCTGTCCTACATCGGCCGGTTCGCGAGCTGCATGGCCGATGGGCTCGGCCGCAAGCCGCAGAGACGCTTCGGACCGCTGGAGCGGACGATGCTCCGCCGCTATCTGCGAACCTGGAGCCCCCGCTACGACCCGGCGACGATCGAGATCCCGGACTGCGTGCAGGAGCTGCTCGATCGCTACACCGCGATGGCGGACGCAGCCTGACCGGGCGGCGGCGCCCGGGTGGCGCGTCGAGCCGCTGGGCGTTGGAGACGGAAGCGGAACAGGAGACCAATGCATGGACAACGAGAAGATCATTCGCGAGTTCATCCAGGCCTGGTCGCGGCTCGATGCCACCGAGCTCGCCGGCTACTTCGCCGAGGACGGCGTCTATCACAACATGCCGGCGGGCCCGGTGGCGGGCCGCGAAAACGTCGAGCAGTTCATCACCGGCTTCATCGGGCCGTGGACGCAGACCGAGTGGGACGTCCTCAACCTGGTGTCGGCAGGCGACGTCGTGATCGCCGAGCGGCTCGACCGCACCCGGGCCGGCGACAAGTCGGTCGACCTCCCCTGCACGGGCGTCTTCGAGATGGAGAACGGCAAGATCAAGGTCTGGCGCGACTACTTCGACATGGGGACGTACGTGAAGGGCATGAGCTGATCGATCGAAACGGGCCGCGGAGAACGGCCTGTCTTTCTGCCTTCGCTCTGCACGAACCGGCAGCTCGGACGCAACGCCCCGCGCGCGCGGGGCGCGGAGGGGCGATTCGCCCCAGCCGGGGCGCGCCGACGGCGCCTTGGCGCGAGCTTTCGCGAAGATCGTCGGCGCGGCGCGTGGTCGCCCGGCGCGTCTGCACCTACGCTGACGGGCATGGAGTTCGCCCTCGTGATCGCGGTGCTGGCGACCGTCGTCGGCCTGCTCGCGGCGCAACGCGACCACCGCGCCCTGCTGATCGCGATCGCCGGCGTCGCGATCGGCGCCGGTGCGTGGTGGCTGACCCCGGCCCCCGGCGACGCCGCGCTGGAGCGCGCGCTGCCGGGGCCCGTCGAGGAGGCCGGGTTCGCGACGTCGGACACCTGTCGCTCCTGCCATCCGAGTCAATACCAGAGCTGGCACGACTCGTATCACCGCACGATGACCCAGGCCGCCACCCCCGAGACCGTGCTCGCGAATTGGGACGACGTGACGCTGGTGGATCGCGGCCAGACGACCCGGCTCAGCCTGCGCGGATCCGAGCTCTGGGCCGAGGTGCCCGATCCGCTCTGGCTCAGGGACCACTCGCCCGAGCGGTCCCCGAAGCCGCCCACCATCCAGGTGCGGGTCGTGATGACGACGGGCTCGCACCATCTCCAGAACTTCTGGTTCCGTCGGCCCGAGAGCGGCGACGCGTACCTCGACAGCTACGACAACGGCGCCCTCGTGCAGCTGCCGTGGGTGTGGATGATCGCGGAGGGGCGCTGGTCGCCGGTGCAGGACTCGTTCCTCACGCCACGCTCACCCGAGCCCGAGCCGCCCGCCGTCTGGAACACTTCGTGCCATCTCTGTCACTCGGTCGGCACCGAGCCGCGCTTCGACGGCGAGGCGTTCGACACGCGCAGCGCCGAGCTCGGGATCGCCTGCGAGGCTTGCCACGGGCCCGGCGAGGAGCATCTGCGGGCCAACCGCTCGCCGCTGCGTCGCTACGGCCGCCGGCTGCTCGGCGAGGAGGGCGACCCGACCATCGTCAACCCGGCCCGGCTCGACCAGGCGCGCTCGTCCGAGGTGTGCGGACAGTGCCACAGCTTCACGCGGGTGGTGGACATCGAGCGCTGGCAGCGGCGCGGGCTCTCCTTCCGCCCGGGCGACGAGCTCGCGCAGTCGAAAGCGTTGCTGCTGCACGAAACGTCGCCGCGCGATCCGCACCTGCTCGCCCAGCTCGCCGACGAGCCCAACGCGCTGGTCGGGCGCTACTGGGAGGACGGCACCATTCGCGTCGCGGGGCGCGAGCTCAACGGCATGGTGGAGTCGGGCTGCTACCAGCGCGGCGACATGACGTGCCTGTCGTGCCACTCGCTGCACGACTACGCGGACCCGTCGGATCAGCTGGCACCTGATCGCGCCGGTGACGAATCGTGTCTCCAATGCCATCCGTCGCTGCGCGCCGACCCGGCCGCGCACACCCGGCACGCCGCGGACTCGTCGGGAAGCCGTTGTCTGAACTGCCACATGCCCCACACCACGTACGGCCTGTTCGTCGCGATGCGAAGCCACCGGGTCGACAGCCCGAGCGTCGCCGTCAGCAAGGCCACCGGCCGCCCCAACGCCTGCAACCTCTGCCATCTCGACCAGACCCTGGGCTGGACGGACGCGCACCTGGTAGAGTGGTACGGCACCGAGCCGACGGTGCTCGACGAGGCCGACGACACCGTGGCCGTGGAGTGGCTGGTTCGGGGTGACGCCGCTCAGCGCTCGCTCGCGGCCTGGCACATGGGATGGGAGCCCGCCCAGCGGGCGAGCGGCCGCGGCTGGCAGGCCGCCCACCTCGCCGTGCTGCTCGCCGACCCGTACGTCACGGTGCGGCGCGTCGCGCAGCGCTCCATCGAGACGCTGCCGGGCTTCGAGGACTTCGAGTACGACCACCTCTGGCCCGCCGACAAGCTCGACGTGGCCCGGCGCCGCGCCTGGGCGCGCTGGCGCCGGGCCGCGGCCCGTCACCTGGATCGCCGCGGGCCGGCCCTGCTCCTGGATGCCGGCGGAGAGCTCGACATGGGAGCGCTCTCCCGCCTGCACGCCACGCGCGACGACACGCCGCTGAGGATCATCGAGTGACCGACTCAATACCCGCCAGGAACGACCAGGAAGCCATCGCCGCGATCCGTCGCGTGCAACTGCCGCTCGGGTGGTGGTCGCTGCTCGTCTTCCTGACCCTCGGCCTGGCTCTCGAAGCGCTGCACGGTTTCAAGAGCGGCCTCTACCTCGACGTCTCCAACGAGACCCGGCGCCTCATGTGGACGCTGGCCCACGCCCACGGCACGCTGCTCTCGATGCTGAACATCGTCTTCGCCCTGGCG
>CAZETS010000080.1:12866-21852 GCA_964515335.1 uncultured Spirochaetaceae bacterium
GGCCCACGCCCACGGCACGCTGCTCTCGATGCTGAACATCGTCTTCGCCCTGGCGCTGCCCGCGATGCCCGGTCTCCGCGACGGAGCGCGTCGGCTGGCCTCGCGCTGCCTGATCGGCGCGCTGATCGCCCTTCCGGCCGGCTTCTTCCTGGGTGGGCTCTTCCTGCACGCCGGCGACCCCGGCCTCGGCATCTTCCTCGTACCGGTCGGCGGCCTGCTGCTGCTGGCCGCGGTCTTCCTCGCGGCTCGGGGAGCCACGCGGTCGTCCGCTTGAGACCGGCACGCCGCGGCCGCGGCGCCCTGCCTGCGGCCTCGCCTTCACCCGCCCGACCCGAGATACTCTGACGATGCCGTCCCGCTCGACGCCGAACAGGTGGCTCTACGGACCGGCGCCCGATCTGCTGCTCGGCTGCGGGCTCTGGTACCTGCTGCTCTTCGTCGTGCTGCTCTTCGCGGGCCCGGCGATCCGCGAGCAGCAGGCCGCCTTCGTCGCGCCGCTGCTGATCCTGCTGCTGGCGACGCCCCACTACGGCGCGACGCTCGTGCGCGTCTACGAGCAGCGCAGCGAGAGACGCGCGTACGCGTTCTTCACGGTGTGGACCACTGCCGCGCTGCTCGTGCTCTTCGTCGCGTCGGTGAAGCAGGCCGCGATCGGCACGCTGCTCTTCACCACGTATCTGACCTGGTCGCCCTGGCACTACACGGGCCAGAACTACGGCATCGCCGTGCTCTTCCTGCGCCGACGCGGCGTCTCGCTCGAGCCGGTGACCAAGCGCTGGCTCTACTCGGCCTTCATCCTCTCGTACGCGCTCACCTTCCTCGTCATGCACCGCGCCGACGGCACGAGCCGCGGCCTCGCCGAAGGCGGCGTGCACCTGACGCGACTCGGCATCCCGGAGAGCGTGGCCGGCGTCGCGATTCCGCTGGTGGCCGCCACCTACGCGGCAGCGCTGGTGGTGGCCGGCGTGCGTCTGCTGCGGGTCGGGACGGCGCGAGACCTGATACCGGTCGCGCTGATCGCCCTTTCACAGGCGATCTGGTTCACGCTGCCCGACCTCGCCCGCTACTGGGACGCGGCCGGCGGCGTCGAGGCGCTCGACCACGACTACCGCGCGACCTACTTCAACTGGATCGTCGTCGCCCACGCCGTGCAGTACCTCTGGGTGACGAGCTACTACGCGAAGACGTCCGGCGACTGGCACGGCCACACCCGCTACTTCTCGAAGACGCTGCTGGCCGGCAACCTCGCGTGGCTGCTGCCCGCGCTGGTCTTCGCGCCACAGATCCTGGGCGGCCACGCATCCGAACTCGACGTGGGCCTGGTGGTCGCCGCCCTCGTCAACCTGCACCACTTCATCCTCGATGGCGCAATCTGGAAGCTGCGCAGCTCGCCGATCGCCGACGTGCTGATCCGCAGCCGACCCGCCGACGAGCCGGAAGCGCCGCGCGTTGCCCGACGTAGGCCCGGTTCGCGGACGCTGGTATGGACGTTCTGTGCGCTGCTGCTCGCGATCGCGGTGGCCGAGTTCGGGGTGCGACAGATCGCGATTCCCCGGCGCGCCGAGGCGGGCGACCTGGACGCCGTGCGGAGCCTGCTCGACGGGCTGGCCTGGATCGGGCGGGACAGCGCCACGACGCGGCTCGCCCTCGGCCACGCCTTCATCGAGCAGGGGCGTCACGAAGATGCGCTGCAAGCCTTCGAGCGCAGTGCTCGACTCACGCCCACCGCCGGAGCGTTCCAGGCCGCACTGAGCCTCGACCCCGACTCGCAGAGCGCGCGCGAGGGCCTGCGCGCCCTCGCAGAGCGCGACGAGGACGGGCGAGCCGGCCGCTGAGCCGGCAGCGCTCGGGTCGCGCGCCTAGCGGCAGAGCCCGCCGCCGAGCAGCGGCCAGGGGTCGCAGTCGTAGATGAGCCGGCCGCCCTCGCCGTGCTGCCAATCGAGGGGCCGGATCGCGTAGCCCGGAGCCATTCCGGGCGCGGGCTCGTCCTGCAGCGCCTCGACGGGAACGGGGTAGCCCGTCCAGTCGCGAGGAGCGCGCCAGCCGGGCGGCGGCACCAACTCGTGGCGCGTGCCCGACACCGGATAGCGCATGCGCCACTGATGGATGGCCGCCGCCATCCGGGCCACCACGTCGGGATGCGCGGCTGCCAGATTCTCGTACTCGTTCGGGTCGTCGCCGATGCGGAACAGGTAATTGGTGACATCCGCCGACAGAAGCCCCTGCTGGACGTCCTGCACCAGCTTCCATTCGTCGTCGAAGGCGGTGAGGCTGAAGCTGCCGCGGATCGGCGTTTCGGACGCGAAGAACAGGTACTCGTCGCGGGCCACGGGCTCGCCACCGCGGATCGCCGACCAGAGATCGCGGCCGTCGAGCTCGAAGGGGGCGTCGGGGTCGACCCCCGCCGCGGCGGCGATCGTCGGGAAGACGTCCATCACCGACATGATGCTCGCGAACTTCCCGCCCGCGCGAAGCTTCGCCGGGTAGCGCAGGACCGAGACGACGCGGATGCCCCCCTCGAAGGTCTCGCCCTTGCCGCCGCGCAGGGGCACGTTGTCGGCGCCGCCGCTCGCATAGGCGGCGCCGCCGTTGTCGCTGAAGAAGAGCACGATCGTGTCGTCCGCGACACCCTCGGCATCGAGCGTGTCGAGCACGCGGCCGACGGCCTGGTCCATCGCGTCCACCACCGCGGCGTACATCGGCCGCGCGCTCTCGCGGAGCATCAGGCGGCTGATCAGCCGGCTCTGGTCGGTCTGCCGGCTGCGCGCCGCCTCCCGGTCGTCCTCCATGTCGGCGTACTTGGCCTGCAGATCTTCGGGGGCGTCGAGGGGTGTGTGGGGAGCGATGAAGGGCATGTAGAGGAAGAAGGGCCTGCTCTCGTCGCGCTCGCGGATCCAGCGCGCCGCCTCGTCGGCCAGCAGGAAGGTCTCGTAGCCCTGGTCGTCGATCGACTGGCCGTTGCGCTGGAAATCGCGGCCGCCCTGGTTGGCGAAGGGCGGGAAATAGCCGACCTCGGTGTGGAGGTGCCCGTAGAAATGATCGAAGCCGCGCCGGTTCGGGTGGTAGGTCATCTGCGCGTGACCGAGGTGCCACTTGCCCACCATCGCGGTCTGGTAGCCCGCCGCCCGGAAGCTCTCGGGCATGAACCGCTCGTCCGGATGCACGCCGTTGGTGTGCCACGGCATGATGACCCCGTAGGCGACACCGAGCCGCATCGGGTCGCGGCCTGTCATCAACGCGGCGCGGGTGGGCGAGCAGATCGGCGTCGCGTAGAAGCGGTCGAGCTGAACGCCTTCGCGAGCGAGGCGGTCGATCGAGGGTGTCTCGATGGCCTCCTCGCCGTGGTAGCCGACGTCCGCCCAGCCGAGATCGTCGGCCAGGAAGATCACCACGTTGGGCCGCCTGGCCTCGGCGTGGGCTGCAGCCGATGCGAGCAGCCCCACGCAGATGGCGAGCGTGCACGAAAGGAATCGGAACCGGGTTCTTCGAGAGCGCATCGGCTGCTCCGCTGGATGAGCGACCGGCGCCGGGCGTCAGCCGTGAGGATGAGGACGAGTGTATCGGCCCGGGTGTCTGCCGCACGCCGGCGCGGCGCCGGCGGCTTCGATGCGTGGTGCGCGGCGTATCGTCCCGATCGACCGGGGGCCGGTCTATGCTGGCCGGATGCGGATCGACCGCCGCGCCTTCATGCGAACCATCGCCGCCACGGCCGCGTGGCTCACGACGGGCGCGTCGCGAGCCGAGGACACGACCTGGCAGAGCGAGATCCACCAGCAGACGCGCAACACGCGCTGGGGTCCGGCCGGGCGCACCTGGTGGCCGAGCCGCCGCCGCACCGAGCGAGTCAAGGACTACCCCGGTCGACCTCGCGTGGCGCTGCCCGCTCCGCGCGCGCCCGAGACGCGATCGCTGGCCTCGGTGGTCGCCGGCTGGGACGCCGCGGGGCGAGGCCTCGCGGACGACCCGCTCACGCTCCCGGAGCTGTCGCGGCTGCTCTACTTCGCCAACGGCATCACCCGGGCGCCGCTGCTTCGGGCGGCCCCCTCCGCGGGCGCCCTCTATGCGGGCGAAATCTACGTGATCGTCGATCGCGTGAGCGGCCTCGAGCCGGGCCTCTACTACTACCGGCCGCCCGAGCAGGAGCTGGTCCGGCTGTCGGCCGGCCGGCACCTCGACTCCGTGCGCGCCGCACTCGAACAGCCTGCGGAGATCGGGAATGCGCCGGTGGTCGTGCTGCTGACGAACGTGTTCGCCCGCTACGGCTGGCGCTATGCGAATCGCGGCTACCGCTACGCGCTGATCGACACCGGCCACATCGGCGAGAACCTTCGCGTCGCGTCGCGCTCGGCCGGGCTCGCCGAGCGCTCGCCCCTGCGCTTCGCCGACGACCCGTTGAACGACCTGCTCGGCATCGATGGTCGAGAGGAGGCCGTCTGCGCGCTGCACGCGGCCGGGCGCCCGGGCGCCGTGAACACTTCGGACGAGCAGCGATCGCTTCACGAGAGCCGGCAGGCCCCGGCCGGGTGGGGGACGACCGAGCGCTACCACGCCAGGACCCGGCTCATCGCAGCCGACGGCGTCCCGCAGCCCGCACCGATCCAAGCCGGCCCTCCGCCTGGCGAGCCCGGTCCGGAGCGACCCGCCACCAGCGTCGAGGACTGCATCCTGAACCGCCGCTCGGCGAGCCGCTTCGACGACCGGCCGATGGATCGCGCCACGCTCGACTGGGTGCTCGACACCGCCGCCGGCGAACCCGCCCTGAGCCGCGGCGGTTGGCTGCGCGAGGCGCCGGTCGAGCTGCTGCTCGCCGTGCACCGCGTCCGCGGTCTCGCGGCGGGCCTCTACCGCTACGACCCGGCGGCCGGGACGCCGGTCCCCGTGCGCGAGGGTGATCTCCGGAAGGCGCTGGTCCGGACCTGCCTGGGCCAGGAGAAGGCCGGGCAGTGCGGGGTGGCGTGCTTCATGGTCGCCGACCTGCGGCGCGCGCAGACCCTCGCCGGCGAGCGCAGCTATCGCGACCTGCTCGTCGAGTCGGGCGCCATCGGCCAGCGCATCTACCTGGCCGCCGAGGCGGCGGGCCTGTGTGCGCGCAACCTGGCCGCCTTTCGCGACGACGAGCTCTGCGAACTGCTCGGCCTCGACGGGCGCGAGCGGGTCGTTCTGCACCTGACGCTGGCGGGGCACGGCACGTAGCCGCGGGTCGCCCACGAGTCGCCGCGAAGTCGGTGATATGATCGCCGCTTCCGAGGAGGCAGCGCGCGATGGCCCGCATCACCTTTCCCGATGGCTTCCACTGGGGCACTGCGACCGCGTCGTACCAGATCGAAGGCGGGTGGCGCGAAGACGACAAGGGCGAGTCGGTCTGGGACCGCTTCACCCACACACCGGGCCGCATCGAAAACGGCGACACGGGAGACGTCGCGTGCGACTCCTACCACCGCTTCCGGGACGACGTCGCGCTGCTCGCCGAGATGAATCTCACGAGCTACCGCTTCTCGATCGCATGGCCGCGCATCCAGCCCGACGGCCGCGGACCCGCGAACGCCAAGGGCGTCGACTACTACCGCCGGCTCGTCGAGGCGCTGCTCGAGGCCGGCATCCGGCCGTTTCCGACCCTCTATCACTGGGACCTCCCGCAGGCCCTCGAAGACCGCGGCGGCTGGCCCGAGCGCGACACCGCCGGCCGCTTCGCCGACTACGCGGACGTGACGCTGCGGGCCCTCGGCGATCTCGTCTCCGACTGGATGATCTTCAACGAGCCGAAGGTCTTCACCGTGTTCGGCTATCTCGCGGGCATCCACGCGCCGGGCAGGAACTCGCTGCCCGACTTCCTGCGCGCGACCCACACGGTGAACCTCGCCCAGGGCGAAGCGCTGCGTGCGATGCGCGCCGCCAGAGCCGACGCGCGCATCGGCACGGCCTTCAACCTGAGTCCGTGCGAACCGGTGAGCGACAGCGAAGCCGACGCCGAGGCGACCGAACGCTGGCACCGCTTCGTCAACGAGTGGTTCCTGTCGCCGGCGCTTCGCGGACGCTACCCGGAGGCGTTCGTGAACGGCGTGCCCGAGGCGGAGATGGGCGTGCAGGAGGGGGACGCCGAGCGCATGCGCGCACCGCTCGACTTCGTGGGCGTCAATCTCTACACGCGTACGTTCGTGCGGGACGACCCCGCCGACCAGAACGGCCTCGGCGCCCAGCAGGCCGCACCGGAAACCGACGACGTCGGTCCGGTGACGGACTTCGGCTGGGAGGTCTGGCCGGCCGCGCTGCGCGACATGGTGCTGCGGGTCACCCGCGACTACGACCGGCCCGTCATCGAGATCACCGAGAACGGCTGTTCGTACGGCGACGCGCCCGACGCGAACGGCGTGATCCACGACGACCGCCGCATCGAGTTCTTCCGCGGCTTCCTGTCGGCCCTGCACGAAGCCATCGAGCAGGGCGCGGACGTGCGCGGCTACCACGCCTGGTCGCTGCTCGACAACTTCGAGTGGGCGGAGGGCTACCGGCAGCGCTTCGGCCTGGCCTGGACCGACTTCGAGACCGGCAACCGCTCCCTCAAGCAATCTGGCCGCTGGTTCGCGCGGGTCGCGAGCGAGAACGGCCTCGAGGCGTGATCGTCCGAACCGCTCTCCGTCCCAGGCCCCCCGGCTCAGCTTTCTGGTAGGCTGGAGCCCGAGCCTGGTGGCGTCGCCCCGGTCCCCATCGACCCGACCCGCCCTCCCCCAACCGACCCGACCCGCCCTTCTCCATCGACCCGACCCGCCCTCCCCCTACCGCCGGAGCCGCGTCATGATCGAGACGAAGAAGTCCTTCTGTCGCTTCTGCCACGTGTTCTGCGGCGTCGAGGTCGACGTCGACGACGGTCGAGTGGTCGCGGTGCGCGGCGATCGCGACAACGCCGTGACCCGCGGCTACACGTGCCAGAAGGGGCGGGCCGAGCCCGAGCGCATCCACCACCCCGATCGCCTGCTCGCCCCGCGGCGCCGCGACGGCGACGGCTGGACGGAGCTGACCGCCGATCGCGCCCTCGACGAAGTGGCCGAGCGGCTCGGCGACGTGATCGCACGCCACGGCCCCGAGTCGGTCGCCATCTACACCGGTTGCGGGGGCCACCGCACCTCCGCGGGCGGGCCCTGGTTCGTGCGCCGATGGCTGCAGGCCCTGGGCTCGAACAAGATGTACACCTCGTACACGATCGACTCGCCTAGCCTCACGATCGCGGGCAACCGCTTCTTCGGCGGCCCGGTGCCGGTGAACGTGCTCGACATGGAGCGCGCCGACTGCGCGATGTTCGTCGGCACCAATCCCGTCGCCTCACACCAGCTCAACATGCCGCAGTCGAGCCCGTCGGCGCGGGTCAAGCAGGCCCGCCGGCGCGGCATGAAGACGATCGTCGTCGACCCGCGCCGCTCCGACCTGGCCCGACAGGCCGACATCCACCTACAGGTCAGGCCCGGCGAGGACGCCACGCTGCTCGCCGCCATGGTGAAGGTGATCCTCGACCGCGGCCTGCACGACCGCGAATACGTGTCGGCGTACGTGAGCGGCGTCGACGCACTGCACGAGGCCGTGGCACCCTTCGATCTCGACTACGCGTCGCGTCGCACGGGAGTTTCGGCCTCGCTGATCGAGGCCGCCGCGGAGATGTTCGCCACGGCCGACTCGGGCGGCGCGATCAGCGGCACCGGGATGCACATGGCGGTGCATCACAACCTCGCCACGCAGCTCGTGATGACGCTGAACGGGCTGTGCGGCCGCGTCGACCGTCCCGGCGGCATGTGCCGCACCGACGGCGCGCTGTCGCGGCCGGTCACGCCCGACATGGAGGCCGGCCGCCTGCCGACGCCCCCCAAGTCGCGCATCCGCAACGTCTCGGGCATCAACGGCCTGTTCGGCAACTACTTCGAGCTGCCGACCAACACCCTCGCCGACGAGATCCTCACGCCCGGCGAGGGCCGCATCCGCGCCCTGATCGTGAACGGCGGCAACCCTGCGCTGGTGCTCGCCGAGGCCAAGTCGGCGCTGCGCGCCCTCGACGACCTCGAGCTGCTCGTCGTGCTCGACCTGTTCCCGTCGGCGACGGCCGAGCACGCCGACTACGTGTTTGGAGTGCGACACCCCTTCGAGCGCGCCGATGTCTCGAAGCTGATGGACGCCACCTACCCGTTCCCCTTCGCCCACTACACCGCGCCGGTGCTGGACGGTCCCGAGCAGACCCTCGAGGAGTGGCAGGTCTTCTGGGAGCTCGCCATGCGGCTCGGCCTGCCGCTTCGCGTCGGAGCGCTGCACGCCACCGAGCGGTTCAGCTCGGACGAGCTGCTCGACGCGATGTACAAGCATGCGCGGCTGCCGCTCGACGAGATGCGGCGGCATCCGAGCGGCATCGCGTTCGAGGGGCGGGAGATGTCGGCCGGCGGCGTGGTGCCGAACCTGATCGCGCACCCCGACAAGAAGATGGCAGCCGGACATCCCGAGGTGCTCACCGAGCTGCGCGAGGTCCGCGCCGAGCCGGTGGTGGACGGCGGCGGCTACGCGCACGACGAGGACTTCGCCTACCGGCTGATCACCTACCGGATGAAGGAGGTGTACTGCACGCAGGGCCACAACCTCCCGTCGCTGGCGGCGAAGCGCCCCTACAACCCGGTGCTGATGCACCCGGCCGCGTTGCGCGAGCTGGGGCTCGCGAGCGGCGACCCGGTCTGGCTCGAGAACGACCACGGCCGGGTCGAGGGCATCGTCGAGGCCAGCGACGACGTGGGCCCGCAGACGGTCGCTTGCGCGTTCGGCTGGGGGAACGAGCGCGACCCCCGGCCGGTCCGCGAGAAGGGCACCAACGTTCAGCGGCTGATCTCGGATGACCGCCGCAACGACCCGGTCACGGGCCTGGCCATGCAGAGCGGGATTCCCGTGAACGTCCGAGCAATCTGAGAGGTGTGGCGAAGATTCAGAGGTGTCCCAAAGATTGTGCTTGGCACGGCTCCTG
>CAZETS010000081.1:0-21317 GCA_964515335.1 uncultured Spirochaetaceae bacterium
TCTCTTCGAGCAGTGGCATGTAGACGAAGGAGGCCGTGTCGCACTGCGCGCCGGGATAGCGGTTCCAGTACCAGGTGCCCCCGAAGTCGCCGGCCTTGTCGATCACGCGGATCTTCTCGACGCCCGCCTCCCGCAGGCGCGCCCCGGTGATCAGCCCCGCGAATCCGCCGCCGACCAGGGCCACGTCGACGTGATCCGTGACCGGCTCGCGCTCGACCACCGGCATGTAGGGGTCGTCGACATAGTGGGCGAGGGAGGTGCCCGCGATGCGCAGGTACTGGTCGTTGCCGTCGGCGCGCAGCCGCTTCTCGCGCTCCTCGGCGTAGCGGGCGCGGATTGCTTCCTTGTCGATGGGGACGCTCGCAGCCACGGTGACTCCTTGTGCAGACGGTGCACCAGAGGATGCTGCAGAGGGCGCCGCTGGCGCTGCTCCCAAGAGCGCGGGGCCGAGATCGGCCGCCGCTGTGTCCTGTGGGCGGGAGCGACCGTCAGCGCCCCGCCCCCGGGGATTTCGATTTACAATACGCAACGTATCGTATATATTCCCGGGCCAGCCAGTGGAGGTGTGCCTTGGACTTCGAGTTCCCCCAGGACCAGCAGGCGTTCGTCGACGATGTGATCGCCTTCCTCGACGCCAACGACGATCCGGACGTCTTCGACGTGACGCGCGAGAACATGGCGCAGATCGTCGACACCCCGGCGCGCCGCGCCTTCATGAAGAAGCTGGCCGAGCGCGGCTGGCTCGGCATTACCTGGCCGAAGGAGCACGGCGGCCAGGAGGGCGACGGCGTCTTCGAGTACCTGCTCAACGAGCAGCTCGCCTATCGCGGCGGGCCGCAGATCGGCAAGGGCGTCGGCATCATCGGCAAGACGCTGATCCGCCACGGCAGCGAGAAGCTCAAGCAAGAGTTCCTGCCGAAGATCCTCAATGCCGAGGTCGAGTTCGCGGTCGGTTACAGCGAGCCCCAGGCCGGCTCCGACGCCGCCAACATGCAGCTCAAGGCCACGCGCGACGACGAGCGCGGCGGCTGGGTGCTGAACGGCCAGAAGATCTGGACCACCTCGGCGCACTTCGCCGACTGGTATTGGGTGGGCGCACGCACCGACGCCGAGAGCAAGCACAAGGGCATCACGCTCTTCCTCGTGCCCATGGACCATCCGGGCCTCGAGGTGCACGCCACCTGGACGATCGGCGACGAGCGCACCAACGAGGTGTACTTCAACGAAGTCTTCGTGCACGACGACTACGTGGTCGGCGAGCTGAACCGCGGATTCCAGTACATCTCCGAGGCGCTCGACCTCGAGCGCTTCACGATGTTCACGATCTCGCCGATCATCCAGCGCCTCGAGGTGCTGATCGACTACGTGCGAAACGAGAAGCGCGACGGCGAGCCGCTGAAGGACGATCCCCGAGTCCGCGAGAAGGTCGCGCAGCTGGCCACGCAGGTGGAGGTGTCGCGGGTGCTGGGCCTGCGCTTCCTCAGCAAGGCCGGCATGGGCAAGAAGCCGCCCACCGGCGAGGCTTCGATGTACAAGCTCTTCGCCACGAGCACTTCCAAGAAGCTCGCCGACGCGTCCATGGACATCGGCGGGCCGGGTGCGCAGCTGCGCCTCGGCACCGAGGAGGCGCCGATGAAGGGCCGGGCCGAGTCGACCTACCGCTACACGGTGATCGACACGATCGGCGGCGGCGCCTCGGAGATCCAGAAGAACATCATCTCGCGCCGCCACCTCGGCCTGCCGAAGAACTTCTGATCGCCGGGCGCCCTATGGCCGACGCCACTCCCCAGCTCGAAGGCATCACCGTGCTCAATCTGGCGAGCGTGGGGCCGGCTGCGCGCGCGGCGCGCACGCTCGCCGACTACGGGGCGCGGGTAGTCCAGATCGGCCCGACGGCGAAGAAGGGCGCGAAGCAGATCCAGCCGCCGTTCCACAGCTACGGGGCGGGGCGCGGCTTCGAGCGCGTGCAGATCGACCTGAAGGCCGACGCCGGGCGCGAGACGTTCCTGCGCCTCTGCGAGACGGCGGACGTGGTGATCGAGAGCTACCGCCCGGGCGTCGTCGACCGGCTCGGCATCGGCTTCGAGGCGGTGCGCGGCCGCAACCCGAAGATCGTCTACTGCTCGACGAGCGGTTACGGCCAGGACGGTCCGGCCTCGGGCTGGGCGGGGCACGACATCAACTACCTCGCGATGGGCGGCTTCCTCGCTTGCACCGAGCCCCGCGCCGACGGCGGGCCGCCGATTCCGGGCGCGACCATCGCCGACAGCGCCGGCGGCGGCATGCACGCGGTGCTCGCGATCCTCGCGGCGCTGGTGCGGCGAAGCCTCGGCGGTGAGGCCCAGCACCTCGACGTCGCGGCGGCCGAGGGCGTCGTCTCGTTGATGTCGCTGGCGCTCGATCAGTACCTCGCGACCGGCGAGGTCTCGGGGCCGCGGCAGGTGCTCTTGACCGGGCGCTACGCGTTCTACGACGTCTATCGCTGCCGGGACGGCAAGTGGATTTCGGTGGGCGCCATCGAGCCGCACTTCTACCGCAACCTCTGCGGCCTGCTCGGGCTCGAGCGCTGGGCCGACCGCCAGATGGACGACGCCGTGCAGGACGAGATCCGCGAGGCGTTCGCCGAGGCTTTCGCGAAGCGCGACCGCGACGAGTGGGTCGACGAGCTCGCCGCCCGGGACACCTGTGTGGCGCCCGTCTACGAGCTGCCCGAGGTCGCCGAGGATGCCCACTTCCGGGCGCGCGGGGTCTTCATGCAGGCCGAGCACCCCGACGAGGGCCGGTTCCGGCAGGTCGCGCCGATCCTCGCCGGGGGCGTGCGCGAGCAGGGCGTGCACGCCGTGAAGCCCTTTGCGCTGAACGACACGGACCGCGTGCTGTCCGACGCCGGCTTCGCCGCGGACCAGATCGCGAAGCTGCGAGCCGAAGGCGCGGTCGAGTAGCACGGCGAAGAGGAGAAGACAGCATGGCCGACGAGCTGCCCGCCGAGATCCAGTCGTGGATCGGCAAGGAGCGCTACCACGAGGAGGGCGAGTTCCCCGTCGAGATGGGGTACGTCTGGACGACCTGCTCGTCGGTGGAGAACGGCAATCCGATCTTCTGGGACGAAGCGGTCGCCGACGAGATCACCGACGGCCCGATCGCCATGCCGACCATGATCTCGCTCTGGTTCCGCCCGCACCACTGGGCGCCGGGCCGCAGCCACACCGTGCAGCCGCTGCAGGTGCACTTCGATTTGAAGGACCGGCTCGGCCTGCCCGAGGCCGTGATGACCGACAACACCATCGTGTTCGGCGAGCCCGTGCGCCCGGGCGATCGCCTGAAGACCTGCCAGATCCTCCACTCGGTGTCCGAGCCCAAGACGACCAAGCTCGGCGCGGGACGCTTCTGGGAGATCGAGGTGCGGTACACCAACCAGAAGGGCGAGCTCGTCGGCGCCGAGCACTACACGGGCTTCGGCTACAAGCGAGACGCCTGAGGGCGCGCGAGGAGGGACGAAATCATGAGCGACTACGCACAGCTGGCCCTCTCCGAGGTCGAGGCCGGGCAGGATCTGCCGGATCTCTCGTACGACGTCAGCGCGACGACGGTCGTGCTCGGCGCGATGGCGAGCCGAGACTGGCGGCCCATGCACCACGACCACGACTTCGCGGTCAACCGCAACGGCGTGCAGGACATCTTCCTCAACACGCCCAACCAGGCGGCGTGGTTCGAGCGCTACCTCACCGACTGGACGGGGCCGAAGGGCCGCCTCGGGCGCATCAAGTTCCGCATGAAGACCTCGGTCTTCCCGGGCGACACGATGGTCTTCCGCGGCCGCGTCGAGAACGTCTCCACCGACGACACGGGCTGCGGCTGGGTCGACGTCGCCGTCGACCTCAAGGTGGGCGACCGCGTCACGACCACCTGCGAGGCGCGCGTAGCGCTGCCCACCGCCGCCGACGACAACCCCTGGCGCCGCAAGGGCGACGACTGGCGGCCCTAGCCCGGATCGAGCGGGAGACGGGCGCCCCGAACATTCCTTCCCTACCGGAGGTCGACACCGATGGATCTGGATCTAACCGAAGAGCAGGAAATGCTGCGCGAGATGGTGCGCGCGCTCTGCGATGAGCACTCGCCCGTCGAGACCGTGCGCGCCATGGAGGACGACCCCGCCGGCTTCCCCGACGCGCTCTGGCAGAAGCTCGCGGAGGTCGAGGTGCTCGGCATCCTGATTCCCGAAGAGCACGGCGGCTCGGGCATGTCGATGCTCGATGCCACCGTCGTCTACGAAGAGCTCGGCCGCGCGCTCGCGCCCGTCCCGCACTTCGTGAGCTGCGTGCTCTCGGCCGGGGCGCTGGTCGCCGCGGGCAGCGACGAGCAGAAGCAGGCGTGGTTGCCGAAGATCGCCTCCGGCGAGGCCATCCTCACCCCGGCCTGGCTCGAGCCCAAGAACGGCTTCGGGCCGAAGGGCGTTCAGGCCAAGGCCGAGGTCTCGGGCGACGAGGCGGTCATTACCGGCAGCAAGCTGCACGTGCAGTTCGCCAGCTCGGCGGCGCGGCTGCTGGTGCTGGCGCGCACCGGCTCCGGCGACGAGGACGTCGACCTCTTCCTCGTCGACCCGCAGGCCGAGGGCGTGCAGCTCGAGCAGCAGAAGACGATCGCCTCCGACACCCAGTACCAGGTGGTGCTCGACGGCGTGCGCGTGCCGCTCTCGGATCGCGTCGGCGAGGCGGGCAGCGGCTGGCAGACCTGGAACGCCGTGATGCACGACGGCATCATCCTCGCCGCCGCGCTCGCCACGGGCGGCGCCCAGCGCTCGCTCGAGATCACCTGCGAGTACGCGGCCGAGCGCCACCAGTTCGACAAGCCGCTGGCTGCCTTCCAGTCGATCTCCCACTACCTCGCCGACGCGTCCACCGCCGTCTCCGGAGGACAGACGCTCGTCTACGAGGCCGCGTGGGCGCGTTCGCAGGACCGGGACGTCTCGAAGCTCGCTCCGATGGCCAAGCTCTTCGCCTGCCAGACGTACCGCGACCTCACGGCGATGAGCCTGCAGGTCTTCGGCGGTGTCGGCTTCACGGTCGAGTACGACGCGCAGCTCTTCTTCCGGCGCGCCAAGCAGCTGCAGCTCTCCTGGTGGGACACGCCCTACCTCGAGGAGCTGGTCGCGGCGAGCGTGCTCGACTGAGAGGCTGAATCCCAGCGACCGAGCGGTCGACCGGGTGAGAGGCGAGGGGGACGAGGTGGCCAGAGCCATTGCGACGGGAGACATCGAGGCCTCGGCGGACGCCCTCTACGCGTACATCGCCGACTTCGGCGACGTTGCCTGGATGCAGGGCGTGACGAAGGTCGAGGTGGACGGCGAGGGGCCGGGCATGACGCGGTCCATCTATGCCGGCGGCGACCAGGCGGTCGTCGAGGTGCTCGAGTCGCTCGACCCGGCGGCCCGCCGCGTCGCCTACACGATCACCGAGAACAACCCTCTTCCGGTCGCCGACTATCACGCCACCTGCACCGCCGTCGAGCTCGGCGCGGGCAGGAGCCGCCTCGAGTGGTCGTGCGAGTTCGCGCCGGTGGGCGCCGACGAGGCGGCTGCGGTCGCGCAGGTCGAGGCGATGTACGGTGTGCTGATCGGCTGGGTGAAGAGCGGGATCGAGGGCGGCGCATAGCGCTACGCCGGGCGTCCGGCGCGGAGGCCAGCATGGGCGACGACGCGCGGACACGGGTGCTGGACGGCCGCGTCTGGTCGGACTTCTGCCGCGCCCTCGAGCGGGCGGGAGAGGCCGTCCTGCGCGACGGCTCGCCGGCAGACGCCTTCGACCGTGCGGAGGGCTTCCGCTATCTGAGCCGGCTCACGCGAACGGCGCTCGAGACGTTCGTCGAGTGCGCCGATCCCGACGCGCCGTCGCTCTTCCGTCCAGCCCACGAGACGGTCAAGATCGGCGCCGACAACCCGGACAACCACTACCAGAAGGCGGCCGTCAGCGGCGCCAACCGCTACCGCATCAGCGGCACCCGCGGCAGCGTCCACTACCTGGGCTTCGGCACCTACGTGGGCGACTACGGGTCGGACGGTCGACGCGGTCAGACCGGCTACCTCGAAGCGAAGGACATGGCGGTGGGCGCCGACGGCCGCTTCGAGATCGAGGTCTCCTGCGAGCCGCCGGCGTCGGGCAACTGGCTGCCCATGCAGCCGGACACGTCGTCGCTGATCGTGCGCCAGACGTTCGAGGATCGGGCGAGCGAGCGCATCGCCGACCTGCACATCGAGCGGGTCGGGGCCGCGGGCCCGCCCGCTCCGCTCACGCCCGAGCGCCTCGATGCGGGTCTGGCTGCGGCGGCCGCCTTCGTGGGCGGCACCGCAGGGCTCTTCTGCGACTGGGCGGAGGGCTTTGCCCGGCGTCCCAACGAGCTGCCGCCGTTCGATCCCGAGGTCGCGCGCGCGGCCCACGGCGATCCGCACATCCGCTACTACCACGGCTACTTCGAGCTGGGCGCCGACGAGGCCCTGCTCGTCGAGTTCACCCCGCCGCGCTGCGACTACTGGAACTTCCAGCTGAACAACCACTGGATGGAGTCGCTCGACTGGCGGCACCACCGGGTCGACTTGAACCACCACACGGCGGTCGCCGAGTCCGATGGTTCGGTGCGTCTCGTCGTCTCCGCGTGCGATCCGGGGCATCCGAACTGGCTCGACACCGCGGGCCACGCGCGCGGCACCATGTGCCTGCGGTGGATTCGCGCGGACTCGCACCCCACGCCGAAGACGCGGGTGGTGCCGGCGTCCGAGCTGGGCTGACGCGATCGGCCGTAGCGGTCGGCCGCATCAGAAATCGAAGCGAAGGCCCCAGTTCAGGTTCACGTAGGTGAGATCGGCCACCGAGCCGAACGGCTTCACGTACGTGCTCTCGACCACCAGCGCCCATTCGTCGCCGAGCTGCAGGTCGAAGCCGCCGCCGAAGCGCATCACGAAGCCGCCCGTGCTGCCGAGCTGCGCGTAGGCGCCGGTGCAGTACCAGTAGAAATTGAACGACGGGCCGCAGACCACGCCCACCTGATTGGTGCTTCGCAGGCGCGCCCACATGCCGCCGAGCCCGACGATGGCCTTGGGCTGGAGCCGGCCGAGCGGGAAGTAGAGCACGGCGTTGCCGGTGATGTTGCCGCCGTCGACCGTCAGGCCCACCTGAGGCGGCAGGCCCGATCCGGGAAAGCTCGGATTGCCGCTGATGTCGACGACCGTGTCGAAGCCCGAGATGAAGTTGCCCTCGACCTCGAGGGCCAGGTAGGGATTGATGCGCCCGCCGCCCTTCAGCACGAATCCGAAGCTGTTGTCGAAGTCCTGCCCCGAGTCGTTCTGGAAGGTCTCGAAGGCCGTCAGGCCGCCGATCACCACGTAGCCGCCGGTGCGGACGTGGTCGTGGCCCTGCCAGCTGCTCTGCGACGTCCACGGGTCGGCGCCCTGGGCGACGGCCGGGCCGGCGGCCAGAATGCCGATCATCAGGCCCAGTGAGATGCTCGAAGCAGCTCGGGAAAGTCCGGCAACGGACGAACGTCGAGTCATGGCGTCTCCCCCTCCCAAATCGCGCGGCAGTATAGCGGGCGGTCCGGCCCGGTCAGACGTCCTTCAGCGGCGCGATCACGTTCTCGCCGAAGGCCGCCATCATGTCGAGCTTCTGCTGCAGCGAGGCGTCCGGGCCGCAGGTGTAGCGGAAGGGGTAGTTGCACATGCCGTGTGCGCCCAGCGCCGAGAGCCGCGCGAGCTGCTCGGGGTTGGCCTCCTCGCTGAGCGGCACGATGTTCTCGCACGGTTCGTGCTCGCGTCCGGCCTGCTTGCGGTGCTCGGCGAGGGCCGTGAGGATCTGCTCGGCCTCGGCCACCGTGTTGCCCGCGCCCAGCCAGCCGTCGCCGAGGCGCCCGGCGCGGCGCAGCGCTGCCTTGCTGGCGCCGCCGATCGCGATCGGGACCGGGCCCGGCGGCGCCGGGCACTGGGCCATCGGGGGGATGTCGAAGAACTCGCCCTTGTGCTCGACGACCCCGCCCGACCAGATCTTGCGCAGCGCCTCGATGGTCTCGTCGAAGCGCCGGCCGCGGCTCGCGAAGTCGACGCCGAGCGACTCGAACTCCTCCTTCATCCAGCCCGCGCCGGCGCCCAGGGTCACCCGGCCTCCGCTGAAGAGCGCCGCCGAGCCCACCGCCTTGGCGACCTCCAGCGGATGGTGGAGAGGCAGGATGTAGATCAGCGTGCAGAAGCGCAGGCGTTCGGTGTGGGCCGCCATCGTGGCGATCGTGACCCACGGATCGGGGAAGGGCGTCGTCGTGTCGAAGTCCGGCCGCCCGTCGTCCGAGTACAGGTACGCGGGCTCGAAGTCGGCGGGCACGAAGAGGTGATCCGAGACCAGCACGCCCTCGAATCCCGCGGCCTCGGCGGCTGGCGCGATCTCGGGCAGCTCGAGGGGGTCGTTGAAGGACGTGGACTGCCAGAACTTCATCGCGTGACTCCCGAAGGTTCGAATCAGCGGCCGCTGAATTGCGGCGCGCGCTTTTCGAGGAAGGCCGCGATGCCCTCGCCGCCGTCGGCGCCGCGGCCGGCGTCGGAGATGGCGCGCGACTCGAGCTCCATCTGTGCCTCGAAGGCGTGGTCGAAGCTGCCGAGCACGAGCTTCTTCGTCACGCCGAACGACCGGGTCGGCCCGTTCGCGAAACGTGCGGCGAGCTCGCCCGCCGTCTTCTCGAGTTCGTCGTCGGCGACCACCTGGTTGACCAGACCCCACTCGAGCGCCGTCTGCGCGTCGAGTCGACGGTTGGTGAGCATCAGCTCCAGCGTGCGCCGCGTGCCGATGATGCGCGGCAGGTGATAGGTCGAGCTGCCGTCCGGCACGAGTCCGGCGGCCGTGTAGGCCATGGTGAACTTCGCGTTCTCGCTGCAGATGGCGAGGTCGGTCGCGCAGGTCAGGCTGAAGCCGGCGCCGGCTGCCGCGCCGCGCACCGCGGCGATCACGGGCGCGTCCATCCGCGCAAAGCGCGAGATGCCGGCGTGCAGGTAGGTGGTCATCTCCTTGAGGAGCGCCGCCTTGCCGTCGCCGGCCTGCCCCATGGATCCGAGGTCGCCGCCCGCGCAGAACATCTTGCCTTCGGACCCGATCACCACCGCGCGTACCGACGCGTCTTCGTCGGCGGCCAGGGCCGCGTACATCAGGTCCTTGGACATCTGCAGGTCGAGGGCGTTGGCGGCCTTGGGCCGGTTGAGCTTGATGTGCGCCACACCGTCCTGCACGTCGTACAGCAGGGTCTCGAACTCCATCGGCGTCTCCACGGGGATTGCGGGGGACGGGCAGCCTAGCGCTTCGGTACGCCGATGACCTTCGTCTCGAGGTACTCCTCGAAGCCGGCGACGCCGTTCTCCCGGCCGACCCCGCTCTGCCCGTATCCGCCGAAGGGCGTGTCCACGTCGAACCACTGCGCCCCGTTCACCGACATCGTGCCGGTGCGGATGCGCCGGGCCACGCGCAGGGCGCGCTCGTCGTCCGCCGACCAGATGCCGCCCGAGAGGCCGTAGATGGAATCATTGGCGATGCGAATTGCGTCCTCTTCGTCCTCGTAGGGGATGACGCAGAGCACCGGCCCGAAGATCTCCTCCTGGGCGACCGTCGCGTGCGGGTCGACGTCGGCGAGCAGGGTCGGCTCGACGAAGAAGCCCTTCTCGAGGTGCCCGGGCACGCCGCCGCCGGCGACGACCCGCGCGCCCTCTTCGCGCGCCTTCTCGATGTAGCCGAGCACCCGCTGCTGTTGCCGCTTGCTGACCTGCGGGCCCATCAGGTTGCCCGGCTCGGTGGGATCGCCGTAGGGGATGTTCGCCATGGCGGCGGCGATCTTCTCGACGCCCTCGTCGTAGCGGCTGCGCGGCAGCAGCGTGCGGGTCTGCAGCGCGCAGCCCTGGCCGGCGTGGGTGCACACCGCGAAGCTCACCATCGGGACGACGGCGTCGAGCTCGATGTCGTCGAGCACGATCGTCGCCGACTTGCCGCCGAGCTCGAGGAAGACCTTCTTGATCGTCGGCGAGGCCGACTCCATCACCTGACGCCCCGTCGCCGTCGAGCCGGTGAACGTCACCATGTCGACCCGGGGATCGCTCGACAGCATGGCGCCCAGAGAGTGATCGGCGGACGCCACCACGTTCACCACGCCGGCCGGGATGTCGGTCTGCTCGGCGATCAGCCGCCCGAGCACCGTCGCGCACCAGGGGGTGTCGGGGGCGGGCTTCAGGATCACCGTGTTGCCCGCCGCGAGCGCCGGCCCGATCTTGGCGAGGTTCAGGTACAGCGGGAAGTTCCACGGCGTGATGGCGCCGACCACACCGGCGGCCTCGCGACGCAGGATCCGCCCCTGCTGCTGGCCCATGAAGGTGATGTCCTTCATGCGCGTCTCGTACTCGTACGATCCGGCCAGCTCCGACCAGTAGGGCATCGCGTCGATGTAGTTGTCGACCTGCACCTGGTAGGTGATCGCGATCGGCGAGCCCGCCTCGGCGACGACGATCTTGCGCAGGTCCTCGCGCGCCTCGACGAGCGCCGTTTGGAGCTGCTCGAGGCAACGCTTGCGGAAGTCGGCGTCGGTCGACCAGTCGGTCTCGTCGAAGGCGCGGCGCGCGGCGGCGATTGCCGCGTCCATGTCGTCCTTGGTGCCGTCCGCGCAGACGCCGATCACCTCCTCGGTGGCGGGGTTCACGTTCTCGAAGGTGGCGCCGTTGCTGGCCTCGACCAGACGGCCGTCGACGAGGTTGCGCACCTCACCCGCGAGATCGGACATGTGGATCCCTCCTCCGCCCGCCAGCGGTCGGCCGACCCGGCGAGCGGGAAAATACATTTCATCTGCTATGTAAATCTAGCGGCTGTGATCGCGGCGGGGCAAGCCCGCCCGCGAGCGCCCCGCGGCGTGGCGCGAGGCGGTAGTCTCGGTGCTTCGCGAACGCGATCTGATCGGGAGGATCGGGCCGGGTGGCCATCGGAGCAGCGGACAGGGTCGTCGTGGCCGGCTGCTCGCTGGCGGGACTGCGCACCATCGAGGCGCTGCGCGGCGGCGGCCACGAGGGCGAGATCGTCGCGCTCTCGGCCGAGAGCCACTGGCCCTACGACCGGCCCCCGCTGTCGAAGCAGTTCTTGAAGGCCGAGTGGGAGGACGACAAGCTCAGCCTGCGTCGCCAGGGCTTCGATGATCTCGAGGTGACCTGGCGGCTCGGCACGGCGGCCGCCTCGCTCGACCCGGCCTCGCGTCGCGTGCTGCTGCCGGGCGGCGAGCCCGTCGAGTATCACGGACTCGTGGTCGCGACGGGGGCGAGGCCCCGGCTCCTGCCCGGCGCCGGAGGGCTGTCGGGCGTACACGTGCTGCGCGGTCTCGACGACGCGCGCGCCCTGCAAGCAGCGCTCGCGTCCGGTGGCCGGCTCGTGGTGGTCGGCGCCGGCTTCATCGGTCTCGAGGTCGCCGCGAGCGCCCGCGAGCTGGGCCTCGAGGTCGTCGTCGTCGAGGCGCTCGCCGCACCGCTGCTGCGCGGACTGGGCCGCTCCCTCGGCGAGGTCGTCGGGGCGCGCCACCGCGACCACGGCGTCGACATCCGCTGCGGGGTGATGGTCGAGGGCTTCGTGGGCGACGAGCGTGTCGAGGGCGTCAAGCTCTCGGACGGCAGCGTGGTCGAGGCGGCCCACGTGCTGGCCGGCATCGGTGTGGTGCCCGAGGTCGACTGGCTCGCCGGCAGCGGGCTCGACGTCGACGACGGTGTGCTCTGCGACGCCACCGGCGCGACCGCCGCCGAGAACGTCGTCGCCGTCGGCGACTGCGCGCGCTGGCTCGACCCGCGAAGCGGCGCGCCGACCCGTCACGAGCACTGGACGAGCGCCGTCGAGCAGTCCGGCGTGGCCGCCGCGCGGCTGCTCGGAGGACCTGAAGCCGTCGAGCCGCTCGCGGCCGTCCCCTACGTGTGGAGCGATCAGTTCGAGATGCGCATCGCGATCACCGGCGATCCCGCCCGCGCCGACACGATGCACGTCGCCCACGGCACGCTCGACGAAGACCGCTTCATCGCCCTGCTCGGTTGCGGGGGACGGCTGTGCGGCGCCGTCGCCATGCGCCGCCCGCGTCAGCTCAACGCGGCGCGCGAGCTGCTCGAACGTGGCGCCCGCCTCGAAGAGGCGATCGCCGAGATCGGCTGAGCGGGCGATTCCGCCGGGCGAGCGTCGCTAGGCGAGCGGCCGCCAGGCGAGCGGCGCGCCGGCCACGCGGATGCGCGTGCCGATCAGCGACCGGCCGGCCAGCTCGCCGCGCAGCTCCTTCTCGACCTGCGCGGCCACGCGACGGCCGTCGCCGAGGGTCGCGATCACCGGCGCCCCGGCCACGGAGCCGTCACGCTCGTAGATGATGGTCGCGGCGTCGACCACGGCGTCTCCCTCCGCCTCGGTGACGAAGGGCAGCGCGTCGGCCTCGACGCGCGCCTGCAGGTCGGCGGTGTCCGCGGCCACGAAGCCGCCGGGCCGCGGATCCACCCCGTAGACGCCCATCGAGTGCTTGGTGAGGACGCCTCCGTTGGCGCCCACCCAGGCGTGGCGCCCGCAGTCGTGCAGGCGCTCGAAGATCGTGGCGATGGCGTGCATCGAGTAGTTGTTGCCGGGGCCGCCGAAGAAGGCAAGCCCGCCGGTCACGGTGAGCTCGCGCGAGCCGTCCACCGGCAGGCCGAGGCCCGCCGCGCCCACTTCGACCGCGATCGGGAAGCACGAGTAGAGGTCGACGAGATCGAGGTCGCCGGCGCCGATGCCGGCGGCCTCGAGGCAGGCCTTGGCGACCAGGCGCATGGCCGGTGCGTCTCCGAGGTGGCGGCGCGTCACCGGAGCGGTCTCCGTGAGATTCGCGCCGGACCACACGAAGAGACAGCGGTCCTCCAGCCCCAGCTCCCGGGCGGTGGCGAGCGAGGTGACCACCACGGCCGCCCCCTGGTCGACGTGGGGAAAGGCGTTCATGCGCTTCGTGTAGGGCTCGGCGATCAGGCGGTTCTGGCTGCTCGGCTTCGCGATCTCCTCGGCGGAGAGCGCCTCGCGGAACCAGGCGTGGGGATGGCGCGCGGCCACCTGGGAGAAGCTCGACATCAGCGGGCCGAGTGCGGCGCGCTGCTCGTCGTAGCTCCTGCCCTGCGCGTGGGCCAGTGCGTTCTCGAAGAGCGGGTAGGTGTGGGAGGGCTCGAAGAGACGGATCGCGATCTCTGCCGGCGACAGCACGCCCGACATCGACGGGCCGATCACCGGGTCCGGGTTCGGCACCTTGTCGCGGTCGCGCCACACGCCCATGACGTCGGCGCCGGGATCCTTCTCGCGCATGGAGCGGGCCGCCTCGCCTCCGGCGAGCAGGGTCGCGTCGAGCTCGCCGCGCGCGATCTGCTCGGCCGCGCGAGTCACCAGCCACTGGGGCAGGTTGCCGCCCGGCGATGTCGTCTCGACCGTGACGTCGCCGAGCCCGAGCCGCTCCGAGAGTTCGGACGCCAGCCTCGGCGTGGCCGGCGAGAAGACGACCGAGAGCATCGTCACGCGCTCGAGGCGTTCGCGAAGGCCCGACGTGCCCTCGAAGGCGTTCTCCGCGGCTCGGGCCGCGATCTCGACGGCCGAGACGATCTCGTCGCGCTCGCTCGCCTGTCCGGCGGCGACGATCACCGGCGTTCGACGCGGGTCCATGGGTCTCCTCGTTCCGTCTGCGTGCTGAGGCTTCGCTCGACCGGCTAGTCGAGGTCCCTGCCGTTCATGCCCGCGTTGTTGCGCGCCCGCTTCACGAGGTCGGAGACGATGGGGCCGAGCTGCGTCGGATCCTCGACCGGCTCGACGCTGGGCCCGCGGTGCCAGCTCTCGGCGACGGCCAGGATGCTGCCCGACGCCTCGAAGACGCGCCCGGTGACGTCGCGCGACTCGCGGCTCGCGAGCCAGGTGACGATCGGCGCGATCCAGCGCGGGCTGCGCCGCTCGCGGTCCTCGTCGCTGATGGGTGCCGAGGAGAGGCCCTCGGTGAGCCGTGTCAGGGCGCCGGGCGCGATGGCGTTGCAGGTGATCCCGTAGCGGCCGAGCTCGAGCGCGGAGATGATCGTGAAGGCGGCGATGCCCATCTTGGCCGCGCCGTAGTTGGTCTGGCCGGGGTTTCCGTAGATGCCGGAGACGGAGCTGGTGTTGATGAGGCGCGCGTCCACCGGCTGACCGCCCTTCGACTGCGCGCGCCAGAACGCGGCCGCGTGGTGGGCCGGCGCGAAGGTGCCCTTCAGGTGCACCTTGATGACCGCGTCCCACTCCTCCTCGGTCATGTTCACGAGCATGCGGTCGCGCAGGATGCCCGCGTTGTTGACGACGACGTCGAGGCCGCCGAACTCGTCCACGGCCTGCTCGATCATCTGCTTGGCGTCCCCGAAGTCGCTGACGTCGCCTCCGTTCAACACCGCCTGGCCGCCCTTGGCGCGGATCTCGTCGACGACCTGCTGGGCCGGCGACGCGTCGGCGCCGGTTCCGTCCATGGCGCCACCCAGATCGTTCACGACGACCTTCGCACCGTGATCGGCCAGCATCAGCGCGTACTCGCGCCCGATCCCGCGACCGGCGCCGGTCACGATGCAGACGCGGTCTTCACAGAAGCTGCTCATGACGCTCCTCCTTGCGGGATCCGGGTCGATCACGCGGACCCCGGACTCGACGCCGAAGGAGAAGCATACGCGAAGAGGCGGACGGCAACGACTCGCCTTGCTTGCGGCCGCAAAGCGGGCGTCAGCCGCCGGCGCGCTCGGCCTCCAGGCGTTTCCGGATGTCCTCGCGCAGCTTCTGCTTGGCCACCTTGCCGCCCGAGCCGCGCGGCAGCGTGTCGACGACGACGATGCGCTCGGGCCAGCTCTCCTTGCTGACGTTGCGGCTCGCGAGGTGATCGGTCAACGCGTCGAGGCCCGGCGCGTCGTGGCCGGGGCGGAGCTCGACGTACACGCAGACGCGCTCGCCGAAGACCGGGTCGGGCATGGCGACGGCGGCCGCCAGCGACACGGCGGGATGCGTGGCCACCTGCTCCTCTACGCCCGGTCCGCTGATGTTCTTGCCCCCGCGAATGATGAAATCGTCGATGCGCCCGGCCACCGAGAGGTAGCCGTCCGCGTCGAGCGTCACGCGATCGCCGAGCAGCATCCAGCCGTCGTCGCGCACCAGCTCGGCGTTGCCGGCCCGGGCATCGGGCCCGCTGCCGTAGTAGCCGCGTGAGAGCGTCGGTCCCCTGCAGCCCGGTTGCCCGGCCCCCGAGCCGGTCACGTCTCGACCGGCCTCGTCGAAGAGCCGCAGGTTCATCTCGGGGATCGGCCGCCCCGCCGTGCGCAGTCGCTTCTCGCGTGGGTCGTCGATGCTCGTGCCGCTGACGGCGCCTGTCTCGTTCGAGCCGTAGAACTGCAGGACGACCGCCCCGGTCGATTTCTCGAAGGCCGCGGCGCGCTCGTAGGGGACCGCCTCGCCGCCGGTGAACAGCACGCGTAGCGTCGAGAGGTCGCGCGGTCGCTCGTCGAGCGCCTCGAGCATCAGGATGAACTGCGTCGAGACGGCGGCGAGCACCGTCACCCGGTGCTCTTCGATCAGGTCGAGGGCCGCGGCGGCTTCGAAGCGCGGCATCACCACGGTCGGTACGCCGAGCAGCGCCGGCGTGACGTGGCTCGTCCAGATTCCGAAGCCGAAGGGGGCCGGCACCACGCTCATGAACACGTCGTCGCCGTCGAGCCGAGCGTGTCGGACGGCGAGTGTGTGGAAGGCCTGCCAGCGCGCGAGATCGTGGATCACGCACTTGGGCATGCCGGTGGTGCCCGAGGTCGAGTTCAGCAGCGAGACCTCGTCGGGCGCGAAGGCGCGGTCCGGGGCAGGGCGCGCAGCGTCGGCGCGCAGCACGCCGGGCGCGCCGTCGACGCGCAGGCCGGCGCCGAGTCGCAGCTCGGCGTCCACCTCGATGTGGTGGCGCAGCGGCACGGCGGCCTCGCGGAAGCGCCCCACCGCGGCGGCCATGCGCTCGCCCTGGTGCTCGGCCGGGCTCACCAGCGCCGTCGCACCGCTGACGCGCAGCAGGTGCTCGACCTCGCGCAGTCCGGCCCGCGGCCCGATGCCGACGGCCACTACGCCGGCGCGCTCGCACGCGAGGAGCGCGACGTGCACGCCGGCGCCGTCGGGCAGCAGCACGGCCGCTCGCTGGCCGCGCGCGAGGCCGAGCCGCTCGCCGAGCAGACCGGCGAAAGCGTTCGCCGCGGCGTCGTACTCGGCCCAGGAGAGGGCCGGGTCGATGCCGGGGCCGAGATAGGCGGGGTCGTTCGGGCGGTCGCGGGCGAGTCTCGCGACGGTGTCGCCGAGCGGCCGCTGCCCCCTCTCGGGGCGGGAAGACGCGGGCTCAGACCGCGGCGACGTTCTCGGCCGCCGGGCCCTTCTGGCCCTTGACCACGTCGAACTCGACGCGCTGGCCCTCGCTGAGGCTGCGGAAGCCGTCGGCCTGGATGGCGGTGTGGTGGCAGAAGACATCGCCCTCACCGTCGTCGCGCGTGATGAAGCCGAAGCCCTTCTCGTCGTTGAACCACTTCACGGTTCCCTGGACACGCATGGATCGCTCTCCCGGGTGGTCGCCTCGGCGAGCCGCCCGTCGCTCGATGGGTCGGAGTGAAGCTCTGCGATCGACGTGACCACTCGACTCCCCGACTTCTCGTGCTCGTCTGTTACTTGCTCGTCTGGCTCGTTCTTGCCGGGCTCGTACTTGCCTGTCGCGTACTTACCCGGCTCGTACTTGCCTGTCGCGCCGGCCGCGATGAACGGCGCGCGGAGGTTAGTGCATTTCGAGTCGCGGGCGTCCCACGCGGTCGGCCCCTGTGGCGCTTTGTCGTGGCGCTCGGCGGGCTCGTCACGGCCGCGGCTCCAGCGGTCTCGAACGGCGCTTGCCAGCCCGCCCGGCGTTTCGTGCTTTCGATACGTCGTGTATCGTAATGGGGCTCCGCGCCACGCGGAGACTCACGAGGACGAGCGTGGCCGATCGCGAAACCGCCGAGAGCACCGCCGCGACGGCTGCTGGCGCCCCGGCCGCGCCGACCGGGCGTCCGCGGAGCGAGGAGGCCCACCGGGCCATCCTCGACGCCACCCTCGAGTTGCTGACCGAGGCGGGCTTCTCCGGCCTCACCGTGGAGGGCGTCGCGCAGCGGGCCGGTGTCGGCAAGGCGACCATCTACCGCCGCTGGCCGTCGAAGCTGCCGCTCGTCGTGGAGGCGTTCGGGCAGCTCCCCGGCATGGAGGAGGTCGACACCGGGAGCCTCGCCGAGGACCTCAAGCGCATGCTGCGAGCCTACCTGCAGGTCTTCAGCAGCACGCCGCTCTCTGCCGTCCTGCCCAGTCTCGCCGGCGAGCGCGCCCACAACGCCGAGCTCTCTAAGCTGTTCGATCCGGTGAGCATCGAGCGGCGCGTGCCGCTCCGGCGCGCGCTCGAGCGCGGCGTGGCCCGCGGCGAGCTGCCGCCGGACATCGACCTCGAGCTGGCCGGCGATCTGGTGGTCGGGCCGATCGCCGTGGCGCTCTTCTTCAAGGACGGAAGGCTGAATCCGAAGATGGTCGCGCCGATGGTCGACCTGGCGCTCGCCGGCCTCGCGTCGGGCGCGCGCGGCGAGGGCGAGGGCGCCGACTGACCGCGCCGCCCGCTCAGCCCCGCGCGGCCTCCTCGCGCAGCACGAACTTGGTGACCTTGCCCGATGCGTTCATCGGCAGCGCGTCCCGGACGGCGACCCGCCGCGGCACCTTGTAGTTGGCCATGTTGTCGCGACACCAGGCGACCACCGCCTCGGGGGTGAGGTCGACGCCCGGAGCCGGCACCACGAACGCCATGCCGACCTCGCCCATGCGCTCGTCGGGCACGCCGATCACGGCGGCCTGCGCGCACAGGCCGCTACCGAACAGGGCGCTCTCGATCTCGGCCGGGTAGCAGTTGAAGCCGCCGCAGATGTACATGTCCTTGATGCGGTCGGTGATGCGCACGTAGCCGTCGTCGTCCATCACGCCGACGTCGCCGGTGTGCAGCCAGCCGTCGCCGTCGATGGTGCGACGTGTCTCCTCCGGGTTCTCGAAGTAGCCCCGCATGACGTTGTAGCCGCGCAGCACGATCTCGCCGGGCTCGCCGCGCGGCACCTCGGCGCCCTTCTCGTCGACGCAGCTCACCTCGACGTCGGGAATCGCGCGGCCCGAGGTCGTGGCGATGCGCTCCGGGTCGTCCTCGGGCCGGCACATCGTCACCACGCCGCACGACTCGGTGAGCCCGTAGGCGGTGACGATGGTCTCGAAGCCGAGCTCGTCGCGCATGCGGTGGATCAGCTCGACCGGAATCGCCGCCGCACCGGTCGTGGCCAGCCGCAGCGTCGAGAGATCGTGCTTCGGCAGATCGGGGTGGACGAGCAGTGACTGGTAGATGGTGGGCGGCCCCGGCATCACGCTGATGCGGTCGCGTCCGATGCGCTCGAGCACCTCGGGGATGTCGAAGGTGAGCTGCGGCAGCGCCGTGGCGCCGCGCATCACGCACGAGAGCCAGCCCGCCTTGTAGCCGAACGAGTGGAAGAACGGATTGATGATCAGGTAGCGGTCGCCCTCGCGCAGGCCGATGATGCCCGTGAAGGTCTCGAAGACCCGGATGTTCTGGGCGTGGGTGGTCATCACGCCCTTCGGGTGACCCGTCGTGCCCGAGGTGAAGAGCAGGTCCGACAGGTCGTCGGGCGAGACCGACTCGAGCCGGGCGAGCGCGTCCTGCTCGGACACCCCGGACGCCGTGGCGAGGAAGTCGTCCCAGCGCTGTGCGCCGGTGCTCGCCCCGCGAAAGGTGACGGTCCGTTCGAGGCGCGGAAGGTCCTCGCCGTCGAGCGACGCCACGTAGTCGACGCCGAGGAAATCGCCCATCGTGCAGAGCAGCTTCGCGCCGCTGGCGCGCAGCACGTAGCCCGCCTCGGCGCCCTTCATGCGGGTGTTCAGCGGCACCAGCACGCCGCCCGCCGACTGGATGCCGATCGCCGCCACGATCCACTCGGAGACGTTGGGGGCCCACACCGCGACGCGGTCGCCCGCCACGACGCCGGCGGCCATGAAGGCGCGTGCGGCCCGCAGACCGGCGTCGGCGAGTTGGCGGAAGGTGAGGGACGCCGAGGCCTCCTCGACGGCCACGGCGTCGCCGAAGCGCTCGGCGGCGCCCCGTACCAGGCGCGGGATCGTCTGCTCCACGGGGCCTCCAGGGCTCGGGCGGCCGCCCGGGCTCGTCCAGGGGCCGCGAGGGGATCGCCAACTTGCTTTCGACACGCACCGTATCGTATTGTTCGGCCGGCATCCAAGCGGTCGGAGAGGCATGAACACCCGGTTCAGCGAAGAGGACGAGGCCTTCCGGCGCGAGATCGCCGGGTGGCTGGCCGACAACCTCCACGGCGAGTTCGCCGTGGTGCGCGGGCGGGGCGGGCCGGGTGACGAGCACGCCCTCGTCGACGAGCGCCGCGCCTGGGAGAAGCGCCTCGGCGAGGCGGGCTGGATCGGTATCGGCCTGCCGGCCCGGGTGGGCGGCCGCGACCTGCCGCTCAGCCAGCAGGTGATCTTCTACGAGGAGTACGCGCGGGCCGACGGACCCGGTCGCCTCGGCCACATCGGCGAGATGCTGCTCGCGCCCACGCTCGCCTACTTCGGCAGCGAGGCCATTCAGCAGCGCTTCGTCCCCGACATCCTCTCGGGCGACGCGATCTGGTGCCAGGGCTACTCGGAGCCGAACGCCGGAAGCGATCTCGCCAACGTGCAGACGCGTGCCGTGCTCGACGGCGACGAGTGGGTGCTGAACGGCCAGAAGGTGTGGACCTCGGGCGCCGCCTGGTCGGATTGGTGCTTCGTGGTCTGCCGCACCGATCCGGACGCGAAGCCCAAGCAGGCCGGTATCTCCTACATCCTCTGCCCGATGGACCAGCCGGGCGTCGAGGTGCGGCCGATCGTGCAGCTCACCGGCGACGCCGAGTTCAGCGAGGTGTTCTTCAACGATGCCCGCACCCCGGCCGACAACGTGGTGGGCGAGGTGAATGGCGGCTGGAAGGTGACGAGCGGCACGCTCGTCTTCGAGCGGGGCGCGTCGACGCTCGGTCAGCAGATGCTCTTCCAGAACGAGCTCGACGAGATCATCGCGGTGGCCAGGGCGAACGGCCGCGCCGACGATCCGCTGATCCGCCAGCGCATCGCCGACGCGTGGATGGGGTTGCGCATCCAGCGCTACAACGCCCTGCGCATGCTGTCGGCCGAGAAGCCGGGTCCCGAGTCGACGATCATCAAGATCTTCTGGGCGACCTGGCACCGCGAACTCGGCAAGCTCGCCATGGACGTGCTGGGTCCCGAGGCCGAGATCGCCGAGGGCGACCCCTATCAGCTCGGCCGCTTGCAGCGTATGTTCCTGTTCGTCCGCTCCGACACCATCTACGGCGGTTCGAACCAGATCCAGCGCAACATCATCAGCGAGCGCGCGCTCGGCCTGCCGCGCGAGCCGCGTCCCGCCTGACCGCCAGCCAGGCGGGAACGCGCCGGGGGATCCATCGATGAGCAAGTCGCCGCCGCCCTACGTCGAGGGCCACGGCCTCCTCGAGGGCAAGAACGTACTGATCACCGCAGCGGCCGGTGCGGGCATCGGCTTTGCGGCCGCGAAGCGCTGTATCGAGGAGGGGGCGCGCGTCTTCCTGAGCGACGTCCACGAGCGGCGCACCGCCGAGGCCGCCCGGGCGCTCTCCGAGATCGCCGGCGCCGAGGTCGGCCACGCGCTCTGCGACGTGACGTCGGACGAGCAGGTGCGGGCGCTCGCCGCCGCCGCCATCGACGCGCTCGGCCACCTGGACGTCGTCATCAACAACGCCGGTCTCGGCGGCACCTGTGATGTCGTCGACATGAAGGACGAGGACTGGCTCCGCGTCATCGACGTGACGCTCCACAGCGTCTTCCGCATGACGCGCGCCGTGCTGCCCCACATGATCGAGCGCGGCAGCGGGGCCATCGTCAACAACGCGAGCGTGCTCGGCTGGCGGGCCCAGCGCGGCCAGAGCCACTACGCGGCCGCCAAGGCCGGCGTGATGGCGCTGACGCGCTGCTCGGCCCTCGAGGTGGCCGACGAGGGCATCCGCATCAACGCCGTTGCCCCGAGCTTCGCCACCCACCCCTTCCTCGAGAAGACCACTCCCAAGGACCAGCTCGAGGCCCTCGAGGCCGCTGAGGCCTACGGCCGCGGCGCCCAGCCCTGGGAGGTCGCCAACGTGATGGTCTTCCTCGCCAGCGACTACTCGACCT
>CAZETS010000082.1:0-20789 GCA_964515335.1 uncultured Spirochaetaceae bacterium
CGAACACTCGGCATGCCCAGCCATCAAGCAGGAGCCGTGCCAAGCACAATCTTTGTGACACCGCTCAGAAGTTGACGGTGACCGCTCCGCCGAACATCCGCGGATCGCCGGTGAAGAAGATCGAAGTCGCCTGGAACTGCGCCGCGTCGAACGCGAAGGCCTTGTAGACCTCGTCGGTTAGGTTGCGAACCCAGGCCTCGACCGTCACGTTGCCCGTCGGCGGCCGGTAGATGATCTGGATGTTGTGCAGCCAGTAGGGTGTCTGGCCGATCGTGTCCGCGGGATAGAAGGTGACGCCGTTGTTGTTGGGCTGCCCGCGGCCCTCCGAGGCGTCGAAGTAGCGCGTGTCCGTCCAAGCGCCGTCCCACCGCGCGATCAGCGAGCCGTAGCGGCCGAGCCTCACCTCGTGCTGTGCGGTCAGGCTGATGGTGAACTGCGGCGAGTTCAGCAGGCGGTTGCCGGTGAAGTTGAGCTCGAGCTCGCGGGTGAGGACGCCAGTCGGCGTGGCCTCCTGGATGACCTGCGTCTGGACGAAGTCGAGGAAGGTGCTCTCCAGCCAGCCGAAGCGGGCCCCCAGCGTGGTGCCGTCCCACGGGCGTGCCGACACTTCGGCTTCGGAGCCGTAGACCTGCACGTCGCTGGCATTGATGACGACGAACTCCGGGTTCGAGCTGAAGTCGTTCTCCACAGTGAACATCTGGTAGTTGCTGTAGTCGTAGAGGAAGAAGGAAAGAGAAAAGTTGACCCTGTTGTCGAACCACGCGCCGTTCAGCCCGGCCTCGTAGGCGTTGTTCTCCTCGGGCTCGGCGTAGGTGACACCCTTTCGGAGCGAGCTGGTCGCGTTGAAGTGGCCGCCCTTCCAGCCGCGGGTGTACTTCCAGTAGGCGTGGGTGTCGTCGCGGAACTTGTAGGTCAGCCGCACCTCGCCGGTGGGTGCGCTGCGTGTCTCATTCTGGTAGTCGGTCAGGGGCAGGCGGCCGCGATCGAGGAGGTAGTCGATGTCCTTGCGGTCCCAGTTGTAACGCGCGCCCCCGTCGAACGCGAAGTCGTCCCAGAAGTCCCACGAAAAGCCCGCGTACGTCCCGAAGCTCCAGGTGTTCTGTTCGTAGTCGCGCCCCGCTGCGACGGCGGTGCCCGCCAGCCGGCCGAAGTCGTTGGCGATCTGGACGTCGAGATGCTCCTGGAGGTAGTAGGCGCCGAGTTGCCACTCGACCGGAAAGTCGGCCAGGGCCCCATGCAGCTCGGTGTTCTGGTAGAACTGCCAGCCCGTGTCCGTCAGATCGCTCTCGAAGAGGACGTTGGGCGACTGATCGGTGTCGGACGCGGTGGATCGGTCGTATCCGTCGAACGCGCTCAGTGTCGTCAGGATGAGGTCGTTGGGCAGCGTGATCTCGCCCCGGATGTAGCCGCCGTAGGTGAGATTGCTGGTCTCGCCGACCCTGTCGTAGTAGCCGGTGTAGGGATCGAAATCGAGATCGCGGCCGATCTGGTTGGCGACCGCGATGTTCGCCGCCTCGCGCGCGGGGCGCAGCTGGGCCGGGGTGCAGGCGGCTCCACACTGGGCGAGCACGGGGGCAGCGAACACGTTGGTCAACTGCTGGCGCATCGCCAGCACCTGCGGGCGCTGGAAGGTGCTGAGGCCGGTCGACTGACCGTCTTGGCCGCCCAGGATTCCGTCGATGGTGGACTCGTCGGCGAAGCGCTGTACGCCCCTCGTCCCGTAAGAGATGCCTTGCCGAGACAGCTGGTCGACCTTCGCGACGTGGCCGTTGATGAGCCAGTCCTGGTCGAGGGTGGGCTGGTAGCGTAACGTGGCGCGCGCCCCCCAGCGGCCGGCGTCGTTCACGTACTCGGGCAGGTTCAAGGGTATGTGGGAGAAGCCGCTTGCCCCCGGGCTGAACGGTGTGGGGGGCCTGAAGAAGTCCACGTTCTCGCCGCAGAGCGACCAGCGCGGATCCGCCGCGGGTTGAAACTGGCTCGTGCGCTGCCCGGGGTAGGAGGTGAAGCCTCCGCAGCCGTTGCGCTGGAAGCCGTCGCGAAACGACGAGCGGAAGGAAACGCGCGCGAGCAGGATGTCTTCGTAGACCGGCGCCTCGATGCCGCCTTCGAAGTCGTTGAACCCGTAGTTGCCGAACTGCGTCCGCAGGTAGCCGTTGTACGTGCCGCGCGGCTTGCGGCTGTACATGCGGATGGCGCCTCCCGACGCGTTTCGCGCCGGGCCCTTGCCGACCGGTCCGCGCGCGATCACGACGTTCTCCATGTCGAAGATCAGCGGCAGCTGCAGGGCCGGCGAGTTCAGCGCCACGTCGTCCTGGAAGATTGCGATCGCGCCGGAGGCGTTCGAGTTGAAGTCGTTCAGCCCGACGCCGCGGATGAAGAAGGTGGGTGTCGTCGAGCCTGCCGTGACGATCTCGAGGTTGGGCGTGAAGCTCGAGAGGTCGGCGATGCTGAGCGCGCCGAGCGCTTCCATGTCGGAGGCGTCGAAGCCCGTCACCGAGTCGCCGGCCGCGTAGGCGGCCGCTGCCTCGGACTCGCCGGCGATGATGACGTGGATCTCGGCGCCCGGCGGTGGAGCCTCCGGATCGAACTCCTCGACGGCGTCCGGGCCGGTCGCGCCGCCGCTGCCCGGCGCCGCCCCGCTACCCGTGTCGTCGGCTGCGCCGAGTCCGGAGGCCGACTGCGCGCGCGCGCCGGGTGCCCCGACGAGCAGGGTGATCGCGCAGATCCCGAGAACGGCGAGAGTGATGCCGCGGAGCTTCATCCTGGATTCGTCGATCTCCGTTGTCCAGCTCTGTCCAGCTCTGCCGAGTGCCGTTCCGGTAGTCGACCGACCGATCGATCGGACCGTGCGAGTGCGCTCCGCCATCTCGGGTGCAATAATGCTACGCCTCGATGCGGTATCCGGTCAATAGACGCGCCCATTCGTCGCCGTGCGTCGAATCGATGGTGTCTGGCCTTCGGCGTGCCGTGGCGGTGCTGCTGATGGCAGGCGCATTGACTGGTGGGGAAGAGGCCCTCGCCGCCACGGTCGACGACGAGCGCGAGGCCGAGAAGGGGCGCTTCGCTTTTTCGCTGGCGATCACGAGTGGTGTGTTGATCGCGCAGCAGAACGGCGACATCGATCTGCAGGCGCTCGACATCGTCGATCCGCCGCGCGTCGTCTGGAGGCCGAAGAACCCGACGCCGTCACTGCCCCCTTTCCTGGTCATACCCACCACCCGTCCCGAGCCGTTCCTGACCCCGACGTCTGGAAGCGTCAATGCGATCTCCCCCAACATCGGCCTGAGCTTCGAGGTGATGTCACCCTCATTGGATCTGCTCCCCGCCGATCCGCGGTTCTTCGTGAGCGGTGAGATCCTTCCGACATTCGCGAGCGAGACGACCGTCGCGCTGCAGGGGGCGGCCACCGAGTTTCGCATTCCCGAGCAGGCGCTCGACACGTTTCGCGTCGAGGCGATTGCCGGCACCGGCTCCCGGCTGAGGGCGCGCGTGATGACCACCGTGGTCGCCGTCAACGCCGGGGCCGCCTTCGCGTTCGAGGTGCGCGAGCGCCTGCTGCGCTTCAAGCCGTCCGTCGGCTGGATACGCTGGGGCGTCGTCGCACGGGGAAACGCGCTCGCCGCGTACAAGAACGACCCTGTGACCCTTCCCCCCGGTGCGCCCTTCTACGGCCCGGAGCTCCGACTGGTGAGCATCACGGGAAGGGGCTCCGGCTTCTTCCACGCCGTCGGTCCCGGCGCCGAGCTCGAGATGGAGCTGGGCAAGCGCGGGCCACTGCGTCCCGTTCTCTATCTCGGAACGTTCGCGTATCGGACCGTCGGCAACGACACGATCAGCTTCAAGGGAAGCTCCGGTCCCATCGTCGATTGGTTCAATACGCCGGGCTCGCTCGCGACCGGAGGCGTCTTCGGCCCCGACGAGGTCTCGCCGGCCACCTACGCGGGCGACTGGACGTTCCGCGTCGACCCGTGGAGCTACCGTGTATTCCTCGGGGTCCGGCTGCGCTGGGTGGGCCACTGACGTCCTGCCCGCCGCGGAGCATCTTCGCGTGAGCGTCGCGTCCGCGACCCGCCTCGCGACGGCTCTGGTCGCACACCTCTCCGCCGCGTGCCTGGTGGGCCTCGTCATCGTCGCGGCCGGTCAGCCCATCTTCACCGACGACCTGTGGTGGCATCTGGCGATGGGGGGCGAGTACTGGGCGAACGGCCCGTGGCTCGACGCGGACGCGTTCCTGTTCGCCGCCGAGCGCCCGCCCGAGCCCGCCGCCTGGCTGACGGGCGCCGGGCTGCACGGCGTCCACGCGCTCGGCGGCTTCCAGGCGCTGCGGGTGCTTCACGTAGTGTTCGGGGCGGCGATCCTCGGCCTGGCGTGGCGGATGCTGCGGCGCGTCGGTGGCTCGCCGATTGCCGCCAGTCTGTTCACGGCCGTCCTTGCGGCCCTGGCCGCCTACCGGTTCTTCCAGCTGCGCCCGCACCTCGTCTCGGTGCTGGCGGCGCTGGTGATCGTGCGGCTGCTGGTCGTCGACCGGCGGCCGCCCACGCCGGGCCGGATAGCCGCTTCGGCCGCGGTGATCGCGCTCTGGGCGAACGCCCACGGCGCCTTCGTGCTCGGACTGGTGCTGATCGGCGCCGCCCTCGCGGGCGCGGTGGCGGAAGTGCTGTGGCGGGGCGGGGTGGCCGGTCGCGACTGGTCACGGGTGCGCGGGCTGGGCATCGCCCTCGGCGCAGCGGTGTTGGCGGGCTGTCTGAACCCGGCGGGCCCGCGCTTTCTGCTGTTGTACTTCGTCGCCGGCACGGACACGCCCGATCTCGCCGTGGTCGCCGACGAGTGGGCGCCGCTGCGTCTGTTCTCGATGCCCCTCGTCAACGTGCCGCCGTCGCCGCTCTCGTGGGCGCTCGTCTGGGCGTTGCTCGTCGCGATGCCGCTGGCCGTTGCGCTTCACGCGCGAGCGGATCGACGCTTCGCCAGCGACGGCCCGGATGCCGAATCGTCGCGCCTCGATCTCGCACTCGTGGCGGTGGCGTTCGTCTCGCTGGCGGGAGCGCTGGCCGCGGTGCGTCTGTCCTGGCTGGGGGTCTTCGCGGCGCTCGCCGTCGTCCACGCGCTGCCGGCCATCGGGCGCATGCCGCGGGCGCAGGCCGCCGCCCTGACGGGTCGCGTGCTCGCGGCGGCGACGACGGCTGCGCTGGTGCCGGCCTTCCTGCAGGTCGGGGCCTGGCAGATGATCTCGCGCGGCGTGCACTCCGCGACCTATGGCGAGCCGTACTCGACGTCCAAGTACCACGCGCACGGCGTCTGGATGCTCGGCGACGCGGGCCTGGAGGGCCGCGTCTGGAACGATTACTGGCACGGCAACTTCCTGGGCTATTGGCTCGCGCCGCGGCTCCGGGTCTTCGTCAACGGCTCGCTCAACGTTCCGAAGCAGGTCATGCAGGCCGCCGGCGACATCCGCCGGCGACGCACCGACGCGGCCGGCCGCACCACGCCCGAACTGCTCGACCTGTACGGCGTCGACGTATTCGTCGGGACCGGGGCGCCGCTGGTCGCCAACCCGGGCCGGCCGCATCCGGATACCACCCGTCATCTCGAGCGCACGCCCGGCTGGCTGCCGATCTTCCGAAACCTCCAGACGGCCCTCTACCTGCGGACCTCGGAGGCGAACCGCTCGAACCTCCAACGGATCGAAGACTGGTACGCAGGGCAGGGCGTTCCCTTCGACCGGACCGCCGGCTTCGATCCGTCGCGGGCCATCGAAGAGGCGCCTGCGTGGTCGGTTGCACACGGTCTGATTCCACCCGATTACGAACAGTTGCGGCGCAGCGCGGGCGCGGGCCCGGTCGAGCAGCGGCGCGCCGCGCAGGAGCGGCTGGCTTCGATCGACCTGATGCTCGGTCTCTACGATCGCGCCGTCGAGCGCGACACGCGGCTCGCGGCCGCCGGATCGACCGCGACGCGCGCCTCGCGTCGCATGGTGTGGTCGCTGCTGCACGCGGGTCGGTTCGGCGAGGCGCTCGAAGCCGCCGAGCGACTCGCGCTGCGGGCCGCGCCGGACGACGCACTTTCGCTCGCGATCGTGAAGGCCGCCCGGACCGCAGCCACTGCGCCGGATCATCGACGCGCCGAGATCCTCGCGCGCCTTCCGGTGTTCACCCGGCCCCAGGGGCGGTGGGTCACCTCGGGATTCGTGTCGGCCGAGCCCAGGTCGGGCCGAAGCTGAGCGCTACCCGGATGGTCGACCCGTTCGACACGCCGTCGGGTACTGGAACTCGTTGGCTTTTCGTGTCAGTCTCACTGAACTCCGCTGCGCACGCCCCCCAGCCCCCAGCCGGTCGCGCCCAGACCTCCTGCTGGTCATTGCTGGAGATCGTGTAATGGCGCGCGGAGCGGGGAGCGAGAGAATGAGCTCGAAGGACCGAGGATTGCCTGCCGCGACTTGGGTCGTGGCGGTCACCGTGGCCGTGTTGTGGCTCGGCGCGAGCGCGTACGCGCAGGACGAATCCGACGCGCCCGCGGCTGCGAGCGCCGAAGGCGTGCTCGGCGACATGATGGGGGCGCGCGCGGCCGCCAACGACGACGCCATCGCGGTGCAGACCGACATCGATGTCATCAGTGACGAGACCAGTGATCTGCTCTCGCGCTACCGCACGACGCTCAAGCAGATCGAGGCGATCGATCTCTACAACGGTCAGATGCAGGAGATGATCAGCTCGCAGGAGGTCGAGCTCGTCTCGCTGCGCGATCAGGTCGACCGCGTCGAAGAGGTGAGCCGCAGCGTCACGCCGCTGATGATTCGCATGATCACGGCGCTCGAGAAGTTCGTCGAGCTCGACGTTCCCTTCCTGATCGACGAGCGCACCAAGCGCGTCGCAGAACTCAAGAACCTGATGGGCCGGGCGGACGTGACGACCTCGGAGAAGTTCCGGCAGATCATGGC
The DNA here is from genome assembly GCA_964515335.1 of uncultured Spirochaetaceae bacterium. GTDB lineage: Bacteria > Myxococcota_A > UBA9160 > UBA9160 > UBA4427 > TMED88. Next base: position 6,935 of record CAZETS010000082.1, read on the forward strand.
CGCCTACCAGACCGAGAACGAGTATGGCCGCACCATCGAGGCCTACCGCGGCCCGCTGGTGATCGACGGCCGCGAAACCACGGTCGACTTTCTGCGCTTCGGGCGGGTCGCGCTGGTCTACATGGCGCTCGACGAGTCCGGCGCCGGAGTCTGGAGCCAGAACGCGAATGGCTGGGTGCCGGTGGACGACAGCCTGCGCTCGTCGATCCGCGCCGGCCTGCGCATCGCGCGCAAGCAGGCCGCGCCCGACCTGATCACGCTGCCGCTGCCGGCGGCGGCGCCGGCCCGGAGAGAGAGCTGATGCGGTTGCGGATGCGCACATCGACGAGGGGGGTGGCCGTAGGAGTCGCCTCGATGCTGCTCGCCTTCGCGTCGGGCGCCCAGGAGTCGGGCTCGGCCGCCGGCCAGGCGGGCGCGGCGGCCGCCAGTGCGACGAACCTGTTCGAGCTGCTCGATCTCGTCGAGACGGGCCTGGTCGAGGAGAGCGCCGCCAACGAGGCGCGCCTCGATGCCTTCCGCAACGCCCGCGACGAGCAGCAGCGGCTGCTCGAGGAGGCGGAGGCCGAGCTCAGGTCGAAGGAAGAGCTCAGCGATCTGCTCGAGGAAACGTTCAACACCAACGAGCGCTCCCTCGGCGAGGCCGAGGCCGAGCTGGCCGAGGGCCTCGGTCAGATGGGCGAGGTCTTCGGCGTGGTTCGGCAGGTGGCCAACGACGCCTCGGGCCAGATGTGGGACTCGGTGACGAGCTCGCAGCTCGGCGACCGCAAGGAGTTGATGGACCGGCTCGGACGCAGCAAGGAGCTGCCGTCCACCGAGGACCTCGAGGCACTCTGGTACGAGCTGCAGCGCGAGATGACCGAGCAGGGGCAGGTGGTGCGCTATCCGGCGGACGTGCTGACCACCGAGGGCGAGGTCGAGCGGCGCGAGGTGGTGCGCGCCGGCGTCTTCAACGTGATGTCGAACGGCCGCTACCTGATCTGGGAGGCCGACCAGGCCAAGCTGCGCGAGCTGCCCCGGCAGCCGCCGGCGCGCTACACGGACACGATCGCGCCCTACGCCGGCACCGACTCGGGGTTTGCGCCCCTGGCCCTCGACCCGTCACGCGGCGCGCTCATGAACGCCCTCACCGACACGCCGAACCTCCAGGAGCGCATCGCCCAGGGCGGCGCGGTGGGCATGGTGATCATCGTGCTCGGCATCCTGGCGCTGATCGTCGGGCTCATGCGCTACGTGGTCGTGCTGATCACCGGGCGCCGGGTGACCGCCCAGCAGCGCACCGACACCGTCAGCGAGAAGAACCCGCTCGGCCGTGTGCTGAGCGTGTACGAGCAGAACCGCGAGCTCGACGCCGAGACCCTCGAGCTCAAGCTCAACGAGGCGGTGCTGCGAGAGTCATCCGAACTCGAGAAGTTCCTCTGGGTCGTCAAGACGATCTCGGTGGTGGCGCCGCTGCTCGGCCTGCTCGGCACCGTGACGGGCATGATCCAGACCTTCCAGGCCATCACCCTGTTCGGTGCGGGCGACCCCAAGATGATGGCGGGCGGCATCTCCGAGGCGCTCGTCACCACCATGCTCGGCCTGACCACCGCGATTCCGCTCGTGCTCCTGTACGACACGCTGGCCAACGGCACGCGGCGCATCATCGGCGTGCTCGACGAGCAGAGCGCCGGTCTGATCGCCAGCCGCGCCGAGAGCGAGCGGGAGGGCTGGTCGGGCGGACGGGAGCCCGGCGCTGGCTGACTTCGAGGCATACGGCGCGGTCCGCGACTTCATCGAGCAGGGCGGCAACGTCTTGCTGGTGATCGCGTTCGTCACGGCCGTGATGTGGATGCTGATCTACGAGCGGTTCTGGTACTACCGCACCCAGCACCGCCGCGAGATCCGGCGCATCACCGGCGTGTGGCAGGGCCGGCGCGACCACGCGTCGTGGGAGGCGCACAAGATCCGCAACATGCTGGTCTCGCAGGTGCGGATGGGGCTCGAGAAGCGGCTCTGGCCGATCGAGACGCTGGTGACGCTGTGTCCGATGCTCGGCCTGCTCGGCACCGTGACGGGCATGATCGAGGTCTTCGACGTGATGGCGATTGCCGGCAGCGGCAACGCACGGGGCATGGCGGGCGGGGTCTCGAAGGCGACGCTGCCTACGATGGCCGGCATGGTGGCCGCGCTGTCCGGGATGCTCTTCAGCATCCAGCTTCGACGCTACGCGCTCGACGAGGGCGACCGCGTCGAGGACAGCCTCGACATCGCGCACGAGTAGAGCGAGCACGAGCGGGTCCGCGACCCGCGAAGGGACGGACGAAGGTCCACTTCGATGGCGGCGGCAGAGCAATTCGACACGACCGGAAGACCGGCCGGCGACCTGATGCCGGAGTCGGGCCCCCCGGCGCAGAACATGCTGCGCGGCGCGGTCGTGCTGCTCCTCGGTGTGCTGACGTCCTTCGGGCTGTTCTGGGTGATGCAGAAGCTCATCAGCACGCCGGGCAAGCTCGACGAGGCGGGCAAGAAGCTCTCGATCGAGTTCGTCCGGCTGCGCAAGGACACGACGCCCGAGCCCAAGGAGCGCGAGAAGCCGAAGAAGCAGAAGCCCGAGCAGCAGCCGCCGCCGCCCGAGATGAACATGGCCAAGGACATCAACCCCGGCGACGCCGTCGGCGACATCGTTCCGATCATCGACACCAGCGTCGAACTCGCCGAGGCGACCAACCTGGCCAGCGGCGGCGGCAACCGCGCCGCGGTGCCGCTCGTCCAGGTGCTGCCCGAGTATCCGGAGCGCGCGAAGTCCCAGGGCCTCAGGGGCTGGGTGGACGTCGCTTTCACGATCACCGCCGTCGGCACCGTGGCCGACGCACGCGTCATGAAGTCGAGCCTGCCGGTCATCTTCGAGCGCGCGGCGCTCGACGCGGTGCGCCGCTGGAAGTACAACCCGATGGTCAAGGACGGCGTGGCCGTGGCGCGCCCCGGTCAATACGCGCGGCTGAACTTCGAGCCGCCGAAGGGCAGGCGCTGATGCGGCGCGGCGGACGAATCGCGGTGATGGCGCTGCTCGCGCTGTTGGCCGGCGTCTTCGCTGCCCCGCTCTCGGCCGAGGAGTCGGGCGGCACGGTCGCAGCCCCGCCGGCCGGCGACGAGCCGATCGACCTCGTCGAGCTCGAGAAGCGCCGGCGCAACGCCATGTTCACCATGCCGATGAGCCAGCGCGTCGGTCGCTACCTGAAGGCCACCGCCGAGGAGATGGACGAGGGCAACTTCACCGAGGCCAGGCGCCTGCTCCTCAAGCTCAACATGAAGCGGCTCAACCGCTTCGAGCGCGCCATGGTCTACCGGATGATCGGCTACATCTCGTACGCGATCGGTGACAGCGACGCGGCCATCGAGGCCTTCGAGAACGCGCTCGCCGAGGAAGCGCTCGTTCTGAGTGTCGACGTGTCGATCATGTTCAACGTGGTGCAGCTCCGCGCGGCCCGGGAAGAGTGGCCCCAGGCGCTCGCCGCCCTCGATCGCTGGCGGCGCTACGTCCCCGAGGCGACGGGTCTTTCGCTCTATCTCCGGGCGGTCGCCCACTATCAGCTCGACGACTACGACGCGGCGCTCGCCGCCATGCAGGAGTGCGTTGCCACCACGGACGAGCCCGAGGAGGCGTGGCTCCAGCTGCTGGCAGCGCTCTACATGCTGCAGGAGGACTTCGCGAGCGTGACGCCGGTGCTCGAAGAGCTGGTGATGCGCTTCCCGAAGAAGCAGTACTGGGTGCAGCTGTCGCTGATCTACGGCGCGCGCGACGACTACCGGCACTCCCTGGCGGTCCAGCAGATCGCGCACCTGCAGGGCTTCCTCACCGAGGATCGCGAGCTGCAGCGCCTGGCGCGCTCGTACGCGTTCGCGGGGCTGCCCTTCGAGGCCGCGAACGTCCTCGACGAGGGACTGGGCGGCGAATCCATCGAAGGGGACGCCAAGGCGTACGAGTTCCTCGCCAACAGCTGGATCCAGGCCCGCGAGTACGACCGATCGGTTCCGCCGCTGCGCAAGGCGGCCGAGCTGTCCGAGAACGGTGACCTCTACGTCCGCCTGGGACAGGTGCAGATGGCCCAGGAGCAGTGGAAGGAGGCCGTTTCGCTGTTCGAGAAGGCGATCGAGAAGGGCGATCTCAGGAATCCGGGCAGCGCCGAGCTGCTGCTCGGCATCGCGCTCTACAACGACGACCGTGTGGGCCCGGCGCGCTTCAAGTTCGAACGGGCGAAGAATTTCGAGAAGACCCGCAAGGCCGCCAACGACTGGCTGACACATATCGACCGAGAGGCCCGTTCGGGCTGACCGGTCCGTGACAGCGGACCGGTGGACGCGAGCCCGGTAGGAGGCAGGAAATGGCACGCCGACGTGAGCTGGATCAGAGCGAGGTCAATCTGACCCCGATGCTCGATGTCGTCTTCATCATGCTCATCTTCTTCATCGTGACGGCGTCGTTCGTCAAGGAGGCGGGTATCGAGGTGACCCGCCCGCCGGCGGCCACCGCCGAGCGGCAGGAGCGCGGCAACATCCTGGTGGCGATTACGGCCGACAACCAGATCTGGATCGACAGGCGTCAGGTCAGCCCGAAGGCGCTGCGCGCGAACATCGAGCGGCTGCACGCCGAGAACCCCCAGGGCTCGGTCGTGATCCAGGCCGACCAGAAGTCGCAAAACGGCCTGCTCGTGCAGGTGATGGATGCCGCGCGCCTGGCCGGCGTGAAGAGCGTCTCGCTGGCCGCCGAGGTGATCGATTAGCCGGCGCCGGCGAGCGGCGCGAGACGGCTCAGAACTCGCCGAGAGGTCGGTCGGCGAGCTCCTTCCACTGGGGCTCGATCAGCACTTCGTAGGCCTGTTCGAGGCCGTCGCGTCCGGTCGGGGCGGTAACGAGCGCGGTCGGGTGGAAGAGGATGACGCCCACCGCGCAGCTGATCGCGGCCAGCGGCCTGAGCAACACGGCGTCGTACGTCCGGTCGGCGATCGACGGGGAGCCGGCCGCGCGCGCCGGCATGGGCCCTGCCAGCACGAGGACGGTGATCAGGCATGAAAGGGCAACGCGCATGCTCGGCCTCGCTCGGCGCTCGAAGCGCCAGATCGCGGTTATGCTAGCAGCCCTCGATGCGCCGCGGAGCCTGTCCGCACAGCCGATCGATGCGAGGCTGCGGGGGCCGGGCTGGTCTCGGGCGCCGGCCGGAAACGGCCGATGGGGTGCGACTTGACGGAATCGACGACACGGGACGCAACTGTCTCCAACGGACGCGACCTCGCGCGCTGGTCGCTGTTCGTCTTCGCGGTGGCGCTCGCCGCCCGGGCGCTCGAGCTGTGGGAGCTGTCCGATCTCCGCTACTTCGATCTGAAGCTCGGGGACGGGCGCGTCTACCACCTGTGGGCGCAGGAGATCGCCGCGGGCGACTGGGTGGGTGACCGGGTCTTCTATCAGGCCCCCCTCTATCCCTACTTCCTCGCTGTCGTGTACCGCATCGGCGGCGAGTCGCTGCTGATGCTGCGGCTGCTGCAGATCCTGCTCGGCGCCATCGGCTGCGCGCTGCTCGTCCAGGCAGGCTGGCGGCTCTTCTCGAAGCCGGTCGGAATCGTCGCGGGGCTCGGCCTGGCCCTCTACCCGCCGGCGCTCTTCGCCGACGTCTCGTTGCAGAAGTCGGTGCTCGACCTCTTCTTCGTGTGCGCGATGCTGGCCGTCCTGGCCGAGCTGATCGTGCGCTCCGAGCCGAAGCGGCTCTCCTTCGTCGGGCTCGGACTGATCCTCGGCGCCCTCGTGCTCACCCGCGAGAACGCGCTGGTGCTGGCGCTGGTGCTCCTCGCGTGGATGCTGCTGCGGGCCTCGCACCCGATGCGCGAGCGGCTCGCCTGGGCGGGGCTCTTCGCGGGCGGCATGGCGGTGCTGCTGTTGCCCGTCGCGATTCGAAACTACGCGGTGAGCGGCGACTTCCACCTCACCACCTCGCAGTTCGGCCACAACTTCTACATCGGCAACAACCCTTCCGCGGACGGCACCTACGCGCCGCTCATCTACGCCCGCGGCGAGCCCCTGATCGAACGCGACGACGCGGTCCGGTTGGCCGCCGAGGCGTTGGGCCACGAACCCACCTTCGCCGAGGTCTCCGACTTCTATTCGGGTCTCGCATTCGACTACATCCGCTCCCAGCCCCTCGACTGGGTCGCGCTGCTCGGCCGCAAGGCGATGCTCACGATCAACCGCGTGGAGGCCGTCGACACGCAGGGCCACTACGCGTTCGCCGAGCACTCGAGGGTGCTCCGCGCCACGGACTGGCTGCTCCACTTCGGGCTGTTCGTCCCGCTGGCGTTCCTCGGTGCGTGGATCACCTGGTCGATGCGCGGCCGCCTGTGGCCCGTGTACGCCCTGGCCGGCGCCTACGCGGCAACGCTGCTGCTCTTCTACATCTTCGGTCGCTACCGGCTGCCGCTCGTGCCCATCCTCCTGCTGTTCGCCGCCGCCGCGGTCACGGGGCTTCCGGCCTTCCTGCGCACGGGCGGCCGGAAGGCGGTGTCCGGCGGGCTCGCCGCCACGGCGGTCGTGGCCGTCATGGCGAACTGGCCGCTCCTGGATGCCGCCTACATGGAGTCGGTCACCCGCTACAACCTCGGCAACGAGCTCGCCGGGAAGGGGCTCCTCCGGCACGCGATCCGCGAGTACGAGCGGGCCATCGAGCTGCACGCCGACAGCGCTCTCGCGAACAACAACCTCGGTGTCATCCAGGCGCGCCAGAAGCGCTATGGCATCGCTCAACGTCACTTCGAGCGAGCGCTCGAGATCGCGCCCGACTACGCGGAGGCGCACTTCAACCTGGCTCGCGCCCTGGTCGATTCCTACGAGCGGGAGGCGGCGATCGAGAGCTTCCGGAGGGGGCTCGAGATCGATTCGTCGCGCCCCGACGTGCTCGTCGAGATGGGGCGCGCCCTGCTCGCCGAGGGACGCCGCGACGAAGCGATGGAGAGCTTCGGCGCCGCGCTGTCGCTCGACGCATCGAACCGCGAGGCCCGTAAGGAGCTGGCGCGGATGCAGGGGCGGGGGGCAGCGGCGACACAGCGCTAGCGACCTCGTCGCGGGCGCCGGTTCGAGGCTGTATCCTGCCGGGTGAGCTGAAACACGGGGTCTTCGATGCGCCCCAGCGTCCGCAGCGAGGTGATCCTCCCGGTTCTCGTCGCCGTCCTCTCGATCGGCGTGGGATGCGCGGGCCCGCTCGCCGTCGAGCTGGACGAGGACGCGGACTTCTCGGCGTACCGCACCTGGACCTGGCACGTGTCGTCGCCCGCCGACTTCGTCCGGCAGAGCCCCGAGCAGCTTGCCCTGGTCGGCTCCGTGGCCCGGCACGTCCGCGCCCAGATGACGAGCCGCGGATTCGTCTACGCGCGCTCTGACGCCGACCTGCTCGTCACACCGGAGCTGCGGGTCAGGCGCCGGCACGTCGTCAGCCATCGCGCCCAGACCGACCGCTTCGTGCCGAGCGCGCATGCGAGTCCCAACTACATCATCGAGGGGCTGACCACCGAGCACCGCCAGATCGTCGAGTCGACCTCACTGAGCGTCGTCGTCGCGGACCGCCGGACGGGGCGAGTCGTCTGGCGCGCCCGGCTCCGGGAGGCGTTCGACGGGGACTTCGCGGCTCACGTGGGTCCCAGTGTGGTCGCGTTGATGGAGCCGTTCCCCAGCGCCGTGCCCACACCCGGCGCTCCCTCGACGCGGAGGGCGATCGCGCGCGTGGGCTCCCCGGACGACGCGTCTTTGCGCTGATCGCCCGACCGGCAGCGCGCAAGCGCCGCGTGGCGTCGCTTGACCCGGCGGTTGTGTCGCGCTGTGATTCCAGCCCCCAGTGCCCGGCCACCGGGGTCGCGGCCTCGAACGGGTCGACCAAATCGGACGGCACAGCGGAGATCTCGGCGGCATGATCAGGGTGATCGGGCTCGGGCTGACGGCACTGACCGGTTTCAGCGGGCTCGTCTACGAGGTGGCGTGGCAGAAGTACGTGGCGACGCTCCTCGGCTCGCACAGCGAGGCGACGGCGGCCGTGCTCGCTCTCTTCCTCGGCGGCCTCTCGGCGGGCTACGCGCTGTTCGGCCGCGTCACCCGACTCGTCGTCGAGCGGTCGACCGAGCGCGGCCGGCCTCCGCGCCTGCTCTTGCTGTACGGCCTCGTGGAGGCGGCGATCGGGCTGCACGCCCTGGCCTTTCCGTGGCTCTTCGCCGGCGTGCGTGCGCTGTCGGTCGCGATTCCGCACCGCGTCTCGGGCGCCGGCTTCGCGCTCGATGTCGGGCTGGTGGCGCTGCTGATCCTGCCGCCCACCATCCTGATGGGTGCGACGATCCCGATCCTCACCCAGGCGCTCTCGCGAAGCCTCGCCGACTCGACGCGTCTGCACGCGCTGGTGTATGCGAGCAACACGGCCGGCGCCTTCGCGGGCGCGCTCTCGGCGGGCTTCGTGCTGGTGCCGACGCTCGGGTTGGCGAACGTCGTCTACGCGATGGGCGTGGTGAACCTCGTGGCCGGAGCCGGCTTCGGCCTGCTCGGCCTGCGGCGCCGGGGCGCGCTCGGCGATCTCGAGGGCGGGCCGCTGCACGCTGTGCGCCTGGGCCTGCTGGCGCCGGTGGCCCTGCTGGCGGGCTTCGCCGCGATGGCGCTGCAGACGGTGCTGATTCGCGTGGGCGGTCTCGCGATCGGGTCGTCGGAGTTCACGTTCTCGATGGTCGTCGCGGTGTTCGTGCTGTGCATCGCGGTGGGCTCGTTCGTGGTCTCCGCGTTGCCGCGGATCCCGCGTGGACTGCTCTTCGGCGTGCAGGTCGCGCTCGCGGTGCTGCTGGTGGGGCTGTATCGGGTGGTCGCCGACGCGCCCTACTGGGTGTGGGGGGTGCGATCGGCGTTCCGCGACGACGCGCTCGGCTTCCATTTCTACTTCGTGACGTTGTTCCTCGGCGTGCTCGCGGTTCTCGCCGTGCCGATCGGGCTTTCGGGCGCGACGCTGCCCCTCGTCTTCCACCAGCTGCGACAGGAGATCGGCGGCCTCGGCTCGGCGGCCGGCCGGCTCTACGCCTGGAACACGCTGGGGTCCCTGCTCGGAGCGCTGCTCGGTGGCTACTGGCTGCTGTTCTGGCTCGACCTCGACCAGGTTTTCGCACTCGCGCTCGGCGCGGTGATCGTCTCCGCCGTGCTGCTGGCGGTGCGGCTCTTCGATCGGCGCGTTGCCGTGCTGGCGCTGCTGCCGGCGCTCGCCGTTCCGGCGCTGCTGCCGCGTTGGGACCCGGACCGGCTTTCCTCGGGCCTCTTCCGCGAGCGCCGCTCGGATCCGGCGCTGTGGCTCGGGCCGTCGGAGGCCTTCGCCCGGCACCGGCCCAACAACGTCGTGTCGTTCTACACCGACGATCCCGCCAGCTCGGTCGCCGTCTTCGAGGCGGTCGGCGCCGACGGCTCGGTGCGCGACGTCGCGATCGCGACCAACGGCAAGCCCGACGGGGCGGTGGGCGGCGACTACCCGACGATGGCGCTGGCGGGCCTGATTCCCGCCCTGTTCGCCGAGCGGGCGGAGAGCGCTTTCGTGATCGGGTACGGAACCGGCGTGACGGTCGGCGAGCTCGCCGCCCTCGACACCATGCGGCGCGTGGTCGTCGCCGAGATCTCACCGGGGGTGATCGAGGCCGGACGCTTCTTCGAGGCACGCAACCTGGGCGCGCTGGGGAGCCCCAAGACCGAGGTCGTCGTGTCCGACGCCTACCGGGCGCTGCGCGGCGCCGACGAGCGGTTCGACGTGATCGTCTCCGAGCCGAGCAATCCCTGGATGGCCGGCGTCGAGATGCTCTTCAGTCGTGAGTTCCTGGCCGCCGCCCGGGATCGTTTGACACCGGGCGGTGTGTACGCGCAGTGGTTCCATCTGTACGAGGTCGACGACGAGGTCGTTTCGCTCGTGCTGCGCACCTACCTGTCGGTGTTCGAGCGCGTGGCGGTGTGGTTCACCCTGGGAAGCGACGTGATCCTGCTCGGCTTCAACGACCCGGACGTGCGCCTCGACCTCGACGTGGTCAGACGGGGCATGGCGCGGGCGGACCTCGCGGCCGGGCTGCAGCGGGCCCGCATCGACGGTCTGCCCGCGCTGCTCGCCCACGAGATCCTCCCGGTCGGCGTCGTGGAGCGGCTCGGTCTCGAGGGCGACGTGCACACGCTCCTGCATCCGATCCTGAACGATCGCGCCGCCCGGGCTTTCTTCGCGGGAGGACGGGCGAGCCTGCCGCGAGGGGCCGGTATGGCCGCGGCGTCGGCCGGGCAGAGGACATCGCTGTTGGCCCAGCTCCGCGCCGAGTCCGGCGGCCGCCTGCCGGAGAGCGATTACCGGGCCGCCGTCGACGAGGTCTGCGGTCCGCAGCTGCGCCTCTGCGCCAGCCTGCTGGCGGCGTGGGCGCTCGATCATCCCGGCTCGCCGGAGCGCGAGCGGGTCCTCGAGGCCGCGCGTCGGCGGCTCGGGTACCCCGAGGAGCTCGCGCCGGCGCTGCAGGACGAGCTGCTGATGCTGCACGGTGTGCGCGCCCTGCCGCCGGGCCGCGTACCGATCGAGGAGGCGAGGCGGCTCACGGGCCTCTTCGTCGACTACGCGCACAGCGCGGTTCCGTTCGACCGCGCTGCGCTCGCCGCGATCTGGCGGCAGTGCCGGGATTCACGGCGCGGCGTGGCGTGCGCCGAGGAGCGCCGGCGCGCCGAGCGCCTGCTGGGGAGCTTCCGCGGCTCGCATGCGGCCGTTCGCGAGGCTTCGCCCTGACACACCGGCGTCGTGGAGACGCGGTGGCCCGGGGAGCGGCTAGGGATCGGGGAGGTGCTCGGTCCAGAGGTCGGGATCGCTGGCCGCCTGGCTCGTGTACTCCTCGGCCGACATCGGCTTGCCGAAGAGGTTGCCCTGCATGTGGTGCACGCCCAGGTCGTAGAGCAGGTCGAGCTGCTCGCGCGTCTCGACGCCCTCGGCGGTGACGCTCAGCCCGAGCCCCTGGGCGATCGAGATCAGGCCCCGGGTGATGGTCGCGTCGATGGCCGATTCCACGATGTCGGCCACGAAGGAGCGGTCGATCTTGATGCCGTCGATCGGCAGCGTCTTCAGCGCACCGATCGCCGAGTAGCCGGTCCCGAAGTCGTCGACGACCACGCGGGCGCCGAGGTCGCGCAGGAAGCGCACCGCCCCCAGCCTGGCGCCGGCCTCCTGCAGCACGCCGTGCTCGGTGATTTCGACCGTCAGCCGGGAAGGGTGCAGGCCTGTCTCGCGGATAGTGCGCATCACGGTCTCGGGGAAGCTGTCGTCGCAGAGCTGGCGCGAGGAAACGTTCACCGAGACCTGCATGCGGCTGCCCTGAACGGCGGGCCACGCCACCGCCTGCTCGCAGGCGGCGCGCAGAACCCACTGACCGATCAGGCCGATCAGGCCGGCGTCCTCGGCATGGGGGATGAACTCGGACGGCGGAATCAGGCCGCGCTCGGCGTGCTGCCAGCGCACGAGCGCTTCCGCCCCGGTCACGATGCCGAGCCCCACGTCGATCTGGGGCTGGAAGTGCAAGCGCAGCGAGCCGTTCGCGAGGGCTTCGAGCAGCCCGTTCTCGATGTCGAAGCGCTTCTTCGCGCTGTGGTTGAGCGAGCGCGAGGAATAGGCGTATCGGTTCGCGCCTCCCGCCTTGGCGTGGTACATGGCGGTGTCCGCGTTGCGCATCAGCTTCTCGGAGTCGCTGCCGTCCTGCGGCGACACCGCCACGCCGATGCTGGTCGTGATGTGGTACTCACGATCGTTCAGCACGAAGGGCTGCGTCATCGCGTTCGTGATCTTCGAGGCGACGCGACCCGGATCGTGGTTGCGCTCGACCCGCTGCAGCATCACGACGAACTCGTCGCCGCCGATGCGCGCGAGGAAGTCGCCCGACTGCACGATTCCGTCGAGGCGGCTGGCCACCTGGCAGAGCAGCTGGTCGCCCACCCCGTGTCCGAGCGAATCGTTGATGCTCTTGAAGCGGTCGAGGTCGAGAAAGAGCAGCGCCACCTGGTCGCCGGTCGTGCTGGCGCCGGCGAGCGCGCGCCGCAGATGATCCATCAGGGCGAGGCGATTCGGCAGGCCCGTTAGCGCATCGTGGGTGGCCAGATGGTGCTCGTATTGCCTCACGCGAGCGAGGTCGAGCAGGATGCGCGCGCGCTCCATGGCGTGGCGGATGGTGCGCACGACGAGCCGCGTGTCGCACTCGCTCTTGACCAGGTAGTCCTGCGCGCCGAAGCGGTGGGAGCGGAGCGCGAGGTTCTCGTCCACCTCGGTGTCGAAGACCACGAAGGGCACCGTGGTGGCGGCGACGCGTGCCGGCGCGAGCGTGTCCGTGCCCTGACTCTCCTCGAGGCTCAGATCGAGCAGCACCGCGTCGAAGTTCTCGTCGAGCAGGCACTGCAGGCCCGCCTCCACCTCGTGGACCCGGGTCACGTCGAAGCGGACGTCCTCGGAAGCCTCGAGGAGGGGTGCGATCTCGTTGGACCGCGCGTCGTCGATCAGGAGGACGCGCAGGGCGGGCAACGCATCTTCGCTGTTCGTCGGGTTGGTCTCGGAAGTCACGCGTGGCTTGCTCCGTTCCGCGGTCCGAAGGTCGGGAGCCTCGGGGAGGCGGTTGCAGGCTTCCGATCGGAAAGATCGATGTGGGATATGAGGTAAACAGTCGAGACGAGGCGTCAGGAGCACCCTACAGCGGGCCCCTCGGGGCTCCTCGGGGTCGGGCAGGCCCGGGCCCGGTGGGCCAAGAACGGTGGATCGAGGATTGTGCCTGGCATGATTTCTGCTTGATCTCGGTTCATGGCAAGAAATCGACCGGGACGCACACGCTTCTTCTGCCCCAACCCGGACTGTGATTCCAGAGCCGATCCGGCCACCTGGCGCTTTCGCAAGAAGGGCTTCTTCTCGAGGACCCACCACCCCCGCAAGGTCCAGCGGTACCAGTGTCAACATTGCGGCCGGTGCTTCAGTTCACAGACCTTCTCCCCCACCTACTGGCTCCGGTACACGAACCTCCTCGAGAGGGTCTTTCATCGGCTGGTCGGAGGATCCTGCCTTCGTCAGATCAGCCGAGAGCTCGGTGTCGCCCCCGCTACCGTGCAGCGCCACACCGAGCGACTCGGCCGCCACTGCCTGCTCTTCCACGAGCGACTGAGGCCGAGAGGGGCGCCCGCCGAGCCCCTGGTCCTGGACGGCTTCCGCACCTTCGAGCACAGCCAGTACTGGCCCTTCGATCTGAACCTCCTCGTCGGCACCTCCCACTACGTCTACGGGTTCGGAGAGGCCGAGCTGCGCAGGAGCGGCACGATGAGGCCCTCCCAGAAGGCAAAGCGGGCCCGACTCGAAAGGCAGCACGGACGCCCCGCCCCCCAGGCCACCCGGGACAGCGTCAAGGAGCTGGTCGGCCGGATCGTGCCACCCGGGGCCTCGGCGACGATCCTCTCGGACGAGCACCAGAGCTACCCGAGGGCTCTGCGGCAGCTCCCGAACCGGACCATCCAGCACGAGACGACCTCGTCGAAGGCGAGCCGGACGACGCAGAACCCGCTGTTCCCGGTGAACCTGGCGGATCTGTTGCTGCGCCACAGCAGTGCGAACCACAAGCGGGAGACGATCGCGTTCTCGAAGCGTCGGCAGGGGGCGCTCTACCGGATGGCGATCTTTGCGGTGTGGCGCAACTACGTGAAGTCGACCTCGGAGAACCGGAGGGATGAGCCTCCGGGGGTGACGATCGGGGTGATCGGAAAACGGCTCTCGGTACGCGCGATCCTCAGGACCCGATTGGTTCCCCGGAAGCGGGAGCTCTCGCCCTGGCTCGAGCGGTGCTAC
>CAZETS010000083.1:0-20764 GCA_964515335.1 uncultured Spirochaetaceae bacterium
GTACTCGAGGACAGCTGATCGAGCCACTCCTCGCGCCGACGAACTCCATACACATTGCGTGATCCCCGCGACCACGAGCTCGTCGACGTGTGGACTCAGCGTCTCGTAGAGCCAAGCGCTCTGCAGGCCCTCCTCGATGACCAGGTGCTTGTGCCCCGGGATCATCCGCACGGCTTCGACCAGGGCCTGGCCGTTGGTCTCGACCGGGAAGTCCTTGAGCTTCCGTCCCTTCTCGGAAATCACCGCCAGCGTGCAGCTCGCGGCATGCACATCCATCCCGATGTAGCGTTCCATCGGTGCCTCCTTCTGTCGTTGGGTGTCGTGGGTTGCCCAACTCGAGGATGTCCGACGGGGACGGGAGGCACCATCCTTCGTGATCTCGGGGACCTACGTCGTCGCTCGCAGACGCCATGGCCCTATGATGCTTCCCCGAATGCTGGCGTGCCCATCGAGCGCTTGGCCCCCGGCCGCTCGTCGCCGGCGCACGGCTGGCCTACCGTGGCGGACTCCAGCGCTTCCATGAGGTGACCATGCCCGGCCCGTCCGACGCCGACCTGCTCGAGCTGATGAGGCGATTCCGCGTCGCCTACGCGCAGGGAGATCGCGAGGGGCTCCTCGGGGCCACCACCGAGGACTTCGAGTGGCATCAGCACGAGGCTCGACAGGAAAGCGACCTGCCGACCGGCCGCATCCTCGTCGGCGTCGATGCGCTCCTCGAGGAGCTTCGCTGGCGGAGCGAGCATTGGAGCGGCGTCGAGTACGCCGGGCTCGAAGAGCGCGCAGCCGGGGATCTGCTCGTGCAGACCTTCACGATTCGCGGGCTCGAGGACGGTCGCCCATTCCACGCCCGCGCGGTCGACCTCTACCCCGTCCGGAACGGCGCGATCGCTCGCAAGGACACCTACTGGAAGTACCTACGCTAGCGGAGGCGACGGAACATGGAGCAGGGACTCTGCACCCTCGGCGATCACGTCGCCGACCCGACGACCGGAAAGCGGACTTCGCAGCCCGAGCGGCATGCCCAGATCCTCGAGTACCTCGAGCGGGCCGAGCCGATGGGGTTCGACGCGGTCATCGCGGGCGAGCACCATTTCAGCGATTTCATCGTGTCGGTTCCGCAGATGTTCCTCGCGCGTCTGGCCGGTCAGACCGAGCGCGTGCGGCTCGCCAGCGGCGTGACGCTGCTTCCGCACCACGATCCGGTCCGGATCGCCGAGGACTTCGCGACTCTCGACGTCCTCTCGGACGGTCGCGCGGAGCTCTGGGTGGGAAGGGGCGTCGAGCCGTCCGTCTACGCGCATTTCGGGCAGGACCCGGCGGAAGCGGTGGACCGTCAGCAGGAAGGACTCGAACTCCTCACCCGTCTGTGGAGCGAGCGGGAGGTCGACTGGAAGGGGCGCTTCCGCGGACCGCTCGACGGCGTGACCCTCGAGCCCCGTCCCGTCCAGTCCCCGCACCCGCCCATCTACGTCTCGTGCGGAAGTCCGGAATCCGCGGCCGTGCCCGCCCGCCTCGGACTGCATCTCGTGACCACGGCGCTCGCCTTCGACCTCGACCAGCTGCGCCCGATGGTCGACCGCTTTCGCGAGGAGTGGGCGAAGGCCGGGCACGCGCACGCACCGCTCGTCACGATCCTCGCCCACGTGCACGTCGCCGAGACTTCACAGGCGGCGCGAGAGCATCTTTCCCGGTACCAGTTCGATTTCCAGCGATGGGTCTTCGGAAAGCGCTTCGGCATCCCAGCGGACGACGTCCAGCTGCCGCCCCGCATCACGAACCTCGGGGCGGAGGAGTGCGTGATCGCCGTCGGCAGCGCCCAGGAGGTGCTCGACAAGATCGCGCAGCTCCACGAACTATCCGGCTGCGACCGCTTCGTCTACCAGGGCGACTACGGCGGTCAGCCCTGGTCGCGCGTCATGGATTCGTTGGATCGCTACGGCGCCGAGGTGCTGCCCAAGGTCCGTGCGCTCGGGTAGCGCGGGTCAGCCGAGCCCCGGAAGGCGGCGCCAGGTTCGCGCGAAGGCGATCGCGACGATGAGGACGGCGACGAAGTAGATCGTCGGGAGCGCGGCGACGTCCGGGCGTCGCAGGATGCTGATCGCGACGAGGAGCGCGACGGCCAGGTTTCGCACCACGCCTTCGAACGCAACGGTGACCGCGTCGGCGGGCTCGAGTCCCAACCGACGGGAAAGCACGACGCATCCCGCGAGGTTCGCCGCGCAGAGAAAGAGAGACCAGGGCAGCGCTTCGCGGGCGCCTTCCAGGATCACGTCCCGCGTCTGGTAGGCGATGACGACGACGCAGACGTACAGGGCGGCCTGCCCGATGCGTTGCAATCGGCCGGCGAGTCGGTCCGCGAGCGCGGGTTTGCGGGCTCGCACCGCGATGCCGAGGCCGATGGGGGCGATGATCAGGCCGATCAGTTGGACCAGCGTCTCGCGGATCGGGAACGCGATCGGCTGGCCGAGCTCCGAGACGAGGGCGGAGAAGGCGCCCATCAGGAGCGGTACGGTCGCGAAGGAGGCGAGGGTCGAGATCGTCGTGAGCACGACCGACAGCGCGAGGTTCACGCCCGCCATCGAGGCGAGCACGTTGGAGAAGCCGCCGCTCGGGCAGGCCGCGATCAGCAGCATCCCCATCATCGTGGACTCGCCCGGCCCGAGGCCCGCGAAGCGCGCCGCGAGCAGCGCGCCGACCACGATCGACGGGAAGGCGATCGTGTGGACGAGGGTGCCGAGGATCGGCGTACGCGGTTGACGAAGCAGCATCCGGAACTGCTCGCCGCGCAGCTCGAGACCGATGCCGAGCATCACCGTCAGAACGACGAGGGGAAGGATGTGCTGCTGTATGCTCATCGGCCTGAAGCGTCCCTCCGCGAGGAACCCACATGCTCCTGATCGGTCGCGACCTGTCGCCCTTCGTCCGCCGGAGCGCCGCGCTCGCGCTTCTGCTCGGGCTCGAGTTCGAACGGAAGATCGTGAACACCGAGGATGATGCCGACTTCATCCGCCAGTACAACCCGCTGGGCCGGGTCCCGGTCCTCGTGCTCGGCGAAGACGACGTGATCGTCGACAGCCACGCGATCGTCGACCACCTGCTGTCGGTCGGAGATCCCGAAGCCCGCGTCCTGCCCGCAACCGGGCCGGCGCGTCGCGCAGCGCTTCGCCACTCGTCGATCGCCATCGGCGTGATGGAGAAGACCGTCGCCGCCGCCTACGAACGAATCCGTCGACCCGAGGCCTACTACTACGCGCCCTGGGCCGAGCGGCTCCAGGCGCAGATCTGCGCCGGGCTCGAAGCCCTCGACGAAGCGCTCGGCGACCGCGAATGGTTCGGCGGGCAAGCGCCCGGGCTCGCCGACATCGATGCAGTCGTCGCCTTCGGCCACGTCGGGATCGTCGCAAGGGAAGCGCGCGACGCCTGGGGGCTCACGCGGCTCTCCGGACTCGCCGAGCGATCGGAGGGCGTACCTGCCCTGCGAGAGACGCGATGGCGCGGCTGATCCCCGGCCGTTGGGGTGGCCGACCGGCGAGCGCCGCATAGACTCCGCGCATGCCGATCCGCAAGAGCCTCCTCTGCGTCGTCCCGATTTCGCTCCTCGCCCTCGCCGCCGCTTCGCCGGTCGTGGCGTCAGACGCCTCGACCCGGCGTGGCTACACCGAGAAACGCGAGCCGTGCGCCGACCACGACCCGCTCCGCAAGCCGATGTTCGGCGACCTCCACGTGCACACCGCCTACTCGTTCGACTCCTACATCTCGAGCCAGCGCAACGAGCCCAACGACGCCTATCTGTATGCGAAGGGCGAGGCGATCACGCTCCCCAACGAGGACGGCGAGCAGGTGGTTCGGGCTCGCATCCAGCGCCCGCTCGACTTCGCCGCGATCACCGATCACTCGGAGTACCTCGGTCCCATCGACGTCTGTACTCGAGACCCGGGGCGGCTCGGCTACTGGTGGCCCCACTGCGTGATGACCCGATCCGATCACTACTGGACGCAGCTGTTGGCGGCGAGCTGGTGGACTTCGCTCGGCGGCATCCAGACCGAGGAGGTGAGCCATTCGTTCGCGTGCACGCTCTCCGACTGCGAGGAGGCGGCCGTGGGCGCCTGGGGACGCATCCAGCAGGCCGCGGAGGCCCACTACGACCGGAGTGAGGCCTGCCGCTTCACGACCTTCGTCGGCTACGAGTACACCGACGCGCCGAACGCGGCGAACATGCACCGCAACGTGATCTTCAGGAACGCGAACGTCCCCGCGCTCCCGGTCTCCACCTACGACACGGGGACCTACAACTTCCCGGTGCTGTGGGAGCTGCTGCAGGAGCGCTGCCTCGACGCAGGCATCGGCTGCGACGTGCTCGCGATCCCCCACAACCCGAACCTGGCGGCGGGGCTCATGTTTCGCGACCCGCTCACGCCGCGGGAAGCGAGCGACCGGATCAAGTTCGAGCCCGTCATCGAGCTGACCCAGCACAAGGGCGCCTCCGAGTGCCGCTTCGACCGACTCGAGGGGCGCGGCTTGCTGACCGAGGACGAACTCTGCACCTACGAGCAGGTCGTGGCCGACAACCTCAGCATGCTGGGCTCCGTCCACGGGGAGGTCATGACCGAGCAGGCCGCGCCGGTCCCCCTCGACTCGTTCCACCCGCGCAACATGGCGCGCAACGCCCTCAAGGCGGGACTCGCCCTCGAACAGGAGTCGGGAACCAACCCCTTCGTGTTCGGCTTCATAGGCAGCACCGACACCCACAGCGCGACCCCCGGGAGCGCCGAAGAAGACAACTACGTCGGTCACCTCGGGCGGCGAGACGCGGGCTACCGCAACGTGCAGGACCACTTCTTCTCGAACCCCGGCGGCCACGCGGTCGTCTGGGCCGAAGAGAACAGCCGCGACGCGATCTTCGAGGGCATGCGCCGCAAGGAGACGTACGCGACGAGCGGCACGCGGCCGATCGTGCGCTTCTTCGCGGGAGCGGCGCTGCCCGAAGACCTCTGCCGCGCACCCGACATGGTGGCGCGCGCGTACGCGAGCGGCGTGCCGATGGGCGGAAGGCTGGCGGTCGAGCCGGCCGGCGCCTCCCCCCGCTTCCTGGTGAGCGCCCTCAAGGACCCGGGCTCGCCGGGCCACCCGGGGCGAGACCTCGAGCGCGTGCAGATCGTGAAGGGATGGGTGGAGGCCGACGGCTCGACCCACGAGCGCGTCTACGACGTGGCCGGCGAGGTGAACGAGGCCGCGTCCGTCGACCCGGAGACCTGCGCGCCCACGGGCACCGGCGCTCGAAGCCTCTGCGCGGTCTGGACCGACCCCGATTGGAGCGCGGAGAGGTCGGCGTTCTACTACGCGCGGGTGCTCGAGAGCCCGACCTGCCGGTGGAGCACGCTGCAATGTCAGGCAGCGGGCGTGAATCCCTTCTCGGACGCGTGCGCGAGCCAGGCCGAGCGGGCGACGGCGGCCGCGCACGAGCGCGGCGCCCAGGGCGACGTCTACGGCAAGTGCTGCATCGACCCCGAGACCGAGCCCTTCTACTCGCCGATCCAGCAGGAGCGCGCCTGGACGTCCGCCATCTGGACTTCGCCCGGGCGCTAGGCGGAAATCGCCAATCTGCCAAGTTGTCTTGACAACTTGGCTGGATCGGGCATCCTCCGCGGCGTGCCCGCCCTCAACCCCGAATCACCGATCCCGCTCTACCACCAGCTCGCGGAGCTGCTCCAGGAGGGCATCCGCGCCGGCCACTACCCGGTAGGCAGCCGCATTCCCTCCGAGCCCGAGCTGGCGCGCGCCCACGGCATCGGGCGGCCGACGGTGCGGCAGGCGACCGACCTGCTCATCCGCCGCCGCCAGCTCGAGCGGAGGCGGGGCTCGGGCACCTTCGTCGTCGAGCCACCGGCGCGCGTCGACCTGCTCTCGTTGGCCGGCACCATGGCCTCCTTCGAACGCGGCGGCGTCGCCGCCCGCACCACGCTGATCCAGCGTCCGAAGCTCGTCAGCGTCTCCCCACGAGAGGACAACCCCTTTGCGGGCGGCGAAGCCTGGTTCCTGTCGCGGCTTTCCAGAGTCGGCAGCAAGCCCGTACTGCTCGAGGAGATCCATCTCGATCCCGATCACTTCAGCGGTCTCGGCAGGCTCTCTCTGGCCGGACGCTCGCTCGCCCAGCTCACCGAAGAGCACTTTCACATGAAGGCCGAGAGCGCCGACCAGCGTTTTCGCGTCGAACGCTGCGACGCCGAGCGGGCGGCGCTGCTGGAGCTTCCGGCAGACGAGCCGATCCTTCGGGTGGATCGCGAGATCCACTTCGCCCACGCCCGAAACGCGATCCACGCCGAGCTGCGCTGCCGCACCGACGAGCTCGCCTTCTCCCAGACCCTCACCGCGAACCCTTGAAGGAAAGACCATGTCCAAGCCCACATCCGAACGCGGCTACTACGGCGACTTCGGCGGCTCCTACATTCCGGAGATCCTCGTGGCCACATTCGAGGAACTCGTGCAGGCGTTCGCCGAGGCCAGGGCCGACCCCGACTTCTGGCGGGAATACGAAACGCTGATGAGCACGTACTCGTGCCGGCCCACGCCGATCACCTACGCCGAAAACCTCTCCCGGCACTTCGGAGGCGCGCAGATCTACATCAAGCGCGAAGACCTGAACCACACCGGCGCCCACAAGGCGAACAACGTGATGGGCCAGGGCCTGTTGATGAAGCGCATGGGCAAGTCGCGCGTCATCGCCGAGACGGGCGCGGGCCAGCATGGCGTCGCCACCGCGACGATGGCCGCGAAGTTCGGCTTCGACTGCACGGTCTACATGGGCGAGGTCGACGTGCTGCGCCAGCGGCCGAACGTCTTCTGGATGGAGCGCCTGGGCGCCACGGTGGTGCCGGTCGTCGAGGGCACGCGCATCCTGAAGGACGCCATCAACGAGGCTTTTCGCGACTGGGTGACGAACATGGACGACACCCACTACGCGCTCGGCACCGCCTGCGGTCCGCATCCCTTTCCCGAGATGGTCAGCTGGTTCCAGTCGATCATCGGCAAGGAGGCGCGCGGGCAGATGGTGGACCGCACCGGCGGACTGCCGAAGCGGGTCTATGCCTGCGTGGGCGGCGGCTCCAACGCGATGGGGATCTTCAGCGGCTTCTTCGACGACGACGTGGAGCTGGTGGGCGTCGAGGCCGGCGGGCACGGCGTCGAGACCGGCGACCACGCGGCGCGCCTCGCCTCGCAGGACGCTTCCCTCGGCGTCGCCCAGGGCTACAAGACCTACTTCCTCCAGGACGAGGACGGCCAGATGCGCGAGACGCACAGTGTCGCCGCGGGCCTCGACTACGTGGGCGTCTCACCGATCCTGTCCCACCTGCACGAGAGCGGTCGTGTCCGCTTCGAAGCCGCCACCGACGAAGAGGTGGTCGAGGCGCTCTCGCTCACCGTCCGCAAGGAAGGGCTGATCCCCGCGCTGGAATCGAGCCACGCCTTCGTGCAGGCGTTCAAGGAAGCTCCAGAGCTCGGCCCGGACGACGTGATCCTCATCAATCAATCGGGCCGCGGCGACAAAGACATCTTCACCGTGGCCGACGCTTTCGACGACCCCGGTTGGAAGGCCTTCGTCAAGGAGAAGGCGGAGCAATACGATGCTTGAGAAGTTCATCGAAGAGAAGAAGACGAAGCGCGACATCCTGCTGATGACCCACATCGTCATGGGCTATCCGGATTTCGACGACTCCCTTCGCGTCGTGGAATCCATGGTGGAGGCCGGGGTGGATCTGATGGAGCTGCAGATCCCGTTCTCCGAGCCCATGGCCGACGGCCCAGTGATCCTCCGCGCGAATCAGCGCGCGCTGGAGGCGGGCAGCAGCGTCGAACGATGCCTCCGATTCGGCGAGGAGGTGAGTCGACGCTTCGACATCCCCTTCCTCTTCATGACCTACTACAACATCCTCTTCAAGTACGGCATGGGCCCGTTCGCCGAGCGGATGGCGGCGGCAGGTCTGCGGGGCGCCATCGTGCCGGACCTGCCGCCCGAGGAGGCCGCCGACCATCTGGCCGCCATGGAGCAGCAGGGGCTGGACCCCATCTTCATCTACTCGCCGAATTCGAGCGACGCCCGCATGAGGCTCATCGCCGAGCATGCGCGCGGTTTCGTCTACTGCGTGGCGCGCAAGGGCGTCACCGGCGCCGCCACGTCCTTCTCGGAAGAGCTCGACGCCTATCTCGCGCGCTGCCGCGCCGCGACGGACCTGCCCCTGGCGCTCGGCTTCGGGGTAAAGGACGCCGGCGACGTCGACTTCCTGCGCGGTCGCGTCGACATCGCGGTGATCGGCACCCAGACGATCCGAGTGCTCGAAGAACAGGGTGTCGGGGCGGTGAAGGGATTCATCCAGAGCCTCCGCCCGGGCTGAGAGCAGGCGCGGGCGGACACGGCGTGCGCGATCGGGGCCGGATGCGCCCCCGAAAGCGGGCCGCAGCATCTCGACTTCGAGTCCGTCGCGAAGTGGCGGACCCTCTCCCTAGCGGCCTGACGATCGGCGCCAGCTCTCCCTCACACCGATGGCCGACAGCAGGGCCAGCATGATGGAGCCGAAGAGGGGCCCCATGCTGGGGACCGGCGCGGCGACTCCCGCCGAGGTCACGACCCGGACCTGATCCATCACGTTGCTCGTTCGCAACGTCACGTCGATACTCCGTTGGTCGGCGGAGATGATGATCTGCTCGTTGTCGCCCGTGGTGAGCCAGTCCACAGGGCGGAAGTTGGCCGTGGGAGGGCACTTCGTGTACGCCGTCGTCGGCGTACCGATGTCTCCGTCTCCGGTATCGAGCTCGTCGCAGAGAACGAAGACGGCGATGATCGGGTCTTCGAACTCGACGGATCCCGTCAGTGTCGTGGTCCCGGAGCCGACCTGGTCGAAGTGAATCATGTGGCTGTCGACCAGCGAGCCCGCCGACAGCGTCCCCCCAGTGGTCGCAACTGAAGCGGGGTTGTCGTAGGTGCCCGGCGTCCCGTCGATGTTGAAGGGGATCGCGATCGTCGTGACGTAGTTCTGCTTCTCTTCCCAGACGCGGATCTCGGTATTGCTCTGGAAGACGTTCGGGGCGGACACGGCGGGGGGCGCCACCACAACGGCCGCGCCCCCTGTCGCGATGACACGCGCCTGCGCGTCGAAGCCCAGGCTGACCGCCAGCAGGAGACACAGCGCCGACGGGACCAGGAACCGACCGGACCAAGACATTCGTGATTCTCCTCATCCTCACTGGCCGCCGCCGGGCGACCGTCCAGTGCAATTGCGGCTCTCGCCAGATGCCCGAGCCCGCCCCTCTCCGCCCTCTTCCCTCGGCCCCTGCCCCCTCTTTACCTCCTTCGGGAGAGGCCCCGGCCGCGTCGGCGAGACTCGAGGCAGCACAGGCATCGTTCGAGACATCTCGATCTGATCACCTCCACGCGAATCCGTCAAGTTTCTTCTGGCGAAGCCCGGCCACGTCTCCCCGCCCCCCAGCCAAACCCGGAGCAGCGGCCCCATTTTCGTGGGCACGCCGTAACTGATCGCTGCCGGCGTAACAGTTCGTTACCGGGATGCTCACCCTCGAGATGCTCTAAGTGCCCTGAGTTGCGCCTCAGCTTGGGCACGCCCCTTGAAATACTGACAGAACGTGCGCGGGAGCAATTTCGCTCCCGCCGGTCAGCGAGCAGGTGATCGGGCCCATCGAGAGACGGCGCCCGCGACTGCCGGGAAGAAACAGAGAGAGAGAAAGGGGTCAACGATGCGGATGAATTTCGGGCGGAAAGTGGCGGGAGGGGTCCCCTCCGGGCTCGTGATGGTCGGGCTGCTCGCCGCCATGCTCGTGCTGGGAGGCTGCGCCGATTGGAGCGAGTTTGGCGAGGGGCCGACGAACCCCCACCGCACGAAGACCTCCGGACCGACCAGCGGGCTGACCGGCAACGTGTGGCTTCATCCCTTCGGAAGCACCGCCACCACCCACGGTGCCGAGGTCGGCATTCTGACCGACTCCGGGGGCGCCTACTACGTCACGTCCTACGCGGCGGAGGTGCACGTCTACGATTCGAGCGGCGTCTTCCAGGATCATGCGGTGCTGCCCAGCGGCATCGGCCCCCGGGCCCTGCCCTACCTGGTCAACGACCTCCTCAATAAGAAGACCTACCTCTTTACCGGATCCGAGGGCGGAAACTTCCACGTCGTGGAGATCGACAAGAGCGTGTCGCCCTACGCGGTGACCGTCACCGCCTCCTCTACGGGGGTTGGGGTGAGTGAGAGTTCGCCCAAGCGATCGCAGAGCGGCGACTTCTACCTGGCCGAGCAGTGGGGCGACGTCCACCGCTTCCAATACAACTTCAGCACGGCGACGCTGACCCATGCCGCGACCTACTCGCTCGGCGAACGGGTGGCCGGCGCCATTGCGATCTTCGATGCCGAGCCGGCCCATGCAGGCGAAGAGGTCCTCGTGGCGACCCAGGATGGCGGGTTCCATGTCCTCGACGCCAGCCTGAGCTCCGTGATCTGGAGCGAAACCACGGGCTACGGCAGCGCGGGGGTGCCCCACGACGAGTACTACGGGGGCGTGACCGTGGCGAAGCGCGGTGTCGCCGATCCCATCGCCCTGCTCCCCCTCTCGGGTCAGATCGATACGCCGGTTTCACCGAACACGGGCATGCTTCGGGCCATCAACCTGACGACGCGGTCGATCGAATGGGAGCTGATCCCCTCGCACACGACACTGGGCGTGGATGATATTCCGGGCAGCGTTTCGTTGATGCACCCGTTCTGGTCCTTCAGGCCGCACCACTTCCAGGTCTTCTCGGGTGGGGAGGAAGGCGATCTCGAAGGGCGGTCGGTGGTCATCAGAATCGACCCGAACGGCACCCCGGGCTGCGAAAATTGCCCGCCGTCGATCGAGCTGACGAACGCCTCCGAGCCGATCTGGCCCGAGGACGCACCGCCGCCCCACTTGGTCAACATCATCACCTTGTTCGACTTTCACGCCACCTTCGCGAGCTCCGACGGACACCTCTACGGCGTCGATCTCGTGAGCGGCACCGAGGTTTGGAGCTACCCGCTCTCGGCCGAGGGTGTCGACACACCCGTGACCGACAGGTCGAACTTCGTCTACGTCGGCGACGGAGCCTCGGTGCTGCACGCGGTGCTCGGGGCAAGCGGAGCGGGGGTCTGGACGGATACGATGATCACCCCTTCGGCGACCAGCACCCAAACGATCGTCAAGCTGGGGATCGCCTACAACAAGGAGCTGATTGCGGGATCGGGGGTGTCCGCCTACTCGCTCAGGTGAGACGACGTCCCGATCGTGGGACCCACAGAACGCGAATGGGCGGCTCGGAAACGAGTCGCCCATTCGTCGTTTCTGATGCGCCCGGGCCGCGCAGCTCGGACGGCTGCGTGAGTCGAGCTCTACTTCTTCTCGAGGTCCCGGATCATGCGAGACAGGCTGGGGCGGTGGAGTCCGAGCAGCTCGGCCGCTCTGCTCTGGTTGCCATCACTTCGCTCCAGTGCGCTCTCGATCAACGCCTTCTTGTAGCGCTGGAGGATTTCCTGGAGCGAGGCGTTGCCCAGATGATGCGAGACGGCTTCCTTGAGATCCTCGGCAGGCCGTGTGGGCGCCGTGTTCGCCGGTTCTCCACCCAGGGGCCCGGGCAGGCGAAGCACATCTCCCTCCGAGAGCACCAGCGCTCGCTCGATCACGTTCCTGAGCTCACGAATGTTGCCCGGCCATTCCCATGCCAGCAGCGCCCGCATCGCTTCCGAGGAGATCTCTCGAACCTGACGGCCCAGCCTTTGGCTCTCGGTGTGCACCAGGTGCTCGACGAGCAGCGGGATGTCCTCGCGCCGTTCCCGCAAGGGGGGAAGGTGCACCGGCACCACGGCAAGTCGGTAGAAGAGGTCTTCCCGGAAGCGCCCGGCGCGAACCTCGTCCTCCAATCGGCGATTGGTCGCCGCGACGATGCGGACGTCCACCTGGCGAGTGAAGTTGCTTCCGAGGCGCTGCACCTCGCCTTCCTGGATGGCGCGCAAGAGCTTGGCCTGGACGGGCAGGGAAAGCGTGTCTACGTCGTCGAAGAAGATGGTGCCCCCGTCCGCGATCTCGAAACGGCCCTCGCGCGTGCGGTCGGCCCCGGTGAAGGCTCCCTTTTCGTGACCGAACAGCTCGCTCTCGAGCAGGTGTTCGGGCAGCGCCGCGCAGGCGAGCTTCACCATGACGCGATCGGCCCGCTCACTGGCAAGGTGAAGTGTTCGAACCGCCAGCTCCTTGCCGGTTCCGGTCTCGCCGACGATCAGGACCGACGCGTCCGTTCGGGCGACGCGCATCAACTGCGACACGGCGGTGCGGATGCCCTCGCTCCGCCCCACCATCTCCGAGCCGTCGTACTCCTCGTCGATCTGCGCTCTCAGGTAGAGGTTTTCGCTCTCCACCCGCTTGCGCAGCTCTTCGAGCTCCTCGAGTCGAACCGCGTTCTCGAGGGCGAGCGAGATCGGCCCGGCCAGGTTCTGCAGGAGCTCGGCGTCGTCGACATCGAAGGGCTGGCCCGATGGGCGCTCACCCACCAGCAAAGACGCCACACGTTCCTGCGATTCGCCGAGGGGAAGCATGATTTCGATCTTGCGGGCCGCGGCGGCCTTCTCCAGCCCCTTCTGGCCTCGTCGATCTCGCGCAGACTGGGGCAGAAGCGAGGCCTGGGCTCGAATCGCCGGCAGCAACGGGTCATCCGTGCCCACCAACAAGGCCCGCGCGCCCGGTGCGGGGGCCACTTCCTCGAGCGGACCGCCGGGCGGGCCGCTCAGGACGTGAAGGGGCGCACCCGAGCGCATGTCCTCGGTGCCCCGCCGCAACAAGGCAACCACGTTGTCCTGGGTTCGCAGCCTCCCGATCTCCCGGGCGAGCGCTTCGAGCGACTCGCGGACCCGGCGGCGTTGAGGAAAGAGATTCTGCTCGACGGCGTCATCGATGCGATGGGAGATTGCCGGTATCAGCGGGAGACTGCCCGTGGTGATCAGCGTCAGCACGGCCGCCGCCGTCCAGGCCGTGGTGGCCGCTGTGAAGAAGGTGAAGAGAACCACCAATACGCTGAAGAGCGTCAGGGTTCCCATCAGGAAGGTTGCCCGGGAAAGAACGCGGCGAGAATAGGCGTCGAGGTCGAAGAGCCCGGCCGAAACCATGGCGCGCCCGAGTGCGATCACGACGAATGGGATGGGCACCAGGTAGAGGGCCGGGGGAACGTACACATCGAGCCAGCCGTAGGTCGAGGCGGCGAGCGCCACCGCGGCCAGTCCGAAGAGAGAAACGCCCGGCAGGATCAGCCGGGATTGACGCCGCCGCTTGGCGGCTGCTTCCCGGGCGCTGAGTGCGAGGTTGCCGACCAGGAGCGCCAGCCCCAGCAGCAGGATCCCTATTTCGACGTACTCCAGGGCATGGAGGGTCTCCTGATCGGAACCAAAAGCGTTGGCGAACGCGATCCAGAACAGGGAGAGCGCGCCATACAGGCCGATCAGCGTGGCCCGGGGAAATCGTCTGAGGGGAGGCCGGACGCGTGGAAACGTGAGCCCCATCTGGAGCAGACCGCCAACGCCCATCAGGCCGAAGACGAACGAGAATGGAGAGCCGGTGCCCCATGAAGTAGTCGGGCAAGAGGAAGGTGAAGTTGCTCGCGAGACCCATGCCCATGATCGCGGAGGCGCGCGCCGCGGGAAGTTGGGGGCGGGCGAAGGCCGGCGTCACGGTGACCACCAGGAAGAGCAGGCCCATCAGCATGACGGGGGAGTAGATCATCAGGGCGTCATCCGCCGAGAAGCGCATCAGCTCGATGGATCTTCGAAAGCGCGTGCCGTCCACGGTCTCGAACGCGAATTCGGCGCTCTCACCCGGCGCCCGCGCGCGAACGTACCGGCGGACGGACCGACCGTCGGCCATGGGTTGGCGGTCGATCGAAACGATGCGCGTCTGGGGGCGGGCCAGTCGAATGTCGGCGTAGATGGCCGGCGAAGCGAGAACCCGCGGACCGACGTCGCCGGTCCGAAAGACGGGTATGCCCGACCAGGTCTGGCCGACCTCCAGGCCGAGTGACGCCACGCCGACGCCAAGGGCGGCGAGGCTCGAGAGCAGGCCGACTACCAGGAGTCTTCGAACCTGTCGGGCAGTCAAGCTTGCGCTCCTGATGCCACTCGCCGGGCCCGCGCCCAGAGCTGTTCGCTCGCCCATTCCCTCGCGCCCGGGCAACCGGGGCGGTCAGGCTCCGGGGTCCGCTGACTCGGAAGGAGCCATCCACTGCGAGATTACCTCGCGCGCGAACCAGACCCACAGGACGAACGGCAAAACATCGGACACCACGGCGAGTAGCATGGGGAAAGTGACCAACACCCTCTGCTCGTGGCCGACGACGAAGTTCGCAATCAGCTGCCAGACGAACAATGCGACGAGGCCCATGGCCATCCCGCCGAAGCGCCTGCCTGCCGACAGCCCGGGAGTTGCGGCCATCAGCCCCACGAACGGGACGATATGGACGAAGCGTTGCCGGCCGCCGACCGCCACGTTCTCGAACCCGAGAAAGTCATAGATGTGCAGAGCCGTGTAGCTGAAGAAGCGGCCGTACGCCTGACGCCCGCCCTCCTCCCACCAGAAGGTCCCGAGTGCGGTCACTCCCAGGAAGACCAGAGCCGCGACCGCAAGGCGGGTCAATGACGGACGATCAGACGTATCCATGCCAACCACACCACCGCTACGAGGAGGACCAGGGTGCTCTGCCAGAAGTACACATGGGAGAATTCGAAGACCGTCGGCAGGTACCGCCCGACCATCAGCAATCCAAAGATGCGAACGAGGTTGAAGCCGAAGATCGCCACGGCCCCCAGAGGCAAACCGATCAATTTCGCGCGCTTGGACGCCGGATAGGCCATCACACACGCACTGAAGATGATCACCTCATAGAGGCCGACACATTCGCCGACGATCTGGACGGTAAACCCGTCGTAGGTGACGAAAGCCCCTTGCAGCTGCATGTTCGGAAACATGAACATCAGCCCGTAAATCGCCGCCGCGGTCAGATCCGAGAGCCAGAGCGACAAGTTGCGATACGGGATTCTGAGAACGGTTCCGAAGAGGAGCGCGAGTCCCGCAAGATAGACCAGCAGGAGAGTCGGAAAACGAAGGCTACCGGGCGCCACCCGGCGAGTATAGGCTGGCGCCGCGAGCCGTGCCCGAGGTCGGCGCGAGGTCGGCGCGGGGTCGGAGTGAGGTGGAGTGAGGTGGCGCGGGGCGGCGCGTCACAAGCTTCGATAGAAGCGCAGGAGGGTCTCGATGGTGCCCTTCGGATCCTCGATGGCCAGCATGTGGCCTCGTCCCGAGACGACCTGGTACTCCACCCGAGGGAGGTGGCGGGCCAGAAGCGCTGCGGGCTTCCGGAACATCACGTCGTGCTCGCCGAGCAGCACGAGATTGGGGCAGTCGATCTGCCCGAGTCGCGCGATCTGGGGGTCGAGATCCGTGAAGAAATGGCGACCGAACTCGGCGACGTGGACCGGATGACTAGTGGCGCGGATGTCTTCCACCCAGCGCCAGCATCGCTCCGGGTCTTCGTTGCTCGCAAAGCCGAGCTGGAAGGGACGCCCGTCACCCGCTCGGGCTTTCTCGATGATCTCACGCAGGCTGAGACGCTCGAGGTCGGCTACTGCGGGGTTGTCGAAGGGCGCCTTCACGGGCGGCGGGTAGGGCCCTTCGTAGTCCGGGTCGCTGAACTTGTCGGACGGCGCCGTGGCCGACCCGGTATCCGTCGACACGAGCGACAGCAGCCGTTCGTGGTGGTCCATGGCGAAACGGAGTCCCGCCATCCCGCCCGTGGCGTGGTTGAGGAGATGGAATCGCTCCGCTCCCAGATGGCTGGCGAGGGCTCCGATATCGCTCGCGACATGCTCCACCGTATAACCGGGGTCCTGACCGGCGATCGGCATCGAGCGGCCGTGACCGCGGAGATCCAGGTCCACTACGCGAAAGCCGGCGTCCGCGAGGGCCTGGCTGACACCGGTGCGTGACCAGTAGGCTCCGCAGTGCGTCAGGCCGTGGGTGGTGATGACGGTGGCGGGGCCTTCTCCCACGACGTCGAAGAAGAGCTGGGCGCCGGGGCGCAGCAGATACGGCATGAGGGCTCCAGACCGGTTTCCAGTCGTGCCGGCGTTCCTACGCCGGGCGGCCGGGCGAGGTCGTTCTCTCAGGAGGCGACGCGCACCAGTTGCTTGCCGAAGTTCCGGCCCTGCAGCAGCCCCCGAAACGCCGAGGGTGCGCTCGCCAACCCGTCGGAAATGGTCTCCCGATACTTGATGTCACCCGACTCGACCCACCCCGCAAGCTCGCGGCTGGCGTCGAGCCACTGCTCGAACCACTCCCGAACGAGAAAGAAACGGTGCTCCGGGGGTGGATCCAGCTCAGAAAAGACCTTGAAGGGTGTTTCCGCCCGAGTCAGGTCTTCTTCGCTGTTGTAGAGCGAGATGAACCCGCAAATCGGTGCTCGGGCTCCCTCGTTGAAGAGTCCGGCGACGGCACGCGTGAGAGCGCCTCCGACGTTCTCGAAGTAGATGTCGACGCCATCGGGGCACGCGTCGGCGAGCTCGTCTCGAAGCCCGCCCGCCTTGTAGTCGATGCACGCGTCGAGGCCGAGTTCGTCGATGCAGAAGGCACACTTCTCCGGCCCTCCGGCGACACCCACCACTCTCAGCCCCTGGAGGCGGCCGAGCTGAGCGACCACGGAGCCAACCGCGCCCGACGCCGCGGAGACCACCAGCGTCTCTCCTGCTCTCGGCTTTCCGACCTCTTTCAGCCCGAAATAGGCCGTCCGCCCCGGCATGCCCACCACCCCGAGCCAGGCGGAGAGAGGGGCGAGTGCGGTGTCGGCCGGGAGGAGCGTCGGAGAGTCTCCAGCCACCCGGGCGAGGCTCTGCCAGCCTTCGTGGACGGTGAGCGCGTCACCCTCGCTCCATCGCGGGCTTCTCGATTCGGCCACGATGCCCGCGCACTCGCCGGTGACGATCTCGCCGATCTCGATCGGCTCGGCGTAGGATTTGCCGCCGCGCATCCGGCCGCGCATGTAGGGGTCGAGAGAAAGGTACTCGACCTCGACCAGGATCTCGCCGTCGGCCAGATTGCCGACCGGCTCCTCTTCGAGTCGAAAGCAATCCTCGGTGGGCTCGCCGGCCGGCCTGCTGGCGAGAACCCACTTCTGGTTGATTCGTCGTGTCACCCTGAAATTCTCCTGAGTCTGTTCGCCTTGGCTCGGGTTCGAGTGCCGTGCTTCGTGCTCGAGGCTTCGTGTTTCAGGAAAGTTCCTGCCAGCTGTCGTGCCCGCGCTTCAGCAAGGCGGAGGAACTCCAGTAGAGGGCCTTGGAAACATAGGGCTCGACCTGACGTGCGCGCTTCGAGCACAGCTCGGCCTTCAACGCCTTCGCGTCTCCGATGAGGCCTTCGTTTCCGGGCGCGAGAGCCACGAGGTCGATGACGTGGAGAGCCAGCTGGCACTCTCCCTTCTCCTGCAGTTCGCGAGCACGCTCGAGGACGGTGCGGGGGTCGATGGCGGACAAGACGGCCTGACTGATCGCGGCCGGTTCGGCCGGATGCAGCTCGGTCGGGTTCCTGTCCCACCAGCCGTTCTCCTCGCGAAAGATATCCCTCACGATGTACTCGGGTGAGCCGTAGCTGGGCGTCATCCAGGGCTTCTCGAAGATCTCGTCGGGATAGTCGAGATCTGCCAGGATTTCCCGCTCGCTCATTCCCTGGTTCATGCGCAGCACCACTTCTCTACGGAGCCACCGAAGGGCCTCGGCCATGGCGGTGAGGCGTTCGCGGATCTTTGCGGCGCCCTCGATCAGCGGGCCGAATTCGGTGACGAGCCTCTCGGCGCCCAGGCTGGCCAGGTGGTCGAGGGTGTCGGCCCAGCGGATCGTGAATCGCTGGGTCCGAAGGGGCGTGCCGATGTTGGGGATGGTGTCGCCTTGAACGGCGGGCCCGCCGTAGAGGAGGCCGTCCTCGGGAAAAAAGGCAGCCAGGCAGTCGTCGGTTTCCGAAGGAGCCCAGTGGAGTTCGATCGGACGCGTCCCCTGGACGACGAGCATCTGCTTCGAAAAGGTCTCGGAGGGGTCGTGATTGTCGCCTTCGACATCCGCGACGTATTCGGCGAGAGGGCGCTCGTCGCGACTCGGAAACTGCACCTTCCAGGCCCGAGCCTGCAGCTCCGCGGTCTCTCGGTAGCGGCGGTAACGGGCCAGCACGTTTTCGTGGGCGATGAGGCGTGGCGCTGCCTCACCGCGTGAGGCGTTGTGATCCAACCAGAGGGGGACGGCCGCGTTGTATTGCTGATGGCCGTGGGTGTATACGATGGCGGCCAGCCGGTCCTGGGTCTCGGCGCGAAGATACGCTTGCATGGCCGGCTGCAAGCTCCGGTTGCCGGCATCGATCAGCACGAGCCCTTCGTCGGTCCGGGCGGCGAGGGCATTGCCCTGCCCCGGCAGCACCCAGAGGCCGTTTCCGATGGAGTTCCCCGCCAGGGCTCCTTGCAGAACCAGGTCTTGCGACGATGACGACGGCATGGATCGGCTCCTTCTGGCATTCGGCTGCGAGCCCCGTCCAACGACGCCGGGCCTTCCGGATAGAGGAGTTCGCCCGGTGACCTCGGCGAGGAGCATCGCCGAGTCGAATCGGCCGGCGCCGGGATTGCCGCTCAGCCCTTCAAGTAGCGGGACAGCACCTCGACCATCGGCTCGACGTCAGCGGTGGCCGCCATCTCGCGGCACGAGTGCATGGCCAGCATCGGATTGCCGACGTCGACCGTGCGGATGCCGACCCGCGCCGCCGTGATCGGCCCGATCGTCGACCCGCAGCCGAGGTCGCTGCGCGTCACGAAGTGCTGCGTCTTCACGTCGGCGCTGCGACAGATCGACTCGAAGAGGCCCTGGGTCTCGGCGTCGGTCGCGTAGGCCTGGTTGCTGTTGATCTTCACCACCGGGCCGTTTCCGAGCACCGGCCGGTGCCCGGGCTCGTGGCGGTCCGCGTAGTTGGGGTGGACGGCGTGAGCCATGTCGACCGAAATCAGCGTCGACGACGACATCGCCCGCGACACC
The DNA here is from genome assembly GCA_964515335.1 of uncultured Spirochaetaceae bacterium. Classification (GTDB taxonomy): domain Bacteria; phylum Myxococcota_A; class UBA9160; order UBA9160; family UBA4427; genus TMED88. The sequence goes on from CAZETS010000083.1 coordinate 19,113, forward strand.
CCCTGCGGCTCGCCGCCCTTCCAGCCGGCCACGATGCGCTCGAGCGCGTCCGCGAGGAAGCTGCCCGCGGCGCCCTGGGCGCTGCGGCTGCCCACCTCCTCGTGGTCGTAGAGGACGATCGCCCGGGTGAAGCGGGCGGGCCCGGCCTCGGCGGCCCGCAGCAGCGCGGTGATCGAGGCGTGACTCGAGGCGAGGTTGTCGAGGCGCGGTGCGCTGATGAACTCGCCCCGCGAGCCGATCACGGCCGACGGCTGGGTGTCGGCGGCCATCAGGTCGAAGGAGAGGATCTGCTCGGCGGTGACGTCGGCGGTGTCACGGGCGCGCAGCTCGGTGGCGATCAGCTCGCGCAGCTCGGGGGCCTCCTCGAGCCCGACCACCGGCACGAGGTGCGTCTGCGCGTTGAGCTTGAGCCCCTCCTCGCGGATCTCGCGGAACAGGTGGATGGCGAGGTTGGGGATGCGCAGCATCGGCCGCGCGAAGTCGACGAGCACCGAGCGCACCGAGTCGCCCTCGCCGATCGTCGCGCGACCGGCGAGCGAGAGGTCGCGGTCGAGCCAGGTGTGCAGCAGCACGCCGCCGTAGGGCTCGACGGCCAGCTGGCGATAGCCCGACGCGGTGACGTCCGGCTGGGGCTTGACCCGCAGGTTCGGCGAGTCGGTGTGGGCGCCGAGAAGGCGGAAACCCGCCTGCGCGGGCGGCTCGGTGCCGGCCTCGAAGGCCGCCAGGGTGCCGCCGCCCCGCACCACATAGCCGCGCGTTCCCGGGCCGTGGTCCCACACCTCCGACTCTTTCAGCCGCTCGAAGCCCGACGCCTCGAGGCGCCGCACCCCCTCGGCGACGGCGTGGTAGGGCGTGGGCGAGCGGTCGATGAAGGCCAGCAGGTCGGGAACGAGGTCCGGCATGGCGACACCATAGCGGGCCCGGCCGGCCGCGAGCGCTCGGTGCTCAGCCCTTCAGATGTGGCTCGAAGATTGGGCCCAAGACCACTCGAAGTTGTCGATTCGCGGTGGGTTTCGGCGCTTAGACGGCGAACCGTGCCGCGTGGACCCGGATCTGCGGTAGCCGCCTCGTCGGGATCCGTCCCCAGTAGCACCGCTCGAGCCAGGGCGAGAGCTCCCGCTTCCGGGGAACCAATCGGGTCTTGAGGATCGCGCGAACCGTGAGCCGTTTCCCGATCACCCCGATCGTCACCCCCGGTGGCTCATCCCTCCGGTTCTCCGAGGTCGACTTCACGTAGTTGCGCCACACCGCAAAGATGGCCATCCGGTAGAGCGCCCCCTGCCGACGCTTCGAGAACGCGATCGTCTCCCGTTTGTGGTTCGCACTGCTGTGGCGCAGCAGCAGATCCGCCAGGTTCACCGGGAACAGCGGGTTCTGCGTCGTCCGGCTCGCCTTCGACGAGGTCGTCTCGTGCTGGATGGTCCGGTCCGGGAGCTGCCGCAGAGCCCTCGGGTAGCTCTGGTGCTCGTCCGAGAGGATCGTCGCCGAGGCCCCGGGTGGCACGATCCGGCCGACCAGTTCCTTGACGCTGTCCCGGGTGGCCTGGGGGGCGGGACGTCCGTGCTGCCTTTCGAGTCGGGCCCGTTTTGCCTTCTGAGAGGGCCTCATCGTGCCGCTCCTGCGCAGCTCGGCCTCTCCGAACCCGTAGACGT
>CAZETS010000084.1:0-19769 GCA_964515335.1 uncultured Spirochaetaceae bacterium
AGTCGGACGCGACCCCGCCGCCGACCGACCGCCCCCGCACGTCTCCCGAAGCCCTCTAGGCTCCCGGCGCCACCTTCAGCTCGATCGTCGTCACCCGGCCCACCGACGGCTCGCTGAACGTGGTGACACGACCGCCGAGAACGGACACGGTGGCGCGCACCGCGCGCGTCTCGAAACCCACTTCGTCGTCCCGCGCACCTGCTTCCTCATCCCGAGCCCGACGGATCGGCTGGTCGACGACCGAGAAGGCCACGGTTCCCCGCTCGTCATCGCCGACCCGGCGCACCGAGAGCGTGACCAGCGGGGTCAGGTGCCTGTCGGCCGAGCGATGCCGGATGAGTCGCGTGAGGGCCGTCTCGAGGATCGTCGCGTCACCGCTGGCGCGCGGCAGCTGCGGCGGGGCCAGCAGGCGCAACGACACGGCTTCGCCCTCGAGATCGTCCGACAGCCGGGCCACCACCTGGCGAGCCACGCGCACGGGATCGAGAGTGGCGGCGGCGGTTGGCCCGTGGCCGCGGAGCATGCGGTGCAGCTCGTCGTTCCACTTGCGGGCGCGCTCGAGGGCCGCGGTGCCGCGCTCGACCAGCATGCGGTAGCGCTCGGCGCGTCGTCCGCCGGTCTGCTCGAGCAGCTCCTCGAGGGCCTGCTGGGCCTCGTCGAGGGGCTCGCCGAGCTCGGCCTGGAGGGCGAGCAGGTGATCGTCCGGGACCGGCTCGCGCGTCAGCAGCATCACCACACCGACACGATCGCGGTCGGCCTCGATCGGTGAGGCCAGGCCGAGCCAGGCCCCGCGCTCCCTGAGCCTGAAGTCCACCGAGTGACCCTGCGAGCATACCTCGGCGACCGCGCGCAGAATCGCCTCGCGCCCTCCCCCTTCGAAGAGCATCGCGAGCGGCACGCCCAGCGACTCCTCGACGGTCTTGCCGAAGGCGCGCTCGTACGCGGGGTTCACGTAGATGACGTTGCCCTCGGGATCGCCGACCACGATCGGCGCATCGAGGAAGTTCAACAGGGAGGTCACGCCGCCCGTCGCCGACACGTCGCTAACCCTCCATCTCGACGACGCCGGCGTCGAGCATGTCGCACACCGCCTGGAGGGCATCCAGGGCATCCATGCCCGACATAGCGACCAGATCCTCGAGACAGATCTCACCGTCGATCATCGACAGCACCAGGCCGGCGTTCGCGGGGAGGCCCAACTGCTCGGGGTCGCCCGCCTCGCCACGCGCGCGCGGTACGCGGTCGAGACGCCCGACCCGCTCGCAGAGCTCTGCGTACAGGCAGCCACGCGAGAGATCGAGGATCGCCTGGTGGTCGAGGCTGTGGCTGTCGGGCCCGGTGATGGATTCGAGCAGTCCCACCGCGGCGGCGAAGTCGCCCTGCCGCAGCAACAGCCGGGCCGCCCGGGCGGTCACATTGTGGCTCGTTCTCGTCGACGACGCGGCGGCGGTCGGCGCCGGATCGCGTGGATGCTGGCGACGATCGGCCGTGCGCAGATAGTCGAGCGCCTCGGCGTTGCCCGGATCGATCTCGAGCACCTTCTGCCATGTGACGATCGCGGCACTGACTTCGTCTACACCGTAGAGATCGAGTCCCTCGCGCAGCAGGCGCTGTATCGTGACTTCCTGGCTCTCTGACATCGCCGATCAGCCCTTGAGCTGCACCTCGTAGAGCTCCTGCTCTTCGATGATCTGCTCGAGCTCGCTCTCGGAGAGCGTGCTGGTCGAGTTGACCGTGATCGACTGCTCCTTGCCTGTGGCCAGATCTCGAGCCGAGACGCTCACGATGCCGTTCGCGTCGATATCGAAGCTGACCTCGATCTCGGGCTCGCCCTTGGGCGCCGGACGGATGCCCGCCAGCACGAACTCCCCGAGCAGATCGTTCTCCGCCGCCAGGTCGCTCTCGCCCTGGAGGACGCGGATCTTCACCGCCGACTGATCGTCGCGCGTGGTCGTGAAGATGTGCGCCTTGGTGACGGGCACCGTCGTGTTGCGATCGATCAAGCGGGCGAAGTGTCCGCCGTAGGTGCTGATGCCGAGGGACAGCGGCGTCACGTCGAGCAGCAGCACGTCCTGCTCGTCCTCGACGAGCGCCGAGCCCTGCACGGCGGCGCCCAGCGCCACCACCTCGTCCGGGTTCACGCCCTTGTGGGGCCGCTTGCCGAAGTAGTCGGTGACCGCCTGCTGGACGAGCGGCATGCGGGTCTGGCCGCCGACCAGCACCACCTGGTCGATGTCAGCCGGCGTGAGGCCGGCGTCCTGCACGCACTGCTCAACGCTCTTCAGCGTGCCCTGCACGATGTCGTGGACCAGCTGCTCGAGGGTCTCGCGGGTCAGCTCGTAGTTGAGGTGCCGCGGCCCCTCCGGATCGCTCGCGATGAAGGGGAGGTTGATCTCGGTGGCCTCGCGCAGCGACAGATCGCACTTCGCCTTTTCGGCCGCGTCCTTCAGCCTCTGCAACGCCATCGTGTCGGTGCGCAGATCGATGCCTTCGCTGTCCTCGAACCACTTCACGAGGTGGGCGACGATGCGGCGGTCGAAGTCCTCACCTCCGAGGAAGGTGTTGCCCGCCGTCGCGAGCACCTCGATGACGCCCTCGCTCATCTCGAGGATCGAGATGTCGAAGGTGCCGCCGCCGAGGTCATAGACGGCGATCTGCTCCTCGCCGGGGCGCGACATCCCGTAGGCGAGGGCCGCGGACGTCGGCTCGTTGATGATCCGCAGGACCTCGAGACCGGCGATCTTGCCCGCGTCCTTGGTGGACTGCCGCTGGGTGTCGTTGAAGTACGCCGGGCAGGTGATCACCGCCTCGGTGACCGGCTCGCCGAGGTACTCCTCGGCGACACGCTTCATCTCGCGCAGGATGAGGCCCGAGATCTCGGGACACGTGAACGTCTTGCCCCCGATCTTGACACGCGGGTCGTCGTTCGGTCCACGCACGATCTCGTACGGGCAGAGGTCGATCGCGCGCTCCACCTCGGGCGCATCGAAGCGGCGACCGATCAGCCGCTTGGCGGCGTAGACCGTGTTGCGCGCGTTCGTGATCGCCTGCCGCTTGGCGAGGTGACCGACCAGCCGCTTGCCGTCCTGGGAGATGCCGAAAATCGACGGCGTGGTCTTGTAGCCGCCCGAGTTCGGGATCACCGCCGGCTGGCCGTTCTCCACCACCGAGACGCACGAATTCGTCGTCCCCAGATCGATTCCGATCACCCTACCCATCACGTCCCTCCTGAGCGGAGACTGCTCGACCAAGCCGAAGCGAGGCCAGCGCCTTGCGTGCCTGTAAGTCTTCGGGGGCGAGCTCGATCGCCTTCTCGAGCTCGCGCTTCGCGTATCCGATCTCGCTCTTCGCCTTGTGGACGAGCCCCATTGTCACGTGGTAGTCGGCCACGTCCGGACTGTGCTCGAGCGCGGTGCGCGCGTACTCGTCGGCCATGGCCAGGTCCTCGAGCTGCAGCGCCACCAGGGCCGCGCGCGCGTTCAGCAGCGGATCGTGCGGGCGGTAGAGGAGGACCTCTTCCAGCTGCCGCAGCACCTTCGAGAGGCCAGCGCCGTTGGCCGTGAAGTTGGCCGTACACTCCTCGAGCAGCTCCGCGGCCTTCTTCTCGGCCACCCGCGCCTGGAGGTCGACGAGCGCAGCACGGTACTCGGGATCGGCGGGGTCGAAGCTGATCGCCAGGCGGATGCTCGAAGCGGCCTCCTGGAGCTGGCCGGCGAACTCGGAGAGCTGCGCGGCCCGGAACAGCTCGGCGGCCTTCTGGCGCCGCTCGGCGAGCAGCTGCTCGGGGATGCGGAACGGCATCCGCTGGCGAAGGCGCTCGAGCTTGCTCGGCGGCCGGTTCGGGGCGGGGGTCGCCCCGGCGGCTTCGAGGCCGGCCTCGGCGTCCTGCGAGGCGACCTTCGCGTACAATTCCGGATCGGAGAGGATCTCGTACGACTCGAGGATCCGCTTGAAGATGCGGTCCAGCCGCGCCTCGTAGCCCGCGATGCGCCGGCGGAAGTAGCGATCGGGGTGGAACTCGCGCGACAGCTTGAAGTACGCGCGCTTGACGTCCTTCGGATCGGCCTCGGGGTCGACGCCGAGCAGCTCGTGGTAGGGCAGGCCCAGCCGGCACTCGAACTCGAGGATGCGGCGCTGCACGTCCAGGCCGAGGTCGAGCGTGGGGTCGATCAACGTCTCGTCGACCTCGCTGGGAATCGGCCGCGCACTCTCGGCCGCGGCAGCGGCGGTGGGCTTCTGCGACTCGCGCTTCGGCGGATCGGGGGCGAGGCCCTCGACCTTCACGATGCCGCTGGCGATCCAGCCTTCGACGCACAGGTCGGCCTCGTCGGGGTCCATGCCTCCGATCTCCCGCAGCAGGCGCCACGGCGAGCAACCATCGATGCGCGAGAGCAGGAAGCCCTCCTCCGGCGTCAGCGCCAGCTTCGTCGGGTCACAGTCCGGCGCGAGGCGAAGGATTCGCCGGAGGCCCTCTGCCGAGTCCCGATCCACGGACATGCGCGGTCTCCAGGCGGACACCCCTGGTCCGCCCTACCGCACGGCTCATCGGTGGCCCGAGACGAAAAGCTGAGACGGCGCGGGAGGGGGCCTCAGGCAGAATCGACCCGCCGACGCGCTTTCGGCGGGCGAGCTGCCCGCAGGCGGGCCCAGGCGGCACCGACCCCAAGGGGCGCCGCCGTTCAGGCGTCCGCCGCCCCCAGCATGACCCGCTCGAGGACCGCCTTCTGGGCGTGGAGGCGGTTCTCGGCCTGCTCGTAGACGAGGCTCTTCTCGCCGTCGAGGATCTCGCCGGTGATCTCCTCGCCGCGGTGGGCCGGCAGGCAGTGCATCACCCAGGCGTCCGGGGCATGGGCGAGCAGGGCGTCGTTCACCTGGTAGCCGGCGAAGAGCTCTCGACGCGCCTCGGCCTCGGCCTCCTGGCCCATGCTGGTCCAGGTGTCGGTGTACACGAAGTCGGCACCCTTCACGGCCTCGACCGGGTCGGGGCCCCAGAAGAGCTCGGCGCCGCTCTCGGCCGCGAGCCCCTCGGCCCGGCGCTGGACGCGCACCGACGGCCGGTGGCTGTCGGGCGTGGCGACGCGCAGCTTCATGCCGATCACGCCGGCGAGCAGCAGGAGCGAGTTCGCGACGTTGTTGCCGTCCCCCACGTAGGCGACGGTCGCCGCGCGAGGCTCCACCCTGGCCGCGATGGTCTGCAGGTCCGCCATCGCCTGGCACGGATGCAGCAGGTCGGTCAGCCCGTTGATGATCGGGATCGTGGCCTCCTCGGCGAGCTGCTCGACGAGGGTGTGGCTGAAGGTGCGGGCCATCAGGCCGTCGACCCAGCGCGACAGGTTGCGGGCCACGTCGCGCGGACTCTCGCGCGTCCCGATGCCGACTTGCTCGGGCCGCAGCAGGACTGCGTGACCGCCGAGCTGCGCCATGCCGGCTTCGAAGGTCACGTGGGTGCGCAGCGACGGCTTCTCGAAGTACATCGCCAGGGTGCGGCCTTCGAGGGTCTGCGGCCGCTCACCCGCCGCGTGCAGCTCGCGCAGCCGTTGGGCGCGGTCGAGCATCCGCAGCAGCTCGTCGGCGCTCCAATCCGCCACGCTGAGGAAGTCCTTCGGCATGCCTCTCTTCTTTCGTCTCCCGGACCGGCCGGCGCGGTGCGCCGGCCCGCGTCACGGCACGATCAAGGTGCCCACACCCGAGTCGTCGGTGAAGATCTCGAGCAGGATCGCGTGAAGGACCCGCCCGTCGACGATGTGAGTGCGCGTCACACCGCCGGCGAGCGCGTCGATACAGCACTCGACCTTGGGAATCATGCCCGACTGGATGACCCCCTCGGCGACGAGCTTTCGCGTCTCCTCGACGGTGAGCTGGCTGAGCAGCTCGCCCTGCCCGTCCTTCACGCCCGCCACGTCGGTCAGCAGCATCAGCTTCTCGGCTTCGAGGGCCCGGGCGATCGCGCCGGCCGCCTCGTCGGCATTGACGTTGTGGGTGACGCCCTTCTCATCGACGCCGATCGGGGCGACCACGGGAATGAAGCCCGCATCCGACATCGCCGTCAGCACCCGGGCGTCCACCTCGGACACCTCCCCCACGCGGCCGAGATCGTGGCCGCCGACCTGCTTCTTGCGCACCCGCAGCAGTCCGCCATCGCTACCGGTCAGCCCCACCGCCCGGCCCCCGCCCTGCTGGACGAGCTCGACGATCTCGCGGTTGACGCGGCCGCCGAGAACCATCTCGACGACCTCCATGGTCTCGTCGTCGGTGACCCGCAGGCCGTCGACGAACTCCGACTCCTTGCCGAAGCGCGCGAGCGTCGACGCGATCTGCGGACCGCCACCGTGAACGATGACCGGCCGCAGCCCGATGAACTTGAGCAACACCACGTCGACGGCGAACGAGCTGCGAAGCTCGGCGTCGGTCATGGCGTGACCGCCGTACTTGATGACGATCGTCCGCCCGAGGAAGCGCCGCATGTAGGGCAGCGCCTCGATCAGGACCTTCGCCTTTTCGACCAGCGTCTGCATGGTCGCCTCGCTCCTCGATCGTCCGAGCAGACCGGAGCCCCGGCCACACGGCGCAGGATCAGCTTCGGGCGGCGCGCCGCGCATCCGCGACGTCTTCGATCGCCTCCACGAGGCTACGGTACAGGAGCGCATTGCGGACTGCCGCCGACAGCACCGGCGCGATCACCTCGCCGCTGCGCGCCGAGGGGTCGGTGCCTTCGTGCAGGAATGCCCGGCACACGCCCACCACCTTTCCCCGCAGCGAGAGCGGCAGGCAGAGATAGGGACGAACGCGGCCGTCCATCGGGGTGTCCACCTCGGCGTCGAAGCGCGGATCGGCGTCGGGCCGGTTGGTCGCCACGAGCTGCCCGGTCTGCAGCACGTGGCCGGTCAGGCCGCGACCCACCGCCAGCTGCTGGCGATCGCTCGCGACGCCGCCGTCGCACTCACCTTCACGACGCAGCTCGCCGTCGGCGGGATCGAGCACGAAGATCGAGACCGGCGCCGCGGGCAGCAGCGCCGAGAGCGGCTTCAGGACGCCCGCGAAAACGCGTTCGGCCTCGACCTCGTCGGTGGCCGCCTGGGCGATCGCACGAGCGAGTTCGGCGTCGCTGTCGAGCGGCGCCTGCTCGTCGTCGACGTCTGCCTCGCCTACTGCCGACGCGGCTTCGCTGGACTCGGCGTCGACCGTGTCGTCGGCGAGAGCGCCCAGCGAGGAGGCGATCAGGGCGCCTGCCTGGGCGGCCAGGATGCGCAGCAGCTCGAGGTCTTCCGGCGAGAACTCGCCGCCCGACGTCCGATCGGTGGCACACACCACGCCGATCGACGCAGCGCCGCGGGAGATCGGCGCCGCGACGAAGGAGCCCGTCCGATAGCGGCCCTCCCGGTCGACCGCCGTCACCCGCGCATCGACCGCCGAGTCGACGACGAGCAGCGGCTCGCGCCGGTCGAAGACGCCGCCCGCCACCCCCTTATCCGAGTCGACCGGCTCCAGCTCTTCGGGCTTCATGGTGCGGCCCGTCCAGGCCGCGACGCGCAGCACGTCGGCGTCGGCGTCGAGCAGCAGCAGCGAGGTCTTGTCTGCCTCGAGCACCTCCGAAGCGGCCTCCACGATCCCCTCGCGCGCCACCGAGAGCCGGTCCTCGCCCCGGCGTCCGCCGACTCGGGCATCGAGCTCCTCGATGCGGGCGACCAGCCGGCCGAGCCGGCCCCTCAGTCGCGTCAGGTGGCTGCCCGTCGCGAAGCTCTCGCCCGCCCGCTGGACCGCAAGCAGCAGCTCCTCGGCGTGCAGCGGCTTCGCGAGGTAGTCGCAGGCGCCGGCGCGCAGCGCGCCGAGCACGCGCTCCTCGTCGGCCGCTCCCGCAAGCGCGATCACGCGCAGGGCCGGGCGTAGCGCGAGCAGGCGCTCGAGCGGCGTGTCCCCGTCGACGTCGGGCAGGCCGGCGTCGAGCAACACCACGCCGATGGAGGCATCGGCGGCGGCCTCGAGGGCCGCGGCCCCATCGCACACGCAGACCCGGTCGAGGCCGGCCTCGCCGAGGATCCCGTCGATCTGCTCCCGGATCGAGAGCTCGCCGTCCACGACGAGGATCCCGGGTGTCCGCTGCGCCATGGAAGCCCCTCCGTCCACCTGTGCCGATGCCACCTCGCCCCGGCCCGCCGTCACGGCGATGCGGTCGCCGGGCTCTGCTCGCGGCGCTCGGCTTCGCTCAGAGAATGTACTGCGAGAGATCGGCGTCCTCGACCAGATCTCCGAGGCGCGCGTTCACCATGTCGGCGTCGACCACCACCTGCTTCGACGGCAGGTCCGGCGCCTCGAAGCTCAGCTCCTCGAGCAGCCGCTCGAGAATGGTGTGGAGGCGCCGCGCACCGATGTCGGCGCTTCGCTCGTTGACGGTGGCGGCCACGTCGGCGACGGCGTCGACCCCCGACTGCTCGAACGAGAGCTCGACCCCCTCGGTGGCGAGCAGCGCGGTGTACTGGCGCACCAGCGAGTTGGTCGGCTCCGTGAGAATACGCACCAGATCGTCGCGCGTGAGGCTGGCCAGCTCGACTCGGATCGGAAAGCGGCCCTGCAGCTCGGGGATCAGATCAGACGGCTTCGCGAGGTGGAACGCCCCCGCGGCGATGAACAGGATGTGGTCGGTCGTCACCGGGCCGTGCTTGGTCTGCACCGTCGAGCCCTCGACGATCGGCAGCAGGTCGCGCTGTACGCCCTCGCGCGAGACGTCGGGCCCCTGCTTGCCGCCACTGCCGACGGCGACCTTGTCGATCTCGTCGATGAACACGATGCCGCCCTGCTCGACCCGCGCCACCGCCGCCTCACGCACTTCCTCGGCGTCGACGAGCTGCGTGGCCTCCTCGTTCGCGTAGGCGTTGCGCGCCTCGGCGATGCGCATGCGCCGGCGCCTCGTCTTCTGCGGAAACATGCCGCCGAGCAGGTCCTTGAACTGCACGCCCATCTCTTCGACGCCCTGCGGCGTCATGATCGACAGCGACGGCCCGCCGGCATCCTCGGACAGCTCGACGTCGATCTCGCGATCGTCCAGCTCACCGAGTCGGAGCAGCTTGCGAAGCTTCTCGCGCGTCTCGCTCTGCGGCTCGGGGCCGGCGCCCTCGGGCGGACCGGCGATCGGCGGCGGCGGCAGCAGCGCGTCGAGGATGCGCTCCTCGGCGCGTTCCTCGGCCTTGCTCGTGACGGCGCGCTTGCGCTCCTCGGTCACCATCGCGACGGCAAGCTCGGTGAGGTCGCGGATGATCGACTCGACGTCGCGCCCCACGTAGCCGACCTCGGTGAACTTGGACGCCTCGACCTTGATGAAGGGCGCCTGGGCGAGCTTCGCAAGTCGCCGCGCGATCTCGGTCTTGCCGACGCCCGTGGCCCCGATCATCACGATGTTCTTGGGCGCGATCTCGTCGCGCAGGTCGTCCGGCACCCGCTGCCTTCGCCACTGGTTGCGAAGCGCGATGGCGACGGCGCGCTTGGCCTCGCGCTGTCCGACGATGTAGCGGTCGAGTTCGGAGACGATCTCGCGCGGGGTGAATGTGGGAAGCTCTTTTGCGTCGCTCACGGCAGCGAGACCACCTTGATCGAGTCGTTGGTGTAGATGCAAATGTCGGCGGCGATGCGCAGCGCCTCGGTGACGACCTGCTCGGCTTCGAGCTCGGTGTGGGCGATGAGCGCGCGCGCGGCAGCCAGCGCGTACGACCCGCCCGAGCCGATCGCCACCACGCCGTCGTCGGGCTCGATCACGTCGCCGTTGCCCGACACGATGAGCAGTGTCTCCGGGTCGCCCACGATCATCATGGCCTCGAGGCGGCGCAGCATGCGGTCGGTCCGCCAGTCGCGAGCCAGCTCGACCGCCGCGCGCCGGACGTTGCCGGGATAGGTCTCGAACTTCGCCTCGAGGCGCTCGAGCAGCGTCAGGGCGTCCGCCGCGCCGCCCGCGAAGCCGACCACCGCGCGGCCCTTGGCGATCTTGCGCACCTTCTCGGCGCCCTGCTTCATCACCATCTGGCCGACGGTCACCTGGCCGTCGCCCGCGATCGCGACGCGGCCACCGCGCAACACCGCCACCGCGGTGGTGGCCCGCAGCTCGAGACCGCCTGCACTCATCCCCGCTTCCTCCGTCTGCCGGCCTTCCCGCCGCCGGCTTCGCCCGCCCGGTCGCGCGACCGGCTGGGACTGGCGGCCTGCGCGCGGGGGTGGGCACTGTCGTACACCTGGCGCAGATGTTCCACCGAGACCGCCGTGTACTTCTGCGTGGTCGAGAGGCTCGCGTGGCCGAGCAGCTCCTGGATCTCGCGCAGGTCGGCGCCCATGTCGAGCAGATGGGTCGCGTAGCTGTGGCGCAGCTTGTGGGGGTGCACGTGGTCGTACAGGCCCCCCGAGCGGGCGCGGCGCTCGAGCACGCGCCGCACGTCCCGGGCGCCGAGCCGCCGCGGGTCGGCGGAGCGCAGCCGGCGCACCGAGACGAAGAGCGGCTCACCGAGCACACCGGGCCGGCGACGCTCGTCCAGCCAGGCAGCGAGGGCCGCCCGCGCGGCCGCCGGCAGCGGCACGACGCGCTCCTTGCCCCCCTTGCCGAGCACGCGCACGTCGCCACGCTGCAGATCGACGTCGCGCACGTCGAGGGCAACCAGCTCTCCGACCCGGATCCCTGCGCCGTAGAGCAACTCGACGATCGCCCGGTCGCGGATCCGCGCGCAGCGTCGCGCCGGCGTCTCGGACTCTTCCTCCGCGCTGGGAGCGTGCTCGGCCAGCGTCCAGCAGTCGTCCACCGAGAGCGGGTGCGGCGGCTGGCGCGGCCCCTTGGGCAGGGGCATCCCGGCCGTGGGATCGCGATCGACCCGGCCCTCGCGCAGCAGGAAGCGGAAGAAGGCCCGCGCGCCGGCGAGTCGGCGCGCCAGCGTCGCCGGGTGCCGGTCGCCGTGCAGCGATGCCAACCAATCGCGCAGCGCGTCGCGCGTCACCTGCTCGGGACGCGCCGCCTCGCCCAGGAAGACGGCGAGCTGCTCCACGTCGGACACGTAGGCGCGTCGCGTGTGATCGGACAGGCCGCGCTCGGCACTCAGGTACCGCGCGAAGTCGGCGATCGCGGACGCGAACGTCATGCCGGCCGCGGCCTCACGCGCTCCGCGTAGGCGTCGATGGACGCGATCGCCCGCGCGGCGAGGCGCTCGTACTTCTCGCGCTTGGGGAGCTTGCGGCGTCCGTCACCCGCGTCGCGGGGCAGCGGCGGGAACAGGCCGAAGTTCACGTTCATCGGCTGGAAGTGGCGCGGGTTCGCGTCGGCGAGGTGGGCGAGCAGCGCACCGTGCGCGGACTCGCGCGGCACGCTTTCCGGCGGCTCGCCCCGCGCACTTCGCGCGGCGTTCACGCCGACCAGGCCACCGAGCGCCGCCGACTCGACGTAGCCCTCGACGCCGGCCATCTGCCCGGCGACGTAGAGCCCGGGCCGCTCGCGCAGCTCGAGACTCGGCGCGAGCAGCCGCGGTGCGTTCAGATAGGTGTTGCGGTGCACCGAGCCGAAGCGGGCGAACACGGCCTTCTCGAGTCCCGGCAGCGAGCGGAAGAGGCGCTTCTGCTCGCCGATCCTGAGCTTCGTCTGGAATCCGACCAGGTTGTAGAGCAGGCCCGCCGAATCCTCCTGACGCAGCTGCACGACAGCGTAGGGGCGCTTGCCGGTGCGGGGATCGGAGAGCCCCACGGGCTTGAGCGGGCCGTAGGCCAGCGTCTGGCGGCCGCGTCGCGCCATCTCCTCGATGGGCAGGCAGCCCTCGAAGTAGAGCGCGGCCTCGAAGGCGTGCAGCGGCACCGTCTCGGCCACCAGCAGCTCGTCGACGAAGCGCTCGTAGGCGTCGCGATCGAGGGCCAGATTGAGGTAGTCGCCCTCGCCCTCCTCCCAGCGCGAGGCGCGAAACGCGACGCCGTGGTCGATCGAGTCGGCGTGGATCGTGGGGGCGATCGCGTCGTAGAAGTAGAGCGTCTCGTCGCCGAGCAGCGACTGGAGGTCGCGGGCGAGCTCGGGCGCGGTGAGCGGCCCCGTGGCGAGGACGACGCGCGACGCATCCGGCACGCGCGGAACCAGCTCACGGCGCACCTCGATGCGCGGGTGGCCGCTGACCGCCTCGGTGACGTGCTTCGCGAACAGGGTGCGGTCGACGGCGAGCGCGCGGCCCGCCGGTACGGCGTAGGCGTCGGCGGCCTGCAGGACGAGCGAGCCCAGCCGACGCATCTCCTCCTTGAGGAGCCCAACGGCGTTGTGGGTCGCCGCCGCGCGCAGCGAGTTGCTGCAGACCAGCTCGGCCAGATCGTCGGAGACGTGCGCGGGCGAGCGGCGCTGCGGCTTCATGTCGTAGAGCACCACGTCGACGCCGCGCCGCGCGAGCTGCCAGGCGGCCTCGCACCCGGCGAGCCCGCCCCCGACGACGACCACGGGCTCGGACGGCGGCGGACCGGCCGGCTCCGGCCGGTCGCTCTGGCTCGTCATGCTCGCGGACCTCCGTCGGGCGCTCGTGCCGGCAGCACCGGTCGCCCCTGTCTGGGCATGCGCCGAAGCGGCGACGCTGTCCGCGGACCCGGCCGGGCGGGACGGTCGACGATCCGGTGCGGTTTCGGGGGGCGCGGCGGGCGGGCGCCCGGCCGGTGCACGCCAGGGTAGCCCATGCGCGCCGCGATTCCCTCGGGGAGCCGCGACCCGGCTCTCACGGGGCCCCCGGCATCACGGCCCGCAGGCGTCCGTCCCGGTCGGCGACCGCGAGGCCCGCCATCTCGAGCTCCAGGAGCCGCAACGCCAGCTCGCGAGGCGACCAGCCGAGCCGCGCCTGCAGCTGCTCGCGGGTGGCCGGGGCCTCGCGGACGAGCGCCAGCAGGCGGGCAGCCTCGGGATCCTCCGGCTCGGGGAGCGCCGCGGTGCCGGCCGCGCCGCTCCCACCCGCGCGAGCCGGCGAAGCGCGCAGGCCGAACGTCTCGATCGCATCACGCAGCTCGACGACCGGGCGGGCCCCGTCGCGCAGCAGGGCGTTCGGACCCGCGCTGGCCGCGGCGGTGACCGGCCCCGGCACCGCCATCACCTCGCGGCCCTGGTCGAGGGCGTGGCGCGCGGTGATCAACGAGCCGCTCTTTGCCCGCGCCTCGACGACCACGACGCCACGCGAGAGTCCGCTGATCACGCGGTTTCGCAGCGGGAAGTGGTAACGCAGCGGGGGGCAGCCCGGCGGAAGCTCGGTGACCACCGCGCCGGCGGCGGCGACGCGCTCGGCCAGGCGGGCGTGCTCGGGCGGGTAGACGACGTCCGGCCCGCAGGCCAGCACAGCGACCGTCGCGCCCCCGGCCTCGAGCGCGCCCTCGTGGGCCGCCGCATCGATGCCCCGGGCCAGGCCGGACACCACGACGGCGCCACTGCGAGCCAGGCCGGCGCCGAGCCTGCGGGCGATGTCGAGTCCGTAGGTGGTGGCCGCCCGCGCACCGACCACGGCGACCGCGGGCCGGTGCAGCACCTCGAGGCGGCCGCGCACCAGCAGCACCGGCGGCGGATCGGGGATCAGCCGCAGCGCCGGCGGGTAGCCGTCCCAGAGCTGCGGCACGACCAGGACACCGAGTCGCGCGAGCAGCCGCCGGCGCCGCGCCAGCTCGCTGCGGCCGGGTCTCCCCCCGTCGACCGGGGCCCGCGCGAGCGCGCGCCGCGCGTCACCCCGCTCCGCGGCGAGCCACTCGGTCGCGCGGGCGGGTTGGAAACAGAGCGCGTCCTGAAGCGCCAGCCACGCCTCGACGACGGCCGGTCGGCCGCCGTTCTCGTCGCGCGGGTCGAGGACGGCGGGCCGATCGGTCTCGCCGCCCGCACGCGTACGGCTCACCACGGGGAGGCTCCCAGGGACCGGGTTGCGAGTGCGTAGCGGTTCCCCGCCGACCCGAAACCGTGAACGATCGGACCCCGAACGTGAACGGGCCGGCCCCCGGAAGGGCCGGCCCGTTCGGGACGCACTCTGCGGCCGCGTTCAGCGGCTGACGATCTGCCTCGCCGTGGCACGCACGGTGTCGCCGATCTCGAGCTCGCGCTCGGCGTACACGATGTAGGCGACGGAGGTGTCCGGCTTCACCTCGACGAGCACCATCCGCGCGTCGACGTGATCGGGCGTCATCACCTGCTGGCCGCTCACCTTGTCCCGGCGGAGTCGACCCGCGGTGTACACCTCCACCTGCGAGCCCACCTCGAATCCGTGGAGCGCGCCGCGATTCAGGTAGACGTGGTCGCTCGAGCCCATCTGGGTGCGATCCGCGGGCATGAACACGATCTTGCCGTCGATGCCGTCCGGCGTGGCGCGGATCGGGACCGTCGGCGGCGGGACCAGTCGCGGGATGACCTGATCGCCGCGCTCGATCTCCGAGTGCGACATGCGGATCTCGGCGATCGAGCTCTCGCCCTCGACCTCCCGCACCACCGCCCAGCCGAGGATGTCGACGTGGTAGCCGAGCAGTCGACCGTCATCGAGGTCCTTCACGGGCTCGGCATCTCGGAACACGGTGAACTCGTCGCCCACCGAGACACGTCCCTCGCCCATGCCGAGGTAGATCCGGTCGCCGTCCGCCAGCCAGGTGCGCGGGCTCGGGCTGCCGACGATGCTCGTCGCGGCGTCGATCGACTCGCCCGACACGAAGCCCATGGCCTCGCGCTCGGCCACCCGAACGGTCCGGCCGGTTTCGGCGTCGGTGTTCGGGGCGAGCGGGACGGGGAGAGACAGCGGGTCCATCGCGGCCGGGACGTCGTCGGCCAGCAGGTCGGCCTCGTCTTCGGTCGGATCCCAGGCGGGGGCGGCCGGCTCGACGATGGGTTCGTCGGCCGCGAGCATCTCGTCGGCCTCCTCCCGGGTGATCTTGCGCATCTCACCGGCGCTGATCCAGATGTGATCTCCGGGCAGGATCAGGTGCGGGTTCGAGATGTCGTCGTTCTCCTGCCAGATCGACGGCCACACCCACGGCGTGCCGAGGTAGGCGGTCGAGACCTCCCACAGCGTGTCACCCGACACCACCGTGTGGATGCGGCCGACGTGTCCGTGCTCGTCGACAGCCTCGGGACCGAGGCCCGCCGTCGGGCTCGACGGCTCGCTCTCCGAGCGTACGGGCTCCGCGGGAACCGGTTCCGCCGCGCCTTCCCACTCCGGCGAGTCGTCGGACACGGGTGCGGCGGACGGCTCCGCCGCGGGCGCAAGGCTCGGGTCGGCGGCGCCCGAGGCGCCCTCCACCGCGAGCGCGGGAGCCGACATCGCCAGCCAACCGACGACTACGAGAAGCGTCCAGGAACTCATTCAAACCCTCCATCGAGCGCGCGCACCACGCCGCACCCCGGCGGCCCGGCCAGCGGACCGCACGCAAGAGATCTGCGAACCTATCGGCGGTCCCGCGGCCGGTCTTGATGCCGGCCGGAAAGCCAAAGGCCCGCCTCCCTTCGGGGAGGCGGGCCTTTCGTACCGGCCCGAGCGGGCCCGGTGGCCCGCTCCGCAGCGCTCAGCCGGCGCTCTTCATGCGATCGATGTTGGTTCGCGCACTCTCGGCCCAGGGCGGATCCTGCCGCAGCCGGCCGCTCTCCTTCAGCCGCTCGAGGTCGGCGAGGGCCATCTCGAGTGACTCGATCGCCTTGTCGACGTCGCCCGTCGCCTCGTAGGCCATCGACAGGTGCGTGCGGATCTCGCCGATCGTCGGGTCGTCCTTGTCGGCGACCTGCACGGCCTCGCGCAGATAGCCGACGGCCGCCGACGCCACGCCACGCTTGTAGAGCACCCAGCCGAGCGTGTCGGCCGCGTTCGCGCTGTCGGGCATCGCGGCCTTCGCTTCCTGGGCCAGCTTCAGGGCGCGATCGAGGTCCTGCCCCGTCTCGGCCATCAGGTAGGCGAGGTTGTTCTTCGACTCGCCGAGGCTCGGATCGTACTCGAGCGCCGCTTCGTACTGGACGCGCGCCTTGTCGCGGTCGCCCGACATCTCGTACAGCACGCCGAGAAAGTGATGGGCGCCGGCGTTCTCCGGCTGTTTCTCGACTGCCGTCTCGTAGAGCGCAATCGTCTCGGAGGTGCGCCCGGTGCCGGCATAGAGCTGAGCGAGGGTCTGGTAGGCGGAGAGGTTGCTGGGGTCGATCTCGATCGCCTTCAGGAGCGACTTCTCGGCGACATCCAGGTTGCCGGACGCGAGGCCGATGAGGCCCCTCAATCGATGCAGCTCGGCGTCGTCGGGTGACGCCTCGACGGCATCGTCGACCCGCTTGATCGAGTGACTGAGCTTGCCCTCGGCCCGGTCGATGGCGAGCAGCACGTTCAGGATACGCGCGTTGTTGGGCTGCTGCTCGTTGGCCGCCATCATCGCGGCGCGTGCCGCAGCCAGGTCGCCCTGCGCGGCCTGCAGTCGGCCAATCGCAAAGAGGACGTCGACACTGCGCCGCTCCTCGGGAATCCTCCCGATCAGCGACATCGCCTCATCGACCTTTCCGAGCCGCACGAGGCTCTGGGCGACCACGATGCGCGTGCGATCGTCGTCGGGCCGGGCGCGCAGGTAGCTCCGGCCGTTCTCGATCGCGTACTCGTGCTCCCCGAGGTCGGCGTGGATCTGCACCAGCATCCGGCGCGCGTCGGTGAGCGCCGGCTCGAGCTCGACGGCGCGGGCCAACTCGGCCCGCGCGCGCTGCTTCTCGCCCTTGAGAATCAGCGCCGAGCCCAGAATGAAGTGCCCCTGAGGCCAGTTCGGCCGGCCGTCGAGTGCGGCCCGCACCGCCTCGATCCCCGCGTCGGCGTTTCCCGAGGCGATCTCGATCTTGGACAGCACGAACAGCCCGTCCGGATTCGTGGCGTCCTCGGCCAGGACCTCCTCTACGAGCGCGCGTCCCTCGGCGATGCGACCGGTGTCCTCCCCGCTGACGCCGAGATCGATCAGCACCTCGGCCTTGCGCAATCGCGCCTTCACGTGCGTCGGGTCGGCGGCCAGCGCCTTCTCGGCATACTCGAACGCGCCCTCGAGATCGCCCTCCTGGCCGCGCAGGTTCGACACCGTCAGGAAGGGCATCGGATCCGTCGGATCGAGCTCCGTCGCAGCCACCATCAGATCGTTGGCCGCCTCGTCGTCGCCCTGCGAACGGTAGTAGCGAGAAAGCAGGGAGATCAGCTCACTGCGATTTTGCGCCTTCTCGATGCCGAGCTTCAGGGTCTCGACACCCCGGTCGGGCTGATCCTGCTGGAAGTAGAAGCTCGCCAGATTCTGGTAGGCCTGGCTGACCTCGATGGGCTCGGGCTCGTCGGGCCCGGCCTCCCCGGCCTCGACGTAGGCCTGATCGAGCGCGCTGAGAAACGCCTGCTCGGCCTCGTCGGAGCGCTCCCGATCGAGCAGCAGCCTTCCGAGCATCGACCAGAGCCCCGGCGAGGGATCGCGCTCGACCCCTGCGCGGAAATGCTTCTCGGCCTCGTCCAGGTCGCCGCGCGAACCGTAGTAGGCGCCCACCAGCATGCGGTACCCGCCGTCATCCGGCTCCAGCTCGATGGCCCGGCGAAACGGCGCCTCGGCCTCGTCGCTGCGGTCGAGACCCAGGTAGGCCTGGCCGAGCATCAGCTGGCCCGCGGCGCGCTCGGGGTCCATGGCGACGATCGCCTCGGACTGCTCGAGCACCTCGTCCAGACGCTTGGCGGCCAGCGACAAGGCCGCGTAGGACAATCGGGCATCGATGTTCTCGGGATCGAGCCGGATCGTCTCGCCGAGTTCCCAATAGCCCTCCGAGAGCTGCTCGGTATTGAGATACGCCTCGGCGAGGCCCTCGTGGGCGTCCGCGTGATTCGGATCGATCTGCAGCGCGTTGCGATACTCGATGATGGCCTCGTCGTACTGCTCGGCCTCCCTGTACTCGTCACCGCGCGCCATGAAGCCGTCGAGCTTCTCGGTGTCGCTCTGGCAGGCGGTCACGCCGAACACCAGCGCGAGCGCGCCGAGCAGCGCGGGAAGTCGTGTCGGTCGAAGGCTCTTGGTCGCCATTTCGTTTCCCCGTTTCGGCGCAGCAGCGCCGTCGATCCCCCGGAAGAGGCCGACGTTAAGCTGCCGTATCCGCGGACGAAATTCCAGCGGGGGCCGTGGTGCCCGAGGCCTCACACGCGGTCCAGCCGAGCGGCACCGACACCTGCGGGCGGGCTCGGGTTCCCCGTGCACGCGAACTCAGTCTTCGGAGCGCCCAGAGCCCACGGGCTCGGGCCCGCGGTTCCTTCGCCACG
This sequence comes from uncultured Spirochaetaceae bacterium, assembly GCA_964515335.1. Taxonomy (GTDB): domain Bacteria; phylum Myxococcota_A; class UBA9160; order UBA9160; family UBA4427; genus TMED88. The sequence goes on from CAZETS010000084.1 coordinate 18,234, forward strand.
ACGGGTGGGTGATGCCCATCTTGCGAATCATGTAGTTGAGCTTCCGCGGAGACACCTGCAACTGCTTGGCCGCATCCTTCTGGACCCAACCCGCCCGCTCGAGCGCCGCCAGCACCAGCGCGCGCTCCGCCTGGTCGAGCCCCGCGGCCGCCGCCGCGCGCGACGGATCGAAGGGAAGCGAAGCAGCGGCCGCCTGCGCGCCGTCGCCGACCGGGCCGAGCGCCAGATCGGCCGCTTCGAGACGGCGGGACGCACACGTGAGCACGGCGCGCTCCAACACGTTCTGCAGCTCGCGAACGTTGCCGGGCCAGGCATGCGCACGAATGCGCTCCCACGCCGCCTCGCTGAGCCCGTCGATCGGGCGGCCGTGCTCGGCGGACAGCCGGCGGACGAAGCGCTCGCACAACGCGGCGAGGTCGTCGGGTCGCTCGCGAAGCGGAGACAGGTGGATCCCGATCACATCGAGGCGGTAGTAGAGATCCTCGCGGAACCCACCCGAGCGGATCGCCGCGCCGAGGTCGCGATTGGTTGCAGCGACCAGCCGCGCGTCCGTCCGCAACGGCTGCGTGCCCCCGAGCCGATAGAACTCCTGGTCCTGCAGCACACGCAGCAGCTTGGCCTGGGTGGCGAGGCTGAGTTCGCCGATCTCGTCGAGAAAGAGCGTGCCGCCGCTCGCCTCTTCGAAGCGTCCGACGCGCAGGCGGTCCGCACCGGTGAACGCGCCGCGCTCGTGCCCGAAGAGCTCGGACTCGAGCAGCGTCTGGGGCAGAGCCGCGCAGTTGACCTTGACGAAGGGCCGAGACGCGCGCGGCGAGCGGCCGTGGATCAGGCCTGCGATCAGCTCCTTGCCGGTGCCCGTCTCACCGGTGACGAGCACGGTCGAGCGTGTGGTGGCGATCTGCTCGGCGAGTTCGACCGCGTCCCGCATCGCCTTGCTCTCGAGCACCATCTCGTCGGCCGAGACGACGGCGGCATCCGCGACTCCGACCGCCGGAACCGAGGTGCGCGGCCGCGACTCCAGGGCGCGGGCGATGCGCAGCTCGAGCTGACCGGGATCGAAGGGTTTCTGGATGACATCGAAGGCCCCGAGCCGCATGGCCTCGACCGCGGTCTCGACGCTCGCGTACGCGCTCATTACGACGACCCGCGTCCCCGCGTCGCGCTCGAGGGCCGCGCGGAGCACGGTCAGGCCGTCGGCGCCCGGCAACCTCAGGTCGGTGAGAACGACGTCGTACACCGGCGACTTGGGGTCGGCGATGTGGACCACCGCCGCCTCGCCGTGACTCTGCTCGGCGACCTCGCCGAGCCGATCTCCGAGCGAGATCGCGATGCCGCGACGCAGTGCATCGTTGTCCTCGACGACGAGGATCCGCGGTTCACCGTCGCTCCGGCGCTCGGCAGAGGCCATCACGGAACGTGGATCGGCCGATCGGGGCGCTCTCCTGAGGGGGGGCTTCGGGTTACGCGCGGAGGGCGGGCGGTCGGCGGCGGGGTCGCGTCCGACTCAGGCCTCGGTGGAGGGGCTTCGGGTTACGC